>JBAYQJ010000107.1:0-2777 GCA_041677245.1 Spongiibacteraceae bacterium | reverse complement strand
TTGTGAACGCGCAGCACGCTGGAACCTTATTGGCGAGAGCCGCTTTTACCTTGGACCTTTACGCCACCGCGCTGACTTCCCGTTGCGATTACAAACCGTCACCACACCTATCACCGGTGAAACCCTGGTAAAAATTTATGCCGATGAAAATCGCTTGCTGACTGAAATACTCGTTACCTTCACCCCAGCGGCACGCTCAATGACAGCCATCCACTGGAAGGCCACTGTTTTTCCTCAGGCATGGGGGCGACTAAAAACCTTAATTCAGAGTATCACACTACTAAAGCAGCCTGCTGTCAGCTTCAAGAAGCATATAGATTATACGAAACTGGCCGAAGAATTACCCACCACGGGAACAGCTTGGCACGCCTTACTATCGCCATCTGACTAAAAAACATGCACAACATATCAGATAGATGTACGCTTACAATAATATCATGGGGAGTTATTAATCATGTTTAATGAAGCCATCAGTACTGGTTCTGATACAGCGGAATCTGCAAAGCCAAATACTAGCACTCTAGTCAATAAACCGTTAGTCAGCGCGGACTGGATCCCCGGCACCACGGCTCTGCGTGACACCTGGTTTCCCATTGCCCACAGCCCACATGTATCAAACAATCCGATTCGACGACTCATCCATTCACAACCCTATTATTTGTGGCGTGATAACGGACGGGCTCATGCATCAGAGTTTCATCCAATAACGTTTCAGCAGCAACGTGTCAAAGCAACTGAACTGACAGGCGGCAGCGGACATTATCCCGTCACCGAACGTTATGGTTACGTTTGGGTCTGGTATGGCAATCCCCAAAATTGTAGTGAAGACTTAATTCCCAACGTGCCCTATTTACCGCGGGCTGGAGCCAAACTACCTCGCAACATGTGGGGACAAATATACTTCAATTGCGCTGCCGAATTATGTGCTGAAAACTTACTGGATTTAGTTCATGCTGACTATCTTCATGCCGATTTTGTTGGCGATGAAATCAACGACAGTGACCAGGTTACCGTCACCTCTACCTCCGAAACAATCACTATGGTTCGTGAAGTCACCGGCAAACGTATTCCTCCCATGCTAAGAGCGCTGGGCGTGCCGGCCAAAAAAGCCGACTACCGCGCTGTTGCCCATGTGCATGTTCGCAGCAATGTGGTGGTACTTCACGGACAGTTTACTCCAGGTTTTTCGCAACCTCTATTCCACCCTCTGATCCCTGAATCACAATACCTGTGTCGTAACAACTACACGTTCAACATTACTGACGCGCCACGTATTGCACGCAACATGTTTCCCTTATTTGCCTATGGCATCGGTCCACAGGACAACCGAATGATGCGCCAGCAAAACCCTCGCTACTTACAGGCAGGGCAGGCTCGTGATGCAAGTAGTCGTTTTGACTCGGCAGCAAGCCGCTACCGTTTTGTGACCAACAAGCTAATTCGAAGACAGCAGCAAAATGATTTTGGCTATGCATCCGATGCTGACCCTGGAATGGATATTACCGATATGCTTGGCTGCATTCGCGCAGAATAAACCACCACTATATGGCTGATGCTCAAGTATTAATGGAGTAAACTATGAACACCTCCACGAAAGTGCTTATCGTAGGTGCAGGCGCTGGAGGCTCAGTGGTTGGCTATTATTTTGCTCAAGGCGGGGCACAAGTTACCTTTTTCGTTCGCCCCGAACGAGTAGCTCAACTGCAACCACCGATGGCTTTATATTCCTATGACGACGCGCAGCTCAAACAATTTTCTAACTATCAGTTAATCAGTGATATTACTGAAATTAGCGCACAAAGTTTTGACTATATATTACTGAGCATCGACGGTACCAGCCTAAGGGCTGAAGCCAACCAAGCACTCCTTGCCGCTATCGGCCAAGCCGCTGTGGCTTCAAAATCAGTTGTTGTGAGCTGTGCGGTAGGGGCTAATATTCGCGATTTAGTAAAACAACGCACCAGTCTACCGGACGAACAAGTTATTTGCGGCACCTTTAACCTGCTCAGCCATTTTGTACCTATGCCCAGCCAGGTCATGCACCCGGATATTGACCAACATAAACTATCTCAAGCACGCCTTGGCTATCGCCATATTGGCAACAAAGGCGGCTTGATGATCGACAAGCACACACTTGCAGTCAGCAAAAAGTTTGCCGAGGCCTACAATAAAAATGGCTTTTCCCGCGTAAAACTTTTGGATGCCATTAGTATGGTGATGGTATTTAATGGCATTTTCGCTTTTTATGTTGCCTGCGAACTAGCAGGCTGGCCACCCAGCAGCAAAATGGTGCAACATAAAACTCTTTGGCCACTAGCCGTAAAAGCTACCCACGAAATATGGAGACTACCTGAATTTGGCTTTACCGGAAAATTCATGTCTCTATTGTTCGGCAAAAGCCTATGGCGAAAAATATGGATGGCCATGGATAATAACTCATGGCCATTAGACCACAATGGTTTTAATCGCTTACACCATGGCGGCAAAGTAATGGAGCAAAATATCACCATTCTTCGTCACCATCTGCAAACAGGCAAACAGCTTGGTAAAGCCATGCCCAATCTGAGCTTATTACTGAATCAGGTTGAAGCGCAGAGAAATAATATCAACAGCCAAAAAGCAACCTCCCACACTTAGCAGACAAACCCAAAAATCCAGGAATAGGATTCGCTTTCATTTCCTGGCCAAACAAATCCACCTCAACAAAAAGAGATGAATCCAATTCTGGAATTTCTGGCGGCGCAATATTTGCGTTAGCTGTCATCTGTATGTACTCC
>JBAYQJ010000106.1:0-3400 GCA_041677245.1 Spongiibacteraceae bacterium | reverse complement strand
CAAACTGGGAGAATGTGCGGAGAAAAACTGGCGTAAACAACGCGGCTTTCACTACCTGGCCAAGGTTGTCCAGGGTATCAAGTTCAGGGACGGAGAAGAGGTGATAGCAACCGATCAGAAAGTCGCCTGATCAAACTCCTGAACACCAGAATTGACTATAACTCTAATTGAATTAGATGATTAGTTTAGCGATAACGCTGGCAAGCTGGTCTGGCATGGAGGTGAACGGTGAGTGATCACTATCTAGGGTTTCTACACGGTTAAAGGTCATGTTCTCTTGCATGGCGCGCTGGATTTTAATGGGTAGGGCGTTGTCTTGTGTGCATTCAATGTAGTCTTTTGGAATCGCACCTAAATGTTTTTCGCTCCAGGATACTGGGGATAAAAAAGGGCGTATTGGTTGGGGGCAAATATTGCGCTCTACAAGCGCTTGTAAATCGCCACAACATTGGTTGTAAAACATATCAATGGATGTGTTTGCATCGTAGCTGCTGGTGCCATTGAAGAAATCAAGTTTAGGCTCTGGAGTGATGTGTTCGGGGCAGAGTTTGGCTAGTTCTTTAGCATACAGTGCGAGGCGGGTGCGGGATTTGGGTGGGGCGAATGCGGTGAGATAGACCATTTGCTTAAAGAGTTCTGGTCTCGCTTGGGCTGCAGCCGTAATCACCATGCCGCCCATTGAGTGGCCAACCACCACGCAGGGCTGACCAATTTCGCGGGCTTTTTTACACACGTCGACGGCATAGGTTTTCATGCTGACGTGATAACCGTATTTTTTGTTGGCGCCGTGGCCACGCAGGGTCAGTGTGTGTATTTCAAGATCGTGTTTTTCTAATTCTGGTACGAGTTCGTTCCAGCAGTTTTCATCGTGGGCGGCGCCGTGCACAAGTAAAATTGGCATAGGAGTTAACCTTGTGTTGTGGTTGATGAGGGTAGCGGCATTAGCTCATATACATCACAGGTGCACCTAAGCGCATCATCTTCAATAGGTATGGATGAACTGTAATAGGTCAGTGCCTGAAGCTGGTTAAGCCATTGATATTTCTCAGCAGCGGTGTTGAAAAAAGGAAAGTTAAAGGCTTCACGTTTGCCTGTGTTATCGGCAATTGCGGAGGCCAGATAGTGCATATGAATATCGGCGCCATCGTCGGAGTAGCAGGTTAACCTCGGCCTTGATTGAGCCGTTGGCTTGCACTTGGCCCACATCGGTGCAATATTCATGGATCAGTTTACCTTCTAGCTTGGGCCGCTGAAGCTACCTGAAAGAAATTTTACCAGTGAGGTATGAGTGCTGGTTTGGTATCATGTGTAATTTAATATCCGCTTGCAGTGTAAACACATACTTAAGTGGAATATGGTTTAGCAGCTGTCATCTCCAGAATTGTGACTGTTGCCCACACAGGCTACTGCATCGGCCACCTCGACACAGAGTTCAGCCATGCGCTTTTCCCCTTCAGGGGTTTGCGCGCCAAGCTCGATAAATTTTTTTAAATACTGATTAGTTGCAGGTTCGTTTTTAGCGTAGTTGACGAGTAAAAATTCTTCTCGCAGACCGCCTTCCCATGTCATGTCATCGGTATTGTTGACCGACTCTTTTGCCAGTGCGACAGCATGGGGAGGCCATTTGGCAATACGGTAGGCAAGTGTGTCGACAAACTCGTTCATCGCGTCAACGGTATCAAGAATACGATTAAAGTAACCCCACTTCTCAGCCGTTTCAGCGTCGATGTCATCGGCTCCTAAAATCATTTCCAGGGCGCGGCCTTTGCCCATGAGTCGAGGCAGGTTTTGTGAGCCCGTGCCACCTGGCAGGATGCCCAAGGGTACTTCCATCTGATTGAGAATGCTTTTCCCGCGCACGCCAAATCGCATATCGCAGGAAGATGACACTTCACAGCCACCGCCACCGGCGCGGCCTGAGATTTTCACTAAGCTGGGCTTGGGGTTGTTGCGAAAGCTGGCTCCCATGGTATGGAATATCGCTTCTTTAGGAAGCGGTCCAGACGGCTGATCGACCAGCGCCATAACGTCGAAATGAGCAATGAAAAAATCCGGATTGTTACTCTGCAATACAATCACCCGTACTTGGTCATCACTGGCGCTGGTGGTACCTAGCTGGGTTAATTCCTGCAACATGTTCACAGTCATCACATTACAGGGGGGGTTACTGACGGTGGCGAACAGTACACCTTGGTTTATGTTTACAGAAATATGCTTAAATTGGTACATGACGTTTACTCCTTTGCCCAAGGCTTATGGAATAACTCCAAGCGAAAACCGAGCATAGCTTTGCTGTCTACCATACAGGCATTGGGTTCATTTGGTTCAGGGGTGTCTTCGCCCAACAACAACTTCAGGTCAATCGGCAATTGTGATTGCAGTGGGCAGCCTTCTTTTTCCAAAGCGGCAATAGCGGGTGCAATGTGATCAACTTGATAGGTAATATTATGAACACCTGGCCCCGATGTTTTGAGTTGTTCTGCCCAGGTGCCATAATCGCCAGGCTCTATGAGTTGAAGTATTGTGCCGCCAAGCTCGACATGAACAATTCTCTCTAGGCCACCGAGGGTTTCTAAATGGTCAGAAAACTTTTCTTCCACTTTGATGGCGCCAAACACTCGATTGAGCATCTCATAGGCGGCATCGGCATCATGAACGACAATTTCAATATGTACGAGGGGTGAAAGCTTTATGGTCATTTTTTCTTTGTCCGAGTTATTATTAAGTTGGTTGGGTTTTTTTATAAAAATGGCTACCTATTTGAAACGCTGAGACAAAAAAGCCTCTGATAAGTCAGAGGCTTTTGGGCTTGTACTTATTTATACTTGTACAATTCGTTCTTAGCCACCGCATTGCGATGTACCTCATCGGGGCCATCGGCTAAACGAATAATTCGCTGCATTTTATACAGCTCGGCTAGCGGTGTTTCCTGACTAAGGCCATCTGAACCATACATTTGCATGGCCCAGTCGATAATTGTGGTCGATACGCGAGGTGCCATCACCTTGATTTGGGCTATTTCACCGCGGGCTACTTTATTGCCTACGGTGTCCATCATATAAGCGGCTTTTAATACCAATAGGCGCACTTGGTCAATCATCATGCGAGACTCGGCAATTCGGTCACGCCATGTGCCTTGATCACTGATTTTTTTACCAAACGCCACGCGGCTCATACCACGCTTTATCATTAGCTCCAAGGCGTATTCGGCTACACCAATACAGCGCATGCAGTGGTGAATGCGACCTGGCCCCAAGCGACCTTGGGCAATTTCAAAGCCACGGCCTTCGCCCAGTAGAATGTTCTCTACAGGAACACGCACATCTTTAAATGTCATGCGCATATGTCCGTAGGGTGCATCGTCATATCCTAGTACGGAATACGGGAAGTCAATACTTAT
>JBAYQJ010000105.1:0-3491 GCA_041677245.1 Spongiibacteraceae bacterium | reverse complement strand
TGCGAACGAGAGCACGGCGACACCGTCATAGTCTTTAGCTGAGACACCAAAAAGCTGCGCTATATCCCCATCGCCGTCGGCGAGATGATACTGGGTATAGCTATGCAAATGTCGGGTAAACTCTGGGCAGCTGGCGATCAGTGGGCCGTGAACATGGCGCCAGTGGCTGGAAAATTCTTCGAGTGATAAATCCGCGCGACGCTTTACACAGACAACTAAGGAAAACATAAATTATCTCATCAATTGGCTAAATATGGGCTAATGCCGAAAATATAGATCTGATAGTTATATAGTAGGTAACAACGTTCGCGGCAGAGTACCCACTATTACACTAAACTAAAAACAGTGGGCACTCTACAAAAAATTATATAAGTTTAATTAAAATGCCACCCCTAAGGTAACGCCATAAGTCGCGGGAGGCTCAACTGCACTGTATATAGGGAACCCCCATAGCCCAATGCCGAGTGTCTTGTTGCTCCAGATAAACTCATCCGTCAAATTCTTGCCCCACGCAGTCACTGACAATGTTCCATCTGCATTTTCATAACGTATAGAAGCGTTTAACTTAGTCACGCTATCTTGGCCAAGCACATCATCATTAAACTCCGTAAAATATACCTGATCCGTGTATGAAGCATCTAACCTAGTGGTAACTGAGGCACCACTATCCAAAGGGATTTCATACGCCAATCCAATTCCCGCCGAATATTCAGGAGCACCAGGCAACATATTGCCACCCAAATCTTGCTCACCAGCAGCTTCGTTGAGAGGGTTAACTGACAGGAACTCGGTGAAGGTCGCATCCAGCCAAGTCACATTGGCATCAAGCATCAGCCTATCCGTCAACTGCGCACGGGTCGCCAGCTCAATACCTTTGTTTTCGGCTTCACCGGCGTTGGTGGTTACAGTGGCAATACCAATAATTTTATTGACCTGAAGATCGGTGTAATCGTAGAAGAAGGCAGCGCCGGTCAACTCGACGCGGTTATCCAGAAGTTGTGATTTAAAGCCCACTTCATAGGCTTTAATCTCTTCAGGGTCAATCACCGGGTTGTTTTGGCCTACATTGTAGGTGCCGCTTTTGAAGCCCTTAGTCCATGACGCATAAAGAAGCGTATTATCAAAGAGGTCATACTCAAGCCCCACTTTAGGGGTAAATGCACTCCAGGTTTTCTCTTCATCTGCAACGTAAACAGGGACAAATAGCCCTGTGAATGAGCCGACGTGCTCGCGGGTTTCACGGCTGTACCTAGCCCCAAAAGTGATACGCAAATCTGGCTGAATAGCATAAGTTGCCTGAGTAAATACCGCCCAAGCTTCAATGTCCATTTTACCGTCCTGAATATAATCTATCGGGATCTCAGGAGTGGAGAACTGTGGAAATGGTACCAAAACATAGTTTTCCACTTCCTCTTGATAATAGAACAAGCCCGCAACTGCATCCACACGATCGTCGGCATAGGTTAACTGAAACTCCTGACTAAACTGCTCCGTGTCCTCATTATAACTAGACTTACCTAATCCAGCAGATGTTCCGTCCGAATTCGAATCATTGTGTCGCTTACCTTCTCGCCAGCCTGTTGTCGAACTAAATGAAAGTGTTTCATTTAGTTCTGCGTTCATAATTCCCGTTACAGCAGACACTCGGCGAACATTGACAGGGCCAGGTTGGGCAGTCGCTGCATTGTGATCACCGGAAACAGATATCCCGGCTGGAACCAACCCATTGGCAGGGTTATCAGCACCTTGCAAGCCCGCCAATGTATAGCCTGGATAAGCTCCACTAGAAATAGTGTAGTAATTATTATCCGACTCTTCGTGATGCTCTCCTATTAAAGTTATATCCACACTGTCAGAGGGGAAAAACTGTAGGGTGCCGCGAAAGGATTGCTGATCAGCGTCATTAACTTCTTGGTGCTGAACAAAATCGGTGCCATAACCATCCCTATTCAATAAATTGAATGCTAACCGACCCAATACCTTACTTTCACCATCCAACGAGCCACTGATAGCCCCTGTTGCGCCATGATGATTATAGTTACCTGCGGTAACATCAAGGTAACCACTAAGCTCTTCTGTAGGACGGCGAGAGTGCAGATTGACGGCACCCGCAGTGGCATTTCGACCATATAGGGTACCCTGAGGACCGCGAACCACCTCGACCCGATCCACATCAAAAAAGGAACCCAACTGAAAACTGGGACGCCCGACAAAAACACCATCGACATAAAACCCAGAACTGGGATCGGCACCAGAAGCGAAAGAAGAAAGCCCGATACCACGAATAAAAAGGCGGTTTACGCCGTTAGCCTGGCCACTGCGCAATCCTGGCGACACCAATCGCAAATCTTCCATGGTATCTACTTGGCGGTTGCGAAGAGCATCGCCATCCAGTGCAGTCAACGATAGCGGCGTATCCATTGAACTCTGCGCCCTTTTCTGGGCTGTAACCACGATTTCTTCCAGTCCTTTGACGCTTCCCTGAGCAATCGCTACTGGAGCCAACACTGCTGACACGGCTGCAGCCAGCGCGATACTGCGGGTTTGCCGCCAACCAGGATTCTTTGACAAGTTTTTTTGCTGTTTCATAACCGACACCCTTGTATGTGAATATGATTTTATTTACCCGCACCCCCCTTCGAGCACGGCCAACCTAGCCCCGACTGACGGCAACTTCCCTCAATCTCAGTCAGCCGGCTAGCCTTGCGCAGAACCCATACCCACAAAAAAGTAGAGGGATCTGGACGCCACCAGCATATTACTTCTAATGTTTTATTTACGCAAGCGTATGGTTATCTATGCTTACAAGTAAAATATTGACATTTTCATCAATTGAAAATTCTAGAAAATCTATAAAAAACGGATATATAGGCATTAACTTATTTAGGAACCGCAAAAAATACCCACAAAAAATTATCTTGATTACTATAATAATGATAAATGAGTTATTAGATTATTACTATAATGGCTAAAAATCCGGCAAAACCGAGTGGCAAAAGGACATAAAAAAGACCAGCATTTGCTGGCCTTTTTTACAAACTCGTTGCGTTATCGGCTAGGGCAGACCGTCAAACTCCTGCTCCCCTTCCTTCACGGTGGGCATCAAGTCTTCGCGGCTGATCTTCATGGCCAAAATAATATTGGCGGCAACATAAATCGAAGAAGAGGTGCCTATAACAATACCGATAATCAGCGCCACAGAGAAATAATGGATGAGCTCGCCGCCGAGGAAAAAGAGCGCACCCAAGACCAACAAGGTGGTCAACGAGGTATACACGGTTCGCACCAACACCTGGGAGAGAGATTCGTTAATAATGTCCACAGGATCAGTATCGCGAATCATACGAAAATTTTCCCTAATGCGGTCATAGACAATAATGGTATCGTTGAGAGAGTAGCCAATCACCGCCAGTACCGCTGCCAGTACGGTGAGATCAAACTCGAACTCAAAGAAAGAAAATACGCCCAGAACGATGATGACGTCCTGAATC
>JBAYQJ010000104.1:0-3672 GCA_041677245.1 Spongiibacteraceae bacterium | reverse complement strand
TCAAATATCAGCCTTTAGTTGTGAAAAACCTATAGCCGCTGCAGCCAACACTCCTTATATCATTAATAACGATAACACCGGTTCCAATCGAAGCATCCTTAGTTAACTTTCTCCTATGCCTGTAGCAAGAGAGCTGACTAATCTTTCTTTGTCCTATGGTGGTGATAATGTACTGGCATTAGCTGAAATCACTGCGAAACTCAAAGATTACAATATTGGCCTTATGGGGGCTTCAACAAGTGTTTACGCCAATCGTATGGGTGGTTTCGCTGGTTCAGTTAAAGACTACCAATCCGTATTAATGGAATATCGTCAAGCAGTGGCGTCCAACTCCCCTATGAAAGCAGCAATAAAACAGAAGGCGCATACAGCCTTCCAAAAAATGCAAATCCAGTTCAATAATGAATTAAAGGTAGTTTCGGGGCAGGTAAAAGCCCGCCGAGGCACTCCACTCACAAATGCTAACAGAGCGACGAATATTGCAAGAAGTAGCCGGAACGTGGTTAAGCTCAACGTAGCCAATCAAATTCAAGCAAGTAACCTCGTTAAATTAAGTAAGCAAGCTAAGTTTTTGGGTAACGGCCTTGCCGTTATCGACTTCGGTGGTCGTGTAGGCAATATTCATAACAGCTATCAGGCGGGTGGTAACTGGGAGCGTGATATGTTTATTGAGTCTAGTAGTTTTGCGGCTAGTGCAATAGCGGGTTCACTAGCCGTTAAGGCGGGGTTAGCGATTTTAATGGTTGCCACTCCTGTTGGTTGGGTGGGGCTTGTTGTCGGTGGGTTGGCGGTGGCTGGCGCTGCAGCAACAACTTTGATTGTTTTTAATAATGCAGTGAAAAATAAAAGTGGCGATTTGTATGACGATATAATGAAAGGGATTTCGGCACTATGAATATAGGTGATCTTATATTCGCTACCTGTATGGGTGGTTTTTTTTTATGTATGGTCTTATATGTATTTTTTGGCCAAATAACCGTCCGAAAACTTAGGAAAAACCCTGCTACCAAGGATAAGCTTGGGCTTGAGCTTACTAGTGGCTGGGATATCCTCAATGTAGCGGGAGCTTTATCTTCACCAGAATGGTTGCGAGATAGGTTTAGTACGTCTCGTTTCTCTGGTTTGACTGCGAATTATCAATTGCTATATGAGAATACGAGCAAATTTGACAGAGTTCTGGCAAGGGTATTCTGGTTTTTTTATGTTGTACCAGTTGTTCTAATGCTAATCTTCATTGTATTGAATTCATTTGGCTTGTTTGAATAATACGGCTTAACAAAAACATCCAGCCGACGCTGAAAAGCGCGCGGCTGATGTTGGCGTTATAACTTCAGGCTAATTTGTGCCTAAATTTAAAAATTTTCATTTATTGGTTTTCTTTATGTTTGCTTCATCGCAAGTTTTCTCTGAACCACAAGTAGTCGCTGATGGGTTGGCCATTGAATTATCTGAAAGCCTAGATATTACGTATCAAATAGTACCCGACTATGATGACACCGAGCATGTAATAGCTGGCTGGGATGAGGATGAATTTCAATATTTTATAACATTTAGCAAATTACCCTCTGGGTGGCTTGATCAAGATGTATGGATTTCAGGCTTTACGCGAGACATCAATGCAGCAAGTGAGCGTAATACTTTTAAGGTTACAGAGAAAGGCACGTACAAATCTAGTGGTGGCTATGAAATAACTTATATTAAAATTTTCTTTACACCAAAGGGTGAGAGTAAGGTTAAAAATCAAACTGCCCACTTCATAACCGATCATAAAAATTCCTATTTAGCTTTTGCAACGCCAGTCTCTGAGGCCGGTATAAATAAACTAGAAACCGAAGTGGTAAGTATACTTAAAACATCACACACGCCAGATTTAAATATAATACCTTTAATCAGAAAAAACGAAGATAGGTACTTTGGTATTTGGGCTGGTGGGTATGTCGATAGCTCTAAGAGATTCGTGGAAGTTGTATTTGAATTAAAGCGAGACCTTACATTCGCTCGTAAAGAGGTTATAGCTGGAGAAAAAGATGGGGTATATTCTGGTGTTTGGTCTATATCTAACAACATTTTAAGCTGGACATATCTCTATGGAAAACCAACAACTCAGGACGCTAAGTCCGTAGAATCAGATATTGTTACCTCCTTCACAAGTGATTCTCTGGTATTAACTTCTGAAGTATCAGAAATCGAGCTGACAATGCAGAGAGCTGAGTAAGCTGATGAAAAGTTATAACAAGCGACTGTGATTAAAATCAAGCCAAAATCCACAATAAATTGGATATTCATGGAAATATATGGACACCCCGAATAAATCAACGCCCTATGTATTATTTTTAATCTATATCGTTATTTTGGGGTCGTAGCTAAACCGCTTGCGGCCTAAATACCCAGCTCTTTCTCTATTTACTTGTTTTGATTTATCTTTTAATAACCCTGTTCTGTCACTCAACGATAGTGTTGATAAGTTGGCGGCTTTGACATATATCCGGCTTCTTGATGCACCTTTGTTTGTGCTGAGCCCTAATGAGATCCAAGATGACTTCCTCTCCTATACAGGCACTTGGCCTCAATGGCCTCAGTCCTTTTCAGGTTTTGAGGAAGTCAAAACCGTTTAATTCATTAACCAGTACAACCGCTGGGTGGGGACTCCTTATAAATTAACTGTATTAAAATTTGGCGTTGCTAGGCTACCACTAGACATTTGGCGTTATAACTTTCTCCCTTGGCCAATACGGCCCAAGCTATACGTGCTAACTTATTCGCTAAGGCAACCGTTAATTACACAAAGAATGCCACGACTTATAACGGGGCCAATTCCCGGTATCGTTTGAAGTCGCTGGTAATTATCATTATTAACGAGTAATGATTCTGATAAGGTTTCCGTCGATGCTATTTGTTCATCGAGACTGAGTAACTCCTCGTAAAGACTGTGAATAAAAGTGCGAGACATCGTCGCAGTGCGGCGATTTTCTTTTCAACAATGACGCCGTATTCTGCAAGAAAGCCACGTAGCTGATTAGCTAGAGCTGTGCGGGCTTTAATCAGTCTTTCACGAATACGTTCAAGACTCTGTATGTCTTGTTGGGATAGCGTTTTTACGGCTACAACAGTAGCTTTTGGACGCATTGAGGCCTCAGCAATAGCATCGTTATGATCATTTTTATTGCCAACAACAAAAGGTTTAACTTGATGAGGAGGTATAAGGTCAACATGAAACCCGTGTTGTTGAAACAGGCGCCCCCAATGGTTTGAGCTATAACACGCCTCCATTACAATACGCTTGGCATCAAGGGTTAGCACTATTTGCAGGAGTTTAGAGCGGGAAACTTTTTTGTTGAGAGTGACTTTGTTGTACTGATTGAGTAAACAAACCTGAAAAACATTCTTTGCTAGATCAATACTGATTACGCTATGGTTGTTCATGATGGACACTCCACTTTGATTTTAGTTACACGCAAACTAAGTCTGGCACACTATGATGCCGCTAGTGGGGTGTCCATCTCATCAGGCACTGCTTTAAGAGAGCCTGTCCCAGAAACTGTTATTAGTCATGCGGGCAATGGGCTCGTTCAGGCATTTCATAAACCAGCCGATATCCGCCAGTCGCAGGCGATAGGTATCGATAATGTCATTTACCCGCTGTTGCTCAACCGGCTCCCGTATCTCTCCCCT
>JBAYQJ010000103.1:0-3915 GCA_041677245.1 Spongiibacteraceae bacterium | reverse complement strand
GCTCTTGCAGAGGCTGAGTTAATCCAGCAAAACGCCACTGCAACGCATCGGTCGCGCGGTAGCCGGCATCCATCATATCCTGCGCACGGGCAAAATCAGTCACAGCAAAACCGGTCAACGTCGGCTGCACTAAAATGTCTTGCGCCTGCAACGTAGCCAATTGCGCCTCAGAGTTACGTCTCGTGAGTAAGGCCACCGACTGATTTAGGATATTGAATACCGTTTGCAACGATTCTGTGGAGGCTAAGGGCGAGCCAATATCCACGACAATGACCCGATCAACACCCATCTGTCGCGCAATATCCACCGGGATATTATTGGCGATACCGCCATCGACCAATAGACGACCATCCACTTCAACCGGGGTTAATACCGCTGGAATGGACATACTGGCGCGCACAGCTAAAGCCAAATGCCCTTGCGAAAAAACCACCGCTTCACCACTAGCAATATCTGCGGCAACCGCTCGAAACGGTATGGGTAACTGATCAAAATCCTCTATCGCACCGGCACGGGCAAAGAGTTTTTCTAATAACAACGCGAGATTCTGTCCTTGTAGCACACCCAAGGGTAATCCCAAACTGCCATCATCACGAAAGCTGAGTTTTTGTTTGACTAGAAAATCACGATCATCTTGCTTACGTCGAAAGGGAATATCCTCACGCGGTGGCGCATCGGACAACGCTTGCTGCCAATCCAAGTCGGTCGCCAGTTTTTCTAATTCAGCAACCCGATAGCCGGCAGCATATAAACCACCGACCACCGCCCCCATACTGGTACCGGCAATCGCATCAATAGTCACGCCCTGCTCTTCTAAGGACTTGAGCACACCAATATGCGCCAAACCGCGTGCGGCGCCACCGGATAACACCAGCCCAACGCGCTCACGCTCAGCGTCGACGACAGGTTCAGCAAGGGTTGTCGTGGCTATAGAAAAGACAATAATGCTGGCAAACCAGCTTAAAAATCGACGCATATACTTCATCTCAAAACAGCGCGGTCATGCTTAATAAAATAAGTCTAGCAGTTACGCAGCACTATGTATGAGCGCAACACATTAGTTAAGCGCCCTGCACATCAGCACTGCCCGTTATACACCTAGCATCACTACCGTCGACTCGTAAAGTGTCACAACAGGCCTGACACGCAAGACTTGGACTGCTACAAAACTATCCATTAAATAAGCATAGAGGTAAAAAGGAGCAAACTTATTGGGACGTCTATCGCGCTCATTAGCCGCGTTTGTTCCACACAAAAACAGACCTCGGAGAAACAGTTCAGGAACACGCTATGTTAATTAATACTTTGCACTGCCCGACAGGTTGGATACGCCGAGCAGCCCCAAAATGAGCGGCCTATATTGCTCCCGCGTTGAGCGGTGCGTAGCACCATGCTGCGGTCACATTTCGGACACTTTTTCTTAGCACTCTGATGCAGGCGTTTCTTCAGTTGTTTAATATGCCGACGGTTTGTTGCCCGCGTCGGCTCAAGACGAGTGGACTGAATCGTAGCCAAAGCGTTCTGCACTTCAGACTCAGAAAGCACCTCCTCACGAAAAGACTTGATATAGGCTGCGTAACCCCATCCACGTGTAACGTTAGCAGGCATCGGCGACTTAAACGTGCTGCGACCGACAAAAGCCACGACTGAATAAATAGCCGCTGGCGGCACGTCAAGCGTAGTTCTCAAGACCATAATATGTTTGTAATTTTGACGCAGAGGGTTTTGAAATTTAAACGACGTATTAAAGAGTTGTTGAGTCCATTGTGCTTGATTTTGTGCGCCAAAAACCCACCCTTTTATATTCTTCGTTTCCACAACAAAGATACCAAAGCGAGATACAAAAATATGATCTATCTGCGTCGAACCCTCTTGTGTCGGCAAGGTTACATTGTGAACAGGGTGATATATAGCGGCAGGAAGTCGAATTTTAGCGACAAACTTGACCATAGATTCACCAAGCACACCTTTAAACCAGCGTGTTTTGAGGAGACCTATAATCAGTACGACAGGGATCAACCCGTACAATGCCTGCAGAACAGCAGATACGGCTGGAGGATAGCTCATTAATTTTTGTAACCTAACACTGCATAGGGAATATATGCGCCAGAAATAAAAAATGTACGGTAACCCCTACTAGGAGTTCACCGTACATTTTAGGTAGCAGGCAATATTACTTGTTACTGCGCAAACGTCCAAACAATCTAACAATCACAGCAACGATACCGCCTATCAATAACAACATAGTGTTGCCAGTAGGCGAGCCTATAAAGACTCGTGACCTGTCAGAACTAAAGAACTTTATGGTGCTCTCGCTCTATAAAATTAGAGCCACACCAACAACAAGCAGTACTACAGATATATTTTTGTTTAGCTGATGTCCTAATGTCTGCCGGTCAAAGCGGCTTTCGTCCACTAATGATACGTAGCAAGACAATAATGACCGCGACGACGAGAAGAATGTGAATAAATCCACCAATGGTATAGGACGAAACCAATCCCAAAAACCATAGAACGATAAGTACCAACGCAATTGTATATAACATAGTTTGTATCCTTCCGTTGTTCGTTGTTGCCACCGAACGCCGCATTCAGCGGTGTAACAGCGACAATAAATTGTTGTTAGTTTTCAAACTGTCCCTTTTGTTTAGCAAACCTTTTTCTATTTCACTTCTTTTAGTTTTAGCATCTAGGTTCTCACGAAAATAAAAATCCTCTTTCACTCGTGCAAACCCACTTACTAGTGTGACCATGATCTTTTTATATTGTTCAAAGATCATTTACTATAACTTACGTATTAGGTTCAACACGCTCATAACTACCTTTTACTCCTCTCATGTCAAGTGTTATTTCTTATGACAACTCGGCATGAAAGGAGTAAAAAACAAAACGTATACAATCCACATCAAAAAACCAAGCGGAAACGAGTTTTGCTAATCACGCTAACAAGACTCGTACAGGATTGAGCCCCTGTGTCCCTCGCTCTGATTACGCAAAGATACTGTACAGCACAACTGCAATGGCGAGCACAGGCAGTGGAATTAACACGCTCACGACAAAGGCTGCTGGGTAAGCGCGCTGATGAGTCTCTTTACAGATCGCACGGATAGTGGTGACCACGTAGCCATTATGCGGGAGAGAGTCTAAACCACCAGAAGCAATAGCTGAGATACGGTGCATGGCGCCATTATCTAAACCCATACCTTGGTAGATCGGCGCCAAGATGGGTAGTGCGATACCTAAACCACCCGAGGCTGAGCCAGTAATACCTGCAATCACTGTCACTGCAACGGCAAGCCCTGCATACTCAAGACCTGGCATATCGGTTAGAAAAGCGACGATATTGGCAAAAGCTGGCGATTTAGCGGCCACTGCACCAAAACCAACCACAGCACAGGTATTGGAAATAGCGATCAAAGCATTCTCGCTACCCGTGCTAATCATCTTACCTGGAGCGTCAATGGTTTTTCGGAACAGAACATAGCCAATCAACAAGCTGGTGACCATGGCCACTAACAAAGCTTCGATCACGCTAATATAGTGGCTCAGTAAGTTAAAGCCTCCAACCAAGATAATCAGCGGCACAATCGCACTGAAAAAACTCACCAGTGACTCTTTACTAACAGCCTCTGCGCCATAACCCGCAGGAAGATCAAAGTTTTCACCATTCGCGGCAGCGCGATTGGCCATATACTTTAAGGCAAAACCACCAGAGACCATAATCAGCAAAGCCATTAACACGCCAATAATGCCGCCTGCAGTCGCAGTAGTAGCAAAATAGGTGGTCGGGATCAGGTTCTGAATTTCCGGCGAGCCGGGTGAGACCATGGTAAAAGAAATAGAGCCAAAGATAATTGCCGCAGGAATAAAGCGGTGAGCAATATTAGCACTACGAAACAGCTCAAAAGCAATCGG
>JBAYQJ010000102.1:0-4012 GCA_041677245.1 Spongiibacteraceae bacterium | reverse complement strand
ATATGGCTTGCAGTCGGGTTTCAGTGGTATTGCCCAATCACACCGAGGGGTTTTATTTACCGGCACTGGAGTCGATGGCGCTGAGTGATGTTACCGTGGTGCCCGATTGTATCGGCAATCGTTCATTTTGTTTTGATGGCATAAATTGCTTAATGCCAGTGCTGGAGCTGGAGCCTTTAGTGAGGGCAGTGCAGGAGGCATTGGCAATTACTAAAGATAAACCTCGTTTGCGAGCGCTAAAACGGGCGGCCCATATACAGTTGAAGGAGCACTCTTTGGAGCGAGAGCGGCAGCAGTTTTATAAGATTTTGGATGATTTACCAGCACTTTGGGCGCGATGAATATAACGAGAGACTGATGGCTGAAAACTTAGTGTTACTGGGAGGGATCCCTCGTTCAGGTACAACCTTGACCTGTCGTTTACTTAATCAGGTTAGCAATACCCTGGCTCTGGTCGAGCCTCTGGATATGAACGCATTGTTAGCGGCCAGCGGTCCCGCTGGGCGGGCAGAGTTTATTAGGCAATTTGCGGCGCAAATACGTCGTCAGGTACTAGCCGGTGAGGCGGTTAGGGTGAAGGCGCTGGATGGTGAGCAGACAAACACCTTTGCTGCTGATGCGAGTGAGGGGGGTAAACGCAAAAACATTATTACTGGCGAAGTAGATGCCAGCCTGGGTAAGGCATTCACGTCTGAGTTTTTGTTGTTGATCAAACACCCCAATGCTTTTGCCGCCTTGTTACCAGAATTGCGCAGCCACTTTTCTGTGTATATGCATGTGCGTAACCCGTTGTCTATATTAGCCTCTTGGCATTCTCTCGATCATCCTTTATCGATGGGGCACGCACCTATGGCAGAGTCTTTTGATAAGGCTTTAAAAGCCACGCTGGCTGTTGAAGGCGACTCTCTGAATAGACAAATTGCTTTGTTGAATTGGTATTTTGCCCGTTTTTTAGACTATCTCCCCAGGACGGATATTATTCGCTACGAAGATGTGGTGGCATCAAACGGTCGGCAGCTGGCGAACATAGTTCCTGCCGCCGCCGGACTCACGGCAGATTTGCAGCTGAGAAATCGAAACCCGTTGTATGATGATGCCTTTATGGTTACTGCCGCAGAGCGCTTGCTGGCGCTTGGCGGAGCATGGCAGCTATTTTACTCAGCCCAAGATATAGAGCAGGTCCTGAGTGGTACGCAGGCGTGAGTGGCGCGCGACAAGTAGACTTTATGATCATCGGGGTGCAAAAAGGCGGCACTACCGCGCTGGCGTCTTTCCTGGCTGCCCACCCACAGTTGACCATGGCCGAGGGTAAAGAGGTACATCTGTTTGATTCCCCGGATTACTCCCCCACTTGGACAGTGGCGGATATAGACGCAAGCTATGCGCGTTACTTTCCAGGTTTGCCAAACAATAAACGAGGACAGCTATGTGGTGAAGCCACGCCAATTTATCTGTATTGGCCGGAAATTGCAGAGCAGCTATATCGTTATAATCCAGAGCTTAAGTTACTTGTCTTGTTGCGTGATCCAGTAGAGCGAGCCATCTCTCACTACGCGATGGAATATCGCCGGGGCAATGAGCAGCGTTCATTAGCAGTGGCGTTGTTGTTAGAGCGCTTTCGATTGAACAGGTCGTCAGGGAGGGGGGAGTCCAGTTCTCGCCGTATTCACAGTTATCTGGACAGGGGGAAGTATGCGCAACAACTGGCTGTGCTCAGAAGATATTTCTCAGATGACCAGTTGTTGATTTTGGATAACAGTGAGCTGCAGGGGCGGCACGGGCTTACGTTGCGAAGAGTATTTGCTTTTCTTGGTGTGGATGATTCTGTTTCGATTCCGGCTGAAAAGATTTTTGAGGGAGGCAATAAACCAGCGCCTGTTGTTTTGAAATGGCTCTTGCGGATCTATTTTTATCGCCATAATTGCCGTTTAAAAAGTTTGCTTGCCGAAATGGGTATGAAGGTGGGTGGGGCGTGGATTTAATAAGTCAGTGGTTTATTTTTAATCGAGGTAACCAAGTTAACAATAGCTGGGTGTTGAGTCTGCACTACGGTTATGTGGGCAGAGTGAATTTTCATTCGTGATATCGACGTAAGTCGTTGCTTCAGTAGTGTATTATGGTCGGCATTATGGAATATGGTTATAGGTAAATGATGACAGTAAAGAGACGCGCGGTGCTAGTTTTGGGTATGCACCGATCTGGCACCAGTATGATTTCTAAAGCCTTAATGGCTTTGGGTTATTGTGTTGGCGAGAATTTAATGCCGCCAAGTAAAGATAATCAAAAAGGCTACTGGGAAGATTCTGACGTTGTAAGCTGTAATGACAGGATTTTACAGAGGCAAAGTGCTGCATGGGATATTCCGTTTACGCTCAAAGCCGAGCAAAGTGTTCCCTCAGAAGGCTTGGCTGAGATTAAAGGTTTACTGCGGGAGAAATTTTCAGCGCACAGCAAGGTGGCTCTAAAAGATCCACGTATGTCACTATTAGGGCCTCTTTGGTTACAGGCGTTTCAGGATCTAGGGTATCAGGTAAGTGTTATTGTATGTCTTCGTCATCCGGGTGATGTGGCCAACTCACTTTTGATTCGCGACGGTTTTGAGGCGGCAAAATCCTTGGTTCTGTGGGAAAGGTATACATTATCAGCGTTAAATGTACGTGCCAATGTCGTTGCACTGGTGCAATACGAAAGGATGCTTTCGCGGCCGACAGAGGAGCTGGTCCGAATCGCTAAGCTAATAGGCGATGAAGATGAGTTGCCTGACTTACAGCAAGGTATAGATGAGTTCGCCCGAGAGTTTGTCGATAAATCGTTGTGCCATAACCAATATGGCGGAGCATTCTTCAGTGAAGAGCTTGAAGAGCTATGGCTTGAGCTGGAGGCTTGTGCTGGTAATGGCGCGCTGGATCAGGTAACCCTGTCGCGCCTGAATGCTTTGAGCGAGAAAAGCCAGGAAAAATACTCATCGAGTAGAGCTCAGGTAATAATGGACGAGTTGGTCTTGGCGCTATCGAGTGTGGGTATCTTAAAGGATAAGTGTGAATCCTTGCAGAGAGAAGTTGAGATTGCGGTCGATATTAGAAATGTTACTGCAGAGTCCAACCAGTCGATAACCGCTGCTTTGAGTGCTACAGAGAGGTCTAATCAATTATTAACCTCTGCTTTGGCTGCAGCAGAGCAGTCTAACCAATCATTAATGTCTACTGTAACGACCCTTAGGGAGCAGCAAGAGAGCTTGCTAGGTGAGAATAGTGAGCTTCGACAGCATGCAACCAATTTAGAAAATAATTTACTGGCCTTAAAAAATTCGTCCTCATGGAAAATAACGGCTCCTATGAGAACATTTGCTACGCAGGCGCGTAAAGTTGGTCTGGCGGTTAAAGGGGGTTATAGATATGCCAAAACGCGTGGTTTGCGGCAAAGCATTGTAAAGTCAATTGCCATTTACAATCGTGAGGGGTTACGAGGAATAAAGCAAAGATTGCGAGCTAGTGCTCAGGTCGTGCCCAATGTGGTTTTAGGCCATCCGCAAGTGCAAGGTTTTCCTCTACTTGAGATTCATCAAGGCGATAACAGTTCTTACAGTCTTCGCAAAGGGGGCGGGGGATATGTTTATATGCCGCCCCGCAAACCGGCCGATTTTAACGAAAGAGTTGAAGCGCTTCGGACAAAGCCGTTTTTCTCTATTGTTGTGCCAGTTTACAACACGCCGTTAAGCTTACTTGAACTGATGGTCGAATCGGTAAAAAACCAATGGTATCAACACTGGGAGTTGATCCTGGTGGATGACGCCAGCCCGGCGACATCGGTAAAACAAGCACTACAGACGTTGGAGGGAGCTGCGGTAAAGGTCACTTATTTGGATGACAATCGAGGGATAGCCGGAGCAACCAATGTTGGGTTGTCGGTAGCTGCGGGGGATTATGTTGTTTTTCTGGATCATGATGACGAGTTAACTGCAGACTGCCTGTATGAGCTGGCGGTTTGTATTGATGAGAATGCTGCGGATTTT
>JBAYQJ010000101.1:0-4031 GCA_041677245.1 Spongiibacteraceae bacterium | reverse complement strand
TATTTGGTACGACCGAGTGGATTCGAACCACCGACCCCTACCATGTCAAGGTAGTGCTCTAACCAACTGAGCTACGGTCGTATTAAGGACGCGAAGTATAATGAGGAGAGGACCTAAGCACAACTTTTTGTGACTATTTTTTGCTTTTATCCTAGTTTCCGTTAATAAAAACCTGTTGTTTTAAGTTACCGATTCTATCTCTGGTCGCTGCAGCCTCTTCAAACTCCAGGTTTTTAGCGTGCTCGAACATTTTTTGCTCCATCCGCTTTATTTCCTGACTTAACTGCTTAGGTGTCATTAAGGCTATTTCTGCCTGATAATTGGCTGCCGGCTCTGCCACTTGCCTGCCTTTGGCATTGCGTTTACCAGGGACTCTAGCCCCTTCCATAATATCAGCAACGTCTTTAAAAATGCCTACAGGGGTAATGCCGTGCTCCTTGTTATAACTAACCTGTTTGTCCCGACGGCGCTGAGTTTCACCGATAGCACGCTCCATTGAGCCGGTTATTTTATCGCCATACAAAATGGCCTTACCGTTGAGATTACGCGCTGCGCGACCAATTGTCTGGATCAGTGAGCGCTCAGAACGTAAAAAACCTTCTTTATCGGCATCAAGAATCGCCACCAACGAAACCTCTGGCATATCCAAGCCTTCTCGCAGCAGATTGATACCAACTAATACATCAAACACACCCAAACGCAGGTCGCGGATAATCTCTACCCGCTCGACGGTATCAATATCGGAGTGCAAATAACGCACCCGTACACCGTGCTCCTCGAGATACTCGCTTAAATCCTCAGACATGCGCTTGGTCAAGGTCGTCACCAGTACTCTATCGCCCTTGGCCGTGCGCAAATGAATTTCAGACAACAGATCATCAACTTGGGTTGTCGCCGGACGCACTTCAATTATCGGGTCGACCAACCCTGTAGGACGAACTACCTGCTCGACCACTCTAGCTGCATTTTCTTGCTCATAATTACCTGGCGTGGCTGAGACAAATATAAGCTGCGGTACTATTCGCTCCCATTCGTCAAAGCGCATGGGGCGATTATCCAGCGCCGAAGGCAGGCGAAAACCATACTCCACCAAAGTTTCCTTGCGGGAACGATCGCCTTTATACATCGCACCTAGTTGAGGAATACCCACATGGGATTCATCTATCACCACCAGAGCATTGTCTGGCAGGTAATCAAATAAAGTAGGGGGAGCCTGACCGCTGGCACGACCCGATAAGTAACGGGAGTAATTTTCAATGCCGTTGCAATAACCCAACTCGCGAATCATCTCCAAATCATAGCGAGTACGCTGCTCCAGACGCTGCGCCTCAACCAGCTTATTGTTATCGCGCAGCTGTTTAAGCCGCTCCCGCAACTCTTCTTCAATATGATCCAGCGCCCCCAACAAGGTATCGCGAGAAGTTACATAGTGGCTTTTAGGATAGATAGACACCCTAGGCACGCGGCGGTAAACCTCCCCCGTCAAAGGATCGAAAATCGATAGATTGTCGATTTCTTCGTCAAACAACTCAATACGGACCGCTTCTTTCTCCTCATCAGCAGGAAAAACATCAATCACATCACCCCGCACTCGGTACGTGCCGCGACCAAACTCAATATCATTGCGAGTGTATTGCAGCTCTGCCAGACGCCGCAATATTTCGCGTTGATCTACCTGATCACCACGATCAAGGTGCATCATCATTTTCAGGTATTGCTCAGGATCACCCAAGCCATAGATCGCCGATACTGTAGCCACAACAATGGTGTCTTGCCGCTCCATCAAAGCTTTGGTGGCAGATAAACGCATTTGCTCAATATGCTCGTTAACCGACGCATCTTTATCGATAAAGGTGTCCGATGAAGGCACATAGGCTTCCGGCTGGTAATAATCGTAATAAGAGACAAAGTATTCGACGGCGTTATTGGGGAAAAAATCTTTGAATTCACCGTAGAGCTGCGCAGCGAGCGTTTTATTCGGCGCCATTATAATCGTCGGGCGCTGGATGCCCTCAATCACATTGGCGATAGTAAAGGTTTTACCCGATCCAGTAACACCCAATAACGTCTGGCTATGCAAACCAGCTCTAACGCCTTCCAGCAAACCAGCAATAGCGGCGGGCTGATCACCAGCTGGAGAAAACTTCGAAACAACTTTAAATGGCTTAACCATGAACAACCCAAAGACAAAAGATATAGTGTACACCAGCCCAGAGCCGCAAAACTATCTAGAAGCACCTTACTCGGTCAACAATCGACCAACTTCTTCATTTTACTAAGATTTTTCTTCTTTTGGCCTTGACGACTCAAGCATAGCCCTTTAATATTCGCGCATTGTTTACGCAAGTGACAACAATTCCGAATTAGCTCAGCGGTAGAGCAGTTGACTGTTAATCAATTGGTCGTTGGTTCGATCCCAACATTCGGAGCCATATTTAAAAAGGGGGTTTACAGCAATGTAAGCCCCCTTTTTTATTCCAGATAAATAAAAACCTCTCCCAATAATCTACAACCTGCAAAACCCTAAACCCAACGCCCCACCAAACGTAAAACCCTTGACTCAAAACCTTAGCAGCAAGCAACTCAACGCAGATATTAACACTCTACTTAATGTGGCACGTCTAAGTCATAACATATGTGAATTTTAACATTTGTAGGCAAAAAAGGATTTTCCGCTTGTTAATGTATCGACCTGATTTGCATAATAGCGCCTTTTTAATTTCCACAATGAGGGCGTCATGGCCAGTCAGTCACAGGAAAAATATCAGCTTTCGATACTGTCGCTACTTGGTCTTGTCTCTTTATTAGGCGTTTTTCCATTTGTGGTTATACGCTATCTGGAGGGCAACCTCACAGCTGCAATCGTTGATATGACCCTAGTGCTAGGCATCATAACGGTCGTAGGTTATGCACACCTCTCCAAAAACATCCGGATAGCGAGCGCGCTAGCCGCAATATTTATTAATGCTGGCGTGGTGATTATCGTTATCGCTAACGGGATTGATAGCTTTTTGTGGGTTTACCCTGTCTTCGCAAGTACTTTTTTTCTGGTAAAACCAATTGAGGCCTTTGGCATTAATGTCATCGCAGGGGCTTCTCTGATCGCTCTGTCAGACGTTTTTAACTTAATTTCACTGAATTCCTTCATTGTGACCATCTTGATGCTGTCGATGAGCGCCTTTGTGCATGCCAGCCACGGCATGAAGCAGCTGCGCTTGCTGGAAACCCTGAATACCGTTGATGAGCTGACCGGCGCCTTAAATCGCCGAGCGCTAAGCACAGATATGGAGGCGGCCTTGTCCAACTCCGAACGCAACGGTATCCAGCAGTTGTTAGTAATCCTGGACCTGGATTACTTCAAAATGGTAAACGATAAGCACGGCCACGCCGCTGGCGACCAAGTACTGAAAAAGCTGGTTACAACAACTACCACCCACATTCGCAAATACGATCGACTTTATCGGTTCGGCGGAGAAGAGTTTGTACTGTTAATTTCCGAACTCAACTATAAACAGCAACGCGCATTTATCCACAATCTTAGAACGGCCATCAAAAATGAACTGAAAACACCGGATGGCAAAAAAGTAACAGTATCCTTTGGTGTTGCCGCCTGGGCACCGGGTACAACGGCGGACAGCTGGCTGAAACGTGCAGATGAAGCACTTTATCTAGCCAAAGCACGCGGCCGCGACTGTGCGGTGTTCAGCGACGAATAGTCCATCCTGGTGTTAATCTGCCTCTGAAATACTAAATAATATCTACCCCCCTTCAGCAAAGTAAATGTTAGTACCCGTAAAATAAATCCTTAACATTGAACCGCCTGCTGAAAACATTACACTGTGCACCGACCACTTTATTTATGGAGATTAGCTATTATGCCTATTCAAAACCGCGTCATTGATTACACCTGCGTATTCCAGGCCAAGGTTGCCACCAAATACACGCCAAAGTTGCCACCCATTCCACGGGAAGGTTGCCACCTGATCCAGAGCAAAGCTGCCACCCCTGACAGGGTGATTTAGCTCATCAGC
>JBAYQJ010000100.1:0-4069 GCA_041677245.1 Spongiibacteraceae bacterium | reverse complement strand
GCAATATCTCACTACAATTAACCAAAGTTATTATCGCGGTTCTCAAAGAGCCCCAATATGATGCAACCACCACCTATAGTTATTCATACCAATCTGAACTTAACTATACTGACCCTGTTAATCTCTGGACTACAATTCAGGTCTATTATTAATTAATGGTAATGCTGATACTGAGTAGCAAGATCAATCCAAGGGGACTTAAAAAACTGTAGCTTTTAGATCAACTCCATATCCGGCTGCCTTAATCCGTGTCACCGACCCAAATCACTATAAACTGGCTGCGTTAAATATTGGTCATAGTCGCCATAAAAATATTCAACCCCTATTTTTACCACGCTTAACTCGAGAAACACCTAGTAGCCAAGTACTAGGTGTTTCGTCATCTTACAGAAATTATTTTAATACCTATAACAACTCAGCTATCCTACTTTCATCAAAGACTGTAGCAATGCATCTTCCTCCGGTTGCGAACCACGCAATGGTTTACGTGGCCCCCCTGCATCAATACCTCTTAGCTTCAAGCCTGCCTTAATAGCTCGAGGAAGATTACCGGAAACAATAAAACGTAACATCGGTAACTGCTGATAAAAGATAGTTTGAGCTGCAGACAAATCCCCTCTAGCAACACTCTCATAGAGATTTTTGGGTTGTTGATCTAACAGATTTGGAGCTGCCGTACACCAACCACTGGCACCAGCACAAAGCGCTTCCAGTGCAAGCGTGTTGCTTCCATTAAAGAAAGGCAATTCACCGTTACTCAGTTCAAACAACTTGTGCATCCTCTGGATATCACCTGTACTTTCTTTAACCATTTTGACGTTATCTATTTCATAGAACATTTTGACTAACAGCTCTGGTGATATATCGACGCCGCCAGTCGCCGGGTTGTTGTAAACCATAATAGGTATTGAAATTACGTTTGAAATTTCCTGATAATAATCAAATATTTCCTGGTCTGTAAGCTTCCAGTAAGATACAGGTATTACCATTACAGCATCAGCGCCAATAGACTCGGCATACTTTGCTTTATTAACCGCCTGCGATGTGGTTATCTCTGAAATACCCACGACCACAGGAACACGGTTAGCTACAAGCTCTACCGTGTAGGCCGCAACGGCCTCCCATTCCTTTTGGCTGAGATAAGCGCTCTCGCCAGTGCTCCCTAAAGGCGCGATTGCGTCGCTACCTGCATTAATTAATTGCTCTAAACAGCGACCCAGTACAGGGAAGTCGATGCATTCTCCAGAAAAACTGAAGGGGGTAATGGGGTAAGCAATAATACCTGTCAGTTTCATAAATTAACTCCTTATATACAGTCGGGGTGATTTTTTAGTGCCTGTCTTGCGTAGTAAGCGAAGTTAATCTTATTGCGCCTATCCGTTGACACCCAGTCATGGGCTTCGCGAGCTAACGCTACTGGCAAAGGTTTTATTTTGCCTGCAGACATAGCAAGGAGCTGTAGTTTTGCAGCACGCTCAATCAATATGGCTAGATTGCAGGCTTCCTCAATCGTTTGGCCCACAACGAGTTGACCGTGATGTGCCAACAAGATAGACCGTTTGCTACCTAACGCCTTGGCAATAGAAATGCCTTCTTCATTACCAACAGGAACTCCCGGCCAATCGCAGAGAAAAGCGCAATCATCATAAAGACTCGAAGTATCCATTTGAGACACTATTAACGGCACTTCCAGCATCGACAAAGCAGCAATATAAGTAGGGTGCGTATGAATAATGCAATTCACCTCTGGGCGCTCTTTATAAACCCAGGTGTGAAAACGATTGGCTGGGTTAGCCATCCCCTCTCCATCTAGTGGCTGTAGATCCTCATCAACAGTCATCAAGTTATCGGCTGATATTTCATCAAAACCCAAGCCTAGGCGCTGTGTAATAAAGGTTTTTCTATCGTCTCCTCGACAAGTAATTTGTCCTGCCAGTCCCGAGTCGTGGCCTTTTTCATAAAGAATTCGGCAGGTTAGTGCTAATTTCTGCTTATCACTTAGATCACCATCCGTGAATAAATTCTCCATACTATCTTGCGCTATTTGCATAAGCTCTTTTTTGCCGAGGCCTTCTGTCTTCATTGCTTTACTCCTTTTTTCCTACTAGGTTAGATGGAGAAATAGTAGATAACTCTTGGACCCTACAAACCATCCAGTTTAGAATTTATTACTGGTCCAGTGATTTTGACAAATACAGAGCATTACATGAAAAAACCTTGGGAGATTAATGTCTGGCTAGAAGACCGTGAAGAGAGCTCCTTTCACGCAAAACTCGTTAGCCAACTCACAAAAGATATACAAACGGGTCGATTAAAACCGGGGATGACAATGCCAGGATCTAGGTCAATGGCTCAACGACTGGGAGTAAACCGAAAGACTGTGCAACTGGCTTACGAGGAGTTGGAATCTCAAGGCTGGCTCTTTACTCGCCCCAGACAAGGGACATTTGTAGCCGATGTATTACCAGAGCAAAGCTTATCGGATAGAAATCGAAAGCTACTCCATATCAATGATGACACTTACCTATCTGGAGGCTTAGCGTCTGAATTATATCGAAGCTCAATCATTGAAAGCCAAAATAACAGCGGCACTAACGACGGCATACCTGACCCACGGCTAATACCGTACGACATGCTATCAAAGGCCTATCGTCGCGCCATTATAAGATCGATACAAAAAGATGAACTGGGCTACGGCGATCCACGCGGCGTTGGAAGTCTTCGCCGCTCAATCATGGATATGCTTGTGATGGATCGTTTCATGAATCCAAGTCTCGATGAAATCTGCATAGTTCGCGGAAGTCAGATGGGTATTTACTTGGCAGCGAAGGTCCTAAACCCCAATGATGGAGTCATAATTTGTGAAGAGCTTAGCTACCCTCCTGCTGTTGCTGCATTTGAGTCAAATGGTTTTCAGGTAGTACGATGTCCCCTGGACCTACATGGTTTAAATACGGATGCTTTACAAACAATTATTCAACAACATAACGTTGCAGCCGTATACACCACTCCGCATCACCAATACCCCACCACCGTTTCCATGAGCATGGAAAGACGGCTTATGTTATTGGCTTTATCCAACAAACACCGATTCTGGATTATTGAAGATGACTACGACCATGAATTTCACTATGAGGCTAGGCCTATACCCCCGCTAGCCAGCCTTAATGGAGCCAACAATGTCGTTCATATTGGTTCTATGTCAAAGGTATTTTCACCAGCACTTCGGCTTGGCTATATCGCTGCAGATAAACGTTTTATCGATTTAGCCGCTAAAGAGATCTTATTAATCGATCGGCAAGGTAATACAATCACAGAACTCGCCGTCTCTTACCTGATGGAATCAGGTGAAGTAAAGAGGCATATCCGAAAAGCACGTAAGCACTACCAATCTCGACGAGATTTTGCCATGCACGAATTTTACCGCTTATTCGGTGATGATGTGGCCATTGAAAAACCCGCAGGAGGAATGGCTTTGTGGGTGGATTTGCAGAAAATAACTCACAAGATAAATACTGAACGGTTCAACCACCCAGACTTTCATTTCAACAAATTATTCAATACTGAACAAAAAGACTTCACCCATATTCGATTTGGATTTGGCGCTCTGGATAAAAAGGAAATAACCGCATCAATAAAACAACTCAGAAAAATGTTGTTGCACTTAGCTTAGCGGGATTTGTAATGTCAAATTATTAAATGCTTATAAGCTACTGGGGGAAAATGCCTTTTCATCTCTAACATTCATGCTGACATAAGCAGAAACCGCACGATGTAAATTCAAAATCATTGACCTGATAAAACGCCTGTATAATACCGAATGTGCCTTCGGTATTATACAGCGAGTAGCTTTCACAAAGTACAAAAAACTGACGATGTTATTATCACACAGTGATCAACTGTCATCCCATAACCTCGCCTTAATTGGGCTTAATTCCGTAAGTAGCCATCATATCTGGTCACCTTGTTTATTTCTGCATGGATAGCGCAGCCTCAATACATGCCACAGCCGCTGGTGAATGATCAATGCGCTAATAATCAGGACTGCGCCAGCAATCATCGCTAGCGT
>JBAYQJ010000099.1:0-4241 GCA_041677245.1 Spongiibacteraceae bacterium | reverse complement strand
TAGCGAAGAAGTTATTCGAAAGTATGTTCAAGACCAGCTAAAGGTAATGAACAAAGGCGAAAAATCTAGCAGCCAACTCGGATTGTTTTAAAACTCG
Organism: Spongiibacteraceae bacterium; assembly: GCA_041677245.1. GTDB lineage: Bacteria > Pseudomonadota > Gammaproteobacteria > Pseudomonadales > Dasaniaceae > Oceanicoccus. The sequence goes on along the minus strand of JBAYQJ010000099.1, from coordinate 4,144 downwards.
GTCGCTTGCGGCCGAGTTGTTTATAAGCTTCGGATCTATACTGTACTGCCGCATCGGCAACAATGGTAGCAACGCCTTCCAGATCTAGAGGGGTGCAGGTCATTTGGAGCGCTAGGGTTTATTGGTGCGAGATGATGAAAGCAGTTATCTAACGTTAGATTTGCAAGACGACGATGCGATGAGCCAGATTCAAGGGTACTCCATCACCTATCGAATTGCAGTGGGCCCGCAACAGGGCCGCAAGGTCTTCACCTTACAAACGATCCCATCCTGGGAAGATGATGATTTTGGTACTAACCAGGTAGGAAAAATCGCTGGTTTTTCCTTGCATGCCGGAGTGGCTACAAAAACACGAGAACGCAAAAAGCTGGAAAGGTTGTGTCGCTATATCTCACGCCCGGCGGCATCAGAAAACGACTGGCACTGACATTACAGGGAAATGTCAGGTATCAGCTAAAGACGTCCTACAGAGACGGCACAACGCACGTTATCTTCGAGTCGTTAGATTTCATGGCTAAATTGGCCGCCTTAGTGCCGAAGCCACGCGCAAATTTGACGCGGTACCATGGAGTGCTGGCCTCTAACAGCAAGCAGCGTATCTTTGTTACTCCAGCTAAACGCGGCAAGGGCAACACTCAAAAGCAGGGCGTGAAGGTCGATGAGCCTGCGCTGGTTAATTGCCATCAAAGCATGACGTGGGCCAAACGGCTTAAGCGTGTATTTAATATCGATATCACGATCTGTAGCCGCTGTGGTGGTGCAGTGAGGATTATTGCCTGTATCGATGACCCATCGGTCATCAAGAAGATTTTAGCTCACCTGGATGCGAAGTCTGGGACGCCAGCCACCGTGAATCAAATACCAGAGCCACGGGCACCGCCACAAGAGAGCTTGTGGGCCTGCCCATAAGCGTAGCGAGTGCTGTGGGTATTGATTAGGGGAACAGGGAGAGGATGATAGGTGCTGCTCAAGGATGAGGTCGGTAGGATAGGTTTCGGGTCGGAATGCGCAAAACGCTAAAGAGGCCGGCGCACCATTGATTTATGCTTAATAATTGTACAGCCAATGCGTTGATAATAACTTGGCGATTGCCAATAGCCTGCTTTTTGTTGTAGGTTGTAGATTGGAAGATGTGAGGGGGGGGGGTATTAATCCTACCTATACTCAAATCGATCACACCATTTTCGAATTCCGTTTGTTGGTAGCCAAGACCGGCGCCTAACTCCAAACGCTCGGTGGCGGCAAAGGTCAGGTCGGCTTCAAAACCGTCTACGGTGGCGCCGCCCGCATACGAACACTGGTAATGCCTCCGGCAGTATCGGTTACCTGTAATTGCAGATCTTCGATATCGTAGTGATAGATCGCGCCATTTAACCGTAAACGATCCGATTGATATTTCCAGCTACTCTTAATTGCTCTTGGGCCGTGGTGATCTTTTGCTGTAATTCAGCAAAGGTTGTTGGGCTTGGGCTGTGTCGAGTAACTTTTTTGTGGCTCCCAAGGTTTGCAAATAGGTTGGTATGATCACTTGGTATAGTGGCAGACTCATTATTATCTTCCTCGCTGGCGTTTATAGTTGACTTTTGAGGGCTATCTATACGGATTTTTTTAGAATAAATCAAGCGTGTTTAGATGTTTACAGGCATAGGTATTGAGGCGCATAGGGGGCACGACATAGATAAGCTGTTATATTCTGGAAAATAGTGTTGAATAGAGTAAAATAAAGTCACTCATTATCGTGGTGTTTACAAGCATATCTTCACTTATGGGTAATCTCTTACTCGTTGTCTTAGGCGATGACAGGCATAATTAAGATTTACTATGATCAATGCTTTTTCTGCGCTGCGGCTACTGGCTTTTCCAACGTTGATAATTGGCATCGTACAGTTTATATTCGGTATCCTTTCGATAGCGCCATTTGATGATGGTGCTGCATTAGGCTTTATCGAACCCGCTGTCGTGCTGATTATTTTAGCGCTGTGCGTCATTGTCTTTCTGCAGCGTGGTGAGAGCCTGCGGGTCAATTATCGAGAGTCTTTACTCTTTGTTAGTTTGATATGGCTCTTGAGTGGCATCGCCAGCGCTATACCCATTTTGATCATCGAAAATGTCAGTTTTACTGATGCTGTCTTTGAGGCTATTTCTGGCCTGACCACCACCGGTGCGACCATACTGACAGACCTGGATCAGCAGCCCCGTTCATTTCTCATGTATCGACAGTTTTTGCAATGGTTAGGCGGCCTTGGCATGGTGATTTTCGTTGTCGCTATCTTACCTATGTTGAATGTGGGGGGGATGAAAATCCTTAAAGCTGAAACGCCAGGGCCAATGAAGGATGAAAAATTGGCACCTAGAGTCATTCATACAGCGCGCTATTTATGGTACGTCTATATCGTCATCACTCTATTGTGTGCAGCGGGGTACTTCTTTGCAGGGATGACTCTGTATGATGCTATAGCGCATAGTTTTTCTACGGTGTCGACAGGTGGGTTCTCGACGCATGATGCGAGTCTTGGGTATTTTGACGGCCGTTGGGTCAAGTTGAATGCAGATCTTTTTATGTTGCTTGGGGCCATTAATTTTGGTCTGCATTTTCGATTTGCACTGAGTGGCGATGCCAAGGTTTATCTAAGAGATGAAGAGGTTCGTTTGTTTCTTTGGCTAACACTAGGGCTTAGTGTGCTGTTATTCTTGATACTGGTTTGTTCTGGCTCTGCGCCCATATTTGTCACTGCTTCCACTTCAAGCACTATAGGTTTGTGGATGGATACTTTTCTTGCCTCTGTTTTTATGCTCATCTCATTTATGACAAGCACTGGCTTTGGTGCAGATGATTTCACGCAATGGCCATTGCTCGCGGCTTGCTTGTTAATCTTTTCGGGATATTTGGGGGGCTGCGCAGGGAGTACGGCTGGCGGAAGTAAAATAATCAGGATACTGCTCTCGCTTAAATTAACCGCTCATCAATTTAAACTATTAGTTCATCCTCGGGCGGTTTTTACTATTCGTTACAATGGTAACTCAGTCGCGCCAGAGATACTCTCGGCCGTCATGGTGTTTATGACGATATCAACTTTTTTTACTCTCTTTTTAGTCTTGGCGTTAAACGCCACGGGGTTGAGCTTTTGGGCTGCTTTTAGCGCTGTAGCTGCTTGCTTGAATGTTGTGGGGCCAGGTTTTGGCGAGCTAGGTAATAATTTTCAACCAGTGAGCGATATTGGCACCTGGATACTATCCTTTGCGATGTTACTGGGGCGGTTGGAGTTTTTTACTATTATCGTTTTATTAGTGCCAGAGTTTTGGCGGCGCTGATCAAACGGTCTACTATGTGTTGCCCTTAGTGCTTAATCACACAGTGCTTGGGTATCCAATGGTTTGATTCTTAAAACAGGGAGTGTAGGAATACTGTGGGATATAACTATCACTATTCAATAACCGTCTCCAATACAGTCCCTTTATTTTCATTATTGCTGTTAATAACCAATGTACCTAGCGCTCAGAGCTATACCTTTGGTTTGGTGGGGAAAAGCCGTGACGATATCAATTTTATTGATGCATGGCGAGGTTGTGATGAGGTAGCCCGTGCTCAAGGTGATGAATGCATATTTATTGCTTATAAGGGGGAGGCCAATGTACGAAACCAAGTCGCGGCAATTAAAAACGCACTGAATAATCATAGTATTGATGCATTGGCGATTTCTGTTACTGACTCCATTTATTTGGCGATGGCTCTAGCGGAGATTAAACAACCCGCGGATTCAAATCCGAAGTGCATCAAAGTCTAAGCTGCTAACGCAGCCCTGTAATCGTTTATTAATTGGTCTGGTGTTTTGAACCCCAGATTTTTTCTTGGCCGAGTATTGAGTCGTTTTACTGCTCGTTGTACTTCAGCCTGTGTGACCTTTTTCAGATCTGTGCTTTTTGGAAAGTACTGCCTCAGCAAGCCGTTGGTGTTTTCATTAAGACCACGTTCCCAGGAACTATAGGGGTGGGCAAAATAAAAATCGGTTGATAGCGCCTTGCTAATTTTTTCATGGTACGCAAACTCTTTACCGTTGTCAGCCGTTATGCTCAGCACGATATCTTTATACGGCTTGAGCAGCCTTATGGTGGCTCTGGTTACAGCATCTGCACTCTTACTATC
>JBAYQJ010000098.1:0-4413 GCA_041677245.1 Spongiibacteraceae bacterium | reverse complement strand
CGAAACTGTGCTCTATTACGCTTCATTTTCTCGCGGCACTAAGGGTGGCGGTTTCCTAAACCTACCCACATCCATTGCTGCATCGGAATTTGAAGAAGAACAGGCCGACACCATAGAACTTGGCGCAAAAATCAATATTGATAGGGGAACTGTTGCCATCGCTCTGTTTAAGACAGAAATCGATGATTATCAGCAAAACCTCTTTAACGGTGCCAGTTTTGATTCAGTTCAAGTTCCCCTTAAGTCAGAAGGGGTTGATTTTGAAGCATACCTCGGTATCACTGACAAATTGCGCTTTGATGCCCAGGTGACCTATGCAAACACCCTAAATAAAGATGTAGGTTATGAGCCACAAAACTCGCCCCTGTGGTCTGGAAATGTCAATCTGACGTACACCACCCCCCTGGTTAATAACGGATTGGATATCTCAGGTTCCGTAGGTGTTGCCTACAAATCCGATATTTTGTGGAACACGCTTGAGCGCACTATTGGCCGTAGCCCGAATGGTGATATCTATGGAACAGATGCTCACTCCCTCGTAAACGCCAACCTGGCGCTGTCCAGTGGTGACGAGTGGACCATATCGCTTATTGGCAAAAACCTGACTGACAAAAAGTATGTGTCTTACGCCCGTGTTGGCAGCTTTACTGGCACGACTAATGCGGCATTGGGCATGCCAAGGACACTGGCTCTTCAATTCAGCTATCACTACAACTGATTATTTATAAATCTTCAGCGCCACGCATTAAATCGTGGCGCTGAAGAAGGCATTATTCAATACACAAAAAGGAGTCTGTGACGTGACAACATCGAGTATAGAACAACGTCTGAGAAGATTAGAAGATGAGCTGGCATTACGCACATTGATGAACAAATACCACTGGTATCCAGATCATTACCAATGGGACAACTACAGGGAACTGTGGACGAAGGATATGGAATTTGAGGTAGTGAGCGCCAATCGCAAATATGTCGGGATTAACGAAGCTATGGTGCGGTTGCGCGCTGGACTTGAGGATAGATACGAAGATTGCCAGCATGCGATTGTCAACAAAAGATTTGAGTTTATCGACGACAACCACGCTAATGGCTTTGGAAACCTTATTTTCGTCGGCGTTCCCAAAAAGAGTGAGCCTAATAGCAATTATATGTCTGGTGGCCGTTACCGTTGGGAGTTTGTTAGAACCTCTAACGGCTGGCGTATCAGCAAATCCAGTATAGAATTTATTTGGGAGTCGAATGATGTAGCGGCATCTAATTTCTTCAAGACACCAGAAATACCCTCCACCTAATAATACAGACAATAAGGAAACGAAACAATGATTCATCTTTATCACTGTGCAAGATCACGCTCCATGCGCCCTCTTTGGACGTTGGAAGAAAGTGGCGTGCCATACGAGATGACAGTACTTACCTTCCCGCCCAAGCATAATAATCCAAGTTATCTAGACATTAACCCGATGGGCACTATTCCATGGTTGACCGATGGCGCTATGTTTATGAATGAATCTGCCGCTATGTGCCAATATATTGCCAGTCGCGCTGATAATTCTGAGCTTGTTCTTGATGCCTCCAATGCAGAGTACGGCGCATGGCTCAACTGGATCATCTTTGGGGAGGCCTCACTTACCTACCCGCTCAGTCTGGTAATTCATTACAGCGAATATTATTCTCAGATTGTTCCTGGATCACCGGTGCACCCTGATGTCACGGAATACTACCAGAATGCATTTTTAACGGCCATGAAGCTGGTAGACAAGGCCCTAATCGGACACGATTACCTCGTTGCTGATCGTTTCTCTATTGCCGATATTTCTGTGGGTTATAACTTCGTTCTAGTTGAAATGTTGGGCTTATTCGACCAACTACCACCACGTATCGTTGAGTATGCAAAACGCCTGCAAGCCCGGCCAGCCTTTCAAAAAACGGTTGAACTTGGAAAAGGATGATAGCCACATTTAAAAAATAAAAGTAACTTTTTTCCTATCTCAATACACTACAAGCAGGAATACCAACCATGAATGAAAAAACCATGTACGAGTCAGAACGAATCACACGCCAGTTTTTACAATTAGCCATTGTGGAACACAATATGGATGAAGCGATTAAACTTTTCCATGATGACGCCGTTGTTTACGAACCTGAAGAGCTACCTTACGGAGGTACCTATCGCGCACCCAAGGCCATGCAGCAGCTCTCCTGCAATTTACGAAGCCACTTGGACAAACTATCCGCATGGTGGATTGATATGCCACCTGGAAGCCCGGAGGCAGGTATTATTGCTAACGAAGAATACGCCGTATTGTATGGAGCCATGCAAGGTCGCTCCTCCAAAACAGGGAAAGAATTCACCTGTCCTGTCACCGAACGCTTTCGTATCCGTGATGGTAAGGTTTCTGAAGTATGGGTTTTTTACCACAACCCTGCAGTTGTTTGGGCTGCATGTACTCCGGACAACTATTGGTCTGAGTGCGCCATTACTAACCAGGCAACGCAATAGATACACTCGAAGAATAACCAAGTAATGTCTACATTTCTGTTTAGAATCATATACTTATATCTTTTTTTTGCAAGCCACGAAAATACACAGAATATCAAGAAATTCTGCCAGTATTTTCGTGGCTTGCATTGGCCTTCGGTCAATGGCGGCACATCATTGTGGCGTTTATATATCCAGGCAAAATTCAATCTGGATCTATAATTAAACAACAACGAGAACCTATGACATGAGAGCATACCCTCCAATCAAGCCAGAAAATGACCCAGCAGGTGTGCTCGCCAAGATGGTGACGGAGACTCGTTACGAAGATATTCCTGCTGATGTTATTGAAACTGCAAAAAAAGCTATCTTTGATACGATCGCGGTCATTCTCGCAGGTTCAAGTTGGGAAGTCAGCCCACAAATCGCAGCACTTTTGAAAGAGTGGGGCGGAAAACCTGAAAGTCGAGTATTGATTTATGGATACAAACTTCCTGCGCCTAATGCCGCATTTGCGAACGGTGTCATGGCACGCGCCATAGATATGGGAGATGTCCATGAATTGGCAGGTCACGTCACTGAATGGAATATTCCTGCATTACTTGCAGCTCTTGGTATTGTAGGCAGACCTGTAACTGGCAAAGAATTTTTGACAGCGTACATTGTCGGTGCGGAATTAAGTGTTAGAACTGTCGCTTCATACGGAGGATCATCCCACAGTGATAGCGGGATGCCTGGTGAATTTAATGGCGCACTCTGTGCAACCGCTTCTGTTTCTCGCTTACTGGGTTTAACACTAGATGAAACATGGAATGCACTCGGAATTTCCTATTCCAATCATGGCTTGTCAGAAACGCAGAAATACGCTGAAGGCACACAGATGGCTCGTGTCCAGCATGGCTTTGCGGCAGAGACTAGCATTAAAGCTGCACTGCTTGCCCAGCAGGGTGTGACTGGCCCTAAAGGTATTTATATGGGCACTCCTGCAGGACTTTTTCGTCATATTCAGTGGGATGAAGTTTATCCCGAACTACTAACGGAAAATTTGGGCGAAAAATGGCTTTTCGCCGATGGGTTATCCTTAAAGCCCTATCCATGCTGCAAATTCACTCATTCCTATATTTCAGCAACCATTGAATTGATGCAGCAACAAGGTATTAACTGGCAAGATATTGACCGAATCCACTGTATCGGTAGCGTCGGCACTCATATGGTGATAGAGCCACAAGAGGCCAAATGGAATCCCAAAACTACCGGTGAAGCGCTTTTCAGCGCGCCGTACATTGTTGCAACTGCGGCGATAAAAGGCAGTATCTTCCTCGAAGAATTTTCGCTAGAAAACATACTTTCCCGGAAAACACAGCAGCTAATGAAAAAAATATCTTTTAGCATGGATCCAAAAATCAGCACCCAATTCGATGGTTTTACTATAGAGATGACATTGAAAAATGGTGATACCTATCGGCATACTAATCAATATGTTCTCGGGCATATCAAAAATCCTATGAGTTGGTCTAATGTTACTGATAAGTTTTGGAAGTGCTCCGCTCATTTGGCCGTTCCTTTGCTTAAGACTCAATTGGAGAATGTCATCAAACTCTGCACCAATCTTGATGTAGTGTCTGACATGTCAGAACTGGTTGAAAACCTGACACCCTAAAATTATCTTCGGATGACCAGGACAGCTTCAATTTCAAACAATTTATGCTGGCACATCTGAGATTATGAAAGAAGTCATTGGGTAATCCCCCCAGGAATTAGCGGGAGTCAAAAGTAGAATTTTCTCGTACTCTATACGCAGGAGATTCTGTATGAAACGATCAAAATTTAGCGACAGCCAGATCATGGCCATTCTCAAACAAGCCGAAGGCGGTATACCCGTCCCTGAGCTATGTCGAGAGCACGGCATGAGCAGTGCCACATTCTACAAATGG
>JBAYQJ010000097.1:0-4463 GCA_041677245.1 Spongiibacteraceae bacterium | reverse complement strand
TGGTGGTGACGGTGAGTTGATCGGTGTCACTGACTCGGCAGTAAAACTTAATCGGCCGGCAGCAGACATAGCAGTCTTCAGTGTATTCGCTGTCACCTTCGCTACTATCGATTAAAGCCTCAACTGGTAATCGGTGGGACTATGAGGCCAGCTCGCACCGCTAAAGTGTTCGCTTGGGGATTGGGCTTGGGGGCCGCTAGTATATATATCAAAACTCCAGTGCTTTACGTCTATTGAATTTCTATCGGCTGCTGAAAGCCAATATTGTTAGTTTTCAGCTCGGTAAAGCAGTTAAATATATGTCTACTCTCTATGCTCCGTAACATTGTGTTAAGTGATGGTGTGTGGGGTATAGTAGGTATTGCACTAACTAGCTGAGTTTGCCGCTGCGGTTAGGCACGTCTCTATTAAGCAAGCGAGTTGGGGTATGGTTTTTCCATAATGTGGACGTGGTAGATCTCTATAGTATTTTTAATCAATGTACTGTTTACAAAAAAGGCAACACTAAGCTATCTGGCTCAAGGTGTTGCTCACAGCTGGTCGTTTTTATGAAGGTTAGTAGCTAGCCTTTATCCAGGCAAAAAAATGCCCGCTTAAAAGCGGGCATTTTTATTGAGAAGAAATTTAGTCTTTAAACTCTCCCACAATATGTGAGATTGATGCTTTCGCATCACCAAACAGCATCCGTGTGTTGTCGCCAAAGAACAGTGGGTTGTCAACACCAGAAAAGCCTGAGCCCATAGAGCGTTTGAGTACAAACACGGTACGTGCTTCGGTGACATTGATGACAGGCATTCCGTAAAGTGGGCTGCCTTCATCTTCGTTAGCGGCTGGGTTAACAACATCATTGGCGCCGATAACGATAACCACGTCCATATTGCTCATCTGTGGGTTGATATTTTCCATTTCAACCAGCTGGTCATAGGGGACATTAGCCTCAGCCAAGAGTACGTTCATATGTCCAGGCATACGGCCTGCAACGGGGTGTATCGCGAACTTCACTTCACAGCCGTTGGCTTCAAGATGGTCTGATAGCTCGCGCACTACATGTTGTGCCTGAGCTACAGCCATACCGTAACCAGGGACGATACAAACGTTTTGTGCCGCCTCAAGAACCAGGTACGCGTCGTCAGCAGTGATGGGTTTTACTTCGCCTTCAATTTTTGCTGACGATACTTTTGCTGCGCCAAAACCACTGAACAATACGTTATTGAGCGAGCGGTTCATCGCCTTACACATGATGTTAGTCAGAATTAAGCCAGATGCACCAACCAGTGAACCGGCAACTATCAGCAGGTTGTTGTGCAGTACAAAGCCTGCGGCACAAGCTGCGATACCTGAGTATGAGTTCAGTAGGGCAATGACCACAGGCATATCGGCACCGCCAATAGGAATGGTAATCATGATGCCGAATAACAATGACAGACCAATCAGTACTTTTAGCCAAACACTGTGGATGTCGGGGGCCTGACAAAACATGATGGCAGAGCCGATAATAGCTAATACTAGTACGGCGTTAAATATTTGCTGACCGCTGAACTGGATGGCTTTGCTCGGCATTCTTTCGCTGAGTTTGCCGTAAGCAATCAAGCTACCAGTCAACGTTACACCGCCAATCAGGATAGATAAAATAATGGTGATGTTGATGAAGGTTGTGTTAACAGGGTTATAAACAGCTACCAGGCCAACTAATAAGCTGGACGCACCACCAAAGCCATTGAATAGCGCCACCAACTCGGGCATGCCGGTCATTTCAACTTTTCGTGCGGCGGTCGCGCCAATCAAAGAACCTATGATTAAACCGATTAGGATATTTTCCCATGGCAGTTTGATCTCGCTGATCAGTGCAGCAACGATGGCGATTAGCATACCAACAGATGAAAGCAGGTTGCCTTTACGTGCAGTGGCAGGTGAGCCAAGCATTTTCAGGCCGAATACAAATAATACCGCCGCCACGATATAGGCGAGGTTTATTATTAATTTTAGATCGAGTGATTCAGTCATGGTTTTTCCTTAATTCTTTTTCTTAAACATGGCTAACATGCGGTCGGTGACCATATAGCCGCCCACTACGTTGATAGTAGCTAGTGCTACTGCAGCGGTGCCTAGCCAAAGTGCCATTTGCGTACTACCTTGGTTTGCAGCGGTTAATGCGCCAACAACGGTAATACCTGATATTGCGTTCGAGCCTGACATCAGTGGCGTGTGTAAGGTTGCTGGGACTTTCGCAATCAACTCAAAACCGAGAAATATTGAGAGCATCAATATAAAGGATAGATATACAGCTTCCATGATTAGCCCCTTGCCTGTTTAATTGTTTCGTTAACGAGCGCGCCGCCGTGAGTAATTACGCAGCCCTTGATGATTTCGTCCTCTAGATTGAGGTCGAATTGTTTGGTTTCTTTGTTCCAGTACTCCAGTACCAGGTTGTGCAGGTTAGCGGAGTACATTTGGCTGGCATTACCGGCAACACGGCCAGGCATATTGGCAAGCCCAATGACTTTTACGCCATTGATTTCAATTTCTTCGCCAGCAACAGAGCCTTCGACATTGCCGCCAGACTCCACTGCCAGGTCGACCACTACGCTGCCGGGTTTCATCGCTGCCAGCATGTCTTTGGTAACAACAATCGGTGCTTTGCGACCAAACAGCTGCGCTGTGGTAATCACGATGTCAGATTGGGCACAGACTTTTTTCTGGCCTTCAAGCTGTAGTTTGACTTGCTCTGGGGTCAGTGCGTTGGCGTAGCCACCAGAAGTTTGACCTGTTTCACCTAAATCGATCTCAACGAATTTACCGCCAAGGGATTCAACCTGCTCTTTAACCACAGGCCGAGTGTCAAAAGCGTCAACACGGGCACCTAAACGTTTCGCGGTAGCAATAGCTTGCAGACCAGCCACACCGGCACCAATGATAAAGACTCTTGAGGGGGAAATAGTCCCTGCAGGTGTCATCATCATCGGTAGAATTTTATCCAGCCGATCGGCTGCCAGAATAACCATGGCATAACCTGCAAGGCTGGCTTGCGAACTGAGGGCATCCATTTTTTGTGCGCGGGTGGTACGTGGAATCATTTCCATACTAATTGATGTAACACCTGCAGCGGCAAAGGCGTCAACGAGCGCATGTTCATTGAAAGGATCAAGAAACGAAATATGTATGGATCCTTTCTTTAACTGGCTAACTTCTTCAAGAGCAGGTTTGCGCAGGCGTAACACGATATCCGCTGTGTTCAACAGAGCGTTGCGGTCGGTGACGATTTTCGCGCCAGCAGCCTCATAGGCACTGTCGTCGATGCGAACAGAGGCACCCATTCCTGACTCAATGTGCACTTCTGCGCCTTGGTCAGTGAAGCGTTTTACCGAGTCTGGGATAACAGGGACTCGGGTTTCTCCGGTATTCAGCTCCCGAGGGATACCAATAATCATATGTTGTCCTTGTCAGGTTGAGGGGCCACTGTTTATAAACGACCCAAAATAGGCAATAAAGCCTGTATTTAATGATTCCAGCCTTGCTAAAGGTCGGCTGATATTAGTTTTGGGGGTGGGTTAGCGGTTTTGAACTGCTCCCACGGTCACATTTTTATAACTTTTATGTGATAAAAAGGTGCGCTAGGTTACCCTGTCAAAGCCGTGTTGCCAAACCAAATGGCGAATACTTGGTATAGCGCCAATGAATACCTAGGTACTCGTAGTGGTAGCGATGGTGCTGTAACGGCTCAAAATCAAGGTTTTTAGCGATGTGCGATGATACAGCTACACCCCGTAGCTGGGCAATGCAAAGTGGGCGCTTTTATTACAAAAACAGAAAAAACCGATCCGATTGTTTTTATTTTGCCATTTTTGGTCAGTAATTTTTGATAATGCTACTTTATCGTACCGTTGTAATGGCGATGTGTATAGAGAAAGACAAAGCTCTAGCGTTTTTTCTGTGAGTGGATTAAGTATTTATACGGTTTTTAGTTTATCCTTTGCAGCCTGAATTGATACATATTTTGGCCTAGAGGGCCGATTTTATTGAGACTTGATACCGAGAACTTGAATACTATGAGCAACAAAGACCGCCTTATTATCTTTGATACCACACTTCGCGATGGCGAGCAGAGCCCTGGCGCATCGATGACTCGGGATGAAAAGGTCCGCATCGCTAAAATGTTGGAAAAAATGCAGGTTGATGTCATTGAGGCCGGCTTTGCTATTGCCAGCCCTGGTGACTTTGAATCGGTAAAGGCAGTAGCCGAGGCGATTAAAGACAGTACTGTTTGTAGTTTGGCTCGCGCCGCCATTGCGGATATAGACCGCAGTGCTGAGGCTTTAAAAGCAGCTAACTCTGGTCGTATCCACACTTTTATTGCGACTTCGCCTATTCATATGAAGTATAAGTTACAAATGGAGCCTGAGCAGGTCTTAGAGCGAGCCGTTGCCATGGTTAAGTATGCGCGTAATTTGTGTGGTGATGTAGAG
>JBAYQJ010000096.1:0-4588 GCA_041677245.1 Spongiibacteraceae bacterium | reverse complement strand
TTCTTCAAGCGCCGCTTTCGCCGCAGGCTCTGCTACGGAGGTCCAATGATCCAACGGCAATACGGCATCACTTTTATCCAGCAAACGAGTTAACAAACTACGAATGCCGGCACAGCGCGAATGCCCCATCACAATGATGTCAGAGACATTCAGATAACAGGCCGCAAACTCGATAGCAGCAGAAGTTTCATAGGCGTCGCTTGCCGTATCATAAACCGGAACGAGGTTGGCGATATTCCTGATAACCATTAAATCACCACCCTTGGAGTTGGTAATAATGGCAGGATCAACACGTGAATCACAGCAGGCAATCATCAATATTTTGGAGTGCGGACCATACTCCGCCATGCCTCGATACTTTCCTTCCGCATCCTCTGAATACTGATGTTGGTATTGTTTAAACCCGTCGATCAATGTATTAATTTCATTCATTATTTATTAACTCTTCCAGTAATAATCTGGTTACTTAACCATACACTTTGATAAGGCTCTAAAACTAATTGCCCATCCAGATCAACAAAACTATCTCCTGTTAGTAAGTCGGTCCATTGATTGGTACTGATCAGATTAATATCTGATAAATTTATTCGCTGCTCAATATCTGTAATATTATTCAGACAAAAAATACTCTGATCTCGTTTAATACTTTGTCGCCAAAAGGCAAAAACTTCTGTACCTAGATGTAATGTAAACTGGGTAGCATTAGGGTGAAAAGCTGGCTGCATTCGGCGAATCTTTAATAAAAACAGCAACCGCTCAAAAACTTTATGGTGATGCCCGTGCTCATCCGCCAATACCTTATGAAGCTTATTCTCATCCCAAATATGTCGATTGATCGCACGATTATGTCCCGCATGCTCAAGCCGGTCATAATCATTTTCTGTTCCGAACAGGCTATGAATATAAATCGCCGGAATCCCCTCCAGTGCAATCATGATTACGTGCGCGCAGATAAACCGCTGTAGCTGCCACTGGTCTTCGCCTTTTTCCATCGTTCCTTTCAAAGCGTCATAAAGCGAAACATTCAATTCATAAGCTTGTTCTGTACCACCGCCAGCATGCCTGTAAGTAACCCTGCCACCAAATTTCTGCACGGTGTCAGCCATCGCGCCGCGCTCCTCATCGCCGACCAAGCCATCCAGAGGTCGCAACCCAATACCATCGTGCGAGGCAATAAAATTTAAATACGCAGTACCCGACTGCGCTGGCGGCATGGTCATCATCCATGTTTTTATAGGCCGGCAATCACCACTGAGCAAGGTATAAAGCAGCAGCGGCGGCAACGAAAAATTATAAATAATATGTGCTTCGTTTGCGTTACCGAAGTAAGTCAGGTTTTCGCGGTTGGGAACATTGGTTTCAGTAATAATAATGGCATCGAAGGTATGATGCTCAATCAATGTACGTAATAATTTAATGACCTCATGAGTCTCCTGCAGATGAATACAGGGGCCACCCACCTGCTTCCACAGGAAGGCCACTGCATCCATGCGAAATATTTTTATTCCTCGTTCCAGGTAACTACGAATGATTTTTACGAACTCGATCAGAACCTGCGGATTTTTAAAATTAAAATCCACTTGGTCGGCACTGAATGTACACCACACATGACGGACCCCATCCGCGGTTTCAACCGGGGTCAGCAACGGCGAATTTCTTGGCCTGACCACACCGCCAATATCATCCTGTGGATCTGCCTCAAAAAAATAATCCTTACCTGGATCAATACGCTTTTTGTAATTATCAAACCAACGACTACGACTAGAGACATGATTGATCACCAGATCCGACATCAGCTTATAACTTTTTGCAATAGCAGTTACGTCATCCCACTCACCCAGCGATGGATTCACCGTTAAATAATCCATCACCGAAAACCCATCATCGGAACTATAGGGGAAAAACGGTAACAAATGCACGCCGCTGACTACCCCCTTGATATGCGTATCCATAAATCGCTTTAAGGTTTTTAATGGTTTCTCTTTATCATTGCGGATGCTATTACCATAGCTAATCAGAATACTGTCTTTTTCACTCCATAAATTTCGGTGTGGCTTTGGCCCTTTAGTATCCGCTGACAACCCCATGGTGCTTATCAATAAGTTCGCAATGAACAGTAAATTTTCATCGGGGTATAACAGTCGCAAATGCTCAATCAACCGATGTTCTAAACCATTTTTTTGTTTCGCCATACTATAACCCCTACTAAATCCAGCTATTTACCTCAGCACTTATTAATGAAATCAGAGCAGTGACAGACGCTAGTTAAATTACTGGCTATAGCACTAATCATATCAATCACTATATACGACTTAGTCTGAACTATGCTCTTGCATATCAGCCTCTACCGCCATCTTTAGTTGCTCCAATATATCGGGAACAGCACTGATCACCCGGTTCCAGCTGGGAATAAAAGGCGTATCCATTGGGTTCTCCAGAAAGTATTCCCCAGCCCGCATAACATTTTGTGCAAACAGCTCCACTGCCTGCTCTTCGTTATGACGGTCATAATCCAAACCATTGATCAGTGCATCGTTGTGGTAGGTTTCTACAAAATCTAAAGCGACTCGATAATAAGTGGCTTTTAAAGTACGAAATTTTTCCGTTGAAAATATTTCACCATTAGTCGCTAACTTTCTAAAAATTGCCTTGCCGATATCAATACTCATCTTGGACAAGCCTTGCTCCACATCAGTTTCCGACAACGGTTGATGCTTGTGATCATACACTTCGGCAATATCTACCTGACATAATCGATTAGTGGCATAGTTCCTTTTCATTTCCGAGAGTACGCCAATCTCCAGCCCCCAATCACTGGGTATACGTAAATCATTCATCACATCAATCCGCATCGAAAACTCACCCGCAAGGGGATAGCGAAAACTATCAAGGTAATCGAGGAATTCACTATGACCACAAACTTTCTGTAAAGATCGTAGTAAGGGCGTAATAAATAATCGACTTACTCTGCCGCCCATTTTGTTGCGGGCTAATCGCGGATAAAAGCCTTTACAAAATTCATAATTGAAATTTGGATTAGCCACAGGATAAATTAATCTGGCCAGCAGCTCACGCGTGTAGGTCACTATATCGCAATCGTGTAAGGCAATAGCTTCGACACGTTTGGTTGCTAATATATAACCGTAACAATACCAAACGTTCCTGCCTTTACCCATTTCAGTAGGTGCCAGCCCCAGGTCTTGTAATTTTTTATCAATCGCCATTAATCTAGGACCATCATTCCATAAAATTCGATGGTGCTGAGGCAATCGACTAAAATACTCGATGGCATGGTTATACTCATTAAGGTTAGCCCGATCCAAACCAATAACAATCTGATTGAGATACGGAACCTGAGTTAATTCTGTAACAATATTCTCAAGCGCGTCGGCTTCAAGCTCTGAGTATAGTGATGGCAACACCAAGCCCATTGGTCGAGCAACTTTAAAGCTGTTAAGCTCCGCCTCCATATCTTCCAGCGGCCTTTTGGCAATATTATGCAGGGTAGTAATCAAACCGTTTTGATAGAAATCTCCCATGACTGTCACCTCTCATTTTCTTTGTTTAGGGCTGTTTATTAATGCATACCCAATTGAATCTTCAATGTTGGTAATATTTCATCCATAGCCCCTTGCCAACCCGCCGGGCCTCTTAAACGGGTACGAATAATTTTCCTCGGCCGGCTAAGCTCTATAGCATCCGACTTTTCTGATTTAATAATCACCGCTATGTCTGCCGCCTCTAACATCGCTGTATCATTAGGACTGTCACCAAGCGCAACGGTGATGATAGTTTGGCCCTGCGCATAGTAATTACAGAGCCACTCCATCGCTGTGGCCTTGTTCGTCCCGCCACCCGATATAGATATAAAGCGCCCGCCCTGCTGCGCCTCCAACTGCAACAACCTCAGCTGTTGCAGAAAATAACAGCGCTGCTGCTCTGCGCCCTGCCACAATAACGGCTCTGAAAATGATCGCTGCGCAGCGCGCTCTGCCGACGCATAATCAAGACCGGTCAGGTCGGCAATCCCCTGAGTATCACAATCATTAAAACCGATAAATTCATAATTAAACTGTTCACGTAAATAGTTTAATATTTTAATAATCTTTTCCCTTGGCTCGGCAAATATTTCGCTATGCCAATTTATCTCTTCATTAGCCGCATCAACTGAAGTCATTGAGGGAATATAAACAGCAGCACCGTTTTCACAGATCACCGGCTGGCAAATACCCAGCTGCTGCTGGATCACTTGCATCTCTGCGAAGGTTTTGCTGGAATTAAGAATCAGCGGAATACCCAACTGCTTTATTTGCTCCAAGGCAACACTAGCCTGATCAAAACTATAATTATCATGATCTAATAAGGTACCGTCTAAATCGGTAAAAATAATTAGCTGCGAGGCTTTTTTTCCCGTGACGAAACAACCACTGGCCTGAGTAATACTGTGATTAGCGCAGAAGCTAAAAATGGTATCAGCCCTGGACGGCATCTCTTCCAGCATGTGTCGCGTCAAACGTTCATAGTGCTGTACGAAACGTTTTAGTTGTTTGCCACTCATCACCTCAGTAGTTGTTTTTTCCTCGCCAAG
>JBAYQJ010000095.1:0-4699 GCA_041677245.1 Spongiibacteraceae bacterium | reverse complement strand
CCTATTGACGAACTCATACATAAACAGCCCATTAATGAACACCTGCCTCAAACCATTGGTACATAAAGCGATATCGGTTTACGTTAAACGTAGTAGACAGCGGCCATGTAAGAACAAAGCTTAATAGCCTGTCATCTTTACTGGCTACAATAATAGGACTCCCCATGAAACACATTTTAAGCGAACGCCCACTACATTACTTAAGAGTCATTGAGCTGCCAGCTCCCTGCACCATTGCCACTGGCCGCCTATTAGCTGACTTGGGTGCGGAGCTAATCGTCATCGAGCAACAGGATCAGACCGAACCATCTTTACGCGAACTTGTTGCCAGCATCAACAAATCGAGTATTAAGCTAGCTGACCATACCGATACAGCAAAACAACAATTTTATACACACTTGGCTGAAGCCGATGTACTGCTATACGATGGCCGCAGTGAAGCCTGTCAAACCCTAGAAATAAACCCGTCTTTACTGAAGCAACGCTACCCGCAACTAACGCTTTTATCTGTATCAGACTTTGGCCTCAGCGGCCCGTACAAAGACTTTGCCGCCACCAATGCTGTGCAGATGGCAATGACAGCTGTGCTAGCGCGATCTGGCATTGATGGTCATTCGCCACTACTACCGCCCGGTCAATTGGCATGGCAAACAGCAGCCGTACAGACTACATGGGCACTAATGATTGCCTTGTGGCAGCGCTCACGTACTGGCGTAGGTAGCGCGCTGGACTGCTCCGTATTCGAATCTATCTCCCAAGTAATCGATCCCGCTCTGGGCGTTACAGGTAGCGCATCGGCAGGCCGCAGCGCTACTGAAATGGCATCCTTTGGCCGCCCACCAGTAGGCTGGCTTTACCCTATTTTCAGCTGTGCCGATGGCAATGTCCGCGCTTGCGTGCTCAACCCTCGTCAGTGGCACGGTTTGAGCGAATGGCTAGGTCCTGATCACCCGTTCACCGACCCCAAATACGGCAACCTAGTTACCCGCTATCCGATCATACCGGAGATTAATAAACTCGCGGGCAAGCTATTTGCCGACAAAAATGTAGCGGAAATTCTAGCTGAAGCACAACATCGGGGAGTCCCCATGTCGCAAGTGGCAACACCTGCACAGGCACTGAAGAATCCACAGTTTATTGCTAGAGAAGCCTTCTCAACAATAACAATTCATAATAAACAAGCTCAACTACCCTCCGGCTATCTAGAGCTTGATGGGGTTCGACTAGGTGTTCGCCAAGCCCCAACTGAACCCCCTGCAAATCGCACAGCCGCGTTCCCTGAAAACATCTCCGACCCAGGAAACAAAACACGCCGTCCATTTGCCGACTTACGAGTACTCGACCTAGGCGTCATTGTCGCCGGCGCTGAAGTCGGACGACTGTTTGCTGATATGGGTGCCGATGTTATCAAAATTGAGAATAGCGCTTTTGCCGACGGTTTGCGGCAGAGCCCGGCAGGTACACCAATCAGCCAATCTTTTGCCCAGGGCTCACGAAACAAACTATCGTTAGGCCTGAATTTACGCAACCCAGAAGGCATCCAACTGTTTAAGCAATTAGTTGCTAAGTCAGATGTGGTATTGAGTAACTTCAAACCTGGCACGCTTGAGTCGCTAGGCATTGACTACAAATCACTGAGCTCAATCAACCCCGGTATCGTCGTGGTAGAAAGTAGCGCGCTAGGCAATACTGGCCCAATGGCAAAAAGCATGGGTTACGGCCCTCTGGTTCGAGCCTCCGCTGGGATCACCGGGCTATGGAGCTATCCCGAAATCGCCAACAGCTTTAGCGATAGCATCACGATTTTTCCTGATCATTTTGCTGCCCGCGTCGCCGCAATTGGCGTGGTGACGGCCCTGCTTCGTCGCGAAATCACCGGTAAAGGTGGCAACGTTGTGGTATCTCAAGCAGAAACGATCATAAATGCACTAGCACCGGAGTTTCTCGGCGAAAGCCTTAATCCAGGCAGCTTAAAACCCCTGGGTAATGTTAGCCCTCTCTCTGGATTGAATTGTGTTTTCCCTTGTGCAGGAGATGATCAGTGGTGTGTAATTGACTTTCGAGACGATCAGGATTGGCAACGCTTTGTTGAGGCCAGCGGTCTCACCAGACTCAATGACCAAGCCTTTGCCACTGCTGAGCAGCGTAGTAAGGCTGCAAGTGATATCGAAGCAATCATCAGCGATTGGACTGCAACCCTTTCAGGAGAACAAATCACCGACAAATTACAAGCGGCCGGTGTACCCAGTAGCAAAATGATTCGGCTAACGGACTTTGATGATCATCCACAGTTTTTAGCTCGAAATTTTTTCCGCCAACTTGAACAACCAGGCTTTCCTGGCGTATTGCAAACGGAGAATGGACCCGCCGGTATCAGCGACCTGCCAGACCCACCAATACAAGCAGCACCATTTCAGGGGCAACATACACGCTCAATAGCAAAACGTCTGCTTGATATGGATGACAAAGCTATTGAGGCCGCTCTTGAGTCAGGCGCTCTGGAAGATATATCTCCGGAGTCAAAGCAACATTTACTCAGCTAACCTCCAAAGTAAACTTGTCACTAAGCCCACATTAAATGAGGCTGCTCCACAAATACCGACGAGTAAACTACACATAAAAAAATGGGCGCATTTAGATGCGCCCATTTTTTTATTCAAAACTTAGCAGTGTTCAAAACACATATATACTAACGATTTTTCCACTTAGGTTTACGCTTTTCAACGAAAGCCTGTAAACCTTCCTGCATATCATCACTAGTAAAACAATAACTACTTTGACGCTCAAAACGTATCCGAGCCGCAGCATCGGTATCGGCAACGCGCTTAGCTTCGTTCATTATCTCCATTGATATCCGAACGGATGTGGGCGAACCATCCATAATTTCCTCAGCCAATTCACGAGCAATCTCCAACGCTTTTCCCGCTGGAGCAACGCGATTAACCAACCCTAACAACTTCGCCTCTTCTGTGCCTATCCGACGTCCTGTTAAAATCATTTCAGTAGCGACTTTTTCTGGAATCTGACGTGGCAGACGCACTAAACCACCAGCTCCGGCATATAGCCCAACCTTAACTTCGCTCAAGGCTAGCTGAGCCTCAGTATCTGCAACGACAAGGTCACATGCTAAGCAGATCTCCAAACCACCCCCCATCGCATAACCGTTTACCGCAGCAATAATCGGCTTATTTCTGTTTTCTCGGGTAGTCAAGCCACCAAAACCGCTGTTGGGTAGATAAACAGGCTTACCAGCTGCAGACCACTTCAAATCATTACCGGTACAAAATGCCTCTGTACCCTCACCTGTTAAAATACATACCCATAGCTCAGGGTCTGCATAAAACGCATTGAAAATACTGTCCATTTCCTCATGAGCAGGTGGGTGCAAGCAATTCTTTACTTCCGGGCGGTTAATGCTCACTTCAAGCAAATGGCCGTTACGTTTTATCGACGTGTATTGATAGCTGGCAGCGAATGCTGGTTCGATTTCTGGAAACAGCGATTCCAACCGAGCTTGAGTAAAAGCGAAACGATTACCCTCGGCTACTTTTTTAACAAAAATAGTTCTTCCCAACGGTTCTTCAGCCATAAAACACTCGAGTGTTTCAACATCCTCAGGCTGAGCAGAAGCAATAAAACGAGCATCATTATGCTTGAGTCGCCCGACCACGATAAGTGAGCTGGCTACTCCCTTGTTATAAATAACAGTATAAGTTTCGATAGTAGCTTCACCATCAGCATCATAAGACATCTCTGGTGCAGGCCAGCTATTAATCTGACGCTGTAAGCCTTTGCTGCTAAAAGGCACAAAAGCTTTCGGTTCAGTGGAGTAAACGGCCGCGGCATACTTCGACATAAAACCCCCGTTAGCCCCGACAAAGCCTTTGCTACCTCGATCTAAACGAAGTTTATGTATCATCGCTGCAATAGCGTGCATGGAATAGTTATTACCTGCACCACCAAAGAAAGGCAGCCCCCCTGTTACCGTTAACCCACGCGGGTCATCAAAAGCGATTCCCAGATCATCACAAATATTGTAAACCGGTGCAGGAAAACAGCTATAAAGATCAAAAAAGTCTATCTGCTCAACGCTGACCTCAGCATTGGCTAACGCGGCCCTGGCAGCAAGTGTCGAAGCCGGTGACCGCGCTAGATCTTGCCGCTCATGCAGCATACGTTCAGTAGTCTCAGCATAGCCGTGAAGATAAACCCACTTATCTTCAGGCACACCAAGCTCACGCGCCTTAGCCACTGAAGTGATAATCAGCGCAGCACTTTGATTAACTTGATCTCTCGCCACTAGCCTACGAGTATAAGGCGATGCGATCATTCTATTATCTGCAGTAACAGTCGCGATTTCCTCAGCAGTAAATTCAACCTTGGACATAGCATGTGGATTGTTTGCCGCCACCTTTGTAAACGGTGAAAATAACTTACCCATATCAAGCCGATACTGATCTTCGGTCAACCCCAACTTACCTCGACGCGCATTATCAAAAAAACCGTAAACGGCAGGGGCACTGGTCAACTGGTTTTGCATCATATAAAAAGTAATAATACCTGCAATCCCTGCTCCTCGATCTTCTACAGGGCCATCTGTGGCCACCGACCAATCAGGACTCAGCCCTTCACGCTGAAAATGGCGCGCTGTTGACATGACAATTTATCAACAATACGGTGACATCGCGGCTATCTTACT
>JBAYQJ010000094.1:0-4864 GCA_041677245.1 Spongiibacteraceae bacterium | reverse complement strand
CTAGCGAAGAAGTTATTCGAAAGTATGTTCAAGACCAGCTAAAGGTAATGAACAAAGGCGAAAAATCTAGCAGCCAACTCGGATTGTTTTAAAACTCGGTCGCTTGCGGCCGAGTTGTTTATACCAAGTTATTAAAGGGTACTTGGAATTCAATGGAGCGGGCTCCACTGTATACCAATCCATAATTCACGTTCACTTTTTTCATTGTTGTATTGAGTAGGAAAATCCGCTGCGGTGTCATATATTTTGCTGTCTAATAAGTTGTTAACACCGATGGTGTAGCTTAGGTCTGCGGTAATAGGGCCGGAGGCAAACAAGTTAGTAATGACAAAGGCGTCGGCGCTGTCGACTCTAGACGCGTTTGGGTCTTTGCGGTTATTGTTGTAAATCAAAGATAAACCGAGGTGATGCTGTTGGTAATAATTGTAATCAGCATTAAAACTACCGGACCATGAGGCCACATAGGGGCCGTTTTCGAAGTCATCGCCATCGGTATGTAAGTAGGCTGCTCCAAGTCGGAAGCTAAGTTTTTCTGTAGCTCTTAGTTGTACTAGGGCTTCGACACCCTTTATATAAACTTCGGCAGCCTGGTTGGTGAAATATTCTTCGGTTCCGTCGCTGGTAGGCATTTCGCGAATATAATCTTTAACCGTGTTGTGAAAAAGATTGATGCTGAGATTGGCCTGATCCCATTGATACAAATAGTTTACCTCTACCGAACTGATGTGCTCGGCATCGGGGACGGGAGGCATAACGTCGGTATTCTCCAGTACTTTTAGGTACTCACGAAAGCTAGGGGTGCGAATTGCTGTGCCGTAGAGCAGTTTCCATGTTTGACGGTCGGTCATGGAATAAACCAGTGCACCTCGGTAATTAAAGTAGTCACCAAATTGTTCAAAGGCATCGTAACGGCCCCCTAGCGTCAATTCTAATTGTGGTGTCAACGTCCAGATATCTTGGATAAACACTGCATAATCATCATTTTCTACCTTGGATTGATTCAGCAAAGAGTCATATCGTAATGCGCTGGGTGCTGCGAGCAAAGAGTTGAGCATGGGCTGAGACAAAAACCCTTGGTCAAAGCGGAAATATCGAATCGAGTCCATGCGGTCCTCTTCTTCGTGTTGCCATGAGACCCCGCCAGCGACGACATGATTGTGTAATCTTTTCATGCCGGTAATGGTGCTGCCGGCCATCCAGCCATTCTGTCGCTCGTTATATCCTAGTGATTGTGTGACTTGTTCCAGCTCATACTCGCGAATCTTTTCTTTTTGATAATAAACATTGGCTTCAATTTTGCCATGTTCAAGATTGCCGTATTGGTAGGAGGCGGCTATCGCTAAGGTTCGCTGTTCTATAAAAGCATTTTGGCTGCTGGGGATAAAGATGAAGGGTGTATCGTTATTATTGTAATCCAGTGAAAGTGTTAACCCTTTAATAGGCCGGCTTTTTATCCGTAGGTTTTGGTACTCTTCGTCCAGTGGTTGCTTGCTTTCTCCGCCGATAAAGCTTTTGCGGTTTTCTCTGAATGGGGCGTCTTGGCTCAGGTAGCTACCAAATCCCTGTAAATTATCGCTATTATAAAACAAGGTGGTTTTGGCGCGTTGATGATTTCCCGCTTCTAGAGTCGCTTCAAATTGTGGTTGTTGGCTAAAGTCGCGAGTGGTAATTGAGATGATGCCGGCAAAGGCGTTGGCGCCATAAAGACTGGATGCAGGTCCCAAAATAATCTCGACTTTTTCAATGTTTTCCAGAGCCAAATTGTCGCCGAGAGAAAAGTGGTTGTAATAAAGCTGGCGGCTGCGAATCCCATCAATTAATAACACCATTTTATCGTTATAGCGCTCAATCAAGCCGCGGGCCCAAATAGCCTGATGGCGTTTACGGTATTGGTTGAGTTGTAGGCCTGGTACAAATTGTAGCAACTCATCTAGCCGTCTTGCGCCGTAGCGCTTGAAATCACTGCGATTAAAGCTGTACACAGTCCCTGGTGCTTTTGATGTTTGAGTTGGGAGCAGCGAAGCTGAGGTGAATACCTCTAGTTCTAATAGCGATTTTAGCGGCATCTCGGCGTAAGTGGATTTGGTAGTCTTGGCGTTGTCTACGGTAGCTGCCACAGCGGGTTGGGTAGTGAGTACCAAGATAATGACAGCGACCGCAGTAATGCTGGCTTTGAGCATGCTGAGCTGAGTCGTGGGTGAAATGGCTTGGTGCATTAACTGCCTTCTATGTTATAAAAGTGCGCCAACCTTAGCTGTGCGAGGCTGCGATAAATATAAAAATCATAATTGTAGCGGATGCTGATCGGGCATGCCTCCTTTTTAGCTCGTTGATGTGAGTTGTAGCTGAGTTTCATATATTAAAAAAATATAGCTTTTTTTAAACCTGCGCTGATGCATCTGCTTGTCGATGGTAAGCACAATAGAGTAAAGTCGGTGGCTCTATAGCCATGACCCATAAGGCGGTTTTTCTACTATGACTTACTGTGTTGCCGTTATTGTTCCTGAGGGGATTGCTTTTTGCTCTGATTCGCGGACCAGTGCGGGTGTTGATCAGATCAATACTTACACTAAAATGTTTTCCTTTGGGCAGCCTGGCGCACGACAGTTCGTGTTGCTTTCCGCAGGGAATTTAGCAACGACTCAGGGAGTGATTGCTAAAATAGAGAAAGACCTAAAATTGGTTGATGGCGTTAGTTTGTTTACCGTTGCGGATATGAATGAGGCGGCCGATTATATCGGTGAAATCAGTCGTGCCCAGCAAGCTAAAACCGGTGGTGGGGCACCGTATCAAGCGAGTTTTTTGCTTGGCGGGCAAATTACTGGTAAACCTCCACAGCTGCATTTGGTTTACCCTGAAGGTAATCATATCACCACATCCAAGGACACCTTATTTCTGCAAATAGGCGATAGTAAATACGGTAAGCCGATTCTTGACCGAATTATTAAAACCGAAACGAGTTTGCAGACCGCCGCTTTATGCGCCCTGGTGTCGATGGACTCGACCATGCGCAGTAATTTAACCGTAGGCCCGCCTATTGATGTACAACTGTATTTTACCGATAGTTTGGCGCCCGGAAATTCATATCATTTGGTTGAAAATTGCGATTATCTTGTTCAATTGCGCAACGCTTGGAATGATAAGTTGCTTGAAAGCTTCTCCCAGCTACCGCTACTGCAAAATGCTAATATTCCTCCCCAATAATTATGCTCATTGCTAAGGTATAGGTTGTTTAAAGACTAGTCATACTTTGGTTGTTGGTGCGAGTGGCGTTGATGTGGGCGTTGTTCACGTAGATGATGGCGGCCCTGAGGGGGCGCCTGGTTTAGTTTTTCTTTTAGCTGCTGGCGCTCTTGCTTTGACATGTTTTGCCATTGCTCGCGCATGGTTTTGCGCTTTTCTTCGGGCAGCGATTGAAACCATTTAAAACGTTTTTCGATGTTATTTCTTCTCTCTGGTGAGAGTTTTTTGAACTCACCGTAGCGTTTTTGCAATTGTTTTTTCTTTTCCGGAGATAGTGATTGCCAATGTTGAGCTTGTTTTTTGAAACGTTCTCTTCTTTCTGGGTTGCCGTGACTAAATCTTTCTGCACGGTGGAGGTATTGCTGTCGTTGCTTATTCGATAAGTCTGGCCATTGCTCCGCAAAAGGAGCCAATAGCTGCTGCTGTTCGGTGCTTAAATGCTGCCAATCGAGGGCGCTGGCAAAGCTGAGCGAGCTACATAGTAATAAGATGGCGATGGCTTTCATGGCTTGTGTTGGCCTGATGTTGCAACAGCGGCTGCTATAATTAGTCTGGTAATAGAGTGTGCTCTACAGGGCATAATCGCTTTCTCCTAATACTGACAGCATTTCCATTGTGTCCAGCATCTCTGGGTCAACGCTAAGGTAGCTGAGGCTGTCATTATCCATTGTGTTTGTATTTGAGCCAGTGTTGCTGTCGATAGAAAGTAGCCAGGGGGTTACGGCTATCGCTAGTACGCTCGCGGCTATAGCGAGTTTTGACTGCATTGGTTTTGGCTGGGCTGTAGTGAGGGCTTGTTGCCGTGCTGCTGCTAATTGTGTGGTGATTGTTGTATCCAGGTGCGCGCCACTGCGCTTTAAGGTAGTCGCTATGGCGTTGGTTAAGTCACTTTCGATCGTTGTCGGTGCAGTGATCAATGTGGCATCTTCAGGTGACCGTGGTTTATGGTTGACGTTGTTAACAGGGTTCATCGCTCGCCTCCAATAACGTTTTTAAGCGTGCTTGTGCGCGGAAAAAATGGGTTTTAACGCTGCCCTTGGTGCAGCGCATAATCTCTGCGGTATCACTCACATCAAAGCCCTCCCAGGCGCGGAGTAAAAAAGCCTGCTGTTGTCTAATAGGTAATAGCTCGATGGCGGCCATTATCTGTTGTATATCATCTGCTCTGGCTAATAACTGGGCCGGGTTACCGTCGCTGGGGTCGGCCGCTGTTTCTATCCAGTTGGTACTGTCTTCGTTGTCGATATTATCGGTGTCGCTCCACCAAAACAGGCGACGGTTACGGGTATTTTGTCGATGCCAGTCGAGGATACGGTTTTGTAAAATGCGCTGGAACAACATCGGCCATTCTTGGCTTGGTTTATGTCGGTACTTCTGCACTAGCTTCAGCATAGTATCCTGGACAATATCTAGAGCTTCTGTGTCACTACGGCTTGCCAGCCGCGCCATAGAGAAGGCACGGCGTTCGACACTGGCTAGAAAGTTGTCCAGTGTCACTTAACTAGCTTGTGTGGCGCGCGAAAAAGCGATGACATTGAGGCATTATAACTAATCACCTGTTGCTTGCTTAGGGCTATTTTCTGTTCTTAACATTTTGTGTTTACCTTTGTGTTTACCTTTG
>JBAYQJ010000093.1:0-4958 GCA_041677245.1 Spongiibacteraceae bacterium | reverse complement strand
CTTGTTGGTTCTCATCCTGAGAATGCCTTCCATGCTATAGGTTCATCCTGAACCCATTAACACTATAAAAGCGTTGTTGTGAATTGCAACGGTTGATTGTTCATTATGTGCGCGGTGTTGTACCGCCTGTGGGTGGTTCGGCGCTTACGTAAAGGCCCATGGCGCAGCGCAAAAACACCGGGTATTAATCAGGCGTTATCGAATGCTTATTTAAAAACTCAGGGGTTGTATGCGTTGCGCGATGGTTGGATCAAGCTTCACTATTCTCAGTGAAACGCCCTGTGCGGACCCGCATGCAGGGTGTTGTGGGGGCTGAGGGTTAGAGACCCTCGGCTACCCGATTAAGCCTTTATTCTCGGAAAATTCCGAATGAGTTCAGAAGAACTAATAAGACAGAGGAAAGGCCAGTAATGATTAATAGCCAATAGAACACTGCCCCAAGAAAACGATCGAATTTATTAGTATTTTCCAGCAGTAAACTTGCTTTTGCGTGCATAAAAGAAAGTGATCTTTCTTCAAGCTTATTACTCCAACCTCTAGGTAAGGCTAGAGCCTGCGCAACATTAATAATGTCCCAACCACTAACATACTCTAGGCCGAGAGCGTCTTTAGTCTTTGGATTTTTTCTAAGCCTTTTTACCGTCAGCTGGCCAAATGCAATATAGAGAATACTAACGATAAGAGCGGCAGCTATTAGAATTCCGACATAAACAGCTCTATCCGTCATAATGAGCCAGCCAGCTTCATTATTGAGTCATAAATCCCACCTGCATCTTCTTTAACTACCTGATTTATTCCAATTGATGTTGCTGCTGCAATGCCTGCTACAGCGACACCACCGACAACTAGGCCAACCCAACCTATAGGGGTTGCAACAACAAGAAAGCCGAGCGCAACACTCCCAACATTAACAGCTGCTGTGCCAGCTATAGCACTTAGCGCAAAACTGCTGGATTCAACGAACATATCTCGCTCCCAATTTCCACCCGCTTGATAGCTGTTATGGATATTGCCAACACGACTACCAAAATCGATAACCGCTAGACCGTTACCCAGGAATTTAGCTTGCTTGCTTAATTTAACGAGATTATTAGCTTGAATTTGAGTAGTGACATTGAGCTTAGTCACGTTTCGACTGCTTTTGGCAATATTCGTTGCTCTATCAGCATTTGTAAGCGGCGTACCCCGGCGGGCTTTTACTTGCCCAGAAATCACCTTTAATTCATTACTGAACTGGCTTTGCATTTTCTGGAATGCAGTATGCGCCTTCTGTTTTATCGCTGCTTTCATTGATGAGTTGGACGTCACCGCCTGACGGTATTCCATTAATGCTGCTTGGTAGTCTTTAACAGAACCAGCGAAACCACCCATACGATTGGCGTAAACACTTGTTGAAGCCCCCATAAGGCCAATATTGTAATCTTTGAGTTTCGCAGTGATTTCAGCTAATGCCAGTATATTATCACCACCATAGGACAAAGAAAGATTAGTCAGCTCTCTTGCTGCAGGCATAGGAGAAAGTTGACTAAGGATGCTTCGATTGGAACCGGTGTTATCGTTATTAATGATATAAGGAGTGTTGGCTGCAGCGATTATAGGTTTTTCACAACTAAAGGCTGATATTTGATCAATGCTGATACCGCATTGATTTTGAAAGTTTTGAGAGTTTAATGATTGATTACAGAGTAGGATTTCACTCATTTTTTTAAGTCCTTTTTAAATAGTGACGTTACTGTCGTGTGCGAGCTAAACTTTACTTAGTAAGGTCATCCCTTGCAACAATCGTATGTCAAAAATGAGGAGTAGTGCAGAGGCTTAACGCCAAGCTAAGCGGCGCGCTTTTTAGCGTCCGCTTGAGCTTTTTGTTATTTCATTAGCTTTGATACCACTACATGCGTCTACATTGGCTCCGTACACCTTATTCTGTGCATGAAGCCACCGATAGGATTTTTCTTCGCAGAAAACGTAATCCATGCTTCTAAATTTTGAGCTGACGATATAATCCGCCAACTGTGGAAATATAAATATCAACCCAATAGATATCAATGCACATTTTGTAGCTTTTTTATTATATGCGTTTGATATTTCCTTTCCGATTAACTCATGGATCATAAAGATAACAAGTAGCCCTGCGCCTAACCCTACGCCCAGCATGTACATGGCTCCTTTATTAAACTCTATAATCTCCTTTTTTGATATTAAGCTTATAGATACATCGAATGCGTAATAGCCAAATGCCAGAAGTGCGCATATAGCGAACAGTGCAAATATAATGACTGTTACACATTTCGCCGGAGTAACTGCTTTTTTGTGCTCTCCCATTTCTCAGTAGACTCTCGGCATTCTTGGAAAGTATTTTCGCAAGTAGTCTTGAGCAGTTTTGATAACAGTTCTCCTTGCGGAATCGACTGCATAGTCAATAACGGAATCAACTGCTTCGCGAGCAATGCCTGCCACTTGTTTCTTTTTAGATGTAATATTGGTTTGAATATCAGCCCCTAATTCATCTAAACCATCAATTAGCCTGTCGGTAATTCCCAACTGTTCATCAGCCACACCCAACGCCCAGGAAACACCGAAGCCAATTACGACAACTGCAAAGATAGGCCCGACAGCAATGCTAAATCCCCCCATTGCGACTGCAGCCGCTATAGATGCCCCTGTGGTAATGCCAACTTTCACCACGTCAGTAGCCAATGAACCTATAAGCTGACTTAGTGTTGCATTATCTGTTAGGAAGTAATCTGCCACTCTATAGGTGGAAAGCAATACGATTGATAGAATGCCACCAGATTTTGCAGCGTGTATTGCTCCCGCTTTGCCTAGCCCCATGGTGATGACTTTAGGATTCTTTATTCCGTATTTGGTGCCAGTCAGAACGCGCCGTAACCCTGGATGCCCCTTTAGAATGATATGCGGCTTTCCGCCATAACTCTTGACATAGGCCTTGGTAGCAAACCCGCCAAGATCGCCGACGAGTTTGCTTAGGGTTCTAATATCATCTGCTGAAGCGTAATAGCTTGCTCCGGCTTCCGCTTTCCCCTTTAACTTTTGCCACGCATTCTTAATATGCGGCAAGTTTCCCTTAGGCGAGGATTTTACGATAGCATCCATTTCCTCAATCGAAACCACAAAAATCTCATGTTGATTCGACTTTATTTGTTGCTTTAATTCCCTTTTGTCCTGATCTGAAAGCATTTCAGCTTACTCCTTTGGTTGAATTTATGATGAGAAATAACGCCCGCATCACAGGAGACAGCGGAGCAGAGCCAATTGTGGTAAAGTGCGCAAAGCGCACCACAATTGGCGGCGCGGAGGTGGCTTCCTGTGCATGCGATTGTTATACGCGCACATTAACTTGACCTTCAGGTCAGCCAATTTTAGAAAGATGATACATCGCTCCCTCATAGCTAATCACTGACATCATGAGCAAATAGAAAAGCTCGAGACAACCGAAATAGTCATTGAGTATATTTTGAATATCAATATCGTTATTTTCTAGTTTTGCCGCATGAGCAGCTTTATTTCGGATGCTTATCCATGTTCCGACCAAGTTAGCCGATATAACTCCGTCTTCAACTAGCTGATACAATGCGCCTTTTGCTGAGGAGGTATTTTTGCCGCCTAGGCTTGACATAATTCTTTGTCTTACTCTTTCTCCAAGATCTACGTTCTTCAGAGTTTTTTTTGCATTTATAACCTGCGTTAAATACTCGCTATCTGGAAGCCCGTATTTCGGAAAATACTCTTTAAGCAAACCTTCTATGCATGTAGAAATTACTAACGCCATATTTTCCAAATTGTCTGAGCTACTTCTAATTATTCGATACCAATATCCAGCCATTTGGCTATTTGGATTCTTAAAATGAGAGACATAGCATGAAACGAATTTTTCAAGGTTAACGACATGCGGTGGAGAAACGCATGGAATAGGCTCCTGTATTTTCGCGACCGGATCATCAGTATTTTCAGAATATATCGTTGTTACTGAATTGCTCAGATTTGTTAGAACTCTCATTCTCGGCTTTATTATGGATCCAGACGCTATATTAATAGATTGAAGAACCACCGCCCCAAAATCAGAAGCGTTTCTTTTGTGCGGTATAGTTCCGCTCACCTCATCATATTTATCGTTTCTCAATATTTCACATACATTTACTGGAATTTTTAATTTACACTTAGTTAAAGATGAGCTGTACTCACTTTTTCTAAACTCATTAAAAGGAACTTTTTTGATCTTATCTGCACAAAACCAATACTTTCTTTTATTTACTGAGTTTTTATGACTAAGCTTTTGAGTGAAAGCCACGCTCTTTAATTTAGACTCTATCACTTTGGCTGATGCAGGCATACTCGTATGACCTGTCACCATTATATTTTTTGATCTCCATTTTCTACCTTTCATGTCCCTTGCGACCATAGAGTAATAATTTTCGTCTGCTATAAGCTGGCCGGGCTCTAGGCCTGAGCCATTGAAATCATTTGCAAGATCGTTAAAAGCCTCACTTCCGCTTCTATATTTGTGAAACATTTTGATTTTCAAACCGCCAGTATCAGTCTGAAATATCGTTCCAGGACCCTTATATGTTTTTGGCTTATTTTTCACTTGCTGTTTCAGCACAATATGAACACAGTCAAGTGTTAATTTTCTTTCAAGAAATGCTTCAAATTCAGATTCGGACAGCATCATTATAGAAACTCATTTTGTCTAAATTCCAATTCTAAACACACAGTACAATACTCAATTTCGTATAACGCCCGCATATGGGGCCGCAGTGTAGGCGCGAAGCGCCGGAACGGAGGTCCAAGCCACGCAGTGGCTGAACCATGATGCGTTTGTTAGGTTTTTAACTACGATAGTGGTTTTTCAAAACACATGACAGCAGCAGAGTTTGTTTTATTTGGAGTGGTATATTCTGAGACATATACCATTTTCCAACCATCATACTTCTTTAATT
>JBAYQJ010000092.1:0-5045 GCA_041677245.1 Spongiibacteraceae bacterium | reverse complement strand
ATCTTAGTTAAGCACTGCATAGCAGTCATTTTACTCTTATCAGCGCTGTTTTACCCTTACTAAAACGAATAGATGCCTAGCTTTGGCGTGTTAGTGGTAAATTTAAAATAAAGCTAATATCTAGAGTATCAGTTTTAGTTTTTTTAAGTTTAACCGCTTACGCAATAGGATAATAACCCAATGAGTGATTTAGAAATTCCAAGCCATGTACCTGCACATTTAGTGCGGCATGATTACCCTTTTACTATGGGTATGATAACCGCTAAAAACCCTTTTGAGGAGATTCTCCCCGAGTTCCTCGAGGATGAGGCGATTATTTACGCTACTACAGCTTATCCTATTGGTATGTCCTCTTGGATACCAAAAAGATTGAAGGATATTCAAGCAGTTTACCTGGATGAGGAGAACTTCTCGTCAGAAAATCTATCGCCTTTTCCTATGCTTTCAGGTGGCAACTGGAAGGTGACTCCTATTGAAATCGATCCGCCTCAGCACATGGGCTATCGAAAGTTTCTCAATCCGTTGTTTACTCCCAAGAATTTATCGGCCTTAGATGACAAGGTGCGTCAAACTGCTCGTGACTTAATTGCTAAATTTAAAGATAAGGGTGAATGTGAATTTATGGATGAGTTTTCCATGAAATTTCCCATTGCTGTATTTTTGGATTTAATGGGCTTCCCACAAGAACGTATGGCTCAGTTCTTAGAGTGGGAGCATATGCTGTTACATAGCATTGAGCTAGAGGGAATTGCCAAAGGTACGCAAGAGGTTATTGCTTACTTGGAAGAGGTCATTGAAGACCGCCGTAAAAACCCTGGTGATGATATAGTCTCACAGGCTTTGCAGTATGAAATAGATGGTGAAAAACTTAACGATAATGAGCTATTGGGTTTGTGTTTTAACTTATATATTGGTGGGTTAGATACGGTAACAACCAATATTTCTTGGCAGATTCGCCATTTAGCCGAGCACCTTGAAGACCAGCGTGCCTTGAGAGGGGATCCATCTTTAATTTCAACGGCGCTTGAAAATCTGTATCGTCGTTATGCATCGGTGACTACCTTCCGTACCTGCATAAAACCGGTCGAGGTGGCAGGTGTAAAGATTATGCCTGGTGATAAAGTGTCAGTATCGACAACTTATGCTAATAACGATCCGACACATTGGGGAAACCCTGCGGAAATGGAATTGAGTAAAGCGCCTCGACATGTGACTTTTGGTTATGGTGTTCATCGCTGTGTAGGTGCAGCATTGGCGCGTAGGGAATCTATTGTTGCGATAGAGGAGCTCTTTGCAGCACTGCCTGAATTTAAGATAAAAGAGGGGGCTGAATTAAAAACGGCCCTAGGGACAATCTGGCAGCCTATTAATATGCCCCTCGAGTGGGAAGTTGGAGAGTGACATGGTTGGTGTTGATGATATTGTTCAGGTCTTAATTGAGAAAACTGATGGCATGGATGCCTTTGGTAAAACCATAAAGCTGTTATTAGATGGCGAGGTTGTTGTGATAGATGGGACCACGACACCGCCCTCAATTCACCGTGACAACATCGACGTGGACGTTATTGCAACTACCAGCATTGAAAATTTTAAAAAAATCATTGGTCGTAAGATGAATATTCAGATGGCGATGATGTCTGGAAAAATTAAAGTGCAGGGCGATATGATTGCGGCTTTACCTTTGATGAAAATGTTATAACGTATTATATAAAAGCATTTATATAAATAAGGGATTTTAGGCTGCTTATACACTGTGACATTGTTTTGGTGTTCAGCTTATGGCACGATTATCTGCAGTTAAACACCGCTTAAGTCATTAGTAGTAATGTGGGGTATATGTATCCGGCTTAAATAATAAATTAGTAATAATTACAGGCGGCTAGTGGTGGTGCGTTTAACTAACAGTACGAGTTAAGTGTTCTGCAATTTTCGTTGGGTAAGATACCAAAATTCCATATTTAAAAACTGTAAGTTATTGTTCAATCACACTAGAGAAACCAATATGAAAGAATACGTACTTGTTGTTTATAGCAACCCCGTACCGGGTAAAGAGCAGGAATATAATGATTGGTATAATAACCAACACTTGAGTGATGTGCTTGCGCAGCCAGATTATATTCAAGCCCGACGCTACAAACTTACCGATTTAAAACTTGATGATGCCATGCCAGACGCTAGCCACCAGTATGTGGCTTTTTATCATTTGCATACGGATGATCCAGATGCTGCATTAAAGGGTATGGTGGCCAGAGTTGAGGCAGGGGTGATTGGTTTAAGTGATACGATGGCACCCGATTTTTTGGCATATTGTTACGCCGCGGCATCGCCCTTGATGGAATCCAAATAAGTTAGCTAAAGTGGGGGGGGCGAAAACGAGTGTGGCCTTTGCTTGGGTAGGCAGCTTTAATGGGCAACATTAAACAGAAATAATATACAGTTGCGTTAATTTCATTGAGCCCACTGCTGGGTATCCATAAAACGACAGTAGTGGGCTTTAGGTTATTGAATCGCTTTTAGGTCGCTAAGTCGCTCGGGTGCCATGATGATACTTTAGGCTAGTTGATTTCGAATATTAGCCAATTCACGCATTGTACCTTCACGATCGGCGTGGCCAGGCATATTGACTACAAACGTTGATACGCCGCGTTGTTTTAGTTCGCTTAATACTTTGGCCACATACGCTGGTGTGCCGGCAATGGTGTCGAATTGTCCCAGGTAATCAGTCAGTCCTAGCTCATCTAATAATTGACTGTTTTTGCCACCAACTTGCACATGCTCGCTGGTGTCATAGCGGCGCAATAATTCATTAATAGCGGCGCGGTGTTCGGCGGGTATTTGTGCCATTAATTCAGGGCTTCGGGCTAATGCCAGGCCATTAACTACGATAAAGGCTTTAAGGTCATCCAGGGCTTGTCTACGAGTGGGGCGAATGGAGCAATAGCTGGTGACGATGATTTCAATGTCATCAGCGTTTCGACCTGCCTGGTGAGCTGCATTGCGAACTATTGCAATTTTCTCATCCAATAAATCAAAGTTATCGTTACTAAATAGGATAACGCCATCGGCTTTTTGTCCGGCTAATGCCAAAGCTTTAGGCCCAAAAGCGGAGTAATATATAGGAATTTTCCTCGGATATTGTAACGCCGCAACAGGCCGGTTTTCGTACTGAGCGCTATTGCCGCTGAATAGTCGTGATATTGCCTGCCAATAATCATTGATTTTCGCCTGCGAGGCAGGCTTGTGACCAATAGCCATAATATTGCTGCCGCCGGTCGATAAGCCCAGCTGTACTTGGCCATGAGATAATTCATCAAGCGAGCATAGTGCATTAGCTGCTGCTAAAGGGTGGCGTATAAATGGTGAGGTGACAAACGGCATCAGTCTGGTGTTAGGTGCAATTTGTGCGGCAATAGCGAGTGATATATATACATCATGCCAGCCGGCTGGGGAGTCACCGACACCAATAAGGTCATAGCCTAACTGATGAGCTAATTTAATTTGATTGCAAAAATCCTCTAGATCATCACCCCATAGATGGCAGCTTCCTAATTTCATCTTCACTCCTTATTTTTGCTTAACTACACGCTTGAATCCGTTGTTTTATTTGAGTAATTCACAGGTTTTCATAAAGCAGTGATAGTGTGTATGGCTGGTCATGTTTTTTATCATCGCGCAACCGAGTGTCTCTCGCTGCTACATATATTAATGTTGCGTCACGGTGTTGATGTATCTGCGCTGGTCTGGTGCGCTGGATGCAAGCCCTGCAAGTTGTCTTGCCTAATCCGCAGTAGGATAGATATTGCAGGCTAATATATAGGCACCCAGCACTAGTATATTAGTCGCAAATTTCGCCAATGGCAAACGCTCTATGTTAAGGCTGGTTTTAATTCGCCCCTTTCCAAAGATAGGGGTTTTACAGGTCGGGGTGTTAGATACTAAGGTATTAATAATAATCAGATTTAATTATTGAATGTCTGTGTCAGCTTCTGGTGAAGCGCGATAAGTATCTGCTAACAATGGCCGGTAAATTGTGTTGCTATCTTTGAGCAGGTGCAGTAGGAGAGTAGTAAATGAGTTCCGATATTCCAAGCTCGGATGAATTGGTATCGCGCGCGATTAAATTACTGCCCAGCTTAAAAGCGCGGGCTTCGCACTGTGAAGACCTGCGTCAGATTCCCGGTGAGACCGTTGATGATTATATCAATGCAGGTTTTCTTCGTATGGCTGTGCCAAAAAAGTTTGGTGGCTATGGCTATGGGCTTGATACCATCGTTCGTATAGGTATGGAGGTCGGTCGTGGTTGTGGCTCTTCTGCTTGGATGGCTGGACAATGGCCGGGGCCCCAATTTATGTTCAGCTATTTTTCCGATGAGGCTCAGCAGTTGGTTTGGGGTGATTGGCCTGACGTCTTGTCGTCTACTGCATCGGCACAGGCCAAAGTAGATGTCCAGCCCGAACGTGGCGGCTGTTTACAGTAATTAATATGGTAGTGGCATCGGGTTGCTTCAGATTTTGGTCCGGAGTTGCTTCAGGCTGTCGCACCGAAGAGGTGCTAACTGAATACGGCTTAAGCTCAGAAGCCACTGTCACTTGACGCAATGATGGCGTAATTTTTTAAAAGTACAAAGAAGAAAGATTGAACGTCAATAATGATATACCACACAATTTAAAGCTAGGAGTTTACGATGTCTAACATTGATCCGATTGAGTTTCGCAACGCATTGGGTTCATTCCCTACCGGGGTAACTGTTATCACCACCAAAGATGCAGACGGCAATTTATATGGTGTAACAGCGAACAGTTTTAACTCCGTTTCTCTGGATCCGGCTTTGGTGCTGTGGAGTATAGGTAAAACATCCACCAGCTATAACGCCTTTATGGACGCAGATTACTGGAATGTACATATTCTGGCGTCGGACCAAGAGGCCGTCTCGGGGAATTTTGCCAAGAAGGGGGGGGATAAGTTTGTCGATATTGATTTTTCAGAAGGTGTTAAAGGTGTGCCGGTGATTGCGGGTTGTGCTGCGGTAATGCAATGTCAGATT
>JBAYQJ010000091.1:0-5063 GCA_041677245.1 Spongiibacteraceae bacterium | reverse complement strand
GCGGTTAGCTCAGTTGGTTAGAGCGCAGCGTTGACATCGCTGAGGTCAGTGGTTCGACCCCACTACCGCCCACCACTTCATCAAATAGCTTCAAATATGGTTCGTTTTAGCTCTCCTTGCGAAAAATACTCTGCAATTTGAGACTAATTTTAGTTCGAGCCTATTACCGATTCATCCGTTTACGCGGGTATTCTGTAACACTGGCATCGTAATACTATTTTTTCATATTGTTATTTCAGACTGAAGTGCAACACACTATATCCTTAATCTTAAGTTGTTCTTCGGCCATACGACAGAACCCACCAGAGTGCTTCCGATAGCCTCAAATCACCCAATACTTTACCATCGCTATCAATTACGGGAAGAACATCTTCTTCATAGTCCAACATCTTATCCAGGGCAGCTTGAAGAGTATCGTTCTCTCTTACGGCAAGAATCCGTGGCTCCCCACTAGCCAGGTCTATGGCTTTGCGAGCATCCACAATTCGAAAGAATTCCGAAATTGGTATTTCGTGCCTTCCCTTGCCACCTGTTAAATTGAGATGCGCCCACCTTAAAAGGTCAAGTCTTGTTACCATTCCTACTAACTTTTGTTTCGAATTAACGAGGAAAACACCTCGTAATGAGGGCTCACGGACAAGGGTACCAATCAAGTTTTCAAGCAATGAATCAGCAGGAATAGAAACGGTGGCACTGCCATGTAGCTTATAAACATCTGCTACCAAAGGTTTATTCATTCACCTCGTCGCTCTTCCCGAGCAGATGAGCTACCCCAACCACCCTCTCGATTGGAACGACAAAAGCTATCCCTGCCCCAGGCTGTTCTAAATCACAACATTGAACAATCTCCTGGAGTATCGTCTCACTTTTATCAGGATAAACAACAGACAAGACTATCTCTTTTTCGGGTTCGATGGGAATCCCCAGTATTTGTTGCTTCTCATGGACTCCTGATCCACGTCCCATCAAAATAGTACCTCCTTCGGCACCTGCTTTCATCGAAGCCTCCAGAACCTTGTCCCCCCACCCCTTTCTTACAACAGTAATAATCAAAGATACCTTTATCATGGTGTCACCCCCTATACCGATTTCTAATCCGAATAATAAAGCCAAGCGTCATGACCGAAATGATCGGAGCTAGAGCTATCAACGCTACTAAACCTAAACCGTAGACAGCCATGTTTTCGCCACCAGTAGCTGATGCTAAACCTAACCCAATTCCCAGCAAGAATGTATTCGCCATTGGTCCCGTAGCCACTCCTCCTGCATCAAAGGCAAAACCGGCAAACTCTTTCTTAGTTAACCAGACCAACACTATAGCCAGTGAGTACCCTGGAATCAAGATGTACAAGAGAGGTATTTGATAGACAACTCTGGCCAAGCCCAGCGCTACAATAATAGCAACTCCAATACAAATTGCAATAAGAACAGTCCTTTTACGAATAGACCCTGCAGAAGCTTCTTCAACCTGATCGCACAAGATTCGTACTGCCGGTTCACTCCAGGTAGTAATGAAACCAAGCAAAAATCCGAGTGGGATCACCAGCCACTTGTAATCAAAATTCCCCAGAGCCTCTCCGATAGCTTTGCCATATGGTAGAAATCCAGTTTGCACCCCTAACAAAAATAGAAACAATCCTCCGGCAGATATCAGAGTACCTTTTAACAGACTAATAACGTAGGTAACTGGTAGTTTTAAAAAAAGAACCTGAAATATTGCTAGAATCGCGAGGAGCGGCAACACGGCTTCGACGACGCCCCGCGCAGTATTTATTATATTGTAAAGAATATCGATTCCGCTCAATGTACTATCATCCCCACAATCATGACGGCAATGATCGGCCCGATCGAAGCCAGTCCGAGCAACCCGAAACCGTCTGATATTGCTGATCGGCCTGCCATGACCGAACTAAGCCCAATCCCAAGGGCTATGACTATTGGTGCGGTTAACGCTCCAGTAGTAACACTTCCTGCATCAAACGCCAAAGAAACAAACTCAGGAGGCGTGAAAAAGGAGAGGAGGATTACGATTAGATAGCTGGCGGTCAGGAGATAGACAATCCGAAACCCTAGAAGAATACGCATAATTGCCATTGTCACGAAAAAGGCCAAACCAATACCTATGATATACACCAGACTGCCTTCAGGTAGAGTCACCTCGCTGATCAGGTCGGCTTGCTTGGATAGGACCAGGACGTCCGGCTCAGCGATGGTAGTCGAAAAACCTATGAGAAATGCTACAGCTATTATCAGCCAAATGGAACGTTTCTCGATTAACCCAGACCCAACAGTCTTCCCTGCCGGTAAAATACCAACCTCGATTCCAATCAAGAAAAAGATCATACCCGCGACTACTAATATGGTACCAACCAGAAACTGGATAAACACACCAACTGATGCTTTCACAAATGTAAATTGAAGGATAATCACAACAATTATCAATGGAGCGATTGCTCTTATGACTTCAAATGTTGTATCTTTTAGTAGCTTGCGCACTGGTGATTACTCCCTCTAAATTCAAGAACGAGGCAATGACATTCTAACGAACACAAGAGCTGATGGTCAAATATAAATATTCTTGAAAAACGACTTTTCGTAAATAAAATTCTGAGGCTGAAAACAAAATCAAAGTCACTGTTTGTATTATTTATTGGTACTTTGGCTCCAACTAAAGAGATATGTACTAGGCAAGGTTCTCAAAGGCTGAAGGCTAATTCAAACGTCTTGGTTCTGCGTATTGTACAGTACCGCCCACCATCTTGTGCAATAGGCAGCACCCTCTTATCCGTACTTATTTCCGCCGCCTGCGCAAAGTATTCCAGTGTTACTTCGTTATCTCTGATGCGTATCTCTTTCACAAAATCCCTATAGACTGCACGTTCTGCCTTTTCAATATATAGTTAACCCACCGCAAAGCTTGTAAGAGCGGCTGTGCCGGGGTAACAACCTGATTAAGAGTCTGCTTCTGCCGGCCCTGCTTCAAATTGGCTGTTATATAGCGAAGCATAAAATCCGTTTGCTTCAAGCAGTGTTTCATGGCTGCCCTGTTCCACAATTGCACCGTCTTTCATTACCAGTATGATATCTGCATTACGGATTGTGGACAGGCGGTGGGCAATTATGAATGCGGTACGGCCTTTCATCAGATTTTCCATAGCCTGCTGTATCAGCATTTCGGTTCTGGTATCTACCGAGCTGGTAGCTTCGTCCAAAATTAAAATTTTGGGGTTGGCCAAAACGGCTCTGGCAATGGTCAGCAACTGTTTTTGACCTTGGGAAATATTGCTGGACTCCTCGTTCATTATCATTTCATACCCGCTGGGCAGGGTGTGTATGAAATGGTCTACGTAGGCAGTTTTGGCTGCGGTATAAACCTCTTCGTCAGTTGCGTCCAGCTTGCCGAAGCGGATATTATCCATAATACTGCCATTAAAGAGCCAGGTATCCTGAAGTACCATGCCGAAAGCACTCCGGTATTCCTGTCTCTTTATATCCTGGATATTTACCCCGTCTACCAGAATCGCCCCGCTGTTTACGTCGTAAAAGCGCATCAGCAGTTTGACCATGGTGGTTTTCCCCGCACCCGTAGGGCCTACAATGGCTACCCGCTGGCCGGGTTTTATATCTGCATTGAAATCTTTAATTATAGTTTTAGCCGGGCTGTAGCCAAAGGACACATCTTTAAAGCTGACAGCACCTGAAATATCCTTCAGGCTAACCGGGTTAGACGGTTCGGGTACTTCCTCGTCTTCTCCCAGAAATTCAAAAATACGCTCGGCTGCTGCCGCTGTAGACTGGAGTACGTTCACAATATTGGCGGTTTGTGCCAGCGGCTGGGTAAATGACCTGACATACTGGACAAAGGCCAGTATGTCACCAACCTGAATAGTTTTTTGTATGGCCAAAAAGCCGCCCAGAATACATACAACCACATAACTCAGGTTGCCTATGAAGTTCATCATGGGCATCATAATGCTGGATAAAAACTGGGCTTTCCAGGATGCACCGTATAGCTCTTCATTCAGCCCTTTGAATTTGGCTATGGATTTTGCCTCACCGTTAAAGGCTTTCATGACATTGTGGGCGGAATACATTTCTTCCACATGGCCGTTTATATGACCCAGATAGTCCTGTTGTTTGCGGAAATATTTTTGGGACCGCCCAACTATCATGGAAATCAGGCCTATAGAGATGGGGACTATTATCAGCGAAGCCAGTGCCATAATCCAGTTTATAGTAAACATCATCACCAGCACGCCCAGTATGGTAACTATAGAGGTAACCATTTGCGACATGCTTTGGGTCAGGGTGTTGGATATCAAATCAACATCGTTGGTTACGTGGCTCAGCACTTCGCCGTAGGTCTTGTTGTCAAAGAATTTCATTGGCAGGCGGTTTATTTTTTCAGCTATCTGCTTGCGCAGGTCATAGGTAACCTTGATGGATACGCCGGTCATTATGTAGCCCATAATATAGCTGCATATGGCACTGATTACGTACAGCCCGACCAGAATCAGTACAATATTGCCGATATAGGTAAAATCAATGCCGGCACCGGCTGCATTAGTAACTTTGCTGACCAA
This sequence comes from Spongiibacteraceae bacterium, assembly GCA_041677245.1. GTDB lineage: Bacteria > Pseudomonadota > Gammaproteobacteria > Pseudomonadales > Dasaniaceae > Oceanicoccus. Next base: position 480 of record JBAYQJ010000091.1, on the reverse strand, counting down.
ACCTTCAAAAAGCTTGGTGGTTGCATTGCCTAACAGTTTCGGGCCGATAATAGTGAATACCGTACCCAAAATGGCTAATACCAGAGCAATAATAAGCGGAAAACGGTATGGTGTCAGGTATTTCAAAAGGCTGGCCATGGTGTCCTTAAAATTTCTGGCCTTTTCACCTGATTGTGCCATCCGCATTCCGCCCATAGGCCCACCGCCCATGTGCATGCCGCCGCCCATAGGTCTGCCGCCCGTCGGCATTCGTAACTGAGGGGTATTTCTGTTCTGGCTCATGCTGATAACTCCTCCGTGGATAGCTGTGAGAGGGCCAATTCGCGGTATACCGTGCAGTTTTCCATCAATTCTTTATGGGTGCCTTTTCCGGCAATCCGCCCGTTGTCCAGCACGATAATCTGTTCGGCATGCATAACGGTATTTATCCTTTGGGCTACAATCAAGACCGTAGCATTGTGAGTTTCTTTTTTAAGGGCT
>JBAYQJ010000090.1:0-5784 GCA_041677245.1 Spongiibacteraceae bacterium | reverse complement strand
CTCATAGCATCGACATGGGCCAAGCTACCGGAGCCAATTACCAATAAATTAGGGCCAATATTCAGGCGCTACATCAGCCTTTAAACCGGTGGATTAACCCCCCAAAAAACCAAGGAAAAAAAACCAATAATGTGTGGAATTGCAGGCTTTACACGCTTTCATCACCAAACCGGCGATGCCGAAACACTCAAAAGCATGGGCAATGCGATATATCATCGCGGCCCGGACGCTGGTGGTGAATACCTTGATGAAGGCATAGGCCTTTGCCATAGACGACTGAGTATTATCGACTTATCAGCAGCCGGCACCCAGCCAATGCACTCCAGTGACAACAACCTGGCAATCGTTTTCAACGGCGAAATTTACAACTTCCAAGACCTGCGCGACGAACTCAGCAGCCAAGGCCATACCTTCAACACCAAAACCGACACCGAAGTACTACTCGCCCTCTACCAGCGCGACGGTGCCAGCATGGTCAACCACATTAACGGCATGTTCGCCTTTGCCATTTGGGATAAAACCCAGCAAACCCTGTTTATTGCCAGAGATCGTTTAGGCAAAAAACCGCTCTACTATTACCACGATAATGGTTACTTCGTATTCGGCTCCGAGCTAAAAGCCCTGCATCAAGCCCCCCAAGTACCTAAAATCATCCGGCCCGATGCGGTATACGACTTTTTTACCTATCAATACATTCCAGACCCTAAAACCATCTACCAGCACATTTATAAACTGGAACCCGGCCACACCCTGACCATCGACAAAAATGGTATCAACAAAGCCCAGTACTGGAACCTGTCATTTAAAAACCAACGCAGTGACAGTGCCGAAACCATCGCTACTGATTTGCTCGCCGTCATTAACCAAAGCGTTAAAGAGCGCATGGTCAGCGATGTGCCACTGGGCGCATTCCTCAGTGGCGGCGTCGATTCCAGCGGCGTAGTCGGCTTAATGGCCCAAAACAGTGATAAGCCCGTCACTACCTGCTCAATTGGCTTTGATTCGGAAAAATTTGATGAAGTGAAATTCGCCCAGGTTATCGCCGACCAATTCAAAACCGACCATCACGAATTTACCGTTAAAGAGAACGTACAAGACAACCTGGAAAAAATCGCCGCTTTCTTTGATGAGCCCTTTGCCGACCCATCGCTGATACCCACCTACTTTGTCTCTGAACTGGCGCGCCAACAAGTCACCGTTGCCCTGGCCGGAGACGGCGGCGACGAAGGCTTTGCCGGCTATAGCAAATATGCCACCGACGCGATGGAAAACAAAATACGCAACCTATTTCCCGCTTTTGTACGCAAAAACATCTTCGGCAAAATCGCGCCCTTGCTGGCCAATTGCAACTCAACCTTAGGCAGAAAAGCCCACACCCTGCTCAACACACTCAGCCACGACCCTGCCTATGGATTTTTCTTAACTAACTCGTTTTTTAACGAGACATTGTTCAATAGCTTAGCAACCGATAATTTCAAACAACAACTGGGCGACTACCACCCATCAAGCATTACCACCCGGCATTACAACAATGCCGATGCCGATGACCACCTGTCAAAAATTCTCTACACCGACATAAAAACCTATCTGCCCGGCGATATTCTGGTAAAAGTCGACCGCATGAGTATGGCTAACTCACTGGAGGTACGCGCCCCCCTGCTGGATTATCACGTTATCGAATTCGCCGCCAAAGTCCCCTCAGCACTCAAATACAACAAAGGTGATAAAAAACATATTTTGAAAAAAGCCTTCAGTAAATTACTCAGCCACGACACCCTCTACCGCAAAAAAATGGGTTTTTCTGTACCGCTGGCACAATGGCTGCGCAATGAAATAAAAGATCAGGCCGAGGCCACTTTATTTAACGCCTCACACGGGCTTGCCGATTACTTCAACATCGAACAAGTAAAAATTCTCTGGGACAAACACCAAAACAATGAGCAGGATTACTCCACCGAACTCTGGAGCATGCTAATGTTTCAACTCTGGTTTAATCGTTATGTGTAAGCATATCCTCCATATCACCTACGACATGAACATTGGCGGCACCGAGCAGGTTATCCGTAACTTGGTCGAAGGCCTAAACCCTGATAAATTTCAGTCGTCCATCCTCTGCATCGATGGCCAAATAGGCCCCTGGGGCAAAGAGCTGGAACAAAAAGGCTTCAAACACTACTGCCTATCACGCCAACCAGGCTTTGACCTTGGGCTGATCAAAGCCATACGCGCGCTGATTAAAGAGCATGATTTTGACATTATCCACTGCCATCAATACACGCCCTATACCTACGGCTGGTTTGGCGCCCTGTTTACTGGTAAACCGGTAATCTTCACTGAACACGGCCGTTTTTACCCCGATTTCAGCAGCACCAAACGCAAACTGATCAATCCAGTACTGCAGCTAGGCACTGCAGCGATTACTGCCATCTCCGCCGCCACCAAAGATGCCTTGGTGAAATTTGAAAACTTCAGCGCCAGCAAAATACAAGTCATCTACAACGGCATCGCCGACTCAGCACTGGAGCCACCCACAGGACTAAAAACAGAACTGGACATACATCCAGACGACATCGTATTGGGTACCATTTCACGACTAGACCCAATAAAAAATCAAACCATGATGATCAAAGCCTTTAAACAAGCGCTGGCTAGCAATGACAAACTCAAATTACTGATTGTAGGGGATGGCCCCAGTAAAGCAGAGCTACACCAACTCTGTGCTGAGCTGGCACTAAGCGAGCAAGTCATCTTTACCGGCTTTCAACCCAACCCGCAAGCTTACCTGGCAATCATGGATATATTCTTATTACCCTCATTGAGTGAAGGCACCTCAATGACTTTGTTAGAGGCGATGTGCTTTATCAAGCCATCCATCGCCACCGCTGTTGGCGGCACACCAGAGATTTTAGCCCATGAGCAAACAGGTCTTCTTACCGATAATGACAATGAGGCCCAACTCAGCCAAGCCATTAACACCCTGGCCGACGACAAAGCACTACGCGATAACTATGGTGCTCAAGCAAGAGCAGCATACCAACAACGCTTTACCCTGCACGCTATGTCAGCCGCATACGAAGCACTATACCTCTCCGTCAGTAAGCCGGTAAGTCACTAACCATGTCAATTACCCACCGAGTATTTGCCAGCTCTGCCTTTCAGGTTGCGATCAATATCATGCAACGGCTGATCGGTGTTGTCAGCACGCTCATACTCGCCCGGCTGCTAACGCCCAACGACTTTGGCATCATTGCCATACTAGCCATCACCATTCACCTGACTGATATACTCTCCGACGCGGGCAGTCAGCAATACATCATCCAAAAACAAGATACTGACGACGATGATCTAAACACCTCATGGACCATCGATATTATCGGCAAATGCACATTAACCCTTGTTATCTGTCTATTAGCTCCCGCAATAGCAAACACCCTCGACAACCCCTTGCTGACCGACGCAATTCGCCTGATTGCCTTGAGTATACCGCTACGGGCATTACGCAACCCGGGGCTGATCCTGCTGGCCAAAGAGCTGCAATACCAAAAACTGTTTAAGCTCAACCTCTACCAAAAATTGCTGTCCTTTGCGGCGGTGATGCTAGTTGTGGTTATCCACCCCAGCTACTGGGCGATAATCGCTGGCGACATTGTAGCCGCCGCTATCCTACTGATTGGCTCTTATCAAGTGCATAGCTTTCGGCCCCAGCTCACCCTGCAACGCTTCAAGCAACAATGGGCTTTTTCACAGTGGTCATTGCTGCGCGGGATTACCGGATTTCTCCGCTCCCAAGCAGATATTTTGATCGTCTCTAAGTTATTTCCCACTGGCAAACTCGGTGGCTACCACCTGCAACGCGAACTGGCATTAATACCAGCTTTAAGCCTGGTGATACCCGCCATAGAACCGCTAATGACCGCCATCGCTAAAGCTAAATACGATACCGAGTTACTCGGCTACCGTATTCGCCTGAGCTTACTCACCCTATTCACCCTGCTATTTCCCCTCAGCGTGTTTATATTTTTACAATCCGAGCTTATTGTTACCGTATTACTGGGTAAGCAATGGATACCTCAGCACCAACTACTGGCTTACTTCTCACTGATGTTCTTTGCTTTTTGCCTACACGCACTGATCAGCGACTGCTTTACCGCCATCGACCGACTAAAAACACTGTTCTTTTTTGACCTATTATCTACGGTGGTTATCATTGCCGTATTATTAGCCGCCATGCATACCGATTTAAATACCTTCGCCCTTATTCGTGGTGGTGCAGGGCTAATCATCACCGCATCTTTATTGTTACTTCTTAATGTACTAATTCAATTTAAACTGACTACATTACTGATAAACTGTATTGCACCACTGGCGGCGGGACTAATGGCATTTTTGGTCAACCAACAACTAAACGCCGCAATACCGGCATCGCCGTGGGCTTTAATTGATTTAGGTCTGGCGACAATCATTTACTTTGGCAGTTACAGCATCGTATTTTTATTATTGGCAAACCTCTTATGCCAGCTTGCAAAGACGCAGAGCGAACCACTGGAAGAGACAGAGCAGTTACTACACAACATGTACAGTGTAGCAAATGCGCTAAAGCGCCGACTAAAGTTTGAATGATTGAATGGTTAGCCATGCCAATCAAAAAAATTATTCCACCGATACTCTTTTTAAGCATAGAAGCAGTCATCATAGGAGTAGAGGGTAAATATTAGAACACATCCATTTAAATCTTAATTGATAGGCGGGTAAAAGCTACAATTTTTATCAGCCTTTATAACTTAAAAAGAACTATTCCATATGGGAAGCATTAGATCTGCACTTATATACTCGGCAGCATCACAATACATATTAAAAGCACTAAGCTTAATTTCAGTCATTGCAGTGGCACGCTTGCTTACGCCTGCAGAAGTAGGGGTTTTTGCAATAGCAAGCTCGCTGGTACTCATTACCGGAGAGCTTAAGTCACTAGGCGCGGGCACCTATTTAATTCGCGCGGAAAAACTTGACGATGCCACAATAAAATCAGCCACCGGCTTGATGATGCTTATTTCGTGGAGCATGGGCGGGCTACTTTTCTTCCTGTCCCCGTGGTTAGCGGTGTTTTATCAAGTCCCGGATTTAAAAATAATACTGCGCTTACTGAGCTATAGCTTTTTCCTAGCTCCTTTTATCAGCATACCCCGTGCACTCCTAACCAGGGATTTAAAGTTTAAGGCTATATTCTATATATCGATAATCACCCAACTGACCCTACTTATTTCGACAATAATATTTATTCTTTTAGGCTTTAGCTACTTCTCTTTAGCTTACGCTTCGGTTATTGGCTACACCATCGAACTAGTCTTAACATTAGTCTTTAGACCTCAAGGGACACCATGGCTCCCTGCATTTACAAACTTATTCCGCATATTAAAGTTTGGAATCTATGTCACATTTGGTAATTTATTTGCTAAATTCTCCCTCTCCTTGCCAGACCTTATAATCGGCAAGCAAGGAACTGTTGCTGAGGTAGCGCTGTTCTCTAGAGGCGTGGGTTTTTTAGATTTTGTTTCTAACACCTTAAAACAAGGCATTACCCCTATAGCCATGCCATACCTCTCAGAACAAAAGCGCTTGGGCCATCCCTTAGAAGAGCCTTACCTAAAGGCCACGATGCTCTTGGGCGTCATTGTCTGGCCGGCACTTGCGGTAGCTGGCATAGTTAGCTCTCCAATAATTTTATTATTTTTTGGCCCACAATGGGCGGATACGGCTCCGTTAGTAAGTATTCTTTGCCTCTGG
>JBAYQJ010000089.1:0-6199 GCA_041677245.1 Spongiibacteraceae bacterium | reverse complement strand
CGCAATTTGATCAAAATTCAACGCAAGAAAGTCTTGGCAAGAATCGACCCTATAGCCATTAGCCCCAACCGCTTTAGCCATATCACTGAAATTAACTTCGGGCAACTCGAAGGCTATCTGTTCTGCCCCACCAAGTCGTTGACCATGCTTGACCATCCCTAACGCTGAATCATTCAAAATAATATAAGTTATTGGCAAGCTATGCTGAACAGCCGTAGTAATCTCAAGACCGCTCATCAACCAACTACCATCACCAGTAAAACAAACGATTGGCGTATCTTTACAAGCCAGGGCGACACCTAGCGCACTGGCTATAGCCCACCCCATAGGCGCATACTCTATAGCCGCCTGAAATGTCCCGCCAAAATTATTCCGGCGACCAATATGACAATCTTCGCGCAAGCGCCGCTGGCCTTGCCGACGATCGAACGGATGAAGATAATGAATAGCCCACGCAAAGCTATTACCGGCGTCAGCAAGATACTTAGTATGGGGAGCAAACTTTTTAGTTATCTGAGCCATTAGCCACTGAGGCTTTATAAGCCCCTCTGAACTTAAATGCAACATGGCGTCGTCAGCATCAAAGAGAGGAGGTTCTGCCTGTTTATTAGGAACAAGCCTAACTGCTCGCTTATCTAACAACTCATTATTAGACTCAGCATCAAACATAATACCCTGTCGCCGCAGATCAGCAGCCAGCCGCTCGAAAATAGCAAGCAACCTTCCGCGGACATGCAGACGCGCCATCGGAGACTGCGTTAAATTATGCTCAGAAGATTCCACATGGATTAAACGGTTATTAAGCAACACATCTGTATCCCAGCCTGAGCTCGCCCATTCTCCTAGCGAAGTTCCTACAGCGATTATTAAATCAATATTTTTATCTACTAATAATTGCTCAGCACTCGCATGACCAGCAAAACCCACTACGCCCCGATATAAATGATGATAGGGATTAACCAATCCCTTTCCGTCAGGAGTCGTCACAATCTTGGCATCCAACGCCTCTGCCAGCTTTACAATAATAGCAGCGGACTCATTAGCTCCAGCGCCGACCACAAACACCGGAGCACGCGCACTTACTAATTGCTCTGCCAACTCCTTTACCGAGGCATCATCAATTAATACAGGCTTTTTTAGCAGCTCTTTTAAATTAAAACTAGGCTTACTGATCTCTAATTTACTACGCATTATATCTAGAGGAACACTGATATGGACTGGACCAGGGGTAGGCCCAAAGGCCGTCATTATGGCGGTAACTAATTTACGCTCAAATTGATCAAGATGAGTAATCATCGTGCTGTAACGGGTACAAAACTGGTACATACCAACCGTATTTATACCCGTATCGCCCGAATCCTGAAGAGCCTTGCGACCAAAATTGGTAACAGCTGTTTGCGCAGTAATAACTAACAGAGGGATATTATTTTCATAAGCAGTCGCAACACCCGTGATCATATTAGTGGCACCAGGGCCTGTGGTGGCACAACATACGCCAAGCTTGCCAGAATTACGTGCATAGCCATCAGCAGCAAAAGCAGCGCCATTTTCATGCCGGGTAACAATTGATTTAACCCCACCCTTACGCTCACTTCTTGCCAACGCATTATAAAGCGGCTCAATGGCACCCCCAGGGATACCAAAGATAAAATCAACTTCTAGCTGCTGCAAATAATCGATCAACAGATCTCCCGCCTCATAAGCAACCGAAGCGGCCTTGCAGTCTTCATGCGATATAGCAGAGGGTGTATACATCACCTTACCTCTGGCCGCCAATACTGCCCCTCTCGCTTTTTTAGATGCCTGAATATCTAGCTGGCTCATAGATTTTCCTTTCGATGGAACTTACCCAATAAAAGCCATCCCTGCCTAGCTGTTGCCGCACTACGTATTAAATACCGCATGCCTGAGATTAGAAAAATTTCTCAACCAACCCTGGCTGACAAACTCTTGACAATATAATCACCAATCAAAATCAATTCAATTTCCATGCCAGATCAAATGACTTGTTTTTGAGGCCCCTTACCTAGCCGCTGTCTTGAAGATATAAATTGAGTAATCTGAGGACTGCTTATCGGCCAACCCTAACACCCAAACACAAATAAGCAATTCCCACTAAAAATAGGCGACCTGATACTAAATAATTTTAAGCAAGGATGTTATCAAGTTAATTTACAGGTAGAATTATCAGCACTTACACGTCGACTAACCTCCACGCGTAATATTTTGATTAGCTGTTTGTCCAATCCCAAGGAGCGATATATGAAACATATTTTAAAACTTGCCACTGTACTATTTGTTGTAGTTGCAGCTGGCTGCGCCAACAATAGCCAAATGGATGAGACCAAAGCCTTAGCCGAACAAGCTCAACGCTCTGCTGCTGCCGCTAACGAAGCCGCTGCCAATGCCCAGCGCACTGCTGACCAAGCTGCTAAAGCTGCTAAAGCCGCACAAAGCACGGCCGACTCTGCACTCAACTCTGCCGATCAAGCCAATGAAAAAGTTGATCGCGCCTTTAAAAAGGCAATGGAAAAATAGCACGCTTAGTTCCGACCAAGTTAACTCTTGGCCGGAACTTTTCTCCCTCAAAGTGCTACCCCTTATTAATATCCCCCCGTCAGTATGACAAGTGACAAGCTACACACCATCACCACCCGTAGCCATAACAGGGGCTGCCTTATACCCAATCATCTCTGGTACACCACTAGCTGCAGATATCACTGCTTCCAGTTTTTCCCAGTCAATAACTGTTTCTAGCTGATACTTCGTTTCTCTAACGACCGCCTCATTAACGCCCATGCGTATATCGCTTTGATTTTGGTCATCTGCATCCAGTGGCTTATGTACTTCGAGATAAAGCTGTTGATCAAGCCACCCAAGCTTAAACACCTGATTAATAATAGTAACTGGGGTATTGTTTGGCGACAATCTCACTAACTGCTCAATATCCTCTGGGTACATACGCACGCAGCCATGGGTTACTTGCATCCCAATACCAAAACGCTTATTAGTACCGTGAATAAAGTAGCTCGGTATATCCAGCACTAAAATATATCGCCCCAAGGGGTTGTCTGGTCCCGCAGGCACTTGTCGCGGCAGAACATCCCCACGGGCCGCATGCTCAAGACGAATACTTTCTGGCGGATACCAAATAGGATCTTCCGCCCTACCTGTTACTTTAGCCTTGGTAATCGGCGTCGCCCATTGACCTCGACCGACGCTGATAGGATAAATAGCAACCGAAGTATTGCCCGAGCCTTGCGCCGGCAAATAATGATATAAACGCATTTCCGCCACATTAATGACAATACCTTCACGCGATACCCCCGGCAAAATAGTTTGAAAGGGGAGCCGCACAGTTTCGCCCTCGGCCGGCAACCAAGCATCAACCTCTGGGTTGGCCGAACGGATCAAGTTGTATCCCAAACCATAGCGGGCAGCAATATCGATTAAGGTATCATCGACCTCAACCACTGCCTCACGGTTACTACCCACAACATCAGTATCAGCATTGGGGATGCTATACCAACGCTCGAACTCCGCCGATGCCGTACCACCAAAAAAAATACATGTTAAAAATAAAATATTACGAACTTTAATCATTGCTACACATCTTAAGAAATAAAATAATCGGACAATATCTTTACGGTAAAATATCAATCGGGGTCCCTGGCTGAACCGCAAGCCATATTTGATCCATATCTTGATTGGTAACGGCAATGCAGCCATCGGTCCAGTTAAATACCTGAATAAACTCCGCCGAAAACGCCAAGTCATTTGGCAAACCATGAATCATAATCGCCCCGCCTGGATCTACACCCGTAGCCGCGGCGCGCTGAATATCTTGCTGATTGGGATAAGAGATATGGATTGATTTATAAAAATTACTCTCGTCATTTTTATAATCTAAAATATAACTTCCTTCAGGTGTTTTCTCATCGCCCTCTTCAATTTTGTGTCCACGCGGACGAGGACTCAAGGCAACAGAAAACTCTTTATAAGGAATTCCATTTTTTATCAGGTAAAGTTTTTTTTCTGATTTTGTAACGAGCACCCGATCTGCTATTTCAGCCGAAAAAGCAGGCGTGATCACAAATACAAGACTAAACAAAAACAAAGCATGCTTGACTAGCAGCATCTTATTCATAGACATTATTTGTACACGCACATAGGTTATTCAACATAGTTATTTTAATGCCAGCGCACAACTTAACCAGTTCGGTCGCTCAATCACCTAATCGCTGGGGCGAGCAACCAAACCAACACAAGCGCCTAATCAGAGACCTCACCGACCTTAACAATCTTCATGGTATTAGTCCCACCATGAGTATTGTTATAACCACCTTTGGAAATAATCACCCAATCGCCACTATTGACCTGATTACGCTTAATCAATTCATTCACCGCACTTTGATTAACCTGCTCAATTGGCACTTTGACAACTTCATAGGAAATCGGTATCACGCCACGGTACAACGCTACGCGGTTTTCTGTTTTAACATGACGGGTCAAAGCAAATACCGGGATACGTGAACTGATTCGCGACATAAGCAATGGCGTATTACCGGTCTCTGTTAAACTGATAATAGCCGTCACCCCCGACAGGTGATTGGCAGTATACATAGCCGCCATGGCGACCGATTCATCGGCGGCACTAAAGTTTTCATGCAGACGATGCTCTGACACTTGCGCGGATGGATGGCACTCTGCACCGAGAATAATCCGCTCCATCGCCTCAACCGCTTCAACTGGAAACTTACCTGCAGCGGTTTCTGCCGAGAGCATCACAGCATCCGTACCATCGAGCACGGCATTCGCCACATCAAACACCTCTGCCCTTGTCGGTATTGGGCTTTCAATCATCGACTCCATCATTTGCGTGGCAGTTATAACCACTTTTTGCAAAGCGCGAGAACGTGAAATCAAATGTTTTTGTACTGCAATCAGTGCCGCGTCGCCAATCTCAACACCCAAGTCACCACGCGCAACCATCACCACATCGGACGCCCTGATAATGCTATCGAGCAACTCATTATCTGCAACAGCTTCGGCGCGCTCAATTTTAGCAACAATACCCGCACGCCCTCCGGCCAATTCAAAAGCCTGCCTGGCCTCATGTAAATCATCAGCGGAACGAACAAAAGACACTGCCAGATAATCCACATCAATTTCAGCAGCCAATTTAATATCGCGATAATCTTTTTCAGTTAACGCGCCAGCCGCCAAACCACCACCTTCACGATTAATACCTTTGTTGTTAGAGAGCTTACCGCCGACTACAACCTTTGTATCAATCCGCGAACCGCTAATACCGCTGACCTGCAACACAACACGACCATCGTCCAACAATAAGCGATCGCCGATCGCAACCTCGTCGGGCAAGCTGGGATAATCCAGACCTACTTGCTGTTGATTACCAACGGCTTTACCGAGCGTTGCATCCAAACCAAAGTTATCGCCGGCGGACAAAACAATCGGACCATTTTGAAATTGAGCAATGCGAATTTTAGGGCCCTGTAAATCGCCTAATATCGCCACTGCACGGCCATTTTTTTTTGCCAGTGCGCGAACTTGTACGGCACGCAAACGATGGTCGTCGGCTGTGCCGTGAGAAAAATTCAACCTAACAACATCTACCCCAGCCATAATTAAGCGCTCTAGCACAGCGCCGTCATCGGTTGCAGGGCCAAGGGTAGCAACTATCTTAGTTCGTCTGATCATAACGTTAAGCAACTCTTCATTAGTAAATACCCATCTGGGCAATGGTGTTATCGAACAGGGAGCGTGAAAACCCTCTCATTATAGTCCAGCGCGCCCTGAATTGGACCTGGCATTAGAGCACCCATCAACCGGCTCAATCGCTTAACGAAACACCCACACCAATCATCAAACCAATAAAAGGCTAGCACTGTTATTTGACTGACGTGACCGTCAACATCTGATACAGGTAAACCGCCAATTTACTGTTGATCGAATCAGCTAACCGCTGCCCTACCATCCCTTGATCGACACTAGATGCTTTGACCGGCCAACGCTGCTTGACGATAGCATGGTCGCCATCCATCAGCTTCAACTCCAATGAGCCCCGCAACCACCACCAACCTTGCTTTTGCTGCAGTGGCTCAAGGTCTAAATCACCGACTAACTGATAATTGGAAACCGCCGAAGCCTGAATTCCCAAACTGGAAACTGCTCCCTG
>JBAYQJ010000088.1:0-6746 GCA_041677245.1 Spongiibacteraceae bacterium | reverse complement strand
TTTTGTGGCATCCTTATACTTGCTGCTTAAAAAGTGGCACCCTAATATTTGTTTTCGGGTTAGTTGCTGACACAGACAGGTAATCTATTTGCAAAAGCATTGGGCCGGCGCAGAAACGCCGAGCTCAGCTGGATTGGTATTGGGGTGACAATTGGCGGTAATTAAGAGCAGCTCGGCCAGAACTGTTGTATTTACCCGTGTCCGGGTACTAGAGAACTTGCTGCGCAATCGTGTTAATCCAATCAATAGTCAACTAACAGCCATAGCGAGAGTGCTGGTTGGGATTTCGCTTGCGTTTAGAATTGTCATTACCTTTGGTGCTGGCTGGATTAAAACAATGCTGGGGTGTTTAGACGATCCTTCGGCAACAGCGTCTATGGTTATCGGCTAACCTGTTAAAAATATAATGTCGAGCTTTAGCTTCTTTAATGGTGACGCATAATTAATTAGATTGCCTGGATTTATTCGGTATAGTGCCGAGGCATCTGAATAGGTGTATTTAACTCGTAGCAACTTTTTATTTAATGGTTGCTGCTTTCATACAGATAAATAAAGAGATCGGTAGATAGTGATAAATTTTTTTAAATCCTTGCTAAAACCCACTAAAAGGAATTTTTTATTTTTGTCAGTGTTGCTGTTATTGATCCTGTTATATGTTTATTTCTTTACGGGTAAATCTGATGACGCCTCAGTATTGACTGAAAAGGTTAAACAGGGAGATATTGAAAATTATATTAGTGCCACGGGGACGCTAGAGCCTAAGCAATATGTTGAAGTAGGCGCACAGGTGTCGGGCCAGATCCAAAAGATTTACGTAGAAGAAGGTGAGATAGTAACGGCAGGGCAACTGCTAGCAGAGATCGACGCTACAGTATTTGAAACCAAAGTACAAAACGCTGAGGCTAGCCTAGAGGGTAATCGTGCCCAGCTGCAGCAATTAGAAGCGGAGTTAGAGCTGGCTTCGCTGCGGGCAAAACGTAATTTTAACCTCCATAGCCAAAATGCGGTGAGTGAAGATACCTTATTTGAAAGTCAGGCTAATGAAAAAATTCTGCGGGCGAGAATTCGCGCTATGCAGGCGCAAATTAAAGCTGATTTAGCATCGCTCACGGGCGATAAAGCCACCTTGGGTTACGCTAAAATATATGCACCGATTGATGGTACGGTGGTCAGTATCTCGGTGCGGGAAGGTCAAACGATTAATGCCAATCAAAACGCACCGTTGTTATTAAAAATTGCTGACTTGAGCGTATTGACGCTGCGCGCTGACGTTTCTGAGGCAGATGTTACCCTGTTATATAAAGATATGCCGGTTTATTTTAAAACCTTTGGTGGTGGTCAGCGCCGTTGGTATTCGACAGTCCGCCAAGTATTACCAACGCCATCGGTTATCAATGATGTAGTGCTCTATCAGGCGTTGATTGATGTGGATAACATCGATGGTCAGTTAATGGATGCGATGACTACGCAGGTATTTTTTGTCCGTGGTAGCGCCAAAGATACATTGATTGTGCCACTGGGTGCTTTGCATAGTAGCGGGCGCACTCATCAAGTTACTGTAAAAACGCCATCGGGAAGTAAAAAAGTTGAAGTTGAGGTCGGCGTACGTAACCGCACCCATGTACAGGTGTTAGCGGGCCTTGATTTAGACGACATTGTTGTTATTGGTAACAGAGCGCGTGCCAGTGCCAGTGCTGGAGCATCATCGATGGTGGGCGGACCAGGAGGGGGTCGCCGTGGCTTCTAACACTAGTAAAGCAGAAGTATTGCTTCAGCTCGACAGTGTGTGCCGTTATTTTCATAACGGCGACAACGAAGTTCGCGCGTTAGACAATATTTCTTTTACGGTGCGCCGCGGTGAATTTGTAGCCATCATGGGACAGTCAGGTTCCGGCAAATCAACGTTAATGAATATATTGGGTTGCCTGGATAAGCCTACCAAGGGTCGCTATTGGGTTGGCGGACATGATGTCAATGATTTAGATGAAAATATGCTGTCAGCGTTGCGCTTAAAAACATTTGGCTTTGTGTTTCAACGCTATCAGTTGTTGGCTAACCAGTCTGCTTTAGATAATGTGATGATGCCCGCAGTTTATAGCGGTATGTCTGAAGAGGATAGGAATGAGCGGGCGCAGGCGTTATTGCAAAAACTGGATATTGCTTCGCGGGCGCAGCACAAGCCTGCTGAGCTCTCTGGAGGCCAGCAGCAGCGAGTTTCTATAGCTCGAGCTTTGATTAATGGTGCCGAAGTTATTTTGGCAGATGAGCCTACTGGCGCGTTAGATTCGGCCAGTGGTCAGCAAGTATTGGCATTGTTGCAACAACTTAATACTGAAACCGGCACCACGATTATTCTTATTACTCACGATGCAGAGGTTGCCAGTCACGCTGAGCGGGTTGTGCATATGCGTGATGGTGAGATTCTCAGTGATTCAGCGCAGAGCGATGAGCTTGCTTCAATCGACCCTGGTATTGAAAGCTTATCTGCCAGCACGATTGCAGGGCCAACCACTAAAAAAGCGTTACAAACATTTCCCCGCATTGGGATTTTAACCTCCATGGGGTTGGCGACACATGCATTGAGAGCCAACCTGTTTCGGACCTTATTAACGTTGTTAGGTATTATTATTGGCGTTGCTTCAGTGGTGAGTATGATGGCGATAGGTGATGGGGGTAAGCAGCAAGTACTCGACCGTATTTCAGCCATGGGCACTAATATCTTACAAGTACAGCCGGGAGGAAGAAATATCCGCTCTAGCGGTGATATTGCCACCTTGAGTATGGGAGATGCTCAAATGATTGCGACTTTACCCGGTATCGAAGCGGTAGCTCCTGAGCGGGAGTCACGGTCGACTTTTCGTAGTGGAGCTTATGATTACAATGGCCGGGTACGGGGTATTACTCCAGAATACTTCAGTGTGAAGGATTGGCATTTATCGCAGGGGGTTTTTATCGATGAAGGAGATATGCAAAGTTATGCCTCGGTGATGGTAATTGGCTCTACCGTGTCAGAAGAATTATTTCCCGATGGACGCAACCCGATTGGTGAACAGGTGTTAATGAATAGCACGCCTTATCAGGTCATCGGTGTACTTAAAGCTAAAGGTGCTAGTGCTGGCGGCCGCGATATGGATGACGAAGTATATGTGCCGATGAGTACTGCGCAATTGAAGTTTTTTGGTAGCGAGTATCTGTCAAGTATCACCATCAAGGTTGCGGACACAGATTTAATCCCTGCAGTGGAGGCTGAGGTGACTCAGTTGTTAACTGAGCGTCACGGGCGAGAAGATTTTCGGGTACGTAATACAGCGTCTTTAGTCGAGGCAGTTACCGAAACGCAAGATACGTTAACGTTATTACTCGGTGCCGTTGCAGCCATATCGCTGTTAGTTGGGGGTATCGGGGTGATGAATATCATGCTGGTAAATGTCTCTGAACGACGCCGGGAAATAGGCCTGCGGATAGCAACAGGGGCCAAGCCGGGAGATATATTGCGGCAGTTTAATATTGAGGCATTGTTGGTTTGTTTGCTTGGTGGCGCACTGGGTGTTGTTTTAGGGCTTGGGGTATCAATGATTTTGCAGGTTTTTAATATTGCGGTGATGTTTTCTTTGTATCCGCCTTTGTTGGCTTTTTCTACCTCTTTATTGGTCGGTTGGGTTTTTGGTTATGCGCCAGCGCATAAAGCGGCTTCGCTCAATCCGATATTAGCATTGGCGGAGGAATAACGGTGTTGTATAAAAAAACGGCTGTAACACTGTTTGTTGCAATAGCGATCGGGTTGGCTTTGTCGGGTTGTGCTTATCAGCCAGTTAGCGATACGCCACAAGTACAAACGCCGCTATTAAAGGACCTGCCCGAAGCCAAGGGATTAGCTTTACAGCAACAACCAGAAGCGCGCTGGTGGCTGCGTTATGGTTCAAGCGAACTCAATCAATTGTTTGATGAGCTAAATAAAAACAGCATAGATCTAGCGACGGCTCGACAGCGTATCGATAAGGCGCGTGCGTTGCTGGGGCAGCAGCGAGCAGAGGATTGGCCAAGCCTTGATTTAGACGTGAGTAAGCGTGCGACTCGAAATTTTAAATCTTCACAAAGTAGCGATGGCAGTGGCCTGGACTTTAGTGCCGGTTATGAAATTGATTTATGGGGTAGTCGTAGCGCCGCTCGTTACAGTGCCACTATTAATTTGATTGCACAGCAGCAGGAATACAATAGTTTATTGCTACAATTACAGTCGACGCTAGCGCAAAGTTATTTTGACTTTTTGGCTTTGCGTGAGCGAATCACTATTGCTGAACAAAATCTGGAGGCAAGCAAAGAGTTACTCAATATTATCCAGCTACGTTATGAAGCTGGTAGTGCGTCAGGCATTGAGGTAAATCAACAGCGTAATACGTATTTATCTACACAAGCCAGTACTTTAAGCTTGCAGCGTAATCTTGCCAGCAGCGAGCGTACTTTAGCGGTACTGTTAGGCCGAGAGAGCCTTGCAGTACCTGAATTAACCGCTGGTTTTGCAACGATTAATTTACCTAAAGTTAGTCTGGTGCAACCGGCATCCTTACTGGAATATCGTCCCGATATCCAATTGGCTGAATCGCAATTGCGCATTGGTGAGGCTGCTTTGTATCAGGAAAAACAAAAACGCTGGCCAACGGTACGACTGAGCGCGGGGGTGGGTATGGATGATATTTTTGATGGTGGCGATACTTGGATAGGTTCGCTGGTTGGCTCTTTGGCGATGCCTTTGTTTGATGCGGGTAAAATATCCCAGCAAATAGAAGCAGCTAAATCTGATGTGGATATTACACTGTTAAATTATCAGCAGATAGTCATTCAGGCAATGCAAGAAACCGTAGAGACGCTAACGGAGCTGGATTATCAACGCAAGCTTATTTTAGTGCGTAAACAAGAGTTGGAAAACAACCAAAATTTATATAATTTTTCTAAATTGCGCTATGACTCTGGCGATACTGACTTTATTAATTTACTAACTGCGCAACGTAGTTGGTTCAGTTCGCGCGATACTATGATACAAGCGAAAAATGCCCAGTTGCTTGCCACTATTAACGTGTTTAAAGCTATGGGCATGTCACCAGACCTGACTGAAGAAGAGTTGATTGACGCGAATGATAGCACTCAGGACGAAGAGTAGAGGCAATCGCTAAAAAATTGGCGTCGACTTACTCAGGTTAACTTTTCCGAACCTGGCCAATATAGTCTCCTTTGCCTATTTTTACTCCTTTATTCCGCAAAATATCGTAGGCTGTTGTGGCGTGAAAATAAAAGTTGGGCTGAGAAAAAGACAGCAGAAAATTTTCCGTCGTGAATTTGATTTCATAATCGCCCATTTTGAACATCATGGGTTGTCCGATAATTGCTTCCAGGGCTGTCTCATCTACTGATTCCAAATATTCAATAGCCTGATTTATCTGCTTGTGCAGCCCAGCAAAATCTTCCGGGGGTGGTGCCATATCAGGTGAAAAAATCCCTTCAGATAAGCTGCGGATGGCCTGCTCTGAATGTGCTGCGGTCGATTTGATTTGATAGGCAAATGGCAGCATATCATCAGCCAGAGTTGCCTGAATAAGGCTCTCCTGCGCAAGGTTGTTGTCCTGGCAAAAAGCTTCAGCTTTCTGCAGTAGGTGTTTCATTGAACCTAGCAATTGCAAACATGAAGGCACAAAAACAGAGTGAAGCGATAGGGACATGGTTAGTTCTCCATACAGGGTAATTTATCAGGTTGCTTCGTTGATTTTTGGCCAAATCAACCTTGGTTAATTAGCGGTATTCCCGATAGGTATTGATGAAAGTAAACGACTCCAGCGGTGATGATAAGCGCAATTATGGCACTAGCTGTGGATTTCACCAAGCCTACGGGCTGAGGGCGTACCCAGTCTTTACCTTCACGGCGATTAATAAAAATAACTTCAAGTACCGCCCAGGCCAATAACCCCCCAAAAACTATTATTGATCGAGTATCGCCATTAATGAGAAGGTGAGCCACCGCCCAAAGCTTTACCCCAGTCAATTGTGGATGACGAATAAAGCGTTTGATATCGGTAGGCTGACGTGCGGCAAAAAAGAAAATAAAAGCAATGGGGGCCAAAGTCATTGTCAGGTGACGCAATCCAGCCGGTGGCACCCAAATGGTGGCGGGAATCGTTGTGCGCCAACCAGCGATAATCATCACCAGAGACAGTGAAATCACCAGAGCAAATAACCCTTTCCAGGGTAGAGGGCCAATTTTAGCCACTATTAAGGTTTTGAACTGCGGCGCTAGCGCCAATGATAGGTGGGTTAACGACCAGAGCAGAACACCTGCAATTAAGAATGTCATGAGATTCTCCTGTGCGGACAGACAATGATCAAAAATGTCAGTTTAGTTTCTTGAAATCAAAACTATAGTATGAATTCATCTTGGACGGAACGTTAAATCTGTCTAAGTATCTGTATCTATTGTCTTCCTGATGAAGTGTATAGCTTTATGTCCAAGCTAAAAAATTGTCCTTACAGGGCGGCGGGCTCGTTAGTTTCAGAATTAAGAGCAATATTCACGCTACTACCTCAATCAGAGGTGTTTGATAAGCAATTTAAAGAAGGTAAGCAGGCGTCGAAAGGAGACTGTAACTAAATCTGTGTAACTGTCTATCATTAACCCCTCACGGGAAGGATAGACAGATTATGAACAAGAAAGACCTAGAAGCCTTTGCACGCGAAGCGGCAAAAACCCTCAAAACCGA
>JBAYQJ010000087.1:0-6976 GCA_041677245.1 Spongiibacteraceae bacterium | reverse complement strand
GCCCAGAGCGGTAAAACGAAGGCCGAAAGCGTTTCCTTTACTGACAAAGCCGCGAGCTTTGGCGAGATCTATTGTTAAGAAAAAAGGCCACCCTAAAAAACTTAAGTAAGTGCCATTCGGGTCGGTGTAAATTTATTATTTGGATATTTGGGGTCGGTGTAAATTTATTATTTAACCAGGTCGTTGTTTTTTCAAGTTAGTAATACATAAATATTTAATCAAGGATGATTATATTATGGCCCGTTTACTTCGGTTGTTTTTGGCAGATATTCCTAAGCATATCATTCGGCGCGGCAGTAATCGCCAGCTTTTCTTTAGGCCAGAGGAGGGCTTTTTAGCTTGCGCACATTGGCTGGCTGAAAGTGCAAAAAATGAAGTTGCCATTCGCGCGTGGGCATCGAATAGCGGGATGGCTTTAGGCAGTGATAAGTGCAGGCAAGAAATTGAGGCGCTGTTTAGCCGGCGAGTAACGGCAATGAACAGGGGCCAAAGTTTAAGAAAATGGCTCCCCTAAAAACTTAAAAGGGAAGCTGCATTAGTTTTTACACTGACCCCAAATAAAATATATTCAGAGCTAAAAGCGATAAGCAACCGAAGTAACCAGCTCACGACCCAGCGAAGGATAACCAGCATAGCTTCCTGCTGTATAGGTGTAAGTAGCATGGTCATAGTAAAACTTGTTAAACAAGTTATTAACTGCTACTGACAAAGTCAGTTTTTCTATGGGGTTCCAATTGGCATAGACTTTAGCGACTATGTAAGTCTTTTTGTCGGGGGCATCAGCCGCAATGTCATTTTCTTCACGTTCAACCAGACGCACACTACTGCCGAGATTAAACGCAGGATCGGCGTAGTAATCGAGCTTGGCCAGCCAGGTACGGCCGATTGATGTACCCAGCCCCATATTGCCGTCAACCAATGGCTCACCGTTTAAAGTATTTTTGGCATCCCAAACGCCAAGGCTTGCACTAAAGTCGGAGTAATTCACACCGACTTCCACCTCATAGCCTTCGACTTTGGCATCACCCACATTGCGCCAATAACCCCATACCGTACCGCCGCTATATTCCACATCGATAAAATTATCGATATTTTGCTGATAGACCGTTGCACGAGCAAAAAAACCACCGTTTTCATATGAAATGCCTAACTCAAGGTTATCGGCTTCTTCCGATTCCAGTGAACCATCATGAAGATAAAGCCCGCTGAAAAATGCCTCTCTAATAGTCACGCCCCTAAAAGCCTGCGCATAGGCCGTCCGTAATACCAAGCCTTCGGCAACTTCCCAGCTCAGGCCAATGTTAGGGCTAATGCCCGAATCAGATATATTTACGCCATCACTGATACCTCCATCACCATCAAAACTGTAATCGTCATAACGTAAACCTGCGGTGAAGTTAATCGCCTGCGTAATAGCCCAATTGTCTTGCAAATAAACACCAATTACCTCTGCACTTTGTTCGGTATCACCCCAAGCAAAAGGTGGGGTGGCATTTTGTGCGGACTTGAGTTCATCGCTGCGATAATCAATACCATAGGTCAGGTTTTGTTTGCCGATAACGGTGCTATTGCGGAGATCAAAACCAATACTGTCAAATTGACCTTCGCCGTAAATAATATCAGCGTTTTGGCGCTGCACTTTAAAATCTGACTGGTTGGTATAAAGTGTAGTTTGCACATCTAACCAATCATTTTCTGCGTTGTAGCGGTAGTTAAATGCAGCTGTTTGACGGCTCATTTGTTGATCGGAGTACTGAAAAGTACCACGGTAGTTAGTTAAATTAGGCCGCTCGAATGTTGTCGCTTCATCATCAATATCTTCAAAGGTCAAACTGAATGTTTGTCGATCGAATGAACCATTTAACTTAGCAAAACTGCGGGCATGATCGTATGAGCTGGGGGCAACTACATCGCCATTACCGTCGTCATAATCATTGCGATTTTCGTGTGTATAACCACCAATAAAACCAATATTATTGGTCAGTTTACCGTATAAGGCGGTGGTATATTTTTCACCATTATCGCCATTGAATTTCCCTGTTCCTTTTACTAGTGCACCCCAGTCTTCACCGGGTTCTAACATATCAAACGCATCTTTTAATGTTACTTTTAACGCCCCCGTCAGTGCACCAGCACCATTGGTGGCAACACCGGCACCAGCATCAAGCTCTATAGCTTTAACAAACTCGGGCTCCAGCTGTACCCGTCCTTGATGGTGATAAAGTTCACCTGGACTTTGCGCTCCGTCAATTGTGACGTTGAGCATCACATCTTCAAAGCCACGTACGTAAATTTTTTGCGCGGTTGCAGAGCCGCCGCCAACTGCTACAGATGATTCATTGGCGAACATGTCTTCAATGGTTGAGGCTTGAATTCGGTCTAACTGATCACTGTTTAGCAGCAAGTTGCCCGGCTCACGTGCGGCAATAACCTGAACGATTTCTAAACGGCTATCCGCTTGATCAGTAGCTTGTGCGGGCAGTGCAGTCATAGTCAGCATTATCGATAGCGCAGACATGGGGGTAGAAAGAGACACTTTCATTTTTAGATATCCTTACTTAATACGTAGATTGGAGGCGGCACATATCATAGGTGTTGCAGCAAGCCTGCAGGAAGGGAATATAATGATTCTTACTATCGAATGCAAATGATTATTGTTACCGATGGTTGGGGCGGTCTTATCTCACTCTGACCGTCTCCTCCATTACCGACATTTGGGATCGGTGTAAATTTATTATTTAACCCTGGTCGTTGCTTTTTCAAGTTACTAACACGTAAATATTTAATCAAGGATGATTGTATTGTGGCCCGTTTACCTCGGTTGTGTTTGGCAGATATTCCTAAGCATATCATTCAGTGTGGTAGTAATTGCCAGCCTTACTTTAGGTCAGAAGAATACTTTTCAGCTTGCGCATATTGGCTGGCTGAAAGTGCAAGAAAAATGAAGTTGCCCTTCGCGCGTGGGCATCGAATAGTGGGATGGCTTTAGGTAGTGATAAGTGCAAGCAAGAAATTGAGGCGCTGTCTAGCAGGTGAGTAACGTCAATGAACAGGGGCCAAAGTTTAAGAAAATGGCTCCCAAAAAAATTAAAAGGGAATTTGTATTAGTTTTTACACTGACCCCAAATATAGACCCCAAATATATTAATCTTGAGAGTTGTTATCAGTATCAGCTATATCCTCGTTGCTGTGGGCTCCCTGGGTTCCTTTTACATATTCATGAGTAAGTTGGCGTAATATGTTCATTTGCTTGCCAAAATTACGGCAGCCGGAGCACATCATAATATGGACTTTGAGAGAAGTGCGCTCTTTTAAAGATAGTGGACGCTCCTGAGCATCAGAAAATAGGCGGGTGACTTGTTGGCAATTTATCATGGTTTTTCACCGTCACTAAACCAGTGGTTTTCCAGGCATTCGCGCAAGCGCAACCGCGCTCGGTATAGCATGACATGCAAATTGCTAGTGCTAATATTCATATTTTCACAGATTTCAGCGCTGTCCAATTCGATAAATTCCCGCATCATAAACAAACGCGACTGGTTTTCCGGTAGGCCGCTTAAACAGGCTTCGAATATTTGCCAAAAATGATCGCTCTTGACGGACTCCATGGGTTGGGACCAAGCGGCGGGGCGTTCATCTACTTGCCACAATCCTTTACTATTGAAGAGCTCGTCAAGATTGTTTTCCTCTTCATTGTCGCGCAGTAACCGACTGGCTTCGAGAGTCCGCTGCCCTTTGCGAAGCACATCGGCGATTTTATTTTTGAGAATAGCGAATACCCATGTTTTCAATGCAGAGCGTCTATTAAATGCCTTGGCATTTTTCAATGCGCCCATCAATGCTTCTTGCACGGCATCCTCTGCCAAGGCTTCATCTCTTAATTGCAGTGTGGCAAATTTCAGCATCTGGGAGCGTAATTTTTTGAGGTATACCGGATCTGTTAAATCGTTGCTAATGGATGTCTCAGTTTTGGCGACTGGTACTTGTTCAATGGCCATTATTATTCCTTTCGATCGATTTCGTTCTTTGCCGCGCTATAGGATGCTACGCAGTAAGGCACAAAAAAGTTTAATAAGACCTGTCCCCATACGATATCCACGCCACTGAGGAGTTGGCCGCCCTGATTGATTATGTTTAACAAGGTGCCCACCACAAGGGCGACACGTAAGGCATTGATTACGATGCGGCGCTTTATCAGTATTTGGCCAAAATGTTTCATAGTGGCGAGTAGTCCGAAGTATGGCGGCGGTTTTGTTCTCGTGCTGATAAACGCAGGATGCCTACAATGTCTTGAACAGTGTGGGTAATTGATACCTTATCTGCTTCCGGCTCCAATTCAATAGTGTTACCAATTGAGTTACACATGATTCAGAAAGCCTTTTGAAGTTGCTGCATTATTTACGTTTCGATACAGGAAAGACTAGCAAGGTATCCCAGTCTCTTAGCCAGTAAAGGGCTAGGCAAGCAGCCAGCATGGGCCATGCTGCAAAGAACAGCAGGTTGTCAAAGGGGGCCATATACTGTTTGTAGGATGAAAAGGTTGAGATGGCATGAATTAACAGAATACCACCGTAAGTCCAGCGGCGCAAAAGGCCCACAACAAACGACAAAATCAGTAATAGTTCGGCAGCGCCAATGAAATAGGAGAAATTTTGGGTCAACCAATCGATACCATAAAAGCCTTGAAATATTTTGCTGGTATGGGCTGGGTTAATAAATTTGTCGAGTGTCCACATTAGCATCACCACGAAAACGCCGAGGCGTAGCATGAGCAATGAACGTGACAAGGGTTTTTGTAGGGCGCTTGGAATCGATGTGGGGTTTTTCATTTTTATCTGCCGTTGAAATTTGTTTATGCGATTGCTTGCTGTGATTTAGTTTTGCCGCAACAATTTAGCCGTGGTGAGTGAGCAATTGTGCTAGGTTAGTATTGTTTATATCAATTGGTCAACACTTGTATTTTTAAATTATAGGATTTATAGGCAATTATACTTAATTTTTTTATTAACTATTAACATAGAGATTAGCTTTTGGTCATTGTTTGTATCAATCGATATAAACTGATATAAAGATACGGTCATAGCACAGGAGTTGGTGAAATATGCCGTGGGAAAAATCATTTGATGTAGATATTGCGCTGGAAAAAGCCATGCAGGTGTTTTGGAGTAAAGGCTTCGACTCCGCCTCAATGGCTAATCTTATTGAGGAAACCGGGGTCAATCGGGGAAGTCTTTATAATGCATTTGGCGGTAAGAAGGCTCTGTTTGTAAAAACATTGCTCAAGTACGATCGAGAAAATCGTCAGGTCACTTTGGCAGGTTTTGAGGCGCTAGATGATCCTCGTAAGGCTATTTGCAATTTTTTTGATAGTCTCGTTGCCAGTACAGTGGCGGATACTGAGCGCAAGGGTTGCTTTCTGTTCAATACCGTATTGGAGTATGGTTCACATGATGCAGAGGTTAATGCAATTGTTGCCAATGGCTTGCGGGAAATTGAGGGTTTTTTCCGACGCAGTATCGAAGTTGGGCAGATGCGAGGCGATATTCGAAAAGATATTGAGCCAGAGTCAAAGGCCAAAACTATGTTGGCGCTGGCGTTAGCTATTCGTGTTCTCGGGCGTGGCGCGTATGCCGAGACTGCTCTTCAGGCCATCGCCGCTGAGGCTAAACAGCTGATTACCTGAGATTTAATTTACGGTGAGCGGGTGGGCATGTGCTTCAGGCAAGTCGTTTAAAGGCAAGTGAAGGCCAGCTTATAAGTGTTGCGGGTGATTCAGAAGGCACAAAGGTACTTGCACAGTTTAAAAATAATGTCGTATAGTGTGCGGCAATTCAGTTGAACAATTAGAAGACTTAAATAGTAATCGTGATAAATAGTATGTTTTCTGTCAAAGCACTCTCGGCCCAACGCATTTATGCACCGCGTTGGATGCTTTTGTGTGCGGCAGAAAAATGAACTAAATTAAATTTATTTTTCAAAGGCCGCAGACATCCCATCTGCGGCCTTTATTGTTTCTGGCTTCGGATAATTGTCCCGGCATGTATTCAAGGAGAATACTATGTTGCCGCAATTGACTTATTTTCTGGTCATTATTATCTGGGCCACAACGCCGCTGGCGATCAAGCTAGGCGGCGAGTCTTTCGTGCCACTGGCAGGTTTGAGCCTACGTATTGCACTGGCGTTTTTGGTGGGTAGTGCCATTTGTACCATTGGCGGCTATGCCGGGCTTAATATTAAACGGCATTGGAAATTGTATGCTGTTGCTTCCATAGGCCTGTTTCCTAATATGGCTTTGGTGTATATGGCCGCTACTTATATCCCTTCTGGATTGATTGCTCTCTTGTTTGGTTTAACACCGTTTTATTCTGCGTTGTTATCGCAGCTCTTGTTGGGGGAGGGGGATTTGCCGGCACGAAAGCTTGTCGCCATTACGATAGCGGTAGTAGGTTTGGGGCTGATCTTTGCTGATCGTAGTAGCCTTAATGCTGGGAGTACTCCCGGTATATTGTTGATGCTGATATCCAATTTATTGTTTTCGGGTAGTGCTCTGTGGGTAAAAAGGATCAATCGTACGCTCTCTGTTGGACCTATGGAACAAGCCTTGGGCGCAATGGTTTTTTCATTACCAGGTTTGTTTATTACTTGGTTTGCAGTGGTGGGATTTGAACCTGTGAGTGTCACTCCAGCGTCGTTAGTGTCGTTGTTATACCTGGCTTTCTGCGGCTCACTGCTCGGATTTGTGGCTTATTATTACATCCTCAATCAATTTACGGCCGAAACCGTTTCGTTGATTCCGTTAATTACACCGGTGTTGGCAATGATATTAGGTGTGGTGGTTGTCGACGAACAGGTAACGCTAGCGATGATTGCTGGCGCAGTCCTGATTATTAGCGCATTGATCATTCACCAGCGGCTGTGGCATGTATTGAGGCTGCGCTATCCATGCAGAAATAAACAAGGTGACCAGATATGATGG
>JBAYQJ010000086.1:0-6999 GCA_041677245.1 Spongiibacteraceae bacterium | reverse complement strand
TAGGATGCATAAAAATCGGCTCTTTGGTGGGTGGTAGGTTTGGCGATTTACAGCCTACCATTGAGCCGGTTTTTTTATAAATAATTTAAAGGCTTGGGCTTAAGTAAGTGCCATTCGGGTCAGAGTAAAAATTGGCTGTATTTTAGTATGGGCGTAGGGTCAGGTCTTTGATTTGTGGCTCAATTCCAGGAATTGAAGGGGGGGGGGGAAGACCTTTTAATAAAAGACGCCAAATCATCAATAATAAATATAATCTGTATCTTGAGCATAGTGGATTACGGAGGAGTTTTTTATTCCCGCTGTATTTGATTCAGGAAGGGGGATATGGGCCGAAAATTGCCGGATTTTTCTTGGCGCTGCATGGAGTGGGTACATTGGTTGCTCGACACAAGCTTTTAGCAATTTCAAGAAAGTGGGGTGATCGCAGAACCGCCTATGCGGCCATTCTTTTGACCTTGCTAGGGTCTTTGCTACTGTTTTTTCGTCAATTTCTTGATATCGAATCTATTGTCGCCGCTGGAATGTTGGTCCGCGGGGCGGGAATTGGAGTCCTCACAATTTTAGCTATGTCTGGTGCCTATCAAGGATTAACGAGGAAACAAGTGGCACAGGCCAGCTCGTTGACTCGTATTGTTACACACTTGGGTGCAACAATTGGTGCTGCAATAGTTGCAGTATTGGCAGCTTCATCTGTAATTATTACGCGCATCGGGAATGACGGATATATAGGGCCGCATATTGCTCTCATGTTGGTGGTGGTATGTGGATTTATTTCATGGAGACTTCCTGATCGAGATGTTTGATACGCTGACGTTCTAATATCAATAAAGACAGACGAATAGGCTTTTGGAATAAGTTACTGTAATGAATAATATGCAATATCTATCGTTCGGTTTTCTGCATATATCTTGTTCGATAGATGGTTTGACCTTCTCTTCCGTCTTGCCATGCCCAGCGGTCTTGGGGTTATTTGAATAGCCAAGAGGTTTAGATGAAACTAGGTCATCTTCACTGTTTCCCGCCGTTGCCGCTGTAAATACCTCACCCTCAATACAACTCAATAGTTGCCATATCGCGCTCCTTTTATGAGTAAATAGAAATATGCCATCACTGACAATAAAGCAGGTCAATTTTTCTTTTCAATGGTAAAACCTATAATGAACCGTTATATTGTGAGTATCTAGCCAGTGGTGTAGGCGATAGTTTATTCGGATTCAGTCAGTCTTAAAAAATACTGCCTTAGCATAATCGTTATAGCTAAAGCTATACATGATAAAACTAGGTTTTACAATAAAAATAGTCACTAAAATAAAAGCCGGTGACTACTCGTTCGCACTGTATTACTGATAACCAGGGTGGTTTTAACCACTTTAATTTCAAAAAAACGTGATTAGCTGCGACAAAAAGCAATCTCGTTTTATTGGTCATCAACGCAATGGAGCATTACGCGTTGGAGCGCTTGGCGCTCATAACACAAGGCAACTGCCTGTTTTTGATAAGGGTGAGCTAGAGACCTATTTACTCAAAGCCTATGAGCATAGCCGTATATCTATAGGCTCTAGCCAAGGGCGAGGGCATAGCATGAAGTATATAGGCGACTACTTTAGTCTTTATTATTCATTAGTGAGTAACCGTGTAAAAAACATTGAGAATTACGGTTCAAGACCTGGCCTTGGCCCCCATAGCTGAGAGGGCTAACAGGGGAGATTGAGTAATTGTGTTATATTGAAACTGTCAAGGATATAGCGATCTATGCAGATTTTCAGAGCTCCTCGCCAAACACTCATTACCACGGGTATTGTTGTTACCTTAATAACGATCATTATCAGCTTGGTTTTACGTCAGATTGGCGCGGTCAATGACGTTAATAATCCTGCGAGTAATCACTACGTTTTACAATTGACTCAACAATTGGATTCGGATGTTACCCTGCTGGCTGATGCGGTTCAGGCGGAGTTTGAACCCATCACTGAACAAAACAAAGCCATGGGCTTTGGCCGCTATAACCATTGGTATAAAGTGGTTTTAACTAATGCCACTAACGACACTGGGCATCTTCGCTTACTCCTTGATAATCCAACATTCGACCACTTAACCATTTACCAGGTTAATTCACAGGATGAAATTGTACGCAGTAGCTTGTTTGGCGATAAAAGTAAAAACATCGATGTCGACAAACGAATATTGCCAAATATTGCATTCGAGTTAGCGTCAAGGCAATCCACAACGCTGTATGTCCACGCACAAACGCGTGGCTCGCCGATTATATCTCTTAAAGTAATGACGGAAAACATTTTCCAGCAGTATGAACGCAGTTTGCATTTAATTTGGGGTGCCTTTATTGGCATTACGTTAATCATTGGCGCTTACAATGCGGTGCTATACGCAGGTATACGCGATAACGTATATCTTTACTACATTAGCTATCTCATTTCTGTATTCTTAATGATTGGCGTTATTCACGGTTTTGGTTATTATTTTTTTCCCGAAGGCGTTCAATTATGGTTCAGCCAACAAGTTATATCACTGCAAACCTTAGTTGCTCTAAATGCTTTAACATTTGGTAAAAAGTTTTTAAAAATACAGCCTGATACGGGGTTGACTGACCGTATTGTTAATGGGGTGATATTTTTACTGGTGATTTTTTTCTTTGCCTCTCTGTTTATCGAGGAATATCGATCGGCCTCTGTATTTGTCATTCTACAAATACTGACTTATGGTGCTGCCGCGCTTATGATCGCTTATCAGTTTAGGACGCGGTACCGCTGGACGCGCTATTACCTGATTTCCTGGGTTCCTTTTTTCTACGGTGCTGCCATTGGTATGGGTTTGTTCATCGGCGCGCTGGATTATAAT
The DNA here is from genome assembly GCA_041677245.1 of Spongiibacteraceae bacterium. Taxonomy (GTDB): domain Bacteria; phylum Pseudomonadota; class Gammaproteobacteria; order Pseudomonadales; family Dasaniaceae; genus Oceanicoccus. The sequence goes on along the minus strand of JBAYQJ010000086.1, from coordinate 4,143 downwards.
TTTCATACTCGTCACACATTCATCTTTTCAATACTATTTGAGCTAACGTTTATGTCGATGGCTCTCGCTGATCGTATGAGTGAAGCGGAACGAAAACGTCTTTTTCTTGCTACGCACAATATGAAAACCAAGCTCGCGAATGAATTTTACATCGAATATAAACTGAGTGAGTTTAATCATTCCCCGCCTAAATCTATGGTGGCCCTAATCGCCATCAAAGTCAGTAATTATGACCATGTTGTACCTTATCTTACTGAGGATAATCGGCGCCGCTTATTGCGGGAGCTAACACATCAATTCTCTCAACACATCGATGGCATTGCTGATCTACTGTATCTGGATTCACACACTAAAACGCGTGTTTCGGTGTTGAACGATAACACATTCTTTTTTTTGGCACAGGTCGAAGATGAACGTCAATTTAAACAACTGACACTAAGTCTTAGTGAACAGGATAATTTTAACCCTCTACAAGACACTATCCCGTTTCGCATACAGTGCATCGTTTCTGCCCGCTTATTAGGTGACTTTCAAATGGAGCCACAACTGTTGTTGAATAGCGTCAAGGAGGGATTCAATAGCGCATTGGAAGAGGGGCAGCCACTACACATTTATTCCCAAGAGAATGAGATCAAACATGCCCGTGGTATCAAGCTCGCCCAAGACCTGGAAGTGGCAATTAAGGAGGATCAATTACAACTATACTACCAACCGCAATTACCGCTGTTTGAAACAGATGCTCTTTACAGTGAAGTATTATTACGCTGGACTCATGCTGATCTAGGTGTTGTGCCACCCTCTGAATTTGTTTTAATTGCTGAACAAACTGGGATTATTCGAAAGTTGACAATCTGGGTCATTGAAGAAGCGTTTCGCGAATATTGCGATATCGTAAAATCGTCAACCAAACCACTCACTATTTCCATTAACATTTCAGCCATGGATCTATCCCGAAAAGGTTTTGCTCTGGATGTTATCCAACTAGCACAAAAACATGCCGTGACAGCTTCAAACTTTACATTAGAAGTTACTGAAACATCACATCATCAAGATCAGCATGTTTTTCACAATAATTTAGCGCAACTCAAACAAGCAGGGTTTTATTTAGCTATCGATGATTTCGGAACCGGCTATTCATCACTCACCTATGTCAGTGATTTGCCTTTTGATGAACTTAAAATTGATCGTTCATTTGTTAAAGACATGGCGACCTCAGAACGACAGCGGCAAATCGTTAACGCGACTATAGGTATGGCCATAAGCCTCGGGCTATCGGTTACCGCAGAAGGGATAGAAGATGAAGCTACACTGTTGGAATTAAAGAAAGTACATTGCCATAAAATACAGGGCTACTATTATGAAAAACCGATGCCTTTTGAAAACTACAAAAGGTGGCTAGCGGTCCATTGATCGACTTTAGTGTAGCGTTTTTGCCAAGGATTGATCAGGGTCAAGCTAACAAGTACCAGATATTACTCTGGTACTGATCTCCTTCGCGTGCGAAGGTTCTCAAGTGTTTTTTGTTCATAAACTGTCTGTTTCTCGTAAGGAGTCGATAATAGACTGTTACACAGATTTAATTACAATCACGTGTAATCTATTGTTTTCGTAAAGATAACTTTAGCTCTTTTAACCTCTTATGTTTGAATTGGGCAAGACTTTGAAACGACAGCATTTCCTACTATTTAGCTTTATTCAGCTATTTTTTATCGCTGCGGGGCTCAATGTGTCAGCTGCTGTGTTAGCTGATGAAATCGTTCTAGACAGGGGATGGGAGTATTATTGGGGGGACTCTCCGCTTACAAGAGAAGGGGTGCCACAATGGATTTTAGAGGACAGTCAACCTCATTGGCAGCCCATTGCGTTCCCGGCAAATCCACCTGCGCGAGATGAGTATAACAATGTTTGGTTTCGGGTAACCCTACCTGATGGTCAGCTTCGAGATCCTGTGTTTTACGCGTCGAGTATCGATTTATTGGTTGAAGCTTATTTGGATGGCGAGTTGGTTTATCGCCATGGCCAATTTGATGAGAATGGGGCCGGTAAATTTGTGGGTTGGCCCTGGCATATGATCACTTTACCCAGTGATTTTGCTGGTAAGACGCTGTATTTTCGAGTGTTTTCAAATTATATCGATATTGGCTTTTGGGGGGAGGTGAAGGTCAGCGACCGGGTGAGTATTCTTAATCAGGTCGTTGAAAAATCCACTCAGGGGATGGTAGTGGCGGGGATCTCCTTATTCATTGCGTTAATGGCGGCGGCTTTTGCGATGCTTCAAGGTGAGCGTCGACAGTTTCTTAGTGTGTGCTTTTTTTCCCTTGCTGCTGCGGGGCTAGTGTTGGGGGATATTCCTGTTATGAAGCTGATTTGGAATCAGCCATTACTGTGGAATTATATCGGCGCGTATGCTTACTTTTTGCTACCTATACCCATGTTTATGTTATTAGTAGAGTGGTTGTCAAAAGCTAATGTTGAAGTCCGCCACTTTCAATGGTTATGGCAGTTCCATCTGGTTTTTCTGGTGCTGGCGGGGGCGGGGAGTCTGTTAGGCATCGTGAGTATAACTCAGCTTTACCCAGTCTTTGACGGGATATTTACTGTCACGTTATTACTGTTGGCTGGATCAGTATTATTAATCTTTCGCCGTGTCAGTCTTGAGCAGAAGGTTTTGATTCTCGCATACTTTGGTTTTTGTGCCGTGATGATGTTAGATATGGCGGTTGCCCATCGGTGGGTGTCATGGTCTAGTGTTCCTGTTTCCAGTGGCGCACTGATGTTTTCTGTGGTGATTATTGGCTTATCATTTAATCACTATCTAACAACTCAGCGGCGGCTGACAGAATTAAATTTGTTATTAGAAACGAAGGTCGAAGGGCGCACTGAGCAGCTCGCCGTGATGGCTGAAAAGGAACGGTTACGCTCGGATAGTTTGCAATTTCAACAGACAAAATTGGAGATTATTGATGAAATCACTTTGGGTTTAGAAAGTTGTCACACTCTAGAGGCAGGTATTAATAAAGTTGAGAGTTTGATTGCTGAGCTTTGTCAGCCGTTCTCTGGGGTTTATCGGGTGGCTAGGTCTGGGCGTTGGCCAGTGGCTCGGTGCTGGGGTGATTATACTGAGCTCGCCGAGCCGGATAGTACTCTGATCAAACAGACGCACTATAATAATGAGCATGGGTTTTTTTCATTAAATATTATTAATCAACAGGGTCTTGTGAGCTGTGTCGCCATACTCCAATTACAGGTAACAGAGGCTCCCCAGTGTTGGTCAGTTGATAGTTTTATGCAGTTATTACAGCGAGGCATGGAAAAAATAAGCATCACTTTAGCGAACATTGTTTTGCGAGAAGAGCTTCAGCGTTTTTCTTATGAGGATGAGTTAACCGGCTTGAAAAATCGGCGATTTTTTTCTGAGGTTTTAGACTATGAAGTTTCCGCCGCTGAACGGAATAAGCAACCATTATCGCTATTAATCTGTGATGTAGATTTTTTCAAACAATTTAATGATGCACACGGCCATTCAGCGGGTGATGAGGGGCTTAAAATTTTTTCCGATTTATTGAGTCATTCTTTTCGTCAGGCTGACATTGTTTGTCGTTTCGGTGGGGAAGAGTTTGTTGTGATTATGCCAATGGCTAGCGCTGACGATTGCCTGCGGAGAGCAGAGCAGCTCATGGCAGCAGTTGCCAGTACTCAGATTACTTATGAGGGAGAAATGTTGGGCTGTTTAACAATCTCTATTGGCATTGCCAGCTGGCCCGAGCTGATTGCTGATCCTGGGCAATTAGTGCAACAAGCCGATCTTGCCTTGTATGAAGCTAAAAACAGTGGCCGTAATTGCATACGGATGGCTAAGCTTTAGTCGGTTGCTAAGTTAAAAAGCGTGGTCTGGTTCCCATTTTTCTGCTCTATTTTCAACGGATTGAGCTTGTAGGCATATTTATTAGCCATTACCATAAAACGTCCAGAAAGGACTGTGAAATTATGATGAAAAGGACTTTAATAGCTCTCGTAAAAAGCCTCCCTCATAGCATAATATCCTTTAGTTTGTATCCAACAAAGTATGTGTCTGGTTATAGCGATTAAGCAGATCCCATTTTTTTGCTTAGCTGGTATGCGTAAGAATTTTATTTAAGCACT
>JBAYQJ010000085.1:0-7228 GCA_041677245.1 Spongiibacteraceae bacterium | reverse complement strand
CGGTTTTGAGGGTTTTTGCCGCTTCGCGTGCAAAGGCTTCTAGGTCTTTCTTGTTCATAATCTGTCTATCCTTCCCGTGAGGGGTTAATGATAGACAGTTACACAGATTTAGTTACAGTCTCGAAATTTATGCCAGAAATTATGCTTGAGGGGTAAATCCAGCATTGAAATTCTTTACTAATTTTCGTTCAGCAGGTGAAAGATCATTGATTTGATCTCGAAGCGGTCTGATATTGTTTGGAACTATACATCTACACCCTCAACTAGATTGGCAAATCTCCCATAGCAAGAGAAAAGTTCATTATCGTTGCTTAAATTACTTTCTAAGAATAAACGAACCAGCCTTACACGCCCAATGGGGTAGTAAGTTTTCATCTTATCTATCTCGTCAAAGTAAGGGCGTAGAGCTTGATAAGCCTCATCTGCCGCATTATTCCCCTGCTTACTTAGTAGCATTACTTCAAGGGCTTTTCTTTCTTTTTTAATTCTTTCTAATTTACTCATTTAATCACCAAGTAATCTAGGGGAGGTAAATTGTCCTCGATTAGTAACAAGAGTTTGTGTGCCACCACCAGATCTTAGATACTCACCGCCATTAACAGAAAAAGGAGCAATTTCGCTCTGGAAAACTTCAACATCTGTTTTTGCTGTAATACTGTATATATCGAACGAATCTGGAGCTTGGGGTAATCCGAGAATTGAAGCTGCGTCACTTGTTTCTCTCGGTAACTCATCAAGCATGTCTTTAGTCATAAAGTAAGGCGAGTGTTCTCTAGGTGGACCTCCATTTTTGGGAACGACCTTATAAAGCTGATCACCTGGCACTAGCTTTACGATTTTCGGTTCACTAATACCAGATTCCAATAGCTCTCGCGTTATTGTCAAAGCCAAGTCTGGCTCAAGCCCTTTCTCCAAAAGGCTTACATACATTCTCGTGCCTACCGCAAAATCTCTTGGATCTTTAACTTGTAAACCACTTGGGCCTGAGTTATTCCAGTCGACTTTCTCTGGCGATAACTTTGGTTTTGAAACTTTCTCAACCTGCATCGCAGTTGTATTAGGTTTATTGTCTGGAACAACACCTTGCTCCTGCATCGTACTACTATTATTATCCCTACCACTATCACCAACAGGCTTTTCTTTCCCCGCAGACCCCACCTCACTCTGCCGATCAACCTTAACCTTCTGCTTTGTCCGCACTCGTATTTCCCGAGGCGCCTTCTCCAACAACCTCGCCAACGTCTTCAGTTTATCACCCACACGACCAAAAGCACCCAGATGACGAGCCTTACCGCCTACATTCGCCGCTGCACCCACACCACCGGTCCCTACCGCCAGCAAAATGGTCAACAACACCTCAAATACCACACTCCCAGCAGCTTGACTGTATTCCAAACTGTGCTGGGCTGCCGCATAGTCTTTGCCGAAGCGGGTGATCATCGCTACCAAAGTGGCATCGCCTGTGAGTATCCATGCTGTATGCCAAGCTTCACTGAATTGATCAAAGTCGATTTTTTGTGGGTCAAAGCCCAGTGCTTCGATCAATTCTTTTTGATCTTTCTGGTTAACTTTATGCTGGTAGCTTTGTAATAAGCCTGAGCTATTTAAGCTACCCGCATCACTCATAGCCTCTTCGTATATTTCCACGGCCGCATCAAGGCGCCGCTTTAATTGCCAAAGAGGGTTGATAACATCGTTGATATTGAGCAGCCATGTCGCCAGGGCAGAGCCTGCCTCCAACAGGCCTGTACCCAATGCTTTGCCATGGCTGGCAGTTTTTTGTAGATCACTGCCTGTATTGTAGCTGGCATCTATTTGCCGGGCTTGTTGAAGCTCTCGGGCCAGTATTTGGTTAAGCTCGGCACGAATGGCTAAATACAAGCTATCCCGAGATACCTGCGAGGAGATCAGATCGGCTTGTACCACGACAGCCACTTCGCGGTAGAGCTTTAATCGCTTGGCTTCGAGTAGCCGGGTAATGGCTCGCTGCGGCTCCTCAGCGGTATTGAGGTAGCGGCTGCTGATCCCCGCTCGCAATTGCCGCAGTTGATCTGGAGCCAGGGTTTGTACAAAAAGGTAAGCTTGCCCTGGCGATAAATCTTGATACTGCCAACCTTGCGCACCACCTGGAAAGTTAGCAATATCACAAAGCTGAAAGCGAACGCCCCGCCCATTCTGAAATTTTAACGGCTGCATAGTTATCCGTAACTAATAAAGATTGTTTGAACTGACAGGAAGTTAATTCCCCCTACTGAGTGGTAACAGCTAGGCACGCGGTTAACCACCGATCAATACGGTAGGGCAACCAACTACAATACTACCCCCGTGGCCACAAGCATCGCCCATACGAGCAGCGGGCTTACCAGCAATCAGTACGGTGGCAGAGCCTACGGAAATGCTATCGGGCGGACCAACACAAATGGCCATATCACCCACCCTCGCCGCGGGCATGCCACCAATAAGTACGGTGGACGCCCCAACCGCTATCGGACCGCCAACATGAGGGACAATGCCGGTGACTTGCGGGCAAACGTGCATATCACCGATTCGAGCGGCTGGTTTAGACATTACGGATACTCATTTTTATTCGACCTGCCCGTTGCCACCATTGGCTAAATTAAAGCCTTGGCGGAGAAACAGGTGATAATTTTCGGTACTGTGTTCTGGCCCTGCGACAACGGCCGCCAAGGTGATGCTGGCAGCAACGGCATGGGCATATAAATAATCCGGCGGTGCTACCGCCTCACCCTCATCGGTAATACTGCCAGCACTCCAACTGGCGGCTGTTGCTGCCCAACCTGCTGCTGTTTTATTTTTTGCTCGTTCACCCATTTTTTTGGCCACTAGCCGATTGGGCTCTGTCGGAGATCGCACCCACAACTCGGTAGCCGCGACCGCAGCCACATTAAGTTCAATCTGGGTATCCATAGTCGCCTTGGTAGCCATGCAGGCCCACCAAACGGCCTCTCTCTTTGGCAGCGCGTGAGCTAACAGGGTGACCGCATCGTGAAGGTTACCGTTTTTTACCAGCTTATTAATCACCCTTAAAGGCGCCGTATCTAACACAGCCACAGCCTCACCCTCTTCTGACAACTCAAAATGCTGCAGCAGCTCACCCGCCGAGTGAGCTTTAACTCTAGATTGCCCCATCATTTACCAGTACTCCTTTAATAAACTGGATCTGACTGTGTGTTGCCTTTGCCTTAACCGTTAATTCACCTTGGTCAAAGCACCTTTCAGGCTCAATATTCCATTGGTTTTTACATCCGCCGAGGCACTACCCTTTAGGGCCAGGCTGGTATCAGCCGTCACTTTAACCGCCACACCCTTCATAGTGATGCCGCCAGTATCGATAACAATAGAGTTGCCTCCCACCTTGAGTGTAATGCTGGTTGCCGCCTCCATGGTGATGGTTTTATTAGATTTATAGCTACCATCACCCTCAATAGTGCTTTTTTGATTTCCCTTTACCGCTCTTTCTTCGTTACCTTTAACCGTATCACTGCGGTCTTTATCAACGGTCAGTGTCTGGTTGTTTTTAATCTCACCGGTCTCATCATTCATCACCAGGAAATTAAAATCCTTGCCGGCTTTGAGATAAATCTCTTCCGCTTCGGCTTTATCGTCAAACCGAAGCTCGTTGAAATTTGAACCGCCTGTTTTAAAACCACTTTGGGTTTTACTGTACTGCGGCGCGAGGTTTTCGGCATTGTATACTGCACCGGTAACCAGTGGCCGATCTGGATCTCCACCAATAAACTCGACCACAACCTCGGAGTCGACACGGGGCACGAACACCGAGCCCTCACCACCGCGGGCAAAATTCTGCATCACCCTCACCCAACAGCTTTGTGATTTTTCATCCCAATAAAAACGCACTTTAACCATGAGTTGAGGATCACTAGCACTAGGACTATCGCCGGCTTTAACTGCTATGACTGTAGCTAACTGAGGGCCATTAATACGCCCTCTGGAAGCAGGTGGTGCAGGATGTACTAACGTTGCTGCGGGCACGCAAACAAACGTATTGCTATATTCCATTGCTCCATTTTTTGATATTGCATGATGATCAACACCGGTTAACAAATACTTGCCCGCCTCCGAGGCGAGCCTATGCTTTAATTCAAACCGCCCACCCGCTAAAAAAGTACAGCAGTTACTGGATCCATTGATCGTATCAAACTGACCCTCTTCGGTCTCAAGCATCAATTCAGCGGTTTTTTTCTGGGTGATTTTATCTCCATATTTCGGCAGTTCATCCGCAAAACCATAAGGTACAGCACTGTCGTAAACTTCACGAGAAAACTTGCTTAAAGTGCTAATCGTGGTATTTCTGGTGTGAACTTCAACGCTCTGCCCTTTGGCTGGCGCCGACTCTAAATAACCGGTCATCGTTAACGCACCACTGTGCATTTTATAATGGCGGTTCCACTGAGTAATACGACTAAGCAGAGAGCCCGCACCAGCATTTTCATCTTCACATTCCACGATTAATTCGGCGCAATCAACATACTGACTATTTTTATCAATGATGATCAGTTCATGCTTGCCGCTTTGATGGATAAAGTAATAACTTAAGCCCTCTTCAGCGATTAAACGGTCAAAAAACTCTAGCTCAGTTTCCTCGTATTGAATGCAGTATTCACGCTTATCATTGGCGCTAGCCTCGTACTTAAAATCAATTGCTGCACGCTTTAGCAACTCTGAAATTATTTCTTTAGTGGTTTTATCTGCGTAAACCGCACTGCCTTGATTAAGCCCTAGCAACCATAAGGCGGGAACCAAGGTTGCCGTATAACGCCGCACGCCATCGACAATTCCAAAAGCACAAAACTCACTGACAACAGCATTAATATAACGCGTGCTATCGGCATTGTAATAAATGGATGCTGTAACTTTTTGGCCAACTATATCAGCGGGCTTAATTTCAAAATTAGTCGAAATAAGGTCAACCTGAAACTGAAACAAACTGGAGTTAGCTTCACTCCCATACAGCTCAACCGCAACAAAGGCATCCTTACCTACGGGGGTATCTATACGTAAAAGTCGTTTATCCTGATTCAAAACGGGCATGGTTATAAGTCCATTACAACGAGATCTAAAGGTTGAAATATTTATAGTGAATTGCAAATATAATGATTGAGACGGAAGTACAAGTGCGGCGATGCCAACCTATCTCATAAAATAAATTTGCGCCACTGATTGCCAGTGCCGCAAACAACTCTAAAGCGGCGTACCTAGCGCCAAATCGTAACCCACCTTCATACTAGACTTGTTCTTATTCTGCTTATCAGCATTACTAAGATCACACATAATTTTACCGTAACTCAAACCAATCGACTCAGTTGGCGCACCACCAGAAGACGCACCAATGGAGTAAGAGCTCAGCAGACAATTATCCAGTGTGTATTCAGCAATTTTTTGAATTTCTTTAGCCCCGGTTTGCACCAAGTGAATCAGTACAGTTACGCCTTCTGTGCCTGCAACAGATTCTTTGAACAAACCACCTGAAGAAGCATCCATGCTTTTAGCTAAACTAATCTCACTCACCGATGGCCGTGTAGCTTCACGGTTAGCGACTTGACCCACTTCCATAGAAATACCGCGACCCACATTAAAATTAAAAGAGTTTAACTCAATCCAATCTTCGTAACCTTTTGCGGTCACATCGCCTTTAATTTTTTTACTATTAAAATTCATGTAAATAGCCATAAAACTTCCATCCTTAGTTAGTCAATATACAATAAAATTACTCGGCGGTAATTTTCTCTTATCCAGATAAAAAATTATTAAATTTCGATTCCACGGGTATTTAAACAGGGCTCATTTCAAATAGATAGGCCTCAAAAACTCACCTCGAGACTAAACGTGATTTAAAACTTTATTGTTTTTCTATATTATCTTTCCCTTCAAGCAATCAACTCCGACACTAATATTTTCAAACGGGAGAAGACATCGCAGATATAACACACCTCTAACCCAAACCACTCCGGCACTAATAATTAATTCACTCGATAATTATCGAGAATAATGGCCGCGTAACAAATTATCACTTTTCAAATTATCACTTTTCAAAAGTAACGATTGGGTCACACTAAAAAATCTCTACGAAGGGAGAATATTTCCACACGCCAAACTGGCGGCGCCCGGCAACATTAAAGTGATCCACCCAAAAAATAGACGCCAAAACTATTGACTATAACACTGCAGTGAATCTCGACTATCAACATGATCTTTCTTTGGGCGACCTCGCTTTAATGGTCTTACTCGACGATTGGTCAGCTGCTCAATCTGATCTTTGAATCGGTCACCGCCCAGCACCTGCCCCACCTGTACAGTTTCATCAATATAATCCAGCAACCCAGGGTCAAAGGAATAGCGAAAAAGTCGGCGATAAGCAGCAGCGCGCTCATCGCTATCTTCACCTAAATCTTCATACAAGGCATGATCACTAAGCATTTCATTGTTTTCCCTGCCAGTATGGTGGTGAAAACTGGACCATGGATAAGCTTCTATATCTAGCACTAAACCATACCGCAATGGTTGCAGCTCCACATGTCGATAACAGCTCAGCAGGTAGGCACTTGGGTCTATCAGGCTGCACTTGTAACGCTCCCACAATGATCCCGTTCTTTTATAACGACTGTTAATATGCTGTACATAACGGCGCCCCAATGACTGCATCATTGAAGGAATGCCGTTAGGGATTTTTGGTGTCGCAATAATTTGTACTGAATTTTTAAGCAGTACATAAGCATGCACGCTACAAAGGTACTGCTCTGATGCCGCTTTCAGGCTCTTGATGTAAAACGCATAATCTTCCGCATCGTAAAAGCAAGGTTGATTCAGCAAGCCCGTCTGCACGATATATTGAGGGATGTTGATTAAATTTAATCGCAATAATCTAGCCACTTAGCCATCCTGGTATGTTAAATCCATGTTAATGAAGTACTTTGCTTAGCCCCTGTTAAACATGCGACCCACGTCGAACAATGATTACCCCAGGCTAATTTTTATTCTACCGCAACAAGGAGAGCAAAATTAAACGACTGCATCACAACTCGTCGCTTAGATTTTAATAACTCCTCTCACAGCAGCCAGTAAATAGCGCCCACAAAAAAGGGCCTCCGAAGAGACCCTTTTGAGCACTGCTGTTAAGACGCGAAATTATTCGACGATCTTAGCAACAACACCCGCACCTACAGTACGACCACCTTCACGGATAGCG
>JBAYQJ010000084.1:0-7558 GCA_041677245.1 Spongiibacteraceae bacterium | reverse complement strand
GCAGTGTATTTTTGCCACCAATACCCACATGCAATCAAGATAAGTAACGGTGTCTTAGTTCCTTGATTTCTGCAGGCCCAAGTTTAAGAGCCTCATATAAATAGTTGTCTACTGATTTGAACTGTTGCTCTATGCTGTGTATGGCGGCTAGCAAATAGGCCTCGCGGGTTTCAAGAACGGGGCGAAGTGCTTGCTCGGTTATATTGATTTGGTATTTACGCTGTAACTGGGCAGTTTGCTTGGTGGGGATAAAAAATTGTCCAGTTAGCATATAGTCCCTCAATACAACATCTTGGGGGACTCCTAAAGCAAGTAAAATTAACGCTGCGCCAAAGCCGGTACGATCTTTGCCAGCAGCACAGTGAATAAGAAAACGAGCATCGTCGGTGGCTAGTATGTGTTTGAACATATTGCTATAGACGGTAGTCTGCTTTTCTGCAAAGTCACGATTAATATCGATCATCAATTGAACGGCACCTTCAGGCCCAGCGTTGCTATCGCTGAGATGGTCAAGAAAATTGCTGTGGTCACCTGGGGATATTGGTAGGCTATATATTGTTGGGCGGCGATTACTGGGCAATCTACTCTGTTCGCTTTCTTGCTCAGAGACCTGTCTAAAGTCGAGCACTAAGTCTAGTTGTAATTGATCAATCGTGTTTATATCGTCGGGATTTAATTCAGCCAATTGCCCAGAACGAAATAAATAACCCCATTTAACCTGTTTGCCATTAGCACCATGGTACCCGCCAAAGTCACGAAAATTCGGCGAGCCTACCAGGTCAATTCTGCGTTCGCTGGCGATTACCTGATTGCCGTACTGGTCACTGATCATGAAGAAATGTCTTATGCCGCTTGGCATACCAGTGAAGCGTACGCCTCCATGTGTGCCTGTTGTATAATTAGCTTGTACAGTCAGGGTCGTGTCTAGCGGCATCACAGTGACAGCCGTGTTGGTGGGGTCAGTTTGCCATTCAATCTGATAGTCGCCATTTTGTTCACGTTGGATATTAATAGAATTAGGGATTAGCATAGCGACCTGTAATAATTCGTAGAAACACTTGCAACAATAGCGTGGTGTTTTAAGGTTGAGTAAGACTTTGCCCTAATATGGCGTAAGTTTCAATAAATTGCAGCGGGCATTTCAAGGCAGCTAATTAAAACCATAAAATTCCTTGTATGCAAGCTTGTTAAAGCTTTCTTTGATTGAATTCGCAAGTACAATTTTAACGTACCTTAATATATCTCCTTTGGGCATCTAGCCATAGCCCATTGTTTTTCGTGAGTATCAAGCTTACCGATGGTGATGAGTTTATCTACAGCTTTTTCCCACGCCTTATGCAAACCATGAAGCTGAATACTGTAGCCTGTTGTAGGTAAGCCTTTGCAGCCGACAAAAACACAGGGTTTGCCTTTGCGTAAGCCCAGCCAAATACCGGGTATGGTTTGACTGGCTTCTCGTCGGCGACTCGTTGGTTTTGCAATGGTTTTTTGTTCTTGGTTCTTGTACCAAAACCAGTTAGGTAATGAAAATGATATTGACTCATCGGAAATTATACGCCTTCGACCACCGGCTCGGGGGTTAAACGAGGGCGGTGCGACTCGGGGTTTGTAGTCGTCACTGCCGATTATAAACACAGGGTTACGTGCGTAGGCTTTCGATACGCAGACTCTGCCCTGGTCATCTAGATAGCGAGCTCGGTAACGAAGGGTTGGAACAGTTGCTAAAGAGGAGCGGAAGGCAACGGGAGTCGTGGAGTTTTCGTGTTGCAGCTGAGCAATTTCCTGGGCGATTAAATCTTTGCGGTTATCCTCGACAGTGTCAATGAGAGACTCCAAAGTTCGGATAGCATTTTGCAGGGTTAGGCGCTGGCTTTTGCGGATCGGAGTATAACTCCATTGAATACGAGTAACGTCTCCTGAAATGCAAGTTATTTTAGCGTCAATGGCATCAAGATTTAACAGTGGCCGGCCAGCTAATGATAATACTCGTCGCATGAGTTTACGTCTGTCCCATTCGGTCTTTTCGAGTTTGCGTAGGGCTTTGTGCCATTGAATGATGTCGTTTTTCTTATCGTTGATTTGGGCAATAACAGATTCCGCCGCAGGCGGGACGCAGACTAAACCACTAGCAAGCATAGGAGGAAGGGTTTTGGCTGTTTTAGGTAGATAATCCAGTGAGGTCAGGTGAGCTGCAATTAAACAGCGTGCATTACCGTAATCGAGGTGCTCATCGATTATTCGAGTATCGGGCACCATCTGAAAATAATAAGCGAATCGGTGTTCTTGTTGAATAAGATCAGCTAGCTTAGCTAGCAATGGATCAAGTACTGCTAAGTGTTCTTTGATATCGGAGCAAAATTGCTGGGTTTCCATAAGCCCCCTCCAGTATGAGTATAGTCCGTATATAAACATACATAAGTTTACATATCTAATAAATAGACCAACAATTCCACCTCCCCCACTCCGATAATCACCTCCTAAACCAGCAATTAAAACTAATGGTGTATAACTTAATCATCACTAAACAAAATCTGTTTGCTGTAATACTACCATTGCCCAACTAAAACTATTCAGCGTGCGGTTTAAACATATCGTTAAATTAGATATGTAAACATGTTTATGTCTATGCCCATCTTAAAGAAAAGTCACGCTGAGTTTGCCTCCTCCATACTCTCCTGTAATTTCAAAAAACAGTGATAATTACTCACCTCTTATTCGTTGCTACAAAACGACTATCCGCAGACCTAAATATAAGATTGAAAGGAAAATAAATACCTCTAATAGCTGACATATCATTAGCTATTGAATTATACTCAGACATCTACGATAAAAATCTAACCATATACTCAACTCAAACCTGGAGGCCACATGCAAGAGCAAGATGAATTTATAGGCATGCTAGAAGATAGCGCACGACGTTTTGTGCTTGATAGCTCCTGTAAAGACCACGCTTCTTTATGGCCAGCCATCGCCGAACTAGGTTGGCTCGGGCTATGTTTACCAGAAAGTCACGGTGGCACTGGGCTCGGGGTTAGTGGCGCATCTGCCCTTACGCGGCTTTTTGGCCAAGCCGCTTTACCTAATCGGTTTAGTAGTTATTGCGTCATTCCCAGCCATATTTTGAGCCATGTCACCACAGCACACCCAATTATAAAAGATCTCTGTGAAGAGTTGATCCTAGGTAGCGCCCTCTTAACGCTCGCATGGCAGGAGCATGAAGGGCAATTCTCCCCAGACCGCATTGATACCAAACTAAATAATGGCACATTGAACGGAAGTAAGTTGTTTGTTGCCGGGGCAGATATAGCAACACAGTTTTTAGTAACGGCGAAACAAGATAATGAACAGGTGGTTTTATTAATCAATCGGGAAGCTGAAGGCGTGCGTATAGAACAGGTTTACGAAAGTGATGGCGGCTTTGCAACCGTTCATTTTACTGATGTTACCGTCGATGAAAGCGCCCTCCTCTTGTCTGCTGAAAACGCATCCATCGCTGTGACAAATAGTATAGAAGCTGGCCGCATTGCTATTTCAGCCGAACTAGAAGGCTTAGCTCATGGCTGTCTTGAAGCAACCCTAGAATTTGTTAAAACACGTAACCAGTTCAAACAAGCCATTGGTAGCTTCCAATCCATCCGTCACCGTTGTGTTGACCTTTTGATTGCAACACGCTTGTCCGAGTCCAGTTGGCGTAAAGCACTTACAAAGCTGCCCTTAGATGAAGCCCAGGTCAGCGCCGCTAAAGCGCGCTGTGGAGAAACCGCTATTAAAGTCGCCAAAGAAAGTATTCAGATGCATGGTGCCATGGGCTTTACTGAAGAAGCTGGTATTGGCCGCTATTTACGCGCCGCTATGGCCCAGTCTGGGTGGTTAGGCTCCCCTAGACAACACCGTGAACGTTTAATGAATACTATCAGCCCAAAGGAATTGATCCATGCCTGAGATATCGACGCGTAAAAATTTGAACGCCTTAACTGATGATGCTTTCCGCATTCGGTTTCGTGAATGGTTAGCTGAATACTACCCCAAGAAGTGGACTCAAAGTCATCATCGTCCTCATTTGCGTTTTCACGGAGAAGAAATGCGAGCATGGCTGAAAACCCTGAACGATCACGGCTGGCGCGCCCCTGACTGGCCACAAGAATACGGCGGTTTAGGACTATCTTTTCGCAAGCTACTTATTTACAAAGAGGAATTGAATCGTATCAACGCTGGCCGAATTGTCGACAACGGGGAAACTCAGCTCGGACCAACCATCATGAAATTTGGCACCGACAAACAGAAAGCTTACTATCTACCGAGAATCCTCAATAGCGATGATCACTGGGCCCAAGGTTATTCAGAACCTAATGCTGGTTCAGACTTAGCAAGTCTTAGCACCAAAGCCGATCTGCAAGGTGACAATTTTATCGTCAACGGGCAGAAGACGTGGACTACCTTCGCCAACGAATGTACGCAGATTTATATGCTGGTTCGCACCGGCCGCTTTGAAAAAAAACAACAGGGAATTAGTTTTTTATTAATTGATTTAAAAACCCCCGGCATCACTATCAACCCCATCCAGAACATTGCCGGCGAATCTGAACTGTGTGAAGTATTTTTCGACGACGTTGTCGTTCCCAAAGAAAATCTTGTCGGTGAATTACACCAGGGTTGGACCATTGCCAAATCTCTATTGGGGCACGAGCGCATCTGGCTAGGTGATCCGTCAATGGCCATCCGTGCTCTCGCACTTTCACAGCAACTGGTGATTGAATTGAACAAACAATCAGACCCAGTGGTTATGGATCAACTGGCTGTACTCACTGCAGACCTACACGACTATCAGGGTTTATACGCTGACACCTGTGACCGCGTTGCTGATACGGGTGAGATTGGTTCAGAAGCCTCAATGCTCAAAGTCTATGCCAGTGAATTGCTACAACGCATTTCTGAGTTCAATGTAGAAATTGCCGGCGAATATGCAGTAGCCAGTGGGGACATCATGGTTGGCAAGACCAATATCAATCTAATGTGGCAAGTCATGATGACCCGACCTACGACTATTTATGCCGGTTGCAACGAAGTTCAAAGGGATATTCTTGCTGCAGGTATGGGCTTACCTCGTGCTTAATTGTGTATGTTTTTGAATTTATTCATGGAGTAACCGTGGAAAAAAAATTACTTGTCAGGCTCCAACGAGCTGAAGACATTTTAGAAATACAAAACTTATTTAATCGATACGCCCAATATCTGGATAATGGACAATTTGATCTTTATGCTGCGCTATTCAGCCATGATGGTGAAGTAAAACTAGGGCCCATGGGGCGAGCCACTGGACCTGAAGCTATTGAGGCATTGATGACCAGACATCTCGCTGCCGATGTAGGTAAGAGTTACCACATTATTAGCAATCCGGTTATCCAATTGGATGGTGATATTGCAACATCTACTGTCATGTGGACCGTCATTTTACGCACCGAGGACGACAATCCAATTATCAGTATGATTGGGCACCATAGAGATCAGTTAGTTCGGGAAAATGGAAAATGGGCATTTAAAAAACGATCAGGGTTTGTAGATATTCCCAAACAGCTAAAGCCCTAAACTATTCATATATTCTTATTTTATAATCATACCCAGCACTGTAACTCATATGGCTAACTACTTATATAACGCCACCAAGAGGTGGCATTATCATTAAGACCAGACTAAAGGTAATTTATCTACATGGATAACATTGCTCATATAGTAACCTACTTTTGTTCCCGGCTTTAAACGAAACTCCGGTAGCTGTTGTAGCATTTCAGTCATAGCGACTTTTAATTCTCGTCGTGCAAGGTGCGCACCCAAGCAACGATGAATACCGTGGCCAAAACTTAAATGCAAAGGACGACGATCTATCTTAACCAGTTCGGGAGCATCATAGACTTCAGGGTCATTCGAACCTAAGGGTGTAGACATTGCCACTAAATCTCCGGCTTTAATAGTTACCCCATGCAAAGTAAAATCTTTGGCACAAACCCTAGCTGTGGTAACTGCTGCATAGGCACGCATCAGCTCAGGGATTGCCAAGTCAATTTTTTGGGGGTCTTCGCGCAGTTCACGCTGGTCATCTAAGTGTGTAGCTAAATGGGTAAAGTGCAAACCCAGATTTGCCGTCACGGTATCCAAACCACCGATAAACAAATTAAAACAATGCCCAAAAACCTCATCTCGAGTCCACTTACGTCCATCCGCCTCCAAGTTCAAAGCATTAGAAATTAAATCATCAGTAGGATTTTTTTCACGTTTCTCAATTTCTTCCCAAAGACAATTTCTTACACTCATAACCGCCTGTTTGCGCTCCTCTAGACTCTCCTTGTGAATCAAACCATATTCCCAATCCAGAAATTCATCCAGACGGTCTTGAGGTAAGCCTAATAAATCTAAAACAATAGTGCAGGGAAAGGGAGTAGCGAACGCCTTAATAAATTCAACTTCCCCTTTATCCTTGAATTTTGCGATCAAATCACTAGCTCGATTCAATACCTTAGATTCCAGTTCAGCCATACGTTTAGGAGAAAAAACAGGCTCCAGTGCACGACGAAAAGCGGTATGTTTTGGTGCATCCAGCTCTGAAGGAACAATATCCCAATCCTCACCAATTAATGCGGAAAAGCCGGTATTACCACGCTTAACAAACTCCGCTGTATGTTCATAAAGTGATTTTAAATCCTCCTGACGACGGATCACCCAACCCCCCGTAGGGCCAGGAAAAGCATTGGTACTCCAAAAAATACTGGGCCCTTTATGCAGCTCCGGCACCAGAGTATTAAATGGATTTTCATAGTTAAGCGTACGAGTAGTTAATGGAAATTCCATAACTAACTCAGGTGGTACATGGGAGGGAAAAGCTTGACTAACAGTCATCAACGAAACCTCTATATTTTATTGCAATAATATACTTCGTAATATGGACTGCCGTAGCCTTCCATCAACAATTTAATTTGTAATTAACTCTACTTAAGTTATAAATATCCTGTAGAGTAAATTTTGATCCACTAACACTGTGGAGCTAGCTGGTGTTACTAAAGATACCACACGTTTCAACTAGCCCAACTAAACGGGGGAAAGTAGTTTCTACTTAATAATCTGCACTGATCACCCACCCAACAAACTAATACTATGTCAGTTTATTGAAAAGGTAAACTCTTTGTAGAAAACTTTAAATGATAAACGCTTCTACAGCAGCTACTTCTCTCTTTATCAACATCCAAATACTCCAATCATCACCGATACACAAATTTACCCTCATCACTATACTAACCACACGGAGTAATACGACCATGAGTATTGATAGCCTTATAGTACAGCCAATATTCAGTGCGATAAAAATTGCCAGCATATGCCTCATGTAGTGGTAAATACTGAAGGCTCATAAAATATATTAATTTAATAACAACGTAGTAAAGCCTATAAACAACTCGGCCGCAAGCGACCGAGTTTTAAAACAATCCGAGTTGGCTGCTAGATTTTTCGCCTTTGTTCATTACCTTTAGCTGGTCTTGAACATACTTTCGAATAACTTCTTCGCTAG
>JBAYQJ010000083.1:0-8344 GCA_041677245.1 Spongiibacteraceae bacterium | reverse complement strand
GCTAGCGAAGAAGTTATTCGAAAGTATGTTCAAGACCAGCTAAAGGTAATGAACAAAGGCGAAAAATCTAGCAGCCAACTCGGATTGTTTTAAAACTCGGTCGCTTGCGGCCGAGTTGTTTATGCATATTTATCGAAGAACGGGCACTTTATGGGAGGGCCTAAACCGAAGGGCGATGTGAAATGATCGTTGTAAGTTTTTACACTGACCCCAAAACTACGCCCGCGCCGCAAATGGTGCTTAAAACACTAGATGGTGGCACCATCGATCTTGGCCAGGTGTATGGTATAAAGCCGGTCTATTTAAAGTTTTGGGCCACTTGGTGCGCGCCTTGCCGTCAACAAATGCCTGGGTTTGAAGATATTTATCAACAATATGGCGACAAAATTCAAGTGATTGCGGTCAACATCGGGGTTAGTGATGATGTTAAATCGGTTGGGGACTTTGTTAAAAAGGCGGGTTTGACTATGCCCATAACAATCGATGACGGTAAATTAGCCCGTGCATTCCATTTGCGGGTAACACCACAACATTTGTTGATTGATAACAATGCCAATATCGCCTACGTCGGCCATAAAGACGATCAAGAATTTCACCAAGCTTTGGATAAAGTAATAGCGGAAAAAGCGAGCGGAAAAATAATCAACAACCCAGTACTCGCCCCTAAAGATTCCGGTTATAAAGTTGGGGATAGCCTGCCCACACAATCGTTTTCGACTATCGATAAGCAAGTCATTGACTTAAGGTTTCATGCAAAACGGAGTCGGCAAGTGGGCTTGGTTTTTTTTGGGCCTTGGTGTGAATGGTATCTAGAAACAACAGAGCCCAAAACCTCTCAAGCCTGTACCCGCGTCCGTGAACTATTAGAACAAAAAGCCAATAGCGCAAGCATTGAATGGATCACCGTTTCGACTAACTTGTGGTCTTCACTGGCTGATCTGCAAGACTATCGTAGGAACTACGGTACGACTTTGCCCATTGTATTTGACGAGGAGGGCACCTTGTTCAAGACCTTTGGAGTCAACCAAGTGCCAACTATTATGCTCATTGATCCAAACGGCAAAGTAACAGTGAAATCATCGATTCAGGATGACAACTTTGACGCAACCCTAGAGAACTTATCGCACCTTAAATGACCGCTTATTGGTGTTGTGGGCGACACGGGTCCGTACAACACCATAGAAAGCGTCGCGCGCGATGTCGCCCCTTGTTCAGCACGGGCTAGCGGTTTAAACCGCGGCCGCGCTTTTTATTTTTAGCGCTTAATATCCTTCCAGCCCTATTTAATCGTTTGCCTCGCTTCAGGGAGGCTCTTCGGGAGCCACAAAGCGATGTTACATTTCTCTGATTGGTAATGATAGTTGTTTGCATTTAGAGTCGTATTTGTCTAGGATGCGCCACTATTAGCGCGGTAATCAAAGCTTGGGTGGTCAGATGTTTACAAATCTAATGCAGTTTTTAATCAACGGCGGGGCAGTTATCTGGATTCTGCTGGTGCTCTCTATTGTCGCCTCAGCCGTTATTCTTTTTAAAGGCTGGTTCCTATGGTCGCTCCGGGAGAGTCCCGCAGCGCCTATTGCCGAGGTTTTGTCTCGCCTGCAAGAGGGTAAAAAATCAGAGGCGTTGATGATGGTGCAAGGCCAACATAGCCCCCGTGCGCGTTTGTTGGCACATTTGATTCCTCTACTAGAGCATAAAGAATTATCGTTGGACGAGATTCGCGATGAAGCTTCGCGTAAAGCTCGGCTGATATTAGTAGACCTCACGTCTAACCTGAAAATGCTCGAAGTGATCGCCGTTGTGGCACCGCTGATTGGTCTATTTGGTACCGTGTTGGGCATGATCGTCGCTTTTCAGGCGATGGAGTCCGCGGGTGCTGCAGTCAATCCGTCGGTTTTGTCGGGTGGCATCTGGCAGGCATTGTTGACGACGGCTGCCGGTATGGCGGTGGCAATTCCGGTCACTATGATCCATAGCTGGTTTGATCAGTCTGCACAGACTAAAACCATTTTATTGCAAGATGATATGGATTTGATACTGACCCGTGAGGCCATGAATCGCCATTCTATCATCGCCCTGAAAAACGCCGGTTAAACTGCCGTAAATCACTGACTCAACCCCTGAGTTAAACCGTCCGATCAATAGCGCGCCGACCGAATTTTTAGGCTAGGTTGCATGAGTAAAGGCCAATGAGCAACACGCTGTTAACAATAAAACCTCGTAAACGTATCAGTTTAACGCCATTGATTGATGTGGTGTTTATCCTGCTGATGTTTTTTATGCTGACCTCGACCTTTAATCAATGGAAGGCGATTGATTTAGTTTCAGGTGCTGCGAGCGAAACACCTCTAGCAATAAATTCAGATAGTCCTCCCCAATTATTGATCCTGCATCAGGATGGATTGCTCTCCCTGAAAGGCGGGCCTAGCAGCAAGGTCGGTGCGCTTGAACACGTTGGTGTTGAAACGGTGGCTCCAGCCTTGGCGCTAGATAAGACAGTGGTCGTTTTCCCGGAGCCCCAGGCGAATGTGCAAACGATTATCGCAACCCTAGAGCAGCTAAAGGCTGTGGGTGTTCAGACCATTACCTTGGGTAACTCCGTGCCGAATACTGAGGTACCGAAAGACGCCTCGGTCATCGCTAAGCAATCGAAGAATTTGCAGGTAAGTCTATGAGCCGCCAGCGCCGTACAGCCTTGGTTGTGCACAAAGACAACGAGCTGGGTAACGATGACAATATGATCCCGCTGATCAATATTGTGTTCTTGCTATTGATCTTCTTTATGGTTGCCGGCCATATCAGCCAGCTATCAGAAGGTGCGCTGAACTTGCCTAAGACCATGGCGGAGCGCAGTGCAGATGAAGAAGCGTTGGTGCTACAGATGAATACAGAGCAGCAGTTATTTCTCAATGGTGAGCAAATTGAACTGGCTGATTTAGAACCCGTGTTAAAAGGTGATGTTGTGCTGGCGGCGGGCTTAGCCCGATATGGCCTTGCCTTGCAGGTGGACAAGACCGTGACGGCAGCAGAGTTAGACCCGGTATTGAGTACCCTGCGACAGATAGGGATTGCAAAAGTACAGTTGCATGCATTGCTGGATTTGGAGCCGACATTATGACAGCAAAGCAATGGTTGCTAACGTTACTGGCTTCACTGAGTCTGCATGGCTTAGTTGCGGCGGCGTATTTTGCCGATCGTGTCGTGGCTCCTCCTGCCGGAGCGCAGGATGTGGGTGACAATGGTTTAGAGGTGGGTTTAGGTGCCGTGGGTGATTATCACGATCTGCTGCAACCAGAGGCAGAAGAAACCAGCGAGCCCGAGCCGCCGGTTGAAGAGCCAGTCGTTGACAAGCCAGTCGAAAAGCCGGTTGAAGCAGTGGTTGAAAAGCCCATCGAGCAAGCCGTTGAGCTGAAAGTCGCGACCGTGGACGAGCCTAAGCCAACCATCAGCGTATCGGTTAAAAAGCCTAAAGAGAAAATTGAAAAACCGGCCGTTGCTAGGCCTCCGATTGACAGCAAGCCCCTGCAATCCGAAGGGGGTGATAGACACCACAAAAGGCGCTCCCATGCCACAGCTTCGGGTATCGGCCATGACCGTTCGGCTGGCGGTAAAACCGGCGATGCGCGCAACTACTACGGCCACCTGATGGCGTGGTTGAATCGCCATAAAATCTATCCGAGCCTGCTAAAAAGACAGAAGAAAGAAGGGGTGGTAACGCTAAAGTTCACCATTGATAAAAGTGGCGAAGTACTGAGTGCTAGTATCCATAAAAGCTCGGGGTTCGAACGCCTTGACCAAGCTGCAATGGATATGCTTTACAAGGCGTCACCCTTACCAGCCATCCCTGATTACATGCATAAAGAGCAGCTCACGCTGGTGATCCCTGTCGAATACGCCTTATTGACCCGATAAGGCGTCTAAATCAATACAACCGATCTGTCAAAAAACTCCCGGCTCCATGGCTTGTCTTTGCAGCCCTCTCAGTGTGCTGCCTTTTGGGGCTCACCGTGACGGCAAGATTCAGTCGTAGACTGACAAGAGGGTGGATGTTGCTAAAAAATTCATTAAATTCGCAATCATTAAATATTGATATTGATATTGATACTGATTCTCATTACGATGCATGCCTTGAATCTAATACAGAAGTAGAGAAGACTTCTGGCATCATTAAACCGTAAAGGTAGGCACTATGAAAAAAACGCATTCACCGTTTATACGCTCAAAAAAACACCGTTTTCAACAGCCAGCAGCGGCTGCGTTCTCATCATTGTTGCTGTTGTCTGGCTCCGTCATTGCAGAAGAGTCTGCTGACGTTGTGCAATTAAATACGCTGAAAATTGAAGCAGACAGTGCTTCATACCGCGCTGAAACGGTCAGTTCTCCCAAATTTACCCAGCCGCTGCTAGACACCCCGCAAACCATCCAGGTCATCACCAATCAAGTATTTACCGAGCAAGGCGCAACCACGTTGACTGAGGCCCTGCGTAATAGTGCCGGTGTAGGCACCTTTTACGCCGGTGAGAATGGCAATACCACTACTGGTGACTCTATCTACATGCGCGGCTTTGATACCTCCAGCAGCATTTTTGTCGATGATGTCCGCGATATTGGTTCTATCTCTCGTGACTTGTTCAACATTGAGCAAGTGGAAGTTACCAAGGGGCCAGCAGGCACCGACAGCGGTCGTGGCTCGCCTACCGGCTCTATCAACATGAATACCAAACAAGCTAATTTGAAAGATGCGATGTCGGCTAACGTCACTATGGGTACCGATGGCCAGCAGCGTGTTACGGCCGATGTCAATAAGGCGCTAGACGGTTTGTCTGGCAGTGCTGTGCGGGTGAATTTGCTGTGGCAGGACAGCGATGTTGCCGGCCGCGACCGGGTCAATGATAGCCGTCATGGTATTGCCACTTCTTTTGGCTTTGGTCTTGATACCGCCACGCGCGCTTACGTCAACCTGATGTATGTTAAGCAGGATAATATTCCGGATGGTTATGTACCGACGGTTGGTATTGACCACTGGAATCCACAACCAGGTCTTGAAGGGCTTATAGGCAACTCCGTTGATAGCGAGAATTTCTACGGTACTCGTCAGGATCACGATGACGTCACCGCGAAGATGGCAACCTTGCGCTTGGAACACGATTTTTCCGATCAGGTCAAACTGACCAACACCCTACGTTGGGGTGAAACCGAACAGGATTATTTGATCTCCGCGTTTATGAGTACAGACGCCAATATCAATTATACCGACGTCAATGATCTGTCCACTTACACCATGACGCGTGGCAACAATAACTTCAAAGATATCAAGAACACTATCTTGACCGATCAGGTGAATCTGCGAGTTGATTTCAATACGGGCGATCTCGAGCATAATCTAGTGACTGGTTTGGAGTTTACCCAAGAAAAGCAGACCAATTACGGTATTGGCGCTACCGGAACACGCCCAGCCGCCAACCTGTTTAACCCTAACTGGAATGACACCGGTGACCTGACTTATTCTCGCAGTGGTGCCAACGGCGAAGGCGAAACCAATACTTTCTCTATTTATGCTTTCGATACCGTGAAGATCAATGAGCAGTTTTTAGTCAGCGGCGGTGTGCGTGTAGACCGTTACAAAACCGAATACAGCAATGACTTGGTGTGTAACAACGGTACCGGTCGTGGTGCGGTGAGTTGTGGGGTGATGCCCGTGGGCACCATAGTCAACACGATAGACGCACACGACAGAGATAGCCTGCTGAACTGGAAGCTGGGCGCCGTGTATAAACCCGTCCCGCAAACCAGTCTCTATGTTAACTATGCGCTGTCGCAGCAGCCCCCAGGTGGTTCTAACTTCGAGCTGAGCAATTCAGCGACCAGCGCTAGTAATCCAAATATGGATCCGCAAGAAGCTAAGACCTATGAAGTGGGTGTTAAATGGGATGCGATCCCAGAGAAACTGACGCTGAATGCTGCGGTTTTCCGTACCGATGTCCTCAATGAAATCGACACAACGGACCCGACCAACATAACCCAGGATGGCGAAAAGCGTGTGGAGGGTATTGAGTTGTCGATGATTGGCAACATTACCCCGAATTGGTCGGTGTCTGCTGGCTATACCTACATGGATACCGAAGTGACCGTAGGGGAGGCTATTACCGCCAGTGGTGATGATAACCTGACGTATACGCCAGACGATGCGTTCACTAGCTGGACTACCTATCGCTTCCCATTTGGCCTCACCGTCGGTGGTGGCGTGCGTTATACCGCTGGTTTGACCAAGGGTAGTGATGGTGCCGTGGGCACGCCGGACTATACTGATTCGTATACTCTTGTCGACGCCGTAGTTTCTTACCCAGTGCTCGACAATGTCACCCTGCGGTTGAACGCGTATAACTTGACCGACGAAGACTATGTAGCGTCAATCAACAAAAGTGGTTACCGTTATAACCCAGGCACCGCTCGCACCTTTTTACTCAGTGCGGATATGAGTTTCTAAGTGGGTGAATAGCGTTGTGTATGGCTGGCTAGTGCCTCTTTAAGCAATTGAGCCGCTAGTCAGGATTCACGCATGTTTTGAAACAGGTTTTTGTCTACGCCCGCATCGTTTGTGGGCGTAGTTGTTATAGCATTTTTACTTTTGCAAACACCGTAATCGATCTACATCATTGATGGAATTTTTATGCTGATTCATATTCCCGCAGTGCTTAGTAAGGCCGAAGTTGCCGAAATGCGTAAGCGATTGAATGCAGCCGACTGGGTGGATGGTCGTGCGACGGTGGGGCATCAGGGTGCCAAAGTTAAACGCAACCGCCAGCTGCCAGTCGATTCGCCCTTAGGCTTAGAGCTGGGTGAAATACTGCTAAAACGCTTATACGCCAACCCGTTGTTTATGGCGGCCGCTTTGCCGCTGCGTTCGGTGCCCCCTTTATTTAGTTGTTATAGCGGTGGCGAACACTATGGCTTTCATATCGATGGCGCTGTGCGTCAGCTACCGTTTAATCAATTAAGCCTGCGTACCGACGTGTCATCGACGCTGTTTCTATCCGAGCCGGAGGAATATGACGGTGGTGAGCTTGAAGTGCAGGACACCTACGGCTGTCATGAAGTAAAACTGCCTGCTGGTGATTTAATTTTATACCCCTCAAGCAGCTTGCATCAGGTGACGCCCGTCACGCGTGGTGAACGCGTCTGCAGTATTTTTTGGAGCCAAAGCATGGTGCGCGCCGACGCCCAGCGCTCACAATTGTACGATCTAGATTGCACCATCCAACAGCTACGCGAAAAAATCGGTGAAAGCCCAGAAGTGCTGAGTTTAACCGGGCACTACCACAACTTATTACGCCAGTGGGCGGAGTTGTAATCCAGTCAACCTCTTATCTATCGCCAGCTTCTGCGTCGTTGGCAATTTTAACCACCAGCTTACCGAAGTTTTTGCCTTCGAGCAGGCCAATGAAAGCTTGCGGGGCATGTTCTAGCCCGTCGACAAGGTCTTCGCGAAACTGAATCTTACCTTCTTTGACCCAGGCACTCATCTGCGTGAAAAACTCACCGTAGCGATCAGCATAATCGTCGAAGATAATAAACCCCTGCATCTTGATCCGCTTGGTGAGCAATGTCCGGGTCAAAAGGCCAAGACGGTCAGGCCCATTTGGCAGCGCAGTATCATTGTAGTGAGAAATAAGCCCGCACAGCGGAATACGCGCGGCTGGGTTTAACAGCGGGAGAACGGCATCAAATACTTTGCCGCCGACGCTCTCGAAATAGACATCGATCCCGTTGGGGCACGCCGCCGATAACTGTTGCTTGAGATCAGCGCTGTGGTGATCGATGCAGGCGTCGAAGCCCAATTGTTCGGTAACAAAACGACACTTCTGTGCACCACCCGCGATACCTACCACGCGGCATCCTTTAAGTTTGGCAATCTGCCCGACTACCGAGCCAACGGCGCCACTGGCCGCAGCGACCACAACGGTTTCACCGGCTTTAGGCTGGCCGATATCAAGCAAGCCCATATAAGCGGTAAAGCCTGGCATGCCAAGCACGCCCAGTGCCATCGAAGGTTGTGGCATCTTCGAATCTAGTTTGGTGAGATCTGCAGCCTCTGCGATGGCATAGTCTTGCCAGCCATTGAAGCTGAGCACCAGGTCACCCGTTTTAAAATCAGGATATTTGGGGTCAGTGTAAAAATACACGCGCACTCTCTTTATTGGAATTTTCGTTGCGTAGGATAGCCTTCTAAATTCTTAGTTTAACTTCAATTCTGTCAAGGATGATAGATGGCACGCTTACCCCGATTATATCTACTCAGCATCCCCCCAGCACATTATTCAGCGCAGCAGTAACCGGCAGGCAT
>JBAYQJ010000082.1:0-8535 GCA_041677245.1 Spongiibacteraceae bacterium | reverse complement strand
GGCTTTATTTACTGATAAAACGTGTTATTTCATCTGCGCAAGCTACCGCATCCTCCATGTGCAATAAATGCCCCAGACCAGCAAAGTCAACCCGGCTAACAGGGTTTGCACCGGCCTCGATAACATCAGCGATTAAACGAAAATCCTCTACATCACGGCCACCGGTTAATAGCAGCGTAGGAGGCTTCAGTTGATCTAGCCGCTCTATATCTGGCAGTCCATGTTGTTGATAATCACGCACCCACTGGGCGCCGGAGTAATGCCTGATTGATTCACGTAACACCTCAGCCACCGAACTGTCGCGGGCCGAAGCAAAGACGGGGTGCTGCCACCACAACTCTCGAGCTTTATCCATGTCACCCGCACGAGCACTGGTGACGATCAATTGCCATAACATTTTCCAGCCAGCAGACCACTCCCAAGCCGTTATCGCCGGACTAATCAGCACAAGCTTGCTGACTCGGTCAGGGTGATTGAGCGCAAAATTCAACGCAATGCCACCCCCCATTGATACACCTATCAAATCGCACCGCTCAATATTGCTGGCATCGACAATCGCAAGCAGATCATCGGTGTGACTAAAGCGCTGGTCATCGTGACTCACAGACCGACCAAAGCCTCGCAGGTCATAACGTAGACCAGAGAATGATTCGCCCAACTCGGACCACAAGCCATCCCATGTATTCAAACTATCGCCAAAACCATGAATAAAGACAGCGTTTGGATTCTCACCCTTTTGTCGGGCAAAAAAATTGACGCCAGCGACATGAATACTAGTATTTTTTTCCATATCAGACCCTCTTCCCAAACCAGCCTCTCTTGCTGAAAAAATTGCCACCAACATCGCAGGAGATTATTGGGTAATTGATAACGCGAGCCTCATCAAAGATTAATTAAACGCATTAGCGAAATCGGCATTAAATAAACCTCTTACCTTAATGTTATAGGCCTGACCTTATCGCAATGCACGAAAAGTTGCCCGGATATCATCAATGCACGCCTGCGGATTTTCATAATGACCGAAATGCCCGCCGTGCCGATGCACTTTCACATAATGCAAGTTGTAATCTTTTGCTGCTGGTGAGCGACGAAACGTTTCCTCCCAATCTTCTATCTTTACACCCACAGGACATTCACCACCAAGAAAAGTAATACCCGTTGGCACTTCAATTCTAGGTTTTCTATCATGGCTGGGCTGCCACCGATGTAAAATTTGATCACGATAATATCGCACTGTCGATACAAAAGACTCTGTCAACCAGTACAATGTTGCCGTTGTTAAAATAAAGTCACGAGGAAATACCGACTCTAGCTGCCCTTGCGTTTGCCCCCAATCATGCCAACGCTGCATAATCCACGCTAACTGCCCCACCGGCGAATCATGCATAGCATAAGCCAATGTTTGTGGCTCCAAGGTTTGTACACAGGCATGACTGACAGCATGCGTTAAAGTGGGCAATACTGTACGACGGATATTTTCAGGGGCATCATAGGGAATAAAATTTGTGGTGATATCCCAATAACGTTCGGTATTGAACATATCAATAGGTGTCGCACCCAGCAGATGAATACCCAGCACCTGCTCGGCATATTTATGACCCATCTGTAAAGTGACTCGGCTACCCAAGTCACCGCCGGATGCCGCGTAACGGGTATAACCTAAAACTTCCGTCATTAATCGATGTAGAATATCTGCCGCCAGCATAGGATTACAAGGCGAAGTGATGGGCGTAGAAAAACCAAAACCTGGCAGTGAAGGCACAATAACATCGAAAGCATCTGCCGGATCACCACCAAACTTAGCCGGATCCGTTAGTGGCTCAATAACTTTCTGCATATCCCAAAATGTAGATGGCCAGCCATGGTGAATAATCAGCGGAGTTGGATTCGGACCTTTACCACGCTGGTGAATAAAGTGAATCGGCGTGTTATCCACCATCACCTTAAAGTGCTCAAACTGATTGATCTGCTGTTCAGCCTGACGCCAGTCGTATTCATTTACCCATGAGTACGCTAACGATTTCAAATAACCCGCATTAAATCCATACTGCCAATTTTCATTTTCGATATCGATGGGCCAACGCATATTGTTAATGCGATACTTCAGGTCATCTAGCGCTGCTTGAGGTATTGCCACCGTAAAAGGCTGTGGTTGGCTCATAAAATAGCTCCGTGAAAATATACCTGTATAATCTTTATTTATGAATCGCGAGTTTAAATCTTAAGCTAATAACTGAACACGATCCGCTGGCAAACAATAAAGCCTCCTTTTACCAGGCAAACCTTTAACGCAAGCTGAAATCATCACCTCCAGCAAGTTTAGCCCTTTTTACGGCAATCGTTTTTTAGCGAGATTATTGGTAATACTTTAAGTCGAGAAAAAACAAATATTATTATTGCCTGATGCCTTGGCGGTATACATAGCTGCATCGGCGTTTTTAATTAACTCGGCCGACGAAATGCCATCGGCGGGGTACATAGCTATACCAATAGACATGGCTATTTCCACTAGATGACCATGAAGCTCAATCGGATCATTAATCGAACTTAAAATCCTATTAGCAACCACCTCTACCTCAGTTTTCACTGTTGGTTTATCAAGAATAAAAATAAACTCATCGCCCCCTAATCGGGCCACGGTGTCAGACTCTCTCACTAGAACTAACAACCTTGCCGCAACAACTTTTAACAATTCGTCACCAATGCTATGGCCGTACTGGTCATTGACTTGTTTAAAACCGTCAAGGTCGATAAACATCAACGCCAACTGGTACGGTTCGCGATTGGAATGAATAATTTTTTGATCAAGCCGCTCCACCATCAAAGATCGATTGGGTAAATCGGTTAAAGCATCATAAAAAGCCAAATGCTTTAAGTACTCATCCTTACGCCAGAGATCGGTAATATCACTAAACACTGACACATAGCGAATCACTTCACCGTGATTATCACGAACTATATTAGTAGCTACGCGTGCTAAAAAAAGCCCTCCATCTTTACGTCGACACCACACCTCACCACGCCATCGCTCTCTACTCGTTAACTCTTGCCACATGGAGATATAAAACACTCGAGCGTGCCAATCTGTCTTTAATAGCTCAGGGGATTGCCCATCCACCTCGACCGAACTGTAACCGGTTATCTCACTAAATGCTGGGTTAACCGACAAAATCAATCCATCAACATCGTTGATCATCACCGCATCCATGGTAGTGTCAAATACATAGGCCGCCATTTTAAGCTGCGCCTCGGTTTCTTTTAGATCAGTGATTTCGCTGGACTGAATCGCAAAGCCTTTGACTGTACCATCGACGTCAAAATCGGGGATGTATTGCCCAAGAATACTCCCCGCTGTACCATCAGTTTTTTGCAACGTCCGCTCAAATCGTTGCGACTGACCAGCCAGAACAGCACGAATATAAGGCTCATTCAAGGCGAATAACCGCTCTCCTGTTAACTCCCTAAAAGTCATGCCGACAATCTGCTCTGGCTTTTTATGGAACCACTCCGTATAGGCTTTGTTAGCAAAGCGACAGCGTAAATCACGATCCCAGTAACCAATCATATTAGGCATATAATTAATAATTGAGCTAATAAACTGCTCACGCTTGCTAATGATGTTAAATTCTTGTCTAACACGCTCCAGTGCAGCTTTATAACGATTTAATGCTCCAGCCAGATAAGAGATAAAACCACAAACAAGGACAAAAAGCGCCAGCACTATGATATCTGTATTGTTTTCAACAACCGTGTGCTTAAGTAATAGCGGCCATAACAACAAAACGGTTAGGCAGGCACCTAACGTAGCCAATAAGCCTGCATATACGCCAGCGCAGAGCGCGCTGATAATCACTACCGGGTAAAAAGTCAACCAGATGAGTTCCGTGTTATCGATATCCAACAGTCTCAGTCCTGTAGCCAAGCTTATAAACACAATAACAACAATGAAAATCTTGAGGCACTGCAAACAAAGCACCTTATTTAAACCCAGCGTTGATCTCATCTCACCTCATCACTTTTATCATTCTTATCCACCTTCGGTGCTCGGATGATGCATCAAGCCAATAAACCCCACCCCTAAAATCAACTTAACACCCTCACAATGCAACAATGCAACAATGCCGACTATACAACCAAAACAACCGCACAGCACAGGCATATTCGTTAGAATATAGATCGGCATCGTACCAGTAATTTTCAACGTCTTGTTATCGCTATTATCTTCAATAGGAAGTAGGCAGGAATAATGTCACCTAAGACCAGGTTGTTCTACTAAATTTATTGCTGCTGCTTTTCCACACGATCTTCAATAAACTGCAATACCGTTGTAGTCAACGCAGGCAACATAGTCAGAGTAACGATGGCTGCACCAATAATGCCAAACATTACGATGGCACCAACACCACGGTAAAGCTCAGTACCCGCACCTGGGATTAACACCAACGGTGCCAAGCCAAACAAAGTGGTGATAGTAGACATGGCAATGGGCCGCAACCGAGCATCAACCGCCTCATTTACAGCATCAATCGGACTCATTTTTTCTTCTTTAACATTGCTTACGGCTCTATGCACAATAAGGATAGGGTTATTAACTACAGTCCCCATTAAAATTAAAAACCCCAGCATCGAAATCATATCAAAGGGCTGCACCAGAGCACTGATACCAAACCATGGCAGCAAACCGCCCACGGCATTCAACACCCACAAACCGACAATCCCCCCTGCAATACCCAACGGAATAGACGTCATAATTAATAACGGATAACCCCAGTGACTAAAAATAGCGACCAATAATAAATAAATAATAACCAAGGCAATCAAGTAGTTACTGGTAAGCGCCGAGCGGGTTGCATCCAGCTGATCGGCTGCACCGGATATACTGAGGTTAATGCCAAGCGGTATCTGGCCGTTATCTCGCATATAGGCCACTACTTGCTCACTTACTGTTTCCACCCCCGTTTCCAATGCCACCGAACGTGGCGGAATAATATTTAAGGTAACGGTACGGCGGCCATTCACCCTACGAACGGTATTCGTATCAACCGTTTCATTAATGCTGGCGATAGCACTCAGTGGCAATACTGCACCGCTTGGCGTATATATTGGACGCTGCTCCAGCATATCCAGCGAACTGTTCTGACCCTCTGCGCTGTAAAGATACATATCAATTTTATCATCGGCCAAAAAGAATTCGTCTGCATAGCTACCATCAGTAAGTGTCGATACGGTAAAACCCAGCTCTTCGGCAGTCATCCCCAGTTCGGCAAGTCGCTGCCAGTTCGGTCGAATCTCTATCATCGGCTGCGATAACGTTAGCGACGGCGGCTGGGCCTGAATTCTCGGATGATCGAACACTTCGCTCGCACGATTATAAGCCGCTTGGGCCACCGCATAGATAGCGGGTAAATCCGGACCGGAAATATCGAGATTAATACTGCGCGTACCACCATCATTACTACTAATTATCGAGCCGCGGTTAGAAAAGGCACGCATACCCGGATATTCCAGAAACTTAGCGTCAAATATATCCATCACCGCATCAATATCTGCAGGATCGATGGTCTCAGCGATGATACGCATAAACTCTGGTGTTACCCGCATATTAAAATTCTTTAATGCAGGCACTGGCGCATCACCGCGAGGGAAGTCTTTCGGATCCGCACCGACAAAGGGCAGGAAATAAGCTTCAATTTCTCGTGAGACTTCCAGCATAGCGGATAAATTGTAACCAGGAGGAGG
Source organism: Spongiibacteraceae bacterium (assembly GCA_041677245.1). Classification (GTDB taxonomy): domain Bacteria; phylum Pseudomonadota; class Gammaproteobacteria; order Pseudomonadales; family Dasaniaceae; genus Oceanicoccus. The sequence continues at coordinate 2,796 of JBAYQJ010000082.1, read as the reverse complement.
ATTCATTACCGCAAATACTTTTGGCTCTTCACCCTCGGGTAAATATTCAGCCGGCGGAGTTAAAAAATAAATAATGCCAACACTAAGTGCTACAGTAATGCTTATGCAGGCAACTCTACGGGGTTGCGTGGCCACTAACCAGTGCACGCAGTTCAAGGTCAACTGTCGCCATTTCTGCCCCCAAAGCCGCGCACTGAAGTACTTTCTTCGGCTCGCTGGCGTAGCCGTCCCCTCCTCCAGCTTTAAGCGTGCAGCAGCCGTCGGCAATACCGTTATCGCCACTAACATAGAAGCAAGAATCGCCGAAGAAATGGCGATCGCTATATCTGAATACAGCTGACCCGCCTCTTCGTTGACAAAAGCTACCGGCAAAAACACTAACACTGTAGTTAGGGTTGAGGCGAAGACCGCTGGCCACACATTTTTCACCCCCAGCAACGCCGCGCGCCAGCGCGACGCTCCGCGACGCCGCTCTAACTCAATACTTTCCAACACTACGATACTGTTATCCAGCGTCATCCCTATGGCAAAGGCAATCCCCGCTAGCGAGATGACATTGATGGTGCGTCCCGTCACTAATAAACCCAAAAAGGCGACAATAATACAAATGGGTATGCCCATGACACCAACCGCAGTCGCACGCATCGAACGCAGAAATAAGTACATAATGCCAATAGCCAAAGCACTACCCAGTACCAGATTTTGCCATACGTTATTAACCGAATCCTGCACATAACGAACATCGTCGGCGACCAGCTGCATAGACATACCAGCGGGGTTTAACACGCTACTATTAATGTTATCCAGCTCAGCTAACATGGCCTCTTTAATTTTAATTACATTTGAACCAGCTTCGCGGCGAAGAGTAACGAATAAATGTTTGTTACCATTAAACGTTGCTAAATCCTGCTTTTCAAAATGATCCATTTTCACTACAGCTACATCTTGCAGCCTGATAACAGCATCCCCACGGCGAGCCAGTATTAGCCGCTCTAGCTCATCAATGCTGTCAAAGCGACCGATAGTACGCACCAAATACTGCCGTTTGCCGGACTCGACATCACCGCCGGAACGGTCACGATTACGATTACGTATAGTTTCTCGCACGTCTGTTAAGGACAACTGCCTTTGCGCCAATCGAGCGGGGTCAATTAAAATTTGAATTTGACGCTCGGCACCACCATAAACCGAAACTTCCGATACGCCGGGTACCTTTGAGACCAAGGGCTTCACATTGTCCTCAACAAAATCTCGCTGCAAGTCAATATCGAGCTGACGAGGATTGCCGGGCAAAGCTGCCACACTAAAAAACATAAAGGAGTTACTGGAAAGCGAGTTAGCGTAAATCTGTGGTTCGTTAGCACTTTCAGGGTAAGAGGGCACCTGACTTAGAGCATTATTAACTCGAATCATCATCTCTGTGACATCCGTGCCAAAAGGAAACTCCAATTCAATCTCGGCACGCCCACTACGAGCGGTGGCCATAATCCGCGACAGATTAGGCAAACTACGCAGGTACTCTTCTTGCTCAATTAAGATTTCTTTTTCCACATCCTGTGGTGTTGCGCCGGGCCAAGTCGTGCGAATACTGATGACTCTTACATCAAGATCAGGAATCATTTGTACAGGGATACGTGTTGCCGCCATGATACCCAGCAAACAGACAATCAATGTAATAACGGTCATCAAAATGCCGCGTTTGATAATTTCTTCAAACATAAATGATCTCTTTAAACAGATGTAATGTCTTCAAGCGCGGGAGATTAGCGTTCAGATACGATGCGTACCAGCTGTCCTTCTTGCAAGGCTTCATTGCCTTGTACCACAACTCGAGCCCCAGCCGTTAAACCCTTACGGATCTCTACCAAACCATCAAAAGCCTGGCCGGTTTCCACCGCATTTTCACGAGCAATCCAGCCGGTATCTTTTTGCTCAATAGTCCACACAACAGTACGACCATCGGCGTGCCGCAAGGTGGCATCGCGGCTGACCACCAGCCCAGTGCTCTGCTCTTCGCCCAAGCCCGATATGGGAAGCTGCAAGGTAGCATGAGCTGACATACCTGGAATTAACGGCGGGCTGGAACCCACAACCCCCACCCGCAATAAAAATGTCCGAACACTCGGATCGGCGACTGGGACGATGGCTTGCACCTCACCCTTAAATGGCTGCTCTGGGTAAGCGCTCAGCACTAATTGCACAGAAGTATCCGGCATCAGTGCCGCTAGATAATCTTCAGCAACGGCAAACTCCATACGCAGGTTTTCGGTAGCAACCAACTCAACGACACCCTGCCCCTGTGCAACCCACTCACCAAGGTCAGCCAACTTGGCACTGATAACACCGGCAAAGGGCGACGTAATTTGATGACGCGCCAGCACCGCTTGCTGATAATCCGCGTCTGCGCGAGCCTGCTCAAAGCTTGCAAAATCCCCCGCCACCTCAGCCTCTAAATCATGTACTGCGGTTTTAGCAATGCTGCGCTGGGGCGCCAGCTTCTCTGCCTCACTCAGGCGGCGGCGAGAATCCTCCAACGCTACCGAGGCTTGTTGTTGCTGAGCTTTAGTGCTGCGCCATTTTAACTTAGCCAGCTCTGAATCCAGCTCTAACAATAAATCTCCGGCTTTTACTCGATCACCTACATCTACATGCAACTTATAAACCAAACCACTGATAGCGGGCGATAGCCTTGCCACGCTCGGCGACGTCACTGAGCCAGTTAGCTCGACCTGACGGAAAATAGCTTGTTCCTTAACACTGCTAACAGCAACAGGCACCCCTGCCGCATGGCTCTGG
>JBAYQJ010000081.1:0-8933 GCA_041677245.1 Spongiibacteraceae bacterium | reverse complement strand
ATTTGGTATAGAATCAGAGAAATCATAATTTTCGCGCATGAACATAACCCTCGTATTGTTTTCTCTCGTGAGTATCTGCTTTTCTTGCTGAGATGATACGAACTGCACCATCGATTTTTTCACAATGACACACTACAAGTAAGCGTAATTGCGTGCTTGCACCCAACAAGATAAAGCGTTCTTCATCAATTGAATGATCTGGGTCGGGGATTAATCGAGCTAATTCATCAGAAAACACAGTTTTAGCCTCGTTAAAGGAGACTTTATGCTTTTTTAGATTGGATTGACTTTTAGTCTCATCCCATTCGAAGATCAAATCACTCATAACTACATTATAATTACAATGTAGTAGTTTTCAAGTGCGCTGATGATGATTAGCTGCTAACGCGAAGATAAGCGGCGGCCCGACAGGGACGTCCGGTGGAGGCCAACGGCCGGAACGAACTTAATCGACTTGTTAAAACCTGCCATCAGGAACCACCGGGCTTAGCCAGCCGCACCGCAACGTTACTGTGTTGCGATCCACCAGTTTGGGTCTCATGCTGTGAGCCAAAAAGGTTGACCCACTGCCCCTGAACCAACAGCAACTCCCCGTTACCAGCACTGCTCCCATTGCTTGTAGTGTAATTGCCAGCATAGTTGAACTGAAATTGGTCGGACGAGCCCATGATTGGCTTGAGTTCATAACCTATGCCTGAATCCGTGAGTTCAACCGGCTGAAACTGTATCCAAAGCCTGCAATAACAAAGCCTTGGGCGATATAATAGCACCTGACATCCATTCACCCAGTCAGTGCATTTAGCTCATGCGTACTTTCACTCTCCAGCAATCCCGAACCGAAGTCTATACACCCCACGGCGGACTGGCCCTGGTGGGCCACTGCCTGAACCGGCACACGTCGCTGATCAAAACCGCTCGCACAGTCGTCAAGCGGCACGGTATTCCGAACATTGAGCTGATCCGCACCTACCTGGGCCTGATCACGCTGGGCAAGAGCGATTTCGAGGCGGCCGAGCCGGTACGAACAGATCCGTTCTTCAAATCGGCGATGGGCATCAAGCAGTCGCCATCTTCAGCCCGTTTGCGCCAGCGATTTGATGAAGATGCCCAAGCCCTGACGCCATTGCTGGAGGATGCCAGCGTTGAATTTCTTCAGTCCGTCGAAGCGCCGGTGTCACCACTGGCGATGGGCCATGTTGCCCTGGATATGGATGTCTTTCCCATGGACAACAGCCAGACCCATAAAGAGGGTGTCAGCTACACCTACAAGGGTTACGACGGCTATGCACCCATTGCCGCGTATCTGGGCCAGGAAGGCTGGTGCCTGGGTTGCGAGCTACGCCCTGGCAGCCAGCACGCCAATAACGGTTTTCTGGATACCCTCAAACGGGTTTTGCCCCGGGCCCGGTCACTGACGGACAAGCCCATCCTGCTGCGTCTGGACAGTGCACACGATGCCCGTGACAATCGCGACTTCCTGCGCGAGCAGGACCAGATCGACTTCCTGATCAAGTGGAACCCTCGCAAGCAGGATCCCTTGGCTTGGGCAAACAAGGCCCAGGCCAAGGAAGTCTGGTCGCTGGACCGCGACGGCAAGATGGAAGCGGTTCTGTCAGAAGACCTTCCCGATGAACCCGGCCTGCGTCGCATCGTCAAGGTCACCGTTCGCACCAGCGATGCCTCCGGTCAGCTGTACCTGGAGCCAGAAGTTAGCATCGAAGGCTGGATTACCTCCTTGCCCGCTTGTCTGGCGTCAACTATCTTGTCCGGTCCGCGACAACTATGATGGCCGGTTGGGTGGTCTTACTTTTTGCTCTTTGAAGCTTGCTTAAGCTGTTGCTGTCGTCGGTAGCTTTCCCCCTCTAATTCGATAATTGTCGCGTGGTGTATCAGGCGGTCTACGGCGGCTACGGTCATCATGTTATCCGGGAAGATTTGATCCCATTCGCTGAATGGCTGGTTGGCGGTGACGATCAGGCTGCCACTCTCATAGCGGTGGGCGATGAACTCGAACAGAACCTGGGTTTCTGCATCCGTTTTTTTCACGTAGCCAATATCGTCAATGATGATGACCCGGTACTTGTCCAGTCGTGTCATGGCGGTCATCAGATCAAGATCGCGCTTAGCCTGCTGCAAGTGCTGAACCAGGGCGATGGCCGGGAACAGCTTGCAGCGCACCCCCTGTTCGGTGAGTTGATGGCCCAGGGCATTGGCGATGTGGGTTTTGCCGGTGCCACTGGGGCCGATCAACAGCACATTGTCGGCATGGTGTGCCCAGTCACTGTCTTGTTGCAGCTTGGCCAGTGCCGCGTTGCAGGGGCGGCTAAAGCCGCTCTGATCCAACGCCGAGAAGGTTTTGTTGGCCGCAAGCTTTGCCTCCCGTAGCCATTTCTGGGTACGACGCTGGTAGCGGTCTGAGAGTTCGTACTCACACAGGGCGGCCAGGTAATCCGGGTGTGACCAGTTCTTTTCAACGGCTGTTTCCCAGAGCGATTGATAGTGACGGTGGAAGGCCGGCAGGCGGAGTTCTTTAAGCAGTAAGGCGACGGAGTCGGTCATATCGACGCCTCCTGGCTGCGGATCGAAGACAGCAAGTCGTCATAACTGACCAGGGTGTGTTGACTTGAAGCCGAGAATTCGAGGTCGGGATTACCGCCAAGGTAGCGTGACTGGATCTCGGTAATTGACGCGAACCGGCCGGCCCGGGCTTCTATCAACAGGTCTTCCCCCAGTGATTGCTCGTCATCGTATTCGAAGGCCAGCCGCAGTGTTGTCACGATCCACTTGCAGGCTTCACGGGGTTCAAGATGCTCATCCGCGAGTTGCCAGAGTTCGCGGTAGTTGTCGTCCGGCAGCAGGTCATCACGCAGCTGAGAGTAACGGAAAGCCTGTGGCTTGGAGGCCAGCGAGCAGATCACGTGCCGGTAATTGACGCTGCGGGCACGGTTCTCGCCAGGCTTGGGGTAAACACGCACCAGGGTCAATGCAGGCTGCTGACCAACGAACAGCACCAGCTTGTCGTGATGCAGCCTGACTTGTATCGATTCGCCAATCAGGCGCGATGGCACCGTGTAGACAACGCGGCGGACTTCGATCGTTGAGCTGCGCGTCACCTTGAGATGGAGGGTCTGATACTCGGCGGCTGTAAACTCCGGCAGTGGCTGCAAGGCGGCCTGCTCTTCAACCACACGTGCTCGGTTGCGCCGATTGAGTTTGTCGACAGCACAATCGATAAACGCCTGATACTGTTCGACACTCTCGAAGTCATTGTGGCCGCGCAGTAACAGCTGTTGTGCCAGGCGTTTCTTGAGCGAGCCATTGGCACACTCCACGACACCGTTCTCATGGGACTGCCCCAGATTATTCCGGGTGGGCGTCATGCGGTAATGCTGGCACAGCTCGCTGTAAGCGTCAGTCCACACGTTCTGCCGGTTATTGCGTGCCGCACTCAGGCTATCCGTGCGGTGCTCAACAGGGCTGCCACCCGCTTGCTGTAGGGCTCGCTGCAATCCCGTCGCCAGAGCCGCATAACTCTCACCGCCCTGAACCACGGTGACCGAGCGCCAGCCACTGTAGGCCAGTCGAAATTGATAGAGCAGGTGTGGAAAGGCCTTGGACTGAATCGTAATCGGGTTATCGGGGTGGGTAAAATCAGAGAATCCCTGCTGTGCGACAACGGCCTGTTGGCGAAAAATGACCTCTCGCTCCGGCCCATGCAGTGCTCGCCATTGCTTCACCCGGCGTTGCAGTGTGCGCAAAATGGTCTGGTCGTAGTGCTCAGGATACTGCTCTTGCAAGTAATCAAGCAGGGTTGTTCCGGTCAAATCCGGCTTGGCTTGTAGCAAAGGGAGCAACTCTGTCTCCCAAACGGCTTCCAGTGGATCTTCTCGGGTGCGCCACTGCCGCTCGGTGTTAACGCGGGGTTTTTGTGTTGACGTCTCGATGCGTCGTCCGGATCGAACGGAAATGCCCGCCTTGGCGGCAGCCACTTCCTGGCTTGCGCCATTTTGTCGGTGCTGCATGAACAGCTCCTCTTGTCGGTTGGTTATGTGTTGGCCTGGCACCCATTGCTCCACCATGGAAAACAAGGGGCCAATTGTTACACCCAACCGGCCAAGATAATTGTCGCTAACCGGTCATCCTAATTGTCGCCGAACACCCGCTGACGTGGCCAGTGAGCAACACATCATGGCGCTGTACAGCGACCATGCCACCAGTGAACAATTTCACAGCGAGTTCAAGACCGACCTGGACCTGGAGCGCCTGCCCTCCGGCAAGTTCGACACCAACAACCTGGTCATGGCCTTCGCCACCATGGGTTACAACGTGCTGCGCTGGATGGGCCTGAGACTGACCGCCCCAGATGCGCCAGTGCGCCATCCGGCCAAGCGCCGCCGCCTGAGAACGGTGATGCAGGAACTGATGACCATGGCCTGCCGCCTGGTGCACAGCGGCCGGCAGTGGATTCTGCGCTTTGGTCGGCACTGTCCGGGCTTTGCCGTTTACCGCGACCTCTATGGAAGCCTTGCCGCCTCCGGTTAAGCAAGTCCGACAACAGCCGCTACCTTAAAGCCACCCGGAAAACCAGCCCGGGGCAACCCGCTATTGCCTGACGACCAGAAGTTGATCAAAACGCGCCCAAATTTGGCCGCTGATCGACGTCAGACTGCACGTTCCGGCATTATCAACCTGCTTTTGACCAAGTGATGGCTCCCGTTAGCGCCGATGGCGCTTTGCGGAGTATACTGGCCTGCAAAGTCACTGATTCAGGCTATGGACAACTCACTGGAAGAGGCAAAGCCTTTATCCTTGCTCGATACGCTAACCCTTAAAAATCCCGATTCCTCCAGAAAACTTGGCAATAAATCAGAGGGTAAGCTATCCGGTTTTGTGGCCTGACACTCACAATACCGAACCTCCAACACCAGCGGTTTATTGGCGAGATAGTCTTCAGGGGCCGAGTTTTCGGCAAGGGCAATGCTAGGGATCAAGGATAGGAAGAACAGATTAACCCCCAGAGTAATTTGTGATGCGATCCGTTGCATGTAACCTCCTGTATTTACGTTTTAACGCCCCACAACACGGGCGCTGTGTAGTGGAGGAAATTTGCGGATAAAATGCGAAGCATCCGCAAATTTTTGGAGCGTAACTGCGTCCCCGTGGTTGTGATGGTTAGCAATAAACACGCCGCTTCTTAATTTTAGCACCCAACTTATACCCTGATGTTAAACTTCAAACCTGATATTAAACTTCAAACCTGATATTAAGCACAGACACTGAACAGTTAATCTACATTAGTGAAACGAGGACGTTATTTAAATATACAACGGTTCTTGTACATGCTTTTTACTTTTCCCAGTTTTTTCCGCAGTTCTTGCACATGTAAGTAGACTCTTTAAGCCATATATTCTCTGAGCTGCATTTTAAACACGAAATTTTTCCTTGTTTTGTTGCGCCACACTCTTTACAACTACCAAGGTGCCTAAAAGTACTATTCGTCCACTGTTTAGGTATATGCGCTAAACAAAAGGGGCATCTATTAGCTACTTTAAACTTCCTAAATCCCTTCTTCTTTATGTGCTTAGGAGGTTGATCATCAATCGGTTCCGAACGTAACCGTGCATTTCCAAGTCTTTTTAGAAATGGTCGTGGATGCTTACACCACTCACCTGTAGCTTTCTTTTTATTTTTATTCGTAATACGGTTCATATTTGATTCACGTGGTGTTACCCACAAAAAGTGGATGATACACTGTAGTTAAAATAGTTGACACGCTAACGCCGTAAACAGCGGCGAGCGTTAGCGAGTCCGGCGGCGATAGCCGCGAACTGCTTTACTTTGTTAGGGCATTTCAATTTTTGCATCTGTACTAAATCTTTTAAATAGCGCGACTTTAGATTCAGAAATTTTCCCTTCCTTAAGCCAGCGATCAAAATCCTTGTGGCAGAATGAAGGCTCTGCTATTTGTATTTGCCTAATAGATTCTTTTAGCAGCTCCTGACCGTGAGCATCAGCCATAGCGAGATGATTTAAGATTTCAATATCAATGTCATCTTTATATCTAGCGATGTACTTATCTTTTGCTAACTGTATGGTTCCATTCGAATTTTCCATTCTCTGATAATTGAACCAATTATTAGCTCTTACATACTCATTCAATTTCTTCCTTTCGCGATCTTGGTAGATTGCATAAGCGAATCCAACAACTCCGAAAAAGAGGCTAACGTAAGATATAATTTCTTCGATCATGCTTACTCCGAAGCCCTAACGCCGAGCACATGGGCGGCCGAAACGCAGTGTAGGCCGTCCCAGCCCAGCGCTTTTTGCTGGGCGTATGCTGCGATTTGTTATAGACAGCACCCATGTTGCTACGTAGTGAATGAGTGACGATGGCACTAATAACTGCGGGCTACCGAGTTTGGCTGCTGGAAAAAAGCGGCTGCGTACGCTGAAGAGCGAACAGTAAATTGTAGACATATCTACGCACCCTCCATTGGTACCACGTTGTCACTGTGTTGAGTGAGTGTACTCAACTTTTAGGTTAGCACCAACTGTGATGCGGTAGTTTTGCACAACCCTATTTAGAACGAATAAAGTAAAACCCCGAAGGCTATAACGCCCGCAACATGCGGCCGACTGAAGCAACGCGTAAGGAGGTCCAGCGGCACGAAGTGCCGCGTTCATGGTTGCAATTGTTATGTGTTTTATTTTGGACCATGCAACTTTACGACCTTGCTTGATTTATTTTTACTTGGCTTTACCTTTTTTACCTTGCTAATCAAATGGGGGGATACATTCCATTTTTGACCGGATTCGGTAATAACCGTAACTGTTTTTTTGTTGAATTTGACGAGTGTACCAATTTGTCTGCCGCGACCCGGAGGCTCAAAGCTAACTTGCTCGCCGCGGTCAAATTGCATCATTTCATTGTGATTGTGAAATGACTCCAGAAATTTGAGACGCTCAACAATTCTATGATTTAGTGAAACAAGTTCTTCTTCCGTTAATTCATCAATGTCTATAGCCATAAATGATACTCGAATCTATTTGGGCACATAACGCCGGCAACACCGGAAAATTAAAGTGGAGGCGAAGCCGGAGCTTTTATTTTTCCGGTGCTTGCCCTTGTTAAGCGCAGTGGCTTTAAGCGGCAATACAAAATTGCGCCTAATGCTCCCAGAAAATGGCCAATGTGATCAATTTTCATATCTAACGCTTTATTAGAACCACCTTTGAACTCTGAATCTAGGGCAAGCACTATTGCCAAAAACAGGAACAGTGAAATCGCTAAAAGCCACTCCTTGGTGGTTAATTCCTCTTCATCTGTAAAATAAGCAGCTGCCAGTCCGAAAACACCACCCGATATCCCGCAGACTAGAATATTTTCCGAATAGAATAGTATAGATGGTATAGATGCCAAGCCGCTCACAAGAAGTACTGCCAAATACCTCTTGGCTCCAACCCTGCGTTCATAAGCAGATGCTAGACCTAAGCCAATAACATTTGCTGCGAGATGAATCAGGTTACCATGGATAAATAGGTGCGATACTGACTGTAACGGCCACTTTAAAAACTGATCAATGTCATTACTCAGTGCGAACGTTCGATACAGGCTCTCATCTACGGAAATAAAACCAAAGTTTGTTGTCAGAAGAAATATAAGAAGAATTACAACCCCTGAACATATAGAAGCCCAAACAAACTTAAAGTTTTCACTATAGGTAATTGGAACAGCCTTCAAACTACTCGGAGCAGGCTTTATGAAAATCAATAAGCCCACATAAGTCACAACTGCGATAAGAAATATAATCATTGGACTAAAGGTATATTGCTCTCAATATGTTCTTGAACATCCGGCAGCAATTTTGCGACCTTTTCTACTCCCTTTAATTGTGCTTTTACTTTAATCTTTCGGTTGTTTTTGAATGTGAATTTCATAGGCCTTTGTAATAGCCCTTTTCCTATTTTCACGCTTTCAATGTCACCAAACTGAAAAAAATCATGCTCCTTAAATTTACCTAACAAGCTCAATTTGTGGAAAGATATACCTTTCTCAGTAACAGCTAAGAAGTATGTTCTCATGCTTAGAATGAAAAGAGGGCCAATTAGTAAGAATAGCCAAATATTTGGTGGACTTACTGCCTGAAAAAAACCTATTAGCGAGTCCCCGTCATTCAGATTCTCTTCAATGTGTTTTTTAGCCTGTTCTTTGTTCATCATTACTCCTGATTATGTTTATGTGATCTCTGGTAAGCGCTTAACGCCCAGCTAAGGGGCAAAATTTGATGGCAGTTTTTTTGCGTGTTTTTGCAAAAAAGGTGACAGCATATTTTGTCCGTTTGAGCTGTTTGTTAAGCCATGCAGACGATAAAGAAACGCTTATCATCAATATTCTCTCCAAACCCTATTACCGGATTATCTATTCGTACTGATGAGTCATTGAATGTTTTCGAAAAAGCAGATACCAATGAAAACCCAGAGTCTATCGTTTCTATTTCTGAATATGCTTCAGAAACCTTTAATGCCTCTTTGCCAGGCAATATCTGAAAAAGGCACTCTTCATGTTCTATATCAACACCAATTTTAGCGATTGGCTCTATAGATTCCGTTCCATATATTTCACCGGAATCATCAATTTTTACGGAAAGCACGAACATGTCAAAATCGTCATCGATGACTTCTGACTCTTCAAGTTCATTGATAATACAACCAACATACTTACTCAATGTGCATATTCCTTTGTAGGCTTAACAGCTTATTCAAGAGCCTACGGCCTTCTATCACTTTGGCGCCCTATTTGGGTTTCTAGCAATGTGACCACAGGCATAAATTTCTTATAATTCAAAGGGGTAGGAGTTTTTTGACAGGAGTGGAACTTGTAAAAAAGAGCGATTCCGCTGCCCGCATATTCAATCCCTTCACTCAAATCATAT
>JBAYQJ010000080.1:0-9078 GCA_041677245.1 Spongiibacteraceae bacterium | reverse complement strand
GAGGTCTAGATAGACCGGCCAGCGAAACGAAAAAACAGTATAACCATACAATTAATCTGAGGTTGGTAATCAAGCAATAAGGTTAATGAATATAGTTTAGGGAAAAATATGAGTAATAAAGATGTAATATTTGGTGAAGGCCGCGTAACTATCGAAGATATTGTCGATATTGCTTTTTCCAAAAAACAAGTAGCACTGAGTGACAGTGATGCGTTTACCGGCCGCATTGACCGAGGCGTACAATTTCTCGATCGCTTGCTTGAAGAAGAGGGCGTTATCTATGGCGTGACGACGGGCTACGGTGATTCCTGCACGGTTTCTATTCCGCCGCATTTGGTTGAAGAGCTGCCTATACAGCTGTCGCGATTTCATGGCTGTGGTTTAGGCGATATACTTTCGGTAGAGCAAAGTCGTGCCGTACTGGCGGTGAGGTTAACCTCTCTAACCCAAGGTTACTCAGGTGTCACCCATGGATTGTTGGCGCAGATAGAATGTTTTATTAATAAAAATATTGTCCCTGTTATTCCCGAAGAAGGTTCAGTGGGAGCCAGTGGTGATCTAACCCCGCTGTCGTACCTGGCGGCAACTTTGATGGGTGAACGTGATGTCTTTTTTAATGGCGAGCGATTAGCTGCCGCCGAGGTGTTAAAACAGCAGGGTATTGCGCCAATTAAATTGCGACCCAAAGAAGGTCTGGCGCTGATGAATGGTACGGCGGTAATGACAGCATTGGCATGTCTGGCTTTTAAGCGGGCAGAGTACTTGGCGCAGTTGTGCTCCAGGATTACGTCACTGATGAGCATTGCTCTGATGGGTAATAGTAATCACTTTGATAAAAAATTATTTTCAGTAAAGCCTCACCCAGGACAAATGAATATCGCCGAGTGGATTCGTTCAGATTTAAACGTTAAAGATATTCCACGTAATTCAAGTCGCTTACAAGATCGATATTCTATCCGCTGCGCACCACATATCATTGGAGTGCTGGCAGACTCTTTGCCGTGGATGAGAGGTTTTATCGAGAATGAGCTCAACAGCGCGAACGATAATCCTATTATTGATGGTGATGGTGAGCATGTTTTACATGGTGGGCATTTCTACGGCGGCCATATTGCCTTTGTGATGGACTCGCTCAAAAATTGTATTGCTAACCTTGCTGACTTGTTAGATCGACAAATGGCTTTACTGATGGACCCAAAATTTAATCATGGTTTACCCGCTAATTTAACCGGAGCCAGTGCCGAGCGGATAATGATTAATCACGGTTTTAAAGCGGTACAAATTGGTACTTCAGCCTGGACTGCCGAAGCACTGAAGCTGACTATGCCTGCAAGTGTTTTTTCTCGCTCTACTGAGTGCCATAACCAGGATAAGGTTAGCATGGGCACGATTGCAGCTCGGGATTGTTTGCGAGTGTTACAGTTGACCGAGCAAGTAGCTGCGGCTGCGCTGATGGCTTCGGTTCAAGGTGTTGAGTTGCGTAAGCGGCAAGGTGAAGTGTCAGATGAATATCTAACCGATAGTATATTGAAGACTAAGGCCGAAGTGTTCGAGCAGTTTGAGTTTTTAAACGAGGACAGACCGCTTGAACAAACGCTAAGAAATTTTGTTAGTTTAATTCAGCAGAGTCATTGGTCGCTCTATACCAGTTAGTTTTAGCGGTGGTGGGCGATCTGCGCTACGCCATCATTCAAATATTATATAGCGTATAAAAGGGATGATGATTATGTTGAAAAAACCTTTGAACATCGAGTTGTTGATCAAAGTGCCTTTTTACGATGTCGATCAGATGCGTTGTGTCTGGCATGGTCATTACGTTAAGTATTTTGAGTTGGCACGTTGTGAGTTGTTAGATGTTATCGGTTATGGCTATGCCAATATGGAGCGCTCGGGTTTTGGTTGGCCGATTATTGATATGCGGGTCAAATATATAAAGCCAGCTTTATTTGATCGCACGATAAAAATATGTGCTGAGCTGGTGGAGTACGAAAACAGAATAAAAATCGAATACGTTATTTACGATGAGCAGAGCGGACAGCGCTTAACTAAGGGTTATTCGGTGCAGGTTGCTGTAGAGATAGAAACTGGGGAGATGTGTTATGTGTCGCCACCAATTTTGCTGGAGAGTTTAGCGTGCCACGGTTATATATAAAGCAGCTTAGCTGTTATTTGAGTTTATTTGCATGCCTGCTTGCGCTACAGGTCCGGGCAGATGTATTTGAACATCCCGTGGTTGATTCGAGCAAGGCGCCAGCCTTAGAGGCTGTTGTCTCCCGGTTGGCAGCGGCAACTCTGGTGCGCAGTCAGTTTCGTCAGGCTAAGACAATGCGTATTTTACAGCGCCCGTTAGTGTCTCAAGGGTTAATGATATATCAGCAAGATCTAGGTTTGTATTGGCAGGTAAGCACGCCGTTTCCGAGCGTGTTGATGATAAATAATCAACGCATAGTGCAGCGTAATGGTGACGAGGTGGTCACCATTACTGCCGCAGATAATCCTGCGGTATTTGGTTTTGCCCAGGTATTTTTTCAATTGTTGTCCAGCGATGTCGATAAATTATCGACACAGTTCGAAATTTATTTTTGCTACTGTGACAATCCGATCAATGCAGAAGTTAGTAATCAACGGCAATGGCAAATAGGTTTGTTACCACGTGACCTGCAGTTGCGTAAGGCGATTTCGCAAGTGGTGCTGACCGGTGTTGAAGATATAGAAATAATTACCCTCAGTGATCATGCTGGCGATAAAACGGTTATTCAATTTTTGCAGCGAAAAATAGGTGGCGATGAGCTAAGTGCAGAGGAGCTGGAGCATTTTGCAGATTGAGTGTCGGGAGCGGTTATTACGCTGGCTAACCCCTGCAAGCTGGTGCGTGCTAATGATGTTACTGTTGCTGGCACTTGGGGTTAAATTTCAGCAAGGTTTGTCCATCGAAACTAATATTTTAGCTTTGCTACCACCGACCGAGCAGGATCCAGTGATAGAACATGCTAGCGAGCAGTTTAATCAGGCGCTGGCACAGCGGCATTTAATTTTAGTTGGTGCGAAGCAGCTGCCTCAAGCGATTAAAGCAGCAGATGAAGTGGTTGAAAAGCTAGCGCTGATTAAAGGTTTTTCCCGCCTGGATTACCGTTTCGATAACAAGCGGCAGCAGCAAAGCTTGGCACCCTATTTAACTTACAAACATCAGCTGTTGTCCTCTGATACCAGGGCGGGACTAACCAGCGGTGGCGCTGATTTTATTCACTCAACGCTACAAATGATGTACTCGCCTTTGGTACCTGTTTCTTCGACATTACTCGAAAACGATCCGTTACTTTTGTTCTACCGATTTGCCTTAGGGTTATCACAGGGCGTTGAAAATATTTCACTGCTTAATGGTGTGCTGGTAGCAAAACATCAAGGTAAGCAGTATGTGATGATCAATGCTGTGCTATCTGGGTCGCCTTTTTCAATCCAGCTACAATCTGATTTAGTTAAGCCGTTAGAGCACGCCTTGGCCACAGTGCGCTCGGATCATCCAGAAGTCGAGATTCTAAGTGTCGGTGTGGTGCGTTATGCCAATGAAGCGATAAAGTCAGCGGCGAAGGAGGTGACCACCATTGGTGTTGGCTCATTACTGGGTGTCGTTATACTTTTGCTGTGGGTATTTCGCTCGCCGCTACCGTTGTTGGCGAGCCTGCTGGCAATTGGCTCGGGTTTTATTGCAGCGTTTACGGTTTGTCAGTGGGTTTTTGGCTCGGTGCATTTATTGACGTTGGTATTCGGGGCGAGTTTGATCGGGATTTCTATTGATTATTCATTTCATTTTTTTGCTGATCGTTTAGGCGGTGGTAGCAGTTGGACGGGTAAAATAGCTATTCGGCGGATTTTCTCTGGTATTAGCTTGGGTGTGGTCACTAGTTGTTTGGGCTATGCGGGCTTGTGTTTTGCACCGTTCCCCGGCATGCAGCAGATGGCGTTATTTTCTACGGTGGGCTTGTTGGCCGCCTTTATTACTGTGGTTAGTTTATTTCCTTACTTAGCTGCACGCCCAGCGTTTAAGCAAGGGCAATCGATTAGGCTGCAATGGGCTGATCGCTATGCAACGTGCTTGAGTTGGTCGCCAGTTAAGGTTGTCCTTTTGTTGGTATTGCTTGGTGGTGTTAGCTTGTTTGGGATGGTACAGCTATCTGTCAATGATGATATTCGTTTGTTACAGGCTGCGTCACCTTCCCTGCGCGCAGAAGAGCAGCGGGTAATGACTATTTTAGAGCGAGATTTGAGCAATCAGTTTTTGTTGGTTGAGGGCGATACGGTCGAGCAGTTACTGCAGCGAGAAGAGCGCTTACAGCTGCGCTTGATAGAGTTACAGCAGCGTGGTGAGCTGGAGCGTTTTGATGCTATTTCTCGGCAATTACCATCACAGCTACGTCAGCGTAATAATGTGGCATTAATACAGCAGCATTTGTTAGCTGATCCCGCTTTACTGGCGACGTATACCCAAACATTGGGCTTGGATGCGACGGTAATCAACCAATTCACGGCTCATTACCAAACACCACCGCAACAGTTTCTTAAACTCGAGGATTGGTTGGCGAGTGCTGCTGCGGACCCCTGGAGGCATTTGTGGCTGGGTAAAACTGAGCGGGGTTATGCTTCGGTTGTGGCTTTGTACGGCGGACAGCAACAACCATTGTTTGCGCTGGAGCAAACGACAGATAAAGTGACATTGGTTGATAAAGTCACAGACATCTCGAACTTATTGGGTGACTACCGTCAACGCGTGGCGGTATTAGTAACGGGCTCCTACCTGCTGATCTATCTCCTGTTGTGTTATCGTTATGGCTTTTTAAAAGCGGTACGGGTGATGTTACCACCCGTATTGGCGGTCTTAGTGGCTTTGGGCAGTTTGGGGTGGATGGGACAGGCCTTGAATATATTTCATCTATTGGCGCTGTTATTGGTATTGGGTATTGGTGTGGATTACACCTTGTTTTTGGAAGAGGGGATTGAGCATCGTGATAGCACCATGCTGGCGATTATTCTTTCAGCGTTAACAACTTTGCTGTCTTTTGGTTTATTGGCATTGAGTAATACTCCGGCGGTGCATGCCTTTGGTATCACCGTGTTAATGGGAATAAGTATTTGCCTACTGCTGGCACCGATGCTGTGCGGTAGAGTGAATAGCGCGGGAAATAAAACAATAGCTTGTAGTTAATATTTTATAGTTAAGGAACCTAGTTAAAGCCAGATCGGCTTAAAGGAGAACCCGATGTCAGTGGTAGAGAGTGTAGATGTATTAATTATAGGTGCTGGACCATCTGGTGCTATTGCTGCGGCCTTGCTGGTTAAAAAAGGTTATAGCGTACGTGTATTAGAAAAGGAAACTTTTCCGCGCTTTTCTATCGGTGAAAGTCTGCTGCCGCAGTGTATGCAATATATCGAAGAAGCGGGGATGATGGATGCGGTTCAGGCTGGCGGGTTTCAATTTAAGTGTGGTGCAGCATTTCTGTTTAATGGTCGCTATACCGAGTTTGATTTTCGGGATAAGTTTTCTCCAGGCTGGGGTACAACTTTTCAAATAGAGCGCGCTCGATTCGATACAATCCTTGCTGATGAGGCAGCGCGAATGGGCGCAGATGTACGTTTTCGTCATGAGATTACCGGTGTCGATGTCAGTGGTGATAAACCCAGCGTTACTTATCGGGATGCGGATGACGTTGAGCACACAATGCAGGCCAAGTTCTTATTGGATGCCAGTGGTTTTGGTAGGGTTTTACCGCGTTTATTAGATTTGCATGTGCCTTCGGATTTTCCGGTAAGGCAGTCGGTATTTACCCATATTACTGGTTTAAGTGATAGTGACTGGTACGACAGTAATAAAATCTTAATAACCATTCATCCTAAACACCGTGATGTTTGGTTTTGGTTAATTCCCCTGGGTGGTGGTAAGGCTTCGATAGGCGTGGTTGCGCGAGTCGAGTTTTTTGATAATTACGAAGGGGAGCCCAAGGATGTCTTAAAGACCATTTATGCAGAAGAGCCGCAGTTATCATCACTACTGGTTGATGCAGAATACAATTTTCCCGCGCGAAAAATTACCGGTTACTCCGCTAGCGTTAAATCTTTATACGGTAAAAATTATACTTTATTGGGTAATGCAGGTGAGTTTTTAGACCCTGTTTTTTCTTCCGGAGTTACTATTGCGATGCGCTCGGCAAGTATGGCTGCAGCACTGCTCGATCGGCAGCTACAAGGTGAAGAAATTGATTGGGAGTCAGAGTTTTCTATACCCTTGAAAAAAGGCGTGGAAACTTTTCGCACGTTTGTTACAGCTTGGTATGACCAGCCTTTCCAAAACGTCATTATGCATGATCTTCAACAGCGTGAAATGGCAGCTACGGGTAGTGGGCCGGCTAATGTGAGGGCAATGATTTCTTCTATTTTGGCGGGTTACGCATGGGATGAAGCGAACCCCTATGTTAAAGACAGTAAGCGACGACTCAGTGTTTTGGCAGAGCTTTGTAGGCAAACAACTGATGGGTGATAATTTAAAAGTTATAGATTGGCCGCCGCAATTATTGTTACGAGTAAAAAATATTTCTCTGTGCGCGGTGGTTTTAATAGTGGCAGCGTGTAGTACAGCCAGCCAGCAAAAATCCTCGCCGATTAAGCCGTATCTTCCGGTTTTATCAGCGGCGAGCTTGGGGCAGTCGCTGGCGGTATTGCAACGGGTGAGCGGTGAGCGCGATGGTCGACATTATGTGATGTTATTCCAATTAGAAGTGGAGCCTAATCGCATGGCGATGGTGGGTAATACCTCGGCGGGAAATACGCTTTTTAGTCTGTCATATCAACATGACAATTTAACTGCCACGGTTTCACCGTTATTGCCCGCAGCGGTTGATCCGGCATTTGTTTTGGCCGATATACAATTAACTTTTTGGCCGTTAGCAGAAATTGAGCGGGCCTTGGCAGGCAGCGAATATTCGGTTAAAGCTATTGATGGTGGTAGGCAGTTGCTGAAAAACGATCAGCGCTGGGTGACGATTCATTATCGTGATGATGGTGGTCCTAACAACAGCGTTTGGCCGCATTTTGTTGAGTTTCATAATGAGCAGTGGGGTTATGCTTATCAAATAGAAACCCTGAGTATTGAACCGCTGACCCAAGTGACTGATTTAAATTTAAGTAAAGAGTTTGTAGCACAATGAAGACTTCACCAGTTTATGGCTTGACGGCGCTGGGTATTATCAATGCCTTGGGTAATAGCAGGGAGCAGGTATTAGAAAATCTACTGGTGGGACATTCGCCGGGGATGGTACAGCGTTCGGAGTGGATTCCTGAGCAAACGGTTTGGGTTGGTGAAGTGCAGGGTTCGCTACCAGAGTTACCGTTATCGCAACAGCAATTTAATAGTCGCAATAATCGTTTGTTACTGGCGGCACTAGAGCAAATACGCGAAGAGGTGGATGAGTTAATTGTTCAATTCGGTCGTGAGCGTATTGCACTGGTTATTGGCTCCAGCACCTCCGGTATCCTTGAGGGCGAGCGAGCCTTAGCACAGGCAGGTGAAAATGGTACAGCACCAGCCGATTACGATTATCGTCAACAAGAGATTGGAGCGCCTGGGGTGTTCCTCGCCGATTATCTGGGGCTCAATGGCATTGCTTATACCCTGTCTACGGCCTGCTCCTCAAGTGCTAAGGTTTTTTCCTCTGCGCGTAATCTACTACAGTTGGATATATGTGACGCGGTTATTGTCGGTGGCGTAGATTCGCTTTGTAAACTGACACTCAATGGTTTTACGGCATTGTCGTCGGTCTCCAGTGGGCGTTGTAATCCATTTAGCGCAAACCGGGATGGTATCAGTATTGGTGAAGGTGCGGCTTTGTTTATTATGCAAAAACAAGCGGCTGAGCTTAATCTGCTTGGGGTTGGCGAATCTTCGGATGCCCATCATATATCTGCACCACATCCCGAGGGTGAGGGGGCTATTGCAGCTATGCAGGCTGCTTTGGCTGATGCTGGCCTTGCCGCTGAGCAAATCAGTTATTTGAATTTACACGGCACAGCAACGATTAAAAATGATGAGATGGAAAGTATTGCCGTAGATTCCGTATTGGGGAAACAGTTACCTTGCAGCTCCACCAAGCGTTTAACCGGACATACTTTGGGTGCGGCGGGCGCTACTGAAATTGGCCTGTGTTGGTTGCTGATGTCGAGATTAAATTGTGACGCTGTATTGCCAAAGCAACAGTGGGATGGCTGTGTTGATGGTCAGCTGGTGCCGATTAATTTATTACGTACCGATCAGCGTTTGGCGTCAACAGAGGCTAAAAAAATGATGAGTAATTCTTTTGCTTTTGGCGGCAGTAATGCCTGTGTAGTGATCGGTGAGGCTGGATAGAATGAACGATGTGTTAGATGATGTCGTCAGTAAACGTGAGCACCTTAAGCAATTTCTGCCCCACCGGGAGCCCATGTTATTGCTCGACGAAGTGCTGAGTTATGATGATAAAAAAGCTTCGGTGGCTGTGAATATCAGTAACAGCAGTCCGTTTTTTAGCGAAGCTATGGGGGGGGTTCCTGCGTGGGTGGGGCTTGAATACATGGCGCAGGCTATTTCGGTATGGTCGGGTAGTCAGCAAATTACCCAAGGTGTGCCGATTACTATAGGTTTTTTATTGGGTTCCCGCCGTTATCAGGCTGAGCGCTCCTGTTTTGAAACAGGTGCGCGTCTGGTAGTGGAAGTGGAGATACGCTATGCGGAAGAGTCTGGTCTTTCAGCCTTCGATTGTACAATTAAGCATATCCAGTCAATGGAAGGTGGCGAGTTACTCGCCAGTGCCCGAATCAATGCTTTTCGGCCCGATAAACCCGAGAAAATACTCCAGGGAGTACGGGGTTAATTTAACGGCTAGGGTCAAAGTAATCAGTGAGGATTAATAGTGAGTAGATGTATTTTAGTAACCGGCTCCAGCCGAGGTATTGGGCGTGCAATAGCGCTGCGCCTGGCAGCAGATGGTTTTGATATTGCGGTGCATTGCCATAGCGGTGTCGCAGCGGCGCAGGAAACTGCTACCGCGATTGAAG
>JBAYQJ010000079.1:0-9247 GCA_041677245.1 Spongiibacteraceae bacterium | reverse complement strand
TCTAACACCAATCTTAGAAGCAACAGATTTTTTTAAGTGGTAAGCGCCCAATTAAACTTTGGGATGCACCGGGGATGCAAAGGCAAGTAATCTTGGCCGCGGTGAGAAATGCTTAAATTTAATGCGAATCCAAAAACTCCACATCTGTAAATACTCGCCCTCAGTGAAGCCATTCATCTAATAGCACACCAGTAGTACGATCTAATCCTTCAGGTTCTGCAGCGACAGCAGTGGCTACTGGTTCCTTTGTAACGGGAAGAACAACGTAAATTGCGTTATTTCTTGATCACTAGACACCTGTACCCGCCCCCCATGAGCGTCAATAATTGATTTTACAATCGCCAGGCCCAACCCAGCGCCATCACTTTGGCGAGCACGCGCCGGATCGACCCGGTAAAAACGGTCAAATAGTTTTGTCAGCTGTTCTGGCGGAATTTCTGGACCGGGGTTTTGAACAGTCAGTGTGACCTCATCATTCGCCGCTGTTGCAAGCTGTACCTTCACCTGTTCGCCAGGTTGTGTATAACGGATAGCATTTGATAACAGATTAGACACCGCTCGACGCAGCATGGAACGATCACCCAACACCTTCGGTGCATTACCTTCCAGCCGCAGCTGAATGTGTTTTTCCTCAGCTAAGGCCTCAAAAAATTCCAGTATTGCACGAACTTCACTCGCTAAATCCAGCCACTCAGACTCAGGTTTTAGCAAACCGTGGTCAGTCTTGGCCAACCAGAGCATGTCGTTAACCATTTTTGCTAGGCGCTCCTGCTCTTCCAGATTGGAATACAATAACTCCCGGTATTCCCCTTCACTGCGGGCCTTACTCAACCCCACCTGAGTCTGGGTAATAATATTGGTCAAAGGTGTACGCAGTTCATGCGCAATATCAGCGGAGAAGTGTATAAGACGTGTAAAACTGTTCTCCAGGCGGCCAATCATTAGATTGAAAGATGCAACCAGACCCTGCAACTCTCGTGGCACATTCGACTGGTCGAGGCGCACGGACAATCGATCTGCCTGGACGGTGCGTAAACTCTCACTCAGCTCACGTATTGGTGTGTGGCCCTGACGTACCCCGAGCCATGCAGCAAAAAGGGTCACGGTACCCGCCAGCATCATGATTAACCAGAGGCTCTGGCGAAAGTTGCTCAAAAACTGCAGATGGAAATCCATGTCGATGGCCGTTGCCACCCGAAAATTCTGACCATCGACCCTGATGAGGCTGATCGCTCCGTTATAGGTCGTATCATCCGCTTGCCAAGACAGTAGGTTAGCCGCGTGAATGGTCGACGTCGGTGCGGCGACCACGGCCTTTTCTGATAATCTGTCTTTAAACGTAGAATACAGAATCTCACCGCGCTGATTCTGTACCTCAAAATACACTCCATGATGACCTGAAATAGCATGGGACAGCGCCTCAACAAGATCAGTCGACTGTCCCAGACTTTCGCCCAACACCCGCTCTATTGCCGTCGTCATCACCTGCAGCTCCTCGGCATCTTGCTCGGCGAAATGACGGTGAACCGCGCTTAATACCAAGTGGCTGATTAACACCAGACTAAGACCAATAGCTAAAGCGACAAAGACAGTCACCCGCGCAGTGAGTGACAAGGGACGATGCTGGCGAGCAGTTTTCACAGCAGTGTTTTTGCCTGAATCAATCATGCCTGTGCGGGCCTCTGCCTGACCTAATCATCTTCTTCAACATCTAACATATACCCCATACCGCGCACGGTATGAATTAACTTCGGCGCAAAATTATCGTCAACTTTGGCGCGTAGGCGGCGGATCGCCACATCAATCACGTTAGTGTCAGAGTCGAAGTTCATATCCCATACCTGCGATGCAATCAGGGAGCGCGGTAACACCTCACCCTGATGCCGTGCCAGTAACTCTAACAAACAGAATTCCTTGTGGCTGAGGTTAATTTTTTTACCTGCCCTTTGCGCCCGTCGCCGGGGCAAATCAAGAACGAGATCAGCAATGCGAAACTGATCCATCATGGGTAGAACTGCCCCCCTGCGCAGCAGCGTGCGCACTCGGGCCAACAGTTCAGAAAAGGCAAAAGGCTTGGTCAGGTAATCATCAGCTCCCAGCTCCAGCCCCTTAACCCGATCATCCACACCATCCCGCGCGGAGAGAAACAAAACCGGCGTCTGTCGCTCCGCCTCACGCAGGGATTGCACAATACGCCAACCATCCACATCGGGCAGCATCACATCGAGAATAATCAGGTCGAAGATTTCCGTCATAGCGAAATGATGTCCATCCAAGCCATTACGCACCAACTCAACCGCAAAACCCGCTTCGGTAAGACCCTGAGCCAAGAAATCACCCATCTTGACTTCATCTTCTACTACCAGTATCCGCATCGAATTCTTTCTCCTGTTGATTTGGCAACAACCAGTAATTGAGGAAAGTCTAGCGGGGTAAGCCCAACAGCCAGATGACACATAAATTACACCTTTGTCATCTGGCTGTCATCCTGACGAAAGACCGAGTGACTTATTGTCACTATCAAACCATTACACAAAGGAAATATCGCTCAATGAATAGAAAACCTTCGTTGGCTTTAACCACCCTCTCAAGGCGCCAATTTGTGCAAGGTTTAGCCGCGGGTGGTGTACTCACTTCTCTCCCCAGCCTGGGCTATGCACAATCGCAACACAAATCCAACCAACCTGGATCGTCCCCTGTACTCAGCGGTCGTGAGATTGACTTGGTGATCGCTGAAACGCCGGTCAACTTTACCGGCGTGACTCGTATGGCGACCACAATTAACGGCACCATTCCGGCACCCACACTGCGTCTGCGCGAAGGTGATGACGTAACAATTCGGGTCACCAATCGCCTGTCTGTCTCTACCTCGATTCACTGGCACGGTATCATTTTGCCCTATCAGATGGACGGCGTACCTGGCATTAGTTTTAAGGGCATAGCGCCCGGCGAAACGTTTACCTATCAATTCAAGCTGTAACAAAGCGGCACTTACTGGTACCACAGTCATTCCGGTTTTCAGGAAATGACCGGCATGTATGGGGCGCTGATCATAGAGCCGCGCAATGGGGAACGCATCAAGGCCGACCGGGATTACGTGGTGCAGCTCTCTGACTGGACTGACGAAGACCCGATGCATGTCTTCAGCAAACTGAAAATGCAGAGCGATATCTACAACTTTAATCAGCCGACCTTTTTTGATTTCACCAGTGACGTTTCAAAAATGGGTATGCAGGCAGCATTAGAAAAACGACAAATGTGGAACCAGATGCGCATGAATCCCACCGACCTGACCGATCTGTCGGCGGCTACACTGACCTTCCTGATGAACGGTGTAGCGCCAGCAGGCAACTGGACCGGACTTTTCAAACAAGGCGAACGTGTACGCTTGCGCTTTATTAATGCCTCCAGTAACAGCTTTTTCGATGTGCGTATTCCCGGCTTGAAACTGACCGTGGTGCAGGCTGACGGTCAGGATGTAAAACCGGTTACGGTGGACGAATTCCGTTTCGGCGCTGGGGAAACCTATGATGTTCTGGTCGAACCCGAGGATGAGGCCTATACCTTATTTGCCCAGAGTATGGATCGCAGCGGTTATGCTCTCGGCACGCTGGCTGTACAGCAAGGTTTATCAGCACCAGCACCCGCCCTCGACCCTGCGGAGTGGCTGACCATGACCGATATGATGGGTGCCATGAGTCACAGTGGCATGGAAGACATGAAAGGTATGTCTGGCTTGGAAAGTATGGCTGGCATGAAAGGTATGGACCATAGCCAACACGGCGGTATAGCCATGGATCACAGTATGCATGGCATGCAGCACGGCACGCAAAATCCGTTAGCTAAACCATCAAAAACCGTGAACCACGCGCGCACCGAATACGGCCCCTCCGTGGATATGCGAGTCGATATGCCACGCACCAATCTCGACGATCCTGGCATTGGGTTGCGTAAGAATGGTCGCAGAGTATTAACTTTGGCCGATTTAAAATCTATTGATGGCGTACTGAATGACCACCGCCCACCCTCAACTGAACTTGAGCTGCACCTAACCGGAAATATGGAGCGCTACAGCTGGTCATTTGACGGGTTGGAGTTTGGGAAAAGTACACCTGTGTCCCTGCGCCACAATGAGCGCGTTAGAATCATTCTGCAAAACGACACGATGATGACCCATCCCATGCACTTGCATGGCATGTGGAGTGACCTAGAAACTGACCAGGGCGAACTGCTGGTCCGCCGACACACCATCCCGGTACAACCGGCACAGCGCATTAGTTTTTTAACCACACCGCACGATCTGGGTCGCTGGGCTTGGCATTGCCACCTACTGTTTCATATGGATGCGGGCATGTTCCGTGAGGTGGTAGTTTCATGAGGAATCTTATGAAGAAAAATAAACCCATGAAACAGTTCATTAGCATGTTAATAGGTGCCACCACTTTGCATGCTTCAGCCTTGTGGGCGCAAATGGATCACGACGAACCAACTGATAAAGGTATGGAAATGAAGGGGGGCAGCGCACCCCATGACGCCCGCGACCCTCACGCCTATTCCGATGGTTACACCCTTACCGAAGGCCCTTATGCTCAATCTGGCCCGAGGCAATTGAAGATGGCCGACGAACACGCCTTCTGGTCAGTGCTGGGCAATCGTCTTGAATACAATGAGGGCAGTGATAGTACGGTGTTCGATTTACAGGGCTGGTACGGCACCACCTACGATCGCTTCGTCGTTAAAACAGAAGGCGATATCGTCGATGGCCGAGTAGAAGAAAGTCAAACTGATCTACTGTGGGGCCATGCACTCACTACTTATTTTGACACCCAACTAGGCGTGAGGTTTGATCATTACGATGAAGGTACGGACCGCCAATGGCTGGCTTTCGGTATTCAAGGCCTTGCACCCTATTGGTTTGAGTTGGATGCCACAGCATACCTAGGAGACGGCGGGCGCACGGCTCTGTCCATCGAAGCCGAATACGAGCTGCTATTAACTCAAAAGCTAATCTTGCAACCACGTGCAGCTCTATCGCTGTATGGAGAGGACGATCCCAATAACAGATTGGGCAGTGGCCTCTCGGGTTTATCTATCGGTCTGCGGCTGCGCTATGAAATCAACCGTCAGTTTGCACCCTACATCGGCGTGGAATGGTCCGATGCCTATGGCGATACGGCTGATTTTCGACAAGCCGCAGGACAAGACATCAGTGATACAAGCTTTGTCGCTGGACTGAGATTCATGTTTTAACTATCGACTCCCTAAAATTAATTTTCCACTTCGACCATAAGGAATATTCCTATGAAAACTAAAACACTGACTTTTGCCATGGCACTCTCTACATTGGCTTTTACTTTATCAGCTCAGGCCCATGACCCCAAGGAACATATGAAAGACGCCAAAGCTCCGGAATGCGCCGCAATGAAGGATATGGATCACAGTAAAATGGACATGGACGACCCTGTGATGCAGGCCATGATGAAACAATGTATGAAAGACATGCATGGTGATGACACTGGTGAAGAAGAGTCCCACGAAGATCATGAAAAAGAGAGTGATACCCACAATTCAGAACACCAGCACTAATCACAGATCGGAGCAGAGATGAAAACTTATTTAAAAAGCCTGGCCCTTATAAGTGCCTTTATCCTGCTGAGTGGAGGGCTATTTCTTTACTCCGGTCTTTACCCCATGGGCGCAGATACACCCCACAACCAATTGACCTATTGGCTACTGGAAACATTGCGCGAACGTTCCATTGCACGTGCTGCCAGTGATCTAGAAATCCCAAACGATCTCAATTCGTCGGATCGATTGTTGGCTGGTGGTGCCGATTACAACGATATGTGCACGGGCTGCCATTTAAAACCGGGCAAAACCCAAAGCGATTTTTCAGTAGGTTTATACCCAGTACCGCCCAACTTGACCCTGACAGTCGATAGGCACGATCCCGAACATACCGAAAGCACAGGCTCTGACAATGAAACTATTAAACGCCAGTTCTGGATCATCAAACACGGCATTAAAGCTTCAGGCATGCCCGCCTGGGGTTCGGGACATGACGATGAGCGCATATGGAATATGGTGGCTTTTATTCAGCGATTACCAACACTTTCGCCTGAGCAATATCAGATTCTTAGCGCTCGCCGAAATAACAATGGCGGTCACCATTAAGCGAGTCATACTGCAGTGTCATCTGACAAAAATAGGCTTAATAATATTACTACTAGCATCGCTGTTATTCACAGTTTTCTGCTGGGAAAATGGTAACGAGGATCCTAATCAAAACTTTGGAAAAAATAAGCAAGCGATTTACTCACGATGACATATGAATTTATAACGCTATCTATTCATGGTCTTCAATGCTGATGATCATGACTATCATCCCGATGCATAGTTTTTTTCCTCGATTCGGATCTCAGATACAGATGCTCACCGCCTGCAATCACAATCATGACAAAAACAGCCACGCCGATAACATAAGGATCGGAATTCAGCTTCACCCAGACAAATCCACTCAGCACAAACAGATCCAGAATAATGGCAGTCACTGGTACCCAAGATTTGGCTTTAATATCGTCCAACAAGTAACGCAGTACGCCCCAGTGAATGGCAATATCCATGATGAGGTAGAAAACAATACCGAGAGCAGCAATGCGGGAGAGATCAAAAAATGCGGTGAGAAAAATCCCCAACACGACGGTATATACCAAGGTGTGTTTTTGGATGCTTCCAGACATACCAAAATGGCTGTGGGGCACCAAATGCATTTCCGTCAGCATCGCCAACATTCTGGAAACGGCAAAAATGCTGGCAAGTATGCCTCCCGCCGTTGCCGTCATGGCAATGGCAACGGTGAACCACACACCATATTCCCCAAATACAGGACGCGCCGCCGCTGCCAAAGAGTAATCTCGGGTTTCGATAATTTCGCTGAGAGAAAGGTTGCCCGCTACCGCAAAACCAACCAGCGTGTAAATAACAACACAAGCAGCGATTGAAATAACAATGGAACGGCCAATGTTTTGGTGTGGATCAATCACCTCGGAACCACTATTGGTAATGGTGGTAAAGCCCTTAAAGGCCAAAATGCCAAGCGCAGTAGCTCCGAGAAAGTTTCCTAACGTTCCTGGTTCGCTCTCACTGGTAAAATCGATTGCGAGGCTGTCCGCCAGTAAAACACCTGCCAGACCGATAATCAGAATGCCGCCGATTTTCAGCATGCCAATAAAACCGGCAAAACCTTGAATAAGGCGATTGCCCTGAAGATTAATAACAAAGGCCGTCAATATGAGTGCCACACCCAGTATCGGCACCATAAGACCGGATTCATCACCACCGAACAGTTGCATCGTGTACGAGCCGAACGTTCGAGCTAGAAAGCTTTGAGCGATGACCATTGAGAAGTACATCAGCAAAGCATTGAACGCGGTGGGTAATCGGTCACCATAGGCTTTGTGGAGATACATACCTATGCCGCCCGCAGAGGGATAAGCATTGGATATCTTAATGTACGAGTAAGCACTAAAGGCAACGATTACAGCGGCTGCCAAAAAGGCCAATGGAAACAATGAGCCTGTCATTTCGGCCATTTGCCCAGTCAGCGCAAAAATACCTGCACCGATCATCACTCCGGTGCCTAACATCACAGTTCCAGTTAACGTCAAGCTGCCTTCATCGTAATGCGTGGCGCGATCCTGATCACGGGACATGGATTCTCCTTAAACGGAATGTGTTTTTGTAGTAGTAAAATTTGGCAACCACGCTGGTGTGGATTCCATGTACTGGCGATAGGTATCACCAAATTCGTCCAGTGCCATTTGTTCTTCACGTTTCGCCAAACGAACATACACAATAACCAATATGGGAAACATCACTACAGTAGGTAGCGTTGGCCACTGCAACAGGAATCCGAACATAATCATGATGAAGGCAATATATTGAGGGTGGCGACAACGGGCATACCAGCCGGTGGTGGCCAAAGAACGAGTTTGCTGGGCCTTATGTAAAACGTTCCAGGCCGCTGACAATAAAAAGAAGCCGAGAATGATCAGTATATTGCTGGTGATATGTAACGGATCCCAGTGAGCATTGCCTTCAAATCCTAACAACGTGTGTAATAGATGCCCGTTCTCATGAGAAAGAAAGTCTATTCCCGGATACTTTTCCGCTAGCCAGCCGGAGAAAAAATAGATCGTTAGCGGAAAGCCATACATTTCCGTAAATAAGGCCACAATAAAAGCAGAGAAAGCACCAAAGCTTCGCCAGTCTGTTTTTGTTTTTGGCTTGGTAAAACTGAAAGCAAAAAAGATAAAAATAGCGGAATTTAGAATAACCAACGTCCAAAGCCCATAAGCAGAATCACCGTGCATTGTGTATTTCCTTCTGTAAATTTGGTTTGTTAGTGGTGATGGTTATCGCTCTTCTTACGGCCATCTTCCAATCCTCGCTGATAGGCATCTTGATCAGACTCTTCTTCACCGTGACCATGACTGCCATGCCCACCATGACTGCCGTGCCCACCATGCATAAAAATATGCATAAACGGGCAGGCCAATAAAATGAGAAATGGCAAGTACTGCCAAACATGCTGACTATGTTCCATCAACAAAAAATAACTGGCAGCGGCAATCAACCCCAGCGCAGCAAAACCTTTGGGTGTAAACCAAAACGAACTCTTTTGACTAGTCATGACGCACCTCGTGATAGTGAAAATCTTCCTGATTGGCAACTCTTTTATCGTGAATCCACAACAGCTGATTGACGGGAACAACACTCACCAAACCCTCACTATCAGCGTTAGTATGTGCCACATCGACAATTAACTGCGCAATATCCATCGCCTGATCGGCGTTGGCATAAACTTCCATTTGAATATGTTTGATCAAATGGTTCTCGTTAAAACTATCGAAATATTGACCTCGACCTCGCACCGGATGCAATGTAAAACCCGATACCCCATGCCGAACGAGCGGAACCTCTACGTCTTTAAGTCGAAACTCATCGAAGATTGCAGTGACTTTGTTAATTTTCATAACGCCCTCCTATTCCACCGTGATCTGTCCGCGATACATCTGCATTTGACAATGAAAGGCATATTCACCGGTGGACAACGCGGGTAGTTGGATTGTTTTTAACTTATTCAATGGCAGGGTGTCGCTGATTTGTAAGTCCGGGATCAGCAACGCTTCCGAACAAGGTGATTGATCTTTGCGCATGAATTTAATTTCTACGGGTTTTCCGGATG
>JBAYQJ010000078.1:0-9402 GCA_041677245.1 Spongiibacteraceae bacterium | reverse complement strand
TCAGCGCTGTACAAACCCAACTGGCTATGCTGAATAATAAAAAACTATTGTCCATCAGCGACCAATCTATCAACACCACACCCTTAGGGCGACGCTTTCTCAATTCAATACTTGCCGAGTTTTGACTGTCAGCCGATGACGAAATGCTCCGTGCTGACGACCAAATAAAAACTCCTGCCGCAAGCAGCGGGGTATTAACGGATTTCATGCGGTACACGCCGCTCTCAATCAACAACATAATACCGAGCTACTAAATAACAGTGAGCAAACCAAAAATAACCACAATGCCTCTGGAGACGATGTGGTGATGAACAACGATAATCAACACAAAGTCGTCAATATGACGCTTGGGCGGCAAAACTCAACAGCAGCTGGCTTTAGCCGCAAGCATAACCTTTACTATAGGCTTCAGTGCGAGTCAATTTATGCACATGTCGACCCCGGATAGCTGGCAGCGGTTATGGCTATTCTGAGACAGAAATCAGCACTAACCGCTACTGCGTCGATTACAAAGCCCGCAGCCACTCAGCAGGTAAAGCCAAGAATTACGCTCTATTAAGAGCCGCCGAATTAACGCTGGAAAAAGGCTACGACTGGTTTGTAGTCGTCGATCGTGAACTGTCCGTTGAAAAACCCAGCAACAGCACCCAAACCAGCATATAACGAGGTCACACCGTCAGCCGCAATTGCGGGTTGCTAGGCTGCACCACTCACGCTCACCCCACTCAAAGCTATGAAACCGAAGTCGCTGTAACGACCGGCAGGAATGAAGCCATCGCCAGCCTTGAAATTCGCCTTAGCAAAGGAGTACGCCCCGCTAATGGTGATAGTTACAACGCCCAGGAGGTGAAAAACACCCTCAGCGAAAAATTATAAACCGCTATTCTTTATAAACTTTTTCGCAACTTTGTCCAATCACTTGACCTAGCCCCCAGCTTCGGTGAATCAAGATTCCTACAAAATCCTATTACCAATCGTATGGTGGAACCTGTTCCACCATAATCACCCATGCCCAATCAAAACCGTAGGATGGATCTTGATCTACCATAACAACTAACAGCGGCCCAGCACTCCTTACCCAAACCGTGCATAGCGCACACTAACCAGATAAAGCTGAATGGAAGGCTAGCGGCCCAACATCAGGATGAATAACATAAGCTCCGTAGAGGCTCGCCGGATTATTCAAGGATGAAGGAGATCGTTTAAATGGATACGAGTATCAACCAGTTAACCTTTTTATTGTTTCGCCACGGTGCTATTCAAACTTCGCCTGAGCATGTAGCTATTTTGAATGCTCAAGGATATATACCGTTTGTTGATACAACTATAGAACAGCAAACAAGCTCAAGTGGCTATAAAGTTCTAATGACTGGGTATGCGAACTTTATTCTTGAAAAAGAGACATCTACAGGGGAAAAAAGAAATCTGCTGAGCTTATTGAAAGGGTTACGTGCTATCCCAAGACCCCTTCAAGCAAAAATATTAAAAGGGAGCATCAGCACATTTCAGCTCAGCAATGATTCATATCGCGTAGATTACCGAGTCACTGGTGGCCAAGTAGTTGTCTATAATATTCAGCCTCTTGATAGAATACAAATACAACGGGACAAGCAAGAGCAAGTAGCCCTCTATAAAGTAAAACGCAATGCTCGCGGTATTTGGCAGACCAGTAATCAAGTGGACAAAGTAACCACCCGCTACGCTGCAGTTAACGGGCAATCCAACAACCTGACCAAAGCCACCTGGCTTATGGGCAGTCATTTAGAATACGAATTCAAAAGCCTGCAGGAATACACGCTATTCCATAACCCCAGTATTGGTAGTGTTGGGGATTCCTGGGAATCCTTTCGTGACAAAATGGGGTTTACTACCCCAGTCACAAAAAAATTTGCCAAGATATTAGCTGAAACACAAGCAGCAGGCAACGAAACCAAATGGGTAACTCACAGCCAGGGTGGTGCTATTTTTGCTGAGGGTGTACGCTACATACTTAACGACAATAGCCATTCGGCGCTGCATCAATTCCGCTTGAATGGTCTGCGTAACCCTGAAAAAGGTGAATTACTGAATAAGCAAAGCGTTGCGTTTCACGCGAATGCTAATAACAACCTGCGCTCAAAACCGCTATTGAAACGCGCGGGCATTAACGTAATTGCTATTCGAGCCAATGACTATGACATGGTGCCCAATGTTCTAGGACTTAACACACTCAACCCACGTAAATTAATTGGCTCAATGGTTTACATGAGCCACGTGCTGAATGGCTCTGTCACCCAAAGCCCTCATACTCTCATGCAGGATCAAGCAACCTGGAACAATAATATGGATTACGGGCCAGGCAAAGGGCGTGACCCCGTGCAAAAAGTATTTAATACCTTAGTCAAACCACTCAATAACTATTTACCTTGAGCTTAACGGAACCACACATCATGTTGCTCACACGGCTCACACACTATTCGGTAATACTTATGATCTCTGGACTGCTTCAATTAATTGGGTTTAAGGCGAATGCCGCCACGTCAGTACCTGTGCACCCAAGGCAAATCGATTTATCCGGTAATGTTTTTCAGTTTTCAATGCCTGAAAACTTCAGCAAGGATATGCCTGCTGCCGATATGGTCGAACAGCTAGATATTAAGGATATTAAAAAATTCGATGACCCTGAATACGGCAATATTATTCGCCGCTGGTGGGATATAAAACGACCTGGCTTTTTTGGCAAGGACATAGGCATTGTGATGATGGACATGTCAGTGCAACGTGTACCTGATAACCAGCAAAAAATCCTTCATGGTAAACCTTACGACATCTCCAATCGACTGGATTTTTTGATGATGATTTATGACCAACTTCACCAAACCTACGACCAATTAAACGAAGAGACACAATCTAATTATGAGGGTATAAATGCCTATGAGTATGGCTGTTGTCACCTCATAGGTGACGATATACGCTCTCACTATCGCGATTACACCTACAATAATCAAAAGTGGATCGGCTACAGCGTTTCCGCTCCCAACAGTCAACTCATTGTTGGTTTTGTCATGCCACTAACAGCTGATGTCTACCTAGAGCTGGTTTTTACCTACAGCCCTAATCATAATATTTTGCCCAATGAGTTCCTGCGCATTGCCGATGAAACGACTCAGCCGATAGAGGATAGCCTCTATGTAAATTTCGCCCCCCAAAACCCATTTAAAACATTAGTAGAGGATGAGTGGATAAATACCACTAACACCGATATTTTGATGATGCATAAAGAAGAAATCTTAGTTCCGTTGTTTGGCCCTGATATTCGTCAGCAACTAGAGGAAAGTAAACGAAAAGCTATTGAGCTAATGGAAGAAATTAACCAGTCCGATTAAAGAAACCGTGTACAATTGGCCAATTACCATTTGATAATTAGCCATCCGACAGCACAATCTCGGTGGATCAAGATCCACCATAGCCACCAATGCCCGATCAAAACCATAGGGTGGAATTTTTCCACCGGAACCACTTATTGTATTGGGGGTTATGGCGCTGGGCACCAAAGACAGGTGCGCTGTCAGTCGGCCAAGCTATTCGCCGTTGCTTTCCGTTACGGTCGCCGAGCTAACAGATTGCTACATTATTAGGTTCAGGCGCGTGGTATCGGCCATGCCTAGTAGAGCGGTGGTGGAAAGTATTAGGGTACCGATACTGACCAAAGTAGCCTTGCACACGAAGCGAATACGGCAGTTGTTTGAATACGACTGGGTGGAAGCTGCGGCGGGATATATATTCGGTCTAATTAAGCTGATCACTGATAACATCCGTGGGTTGTTTGATTTTTTCATTTTGTGTCTGTTCGGTAATAAAAAAGTAATCACCCTATAAATTACAATATATAAAAACTTGATGCATAAAACCTATGACAAAAAGCCTAAGCAACATGCGTACCAGCAATATGTATGGACCCAAATCCGTAGGGGAAATATTGTGAGCTAAATGAAATCAGACGAAGCTTATAAAGTACATAATAGAGCGGCCGAGACTGGTTTAGTTCCAGTTTCAGCTAACGGTGAAACTGATGGTTAACTCGGCAGGAAGATAATAAATGGAGAAGAATTGTATCACCTAGGTAAAGGCCAGCTACAGGGACTCGCGTTTCGCCCAGTATAGTTTAAAGCCGAGATGTGCCGACCATTTCTCATCGACATCCAACGCATTACGGTCATCGTACAAATCGTAATTACTCTGCAGGTATATACCCAGCGCCGGACTGAGGCCGCTACTCTGAGCGGCATGCCAGGAGAGCTGAGCATTACCATACTGGCTGGCTATATCCGTATTTACAGCTGCCTTGCTATTCATCTCACTTAAGCTACGACCATAGTTATAACTCATAGACAAACTACAGGTACACAGACTTAAGTCCAGAGTGGCAGCGATCCGGTACTGCTGTTGATTGTACTTGTTGGTGCCACTGTACGCCCATATTCAACGAAAGCCACTGGTTAGGGTCCAGGCCCAACTCCAGCATGGTGGAATCGTTGTCCCAGTCAGAAATCATCGCCTGCGGACTAAGGCTGCGATGGACATCAAATCGATTATCCTGATTGACGGATTGGTAACGGGTGCTTAACGTGGAGGTACCTAGCAGTTTTGCCAATGGCAGCATGACATCAGGTGAATAAGTAAATGCTATTGCGGTGCGCTGGCTTATATTTGCAGGGACAGCCTGTTCCTCCAAGCGCGACTGATCCTCGCTGTACCAGCCCAACTCAATACCCAGACCGTTCACTGAAGTATTAAACAGCATTTGTGTATGGGCCAAACCAACAGGAAGCGTTCGATCGCCTTGATTGCCTAATAGCCAAGCCAGTAACGCCCTCTTCCATTCCACTCGATACTTTCTATACATAGCAGCTAAAGGTATATGTAAACCTTCCATAAGAGGTCTGCCTCAACTTGCTATAAATGTATGTATTTAGAATTGACCCCAAGTATGAAGTCAATCAGTGGTATGGTGGTGCCTCGTAAATACGCCAATGAAATGGAATTCCTATGCTGAGTAGTAATTATTTAAAGCAACTTGACCTACAAGATATTGTTATTTTTTTGAACATGTTTGAGAAGCTGAGCGCACGCAAAACGGCTGAAACTATGAATATAAGCCAGCCAACCGTAAGCTACTGCCTTAAGCGGCTAAGAAGCTGTTTTGACGACAAATTATTCTCGTCATCGCACGGCGCCCTAGTGCCGACCGCAAAGGCACAGAAAATTGCGCCGTACTTGAAAAATGTCGTAGATTCTATAAATAGGTGTGCAGAATATGACAGCGGTGATGGTGCGTTTTCAGTTCCAAAAACATGGGAAATATGTTCACCAGAATACTTTGAGCTCAGTCTACTCCCCTATGCACTTAGCAATATAGTCAAAAAAATGCCTGAGGTTACTTTAAACCTTGAAAAGCTTATGCGGCATATTCCCGTGGATAAACTGATCAGTGGGGATGTTGACCTAGCCATCGGTTTTGGGCCTGGCTACCACCAACTACACCCAGATTTAGAATGGGAATCAATACTAACTGATACATTCGTATGCCTAACAAGTTGCTACAGGCATGACTATAGCATCCCGTTAAGTATTGATGAATTTTGCTCAATCCCCAATATCTACCCAACCCCGTGGCTTTCTGAAAAGAACATGGTTGATAGTTGGCTAGATAAAATTGGCAAGTCTCGTAATGTACTTTCTAATGCTAATACCTACCAGGCAGCAATCAATATTCTAGGTAAGGTTCCAGCCACGCTGGCGCTACCAACCATCCTCGTTAAGTTGATGAAGATCCCAGATGAAGTAAAAATTTGCCAACCACCACACGGCTTCCCTACATTTACCCTTGACCTGATTTGGGCGCGCGATAGATCCAATAGCAAAGAATTTATTAAACTAAAGAATATTATGAGAGCAGCTGCTGATGAAATAGTCGCGGATCAAGTGAATACGTAGATCAGGCGACACCGTATGACACCTGTACTATCACCACTGTATTCAGTCATACTTCCATTGGACTCAAGTTATTAACTTGCGGGAATTTCAGGTACATCTTATTAGTCCGATGATAAATGATTTTTATATTTTAATAGCTCATAACTAAATTTTAAAACCTACTGCATACATTTTCCTCATATATTAATAAGGCAATGAACAACGTCTTAATTAACTAGGAGGTGAAAAATGCAAGCCCAGCCAAGCTGTAACGACCAACCGTTTATTCGTAATCCCGTACCGGCTCATGGATTTGAGTGCATCCAGGCAACAGCCCCAAACCGGAAGGCATTAGAAACAGTTTCGTGCGAAGAGTTATATTCAGATCTGGCACATAGCGGTGTTGTAATATACTGGGCGTTTAACGACTCGCTGAACGATTTCAACGAATTAGTCAGCCTGTGCTCATCAAAGGTGATATTTGACCCTGCTCGCGAATCGGCGACATCAAACACTGCAGAAATAAAAGCAGGAATTTTTCCGATGAGCAACGTGTCTTCTTCGACTTGACGCCCAAAACACGCAAACAGTTCCTCGCCAAAAAGATCAAATATTCAAGAAGAATACTTGCGGACAATGTTGAAAGGTTTCTCCGTACTGAACTGCAAGATGAAGCAACACAAGAAGATCTCCTGCAAGTTGTCGTGGACTAATTATCTGGTCAAAAAAACGAACGACTCGATCGAAGCCTCATTTATTCTGAGCTAACTATTTCGGCACTGGAGATAAGCTGCTTCTCGAAAAAGCCTGACTTTTGTAACTCAATAGAATTTCTGAGACTGGCGCTTTCGAATTGAAATAATGGTAGAGCAGGTTGTTGACGCTTTTAAAACAGAACCGGGAACCTATCACAATCACTAATTCAACAGCCGATCTTATCAACCGCCTGAGGGATTAAATTACTACACGGCTACGTACTATAGCCTACACATAAGGCCGAACGATGAATATTACCAAGCACTATGAAAACTATATTGTCTTTCTTGCCCCGCTGATAAATAGCGTGGCAGGCATTGCAATAGACCTTTATGCACCCAGCATTCCATCAATTGGACTTGAGCTGGATGCTAGCCCAATGTTGATGAAAAACACTATCACCATTACGTTGATCTGTTATGCATTTGGACAATTGTTCTTTGGGGTAATGGCCGACACAAAAGGCAGACGACCTTCAATCTTATCAGGGATGGTGTTGTTTATTATGGGTAGCGTGCTTGCCACTACAGCTACATCTATTGAAATGCTGTTAGTAGCACGCGGTATCCAAGGTTTCGCGATAGGTGCCTGCCAAGTTGTTGCTCGCGCAATACTTGTCGATAACGTTAAAGGGCCTCGATTTAGGGTTGCAATTATTTACCTCAGCCTTGCCTTCGGATTAGGCCCAATTCTAGCGCCATATATTGGCGGGCTTATTGAAGTGAATTTTGGGTGGCGCTACAACTTTGTTCTTTATGCATTATATGGAGCAATGGTGCTCGCCTTTATCTTCCCAGGCCTCAAGGAATCGCTGCCCTCGGAGAATTCAAAGAAGCCAATAGATACTATTTCGAGTTACCCAACTATCTTGAAGGATTCCAGATATAGGTGCTCGGTGATTATACTGGGTACCAGTTTCTCTGCCTTTCTTACTTGGAATGTAATCGGGCCATACCTCATACAGGAACAGCTCGGCCATTCTGCTGATTTCTTTGGCAAGACTGCCTTAGCGGTTGGCCTATGCTATTTCGTCGGCACATTACTGAACCGCGTAGTTGTAAAAAGGTTTTCGCCCTCAATCTTAATGTGGGGTGGTGGGGCTATTTCGCTGGCCGGCGTATTGTCGATGTCGATTACTTCATTGCATCTCTCATTAATCTCTTTGCTTTCCGGGATAATGTTGATTGCCCTAGGCCAAGGGTTCATCTTTTCGAATGCACTGGCAATCTCGATGTCACTGTTTCCAGATCGAGCCGGTGTGGCTGCCAGTCTACAGGGGTGTCTAATGCTAATCTGTGGTGCATTAGCTTCCGCTACTGCCAGCTACCTTCCCCTAGACGATAATTTAAGTATTGCGGCATTTTTCCTCCTCTTAATGGTTGTATCGTTATCTGCCATCTCCAGGCTGTCTTTTTTGATATCTGCCTTGGACAGAACCGAAGATATTGCACTAGAAAATGGAGCAAATAACGGTAAAGCGTAGTGCCAACCGCAGGCTGGTATACACCAGCCAAATATAAACAACTCGGCCGCAAGCGACCGAGTATTAAAACAATCCGAGTTGGCTGCTAGATTTTCGCCTCAGTCCATTACCTACCACGCTAATCTAGACCTCACTTTTTCCTCTCTCTTTAAAGTGAGCTCTTTATGTCCCCCCCGCAACGTAAATACCGCTCACGCGAGCAATGGCAATCTATCATTGATAACTTTGCCCAATCCACTCTGTCTGCACCTGCCTACTGCGAACAGAACAACATTCCCTACAGCAGCTTCGCCAAATGGCGACCCAAATTATCCGAGCAACCGGGTACGGATACCAACGCAGCACTGATCACTACCGCCATGCCCAAGCAAGTTCTGGATGGCTCCATTGTCGATGTCAGTTTGATTGTCGGGTTGTTGATAAATAAATCCCTCTACCACTTGCCCCTGCATCGCCAACACCAGCAAATGACCGACAATGGTATCGCCGTCTCCCGCGCCAGCCTTACCAACTGGACCAAGCGCGGCATCGAACTGTTACGGCCGATTATCGAGGCTATGTTACTGCATATACTACTGAGCAAAGTGCTGACGATGGATGAAACACCGATCAAGGCGGGCCGTCAACACAAGGGCAAGGTTCGCCTAGAACAAAGCAAACCTAGAGTCGATGAGATCCTTGCCTGGATTGATAAGCGATGTCAACGACTCGAGCAAACACCAAAGCATCCATTAACCAAGGCGTTGAACTATATAAAAATCCGGAGTGCAGGTACGAAGTTCAGCGCCGATGGAAACGGTGAATGTTCTAGGTTGGGGAAAATATTCCTCAACGCTCGAATCAAATTCGAGATAAAAGCAATATTTTGATTCCAGAATGGACTCTACGAGGATGGATTTTCCGCCATTCGCCTTAACCTGAGGAAACCGAACAATGTTTTTGACAGCAGATCTTTTGAGCTTGCGGGCTGGGGCGTTCATGTAGAGGCGTATCCAAAGCATCCTTGCTCAAACTTTATAAGGTTTCCCTAAAAATATTTATAAGGTAATCCTATAGATTTATAGGTTTCCCCTTAAATTCACACAGGCGATTAAACCTCTGCCTCATCGCCTTTAGATTCCAGCCAAACTTTACGATCGGGTGCGCGTTTTTTTGCTAGCAACATATCCATCAAGGAGTTAGTTGCGTCACCATCATCAAGAGTAAGG
>JBAYQJ010000077.1:0-10502 GCA_041677245.1 Spongiibacteraceae bacterium | reverse complement strand
CCCGGCAGACCAATGTCGACCAACCTCGCCAAAAGCCCACTCAAGCGAGCAAAATCGTGAAATACCATAAAAGCAATCATGATTGACTTTTTTTTGGATTTGATTAAGGTTAAAATGGGTCACAGCAATATTGAATGCATATCAACAAACATACTTATTCACTTTAAATACATATTGCCTAACCTAGCATTTAAAGTTTAAGCATATAATTAAAATTCATGAGTAGATAGCATGCAAAAAATCGAATCCCATTATGACTTTAATTGTCCACTAGAGTCCGTCTGGTCACTAATAGTAGACTTTGGTGGTATCAAAAACTGGTGGCCCGAAGGTAACGCAGTCCACATAGAGAGCGTAGAACTGGATGGTACCGGCGTCGGCATGACTCGGCACATGCACAACCGTGGCTTTGATATGCCAGTTAGTGAAAGGCTGGATTTTTTAGATATGGAAACCCATACCTATAA
Source organism: Spongiibacteraceae bacterium (assembly GCA_041677245.1). GTDB lineage: Bacteria > Pseudomonadota > Gammaproteobacteria > Pseudomonadales > Dasaniaceae > Oceanicoccus. The sequence continues at coordinate 10,035 of JBAYQJ010000077.1, read as the reverse complement.
ATTATCAATAGTCGACAACATGCCCGCAGGGCTTATCCAATATCAGGCAACCGGTACCTTGAGCCGACTTGATAATGATGGCTGCAGGCTGGATTATACAGCTGAATTCATCACTGAACCTGGCCGCGAAGAGGAAGCAAGAACATTTCTTCTCGGCGCATATTCACTTATGTATCAGGGATTAGAAGGTGCTTGCACTCAATAAAACAATTGTATTGACGGTAAAAACCAACCATACATTACAGCTAATCAGGAGATTCAAATGATTGGTATATCAGCACGTGTAGAATTAGCTCCAGCCGATGTGACCGAGTATGCATCCTACGCCAAAAAAATAATCCCATTAACACTCGCAGAAAAAGGCTGCCAACTTTATGGCATGGCAATAGATATAACCAATCCAAATATTATATGGATATCTGAAGAATGGGACAGTGAGAGCGATCTTTTTGCTCATTTAGCCTCTCCTCATATCCTGGATTTTCTAGCGTTCACAGAGAAGTTAAATATAGTCAATATGGACGTCCGTAAATATGACATTTCTGCTGCTGGCCCGCTGGTAGTACCTGAGGCCTAATACATTTATTTTACAGTGCGGAGAACACCATGGCGTTTCCAGAGAACTACAACACTATAGTTAAAAAAATGATTGATCATGTCAACAATAAGACTACTGATCAATCTGACTCGACACTCACAGTCCCTTATTCAGCTTATACTGACTCTGAGATCTGGGAAAAAGAAATGCAGTTGATTTTTAAAAAACTGCCCGTCATGGTGGCTTTGACGCAAGAAATACCCAACGCAGGCGATTTCAAAACCCTACAGTTTCTCGATAAACCACTCCTTATTACTCGACTCAAAGATGGTAGCGCAAAAGTGATGCTTAATGTGTGCGCTCACCGCGCCATGGCTATCACCTCAGAACTCAGTGGCAATAAATCACGTTTCACCTGCCCTTACCATGGCTGGATGTACACTAATGACGGCACATTGAAAAGTGTGGCGGAGCCGGAAAAATTTGGCGACTTTGATAAAAGCACCCACGGCTTAACACAATTACCAGTATACGAACGAGGGGGATTGATTTTTACCGTGCTGCAACCAGACGGTGAAGTTGATTTCGAAAAATTTCTTGGTGAAGCAATGGCTGACCTTGAACGACTAAAGTTCGACCAATGGCATTACTGCGGTAAGCGTGAAATTTTTGGCGCCAACTGGAAAGTTGCCTACGACGGCTACCTGGAAGGTTATCACTTTGCCGCTGCTCACCCCCAAACAATTCATCAAAGAACATTCTCCAATGTTATGGAGTTCGATTCGTACGGGCCACATATCTTATTAGGCTTCCCGCAAAGATCCATTAAAGATTTGGAAGACGTACCTGAAGAAGAATACTGGAAACATGAAAATTACGGCTATGATTTTATCCGTACTCTTTTCCCCAATGTTTCTATATTTGTAGCGCCTGAGATCACACAAATTTCACAGATAATTCCAGGCCCTACCCCGGCAGAGAACAAAACTTATCTCAACTTTATTCATCCAAATAAACCAGAGACCAAAGAGCAGGAAACCGCCAACGAAGAAATGATGGAGTGGCTGCGTGACGTTGTAGATAAAGAAGATTACCAAGTTGGGTTAAAAATCCAGAAAGGTTTAGAGTCAAACGCCTATCAACAAGTAACGTTTGGAAAAAACGAACGTGGTAACCAGTACTTTCACAACTGGGTTAATTACTACTTGGCCGATGACCCTTCGCTTCCAGAGCCAAAGCTATAAATAACATCCTGACTCAATTAGAAAGGTAAGCGTATGAGTTCTTACAATAAATCTGCAGGCCGAATAGATTGCCTGCTTATCACTGGCGGCGTTTGGCATGACATCGATTTTGCGCGTCTAGAACTGCTTAAGTTACTAGCGGAAGACGATCGCATTAGAGTGCGGGTGTTTGAAGATTATGAAAACCTGGAGGCGCTAGCTAAGGCCGATTTTATTATATCCTACACCTGTAATGTCGTACCGTCCCTGCAAGCACAAGAAGCCTTAAAACTGTGGGTTGAACAAGGAGGAAGGTGGTATGCGCTACATGGCACCAACTCTATTATTCGGCTTATGTCGGACGGGCTTTATGGCACTCCTGACTGGGCGCCATTATTTGTAGAGACACTGGGTTCCATGTTTCGCTCCCACCCACCTATTGCACCCTACACCGTATCCGTAGCAGATCCGAGTCACCCTTTGGTAGAAGGCATCGAGTCCTTTGAATCCACTGACGAGCTCTACTTAATGAAAACCTACGGCGACTTACACGTCCTGTTAGATACCGAGTTTTCTGGTACTGCGGAGGGTTTTGTAGAAAGCGAATGGGAGCACGCCAGACACCCTGTATTTTACACCCATACTGTTGGCGAAGGCCAAGTACTGTATTTAACTCTAGGGCATTGCCGGCATCACTATGACATGCAGCCCCTGATGGACTACTGGCCCTCCGTGGATCGTGGCGCTTGGGACCTACCTGTGTTCTATACCTTACTACGTCGAGGTATCCAATGGGCTATCGAACCGTTTGATAAAACCTCTCAACAAGAAAAACAAAAAGCCGTCGACAATCAGTGAGTTCTTGGTAATTAAAGCTCCTGCTATCGGCGCTAGCAACACAGCCTTCACTGGTAGCCTCTAGGCAAGCTATTAATAACAGCTGCGCTTCGGGGGCTCTAGTGACCACCGCTAAAATTCTCTAGCTACTCTAACCAGTGACAGTCTTTATTAATTTTACTGGGAAGCTGTAGACGCAATTGATCACAGCCCGGATTTTTCTATATACAGCTTCACACCAATCACTGCACTCATAAATACCTCATTAGCACCGTGGCGATACCCAGGAAGGAAAAGAAACCAGCTACATCGGTAACAGTGGTCAGGATAATAGAAGAGGACTGGGCGGGATCCTGGCCGAGGCGCACAAGTATCATTGGCACCAGCGCGCCGGCAAAACCAGCTACTACCATGGCGATCACCATCGATAGGCAGATCACTGCCACCAACCCAACAGAACCACTCCAGAAGTAAACACCAAGGCCACAGGTAAGGGCAATGGACAGACCATTTAAAAATCCGACCCGTACTTCTTTAAACATAACCGTCAACCAATGACGCACAGTGATTTCCCGCAGGGCTAGACCACGCATGGTTACCGCCAGCGCCTGAGCACCGGCGTTGCCAGACTGACCTGCCACCACCGGTAACAAGATTGCCAGCGCCGTAAACTGGGCAATGGTATTTTCAAAAATCCCCACCACCGATGCCGCCAAAAAGGCCGTCAGTAAATTTACCTGTAGCCAGGGCATCCGCTTTTTTACGGCAAATAGCGGCTTGGACAGTGCTCGCTCTTCGCGGCTGACACCTACCATAGTCTGAATATTAACGGTGCTATCTTCCTGCGCGGTCTGCATCAAACTGGAATGCATAATCACCCCCAGCAGTACACCGTTGATGTCCACCACCGGCAAATCCATCAATGAGTGCTTGGTGAATAGTTCCGCAACCTCCTCGCGACCAGCGATAGCATCTATACTACCCCGCAACGGCTGTGCGAGACTGCTGAGTGTTGCTGCCGGATCTGCCAGAGCCAGATCTTGCAGCAACACTCTTGAATCGATACGCCCCTGAGAGTCGACAATGTATAGGGAGCGAACTGTTTTCATTTTAGTTTCGCGCAATGAATCAAGCGCATCTTTGGCTTTCATCCCGCCGCGATAACTCGGGATACGGGTATCCATCATTCGTCCAGCCGAATCCTCTGGATAAGCCATCAAGCGGGTTAATTCTGCCCGCACACCATGCTGCAATGCCTCCAACTGTGCCAGTCGTTGCTTCTCGCTCATCTGAAATAAAATTCTAACCGCTAAGTCAGGTGCGATTTCACTCAGCAAACTCGAGGCCAATGCGGCAGGCAAGCGTGTGGTCAATGTAGCTGCAACCCTGGGTACCAGCTTTTCCCACACTGGCTGCAACACCGCTACGGGCTGCTCAACCAATGTCGGCAAGATATCATTAGGCGCCATTGACTCGATATATATGGCGGCATCAGCTGGATAGGTCTGCAAAAAATAGCGGTTCAGTTCGGACTCTACACTAAGAGCCTCAGTGCTCACGGGACGCCTCCTGACCATGATCCGGACTCCTTTTTGCGGTCTGATGAGTTTCATCACCAATATACCGAGGCTCGCCTGAAAGTACCTGTAACATACCACCGAGGCTGATAAAAAAAGCCCGGCCCAAATGAGTAATCAATGAAAACCTCACCGTTTCATCCGTCTCAGCTGCCGGTTTGGCCATCCCTGCTACTAAAGCTGCGTACCTCAGAGTACCGAGAACAACCGCATTGCGGTCGATCACGGGCAAGGTCAGATAATTGGCCCAACCCGAATGTTGTGAAACCTCCCACAGAGTGGCCCTTACCGCCAGAGTCTGCAGATCTTCATTAAGCAAAGCGCCCAGCAGCTCATCACTCTCGCTGGCCAGTAATTTTTCTATATCAACCAAACCCACTAAATGCCTACGCTCATCGACTACCACAACCACTCCACCAAGACGTGCGCGATGACGCTTAACCTGATCAAGACAATCGGCCACTGTACAGTCAATAGCAAAATACGGATTCGAGCTATCCATCCACGCCCCAACCGTGCTCTCCGGATAGATCAGACGACGACTAAAACTTTTGGCATGCTGGTCAGGCATCAACTCGATAATCTCATTGCGATCAGCACTTGTCATCAAGGCCAGCATGGATTCGGCTTCCGCTGATAACAACTCACAGAGAATATCTGCACTAAGTTGTGAGGGTAGCAAAGAAAGGATACGAGAGCCCGGCCAGCTTGGCATTTTGTCCATGACAGGGACTAATACTGGCAAGGGAATAGTTTGTAAAAAGTCGACCGCCTGTTGCGGCGGAAACTGTTGCAGCAAGTTTGCAGCGGCGGCTGGCTTGCGTTCAAGAAAAGCTACGCTTAGCACACTGGAGTTATTCATTGACTACCGGGTCCTCGATTAGAACCAGCACCGCTTGCTCTTGATAGAATTTAGCAGGCAACGAAGTACGCCCCTCCGGAGTATCGAGAATCACCGTAGTAGCCGTAACTCTTAGCACGGCGCCCTGCCATTCGCCAATGCGTACCTGTTGTCCAGGCTCGAGCAGCTCCCTAATATAATGGGCTGCGATCAGATTACTAACCAAAGTGCGCGCGCCAATGCCAAAAGCCAACGCAAAACCTGTCAGTACTGCCGCGATTGAAACACCGATGACCGTAGTCAGGAATGTAACGTCTAGCCCCAGCTGACTCATACCAATAATCAGCGCCGTGACAAAGGTAATCACCTGCACCAAACGGCTGATTAACTCTGCCTCCGCCAACGCCAACGATCGCGTCGCCGCCAGACTGGCATCCCTAACCAGGGAACTCAACACATAGCCGGCAAGAATAATGATGCAGCCTGTCATCAGCGACGGAAGGTAGTCCACAAGGCGACCGAGCCACTCGGCAATTTCAATAAAACCAGCTATACGCATGGCCGAGGCAGTAAAAATAAACAGGGTTACCCAGAACAGCAGCGCCGCCACCAAACGAATCAGCTCAGTAGAAAAACGCCCACGTACGCCACCGCTGACCAAATGTTCCAATGAGTTATTGAGTGCGTTCAATAATTTGCTACAGGTGAACCGAACCAGCCGAGCAACTAGCCAACCAAGCAATAGCACCAACAGACCACTGACAATATTAGGTAACTGGGCAATAGCCTCATTATAAAAAACTATCGCAGGCCCTTTAAAACCTTCCCAAATTTCAAGCATTGTTGACATCAGCTGCTCCAGTAGTGACGCGTCACTGATTGTGCCACCTAAACCATGCTCAGGTCGAGCTACGATGTCTGCTCATTAATATCCCGCCAGGTTCAATGACTGAGCCATAAGCCCTAATCATTTCGCCCAGCATTTATTATTCTATCGTTAACACAAAAAGCTCACTACCAAACGAGAGCTCAGGCCATTGACTCACGATATTTTTGGTTGGAACGCAGTATTGGATCAAGCCCCCCCCCTCTACCAGCGAAAACAGTATCAAGGAGCGTTGCCAGACCACAAATAGTAAACTTCCTCTTTGAAAGAAAAACTTAGAAATAAAGCCTGCCAGCCTACAATAATTATATGAAGTATCTAGAGTACTGACTGCAAATGCCCTTTAGCATTGATTTACTCATGGGTTTCAATGAGCTTATTGGTCTGAATACATTACCAATGCCTCGCATCAAAATTACCATGCGACTCCGCTGGCATTAGCAGTGACAGCAGCAGCTACCGTTAACAAAGGCGATACTGCGTAAACTCTATAGGTGTCGGTAGCCGGCGGGGAAGCCGCAAAATTCCAAGTACCTAGGCTGGAATCACAAAATCCGATAAGTACATTCCCTTCACCTAAACGGCGAGTAGCGAAGGCCGTGCCACTATTGTCCATGCCAGACCATACTTCGTCGCTCACACCGCATACATCGACGCCTGACTCACTGTAGCTAACACTATTATCCAAATTTGAGTCAAACATATCGCCTGCGTTATCGGCTACTTTGTCACCATTTAAGTTATAGATAGGCTTCGACGCATCGGCTGTAAATAAGCCAGTTGATTGAGCTCCATCATTTAACGTAGCTACCATTGCTCGCCAGGTGATTGAGGCATTATCAGTGCCTTTAACGGAAGAAAGGTCGGCTGCGGCATTTACATGGGCGTTGTAAGTGGCAGTATTGGCGTCTGTTGCAGCGATTGTGGTAGAGGTCACAAATATAATATAAAAAGTATCACCAGGAACAAGGAAGAATATTATCATAAAGTGTGAATAACACTTATCTTTGTTGAAATTTCTATCACAAGTAAGCGTGAATTTTCAGCGAATGAATAATATAAGTATTGTAGCAGTCAATCAGCTTCTAACCTTTGACGAAAGCAAGCTCTGACAGCCCACCATAGATTCAGCTGCACTCATTCATTGTTAGCTGATGATGCGTCAAGCGACTGCGGAGCATTAGAACTGCGTAAGTAGAGTACCAATAACTGCCCACGCCACCACGAACGACAGTAGGCCAAGGCCAACAATATTGGGGCTATAACAGTCACAGCCATGGCCAACGCATCACTCACTGGCTTTAATAGCAGAGGCAACCACGATGGCAGTTGTGGCGGCAATTGAATATAACCGCTGGGAGATAATATTCTCAATAATGGTTCAGCTACCAATATACTGCTAATTTTATAATTAAACAGGACGATAACCGCCACCACAATTAACCCCTGTAATAGTAGGGTTGTGTAGATAAGCTGTTTTATTTTCTGCGTTGACATCAACAGTATTAACAACCATAACAAGGGCAAACCCAAGGTAAAGCCCTTTAATTTCCCTACTGGAATTTGAGTCACTCCACCAATACGTAGTGCAGGCTTATAACTATTATTAGACCAAGCTTTTGAAGCCAGAAAAGTGTTGGTCACGAGCACCCACTGTTTATGGTCATCTTGCTCTAAACGCACATCCATTGACGAATATTGATTAGCGATGGCCGTATTAGCTACCGCCGCCGTTAGCGGCATCCATAGCTCATCAACGGTTAGGTACCACACTATAAAAACCACCATAATTAACCCGCAGCATTGACACCACAAAGCCTTGGAATTAATCATCACCGTAAAACCTCAGCTGAGGTTTTAATCGACGCAGGCGATTTTAACAAGCCAGCAAATTGCTCAATTCTTAGCGTATAGTACGCCCAAAAGCTATACGCTACCGCAATCGATAAAGCTAATAACAAGGGCCACAACTGCTCGTGGGCAACATCAAACTGATCCGAAGATAAAATAACCCTCAAATACAGTAATGTCATTAACCGAAACAAATTGATAGCAACCGTAACAACAACGGCAAATATCAAACCCTTTAGCTTATTAATGGCCCTCGCCGGAAAAGCCAAGACCGCAGAGACAAAAATCGACAGAAACATCAGCCCACTGCACTCTTTGGTCACCTCAAAAGAATAGCCGTAGGTCTTACGGTAAACAATCGCTTCGTTGCGCATTACCGCACCATCAAAAAAGTGCAACACAAAAACAGTGGCCTTAGCGAGCCACAAACAAAAAAGATCAATATAGGGCTCTAGTATTGGCAGTTTTATGACAATCAATACCAACAGTAGACAGGGCCAAAACTTGAGATGAAAGAGCCTCATGACTTAACTCATAGGATAAAAGTGATAGAACTTGTGAAACCATCTTAAAGAACAGCTAGAGAGTATTTACCAACCGCATTTAAAGACACAGACCAAGGCTAACAACCAAGATACTGAAAAAGCCATAAGTATAACTCTATAAGACTTAATATAGCTTAAATTGATAGATAAAAAATATATACAGGCTCGTGTAAGGATTAGAGTTTACATAGCGGCCTTACTTAAGATCGAGCTATCAACCGTAGGGAGGGTTAATCCACCCCATTGATCACAACCCCCACACCCATCCGCCAAAGACGCACTCACAGCCTGATTAGCGAGCTCATTGATGCCGGCACTCATTCCACTCAACACCTACCCTGATAGGGATGGGCTCACGTCTATCCCTTTATGAAGAACATAGGCCAGTGTATCTAACAAGTTGACCGAGGTTGATATTATATTCGTTATTTTAATCATACTTATCGAAGAACGGGCACTTTATGGGAGGGCCTAAACCGAAGGGTGATGTGAAATGATCGTTATAAGTTTTTTACACTAACCCCAAAACTAATTCACCCTGACCCTGACACGCCTGAAATCCTGCGTTGTTGGTTGGCGGCTATCTCTTTCAGGGATGTGCAGTCAAAGAACAATACGAACTGGCTCCTTTTGGTTTGTCCCCAACCACTTTGTTTATCTCGTCGAATGAATTTGTGGTTGATATCGTTTAAAATCACATAGTAGCATGGCTCCTTTGTTGCAGTATTGCGGGAGCAGTACGCATGAGAAAAAGTTGACACCAATAAAAGTAAACAAGCGCAGAAGGGATTGTATTATGAAATTAAAGAAGTTTTTCGCAGCAAGCACATTTATTTTGGGAGCCAATATCGCCAGCGCTTTGGACGCTCCGGCCGGCTTGGTCCCTGCAGGCCTGGTGCCAGGTGATACTTTTTACATTATTTTCGCCAGCAGTAATACGCTCAATGGTGCCCAGACATCAGCGACCTATATTGCTCATGCCGCCAATGCCGCCGCGCTTGGAACTGATACTTCAACGATAGCTGGCTGGACCACACTCTACGGACATGATGACAGCACACTGGTGACGACCTCGGCCTTTACTGCCACTGATCGTCCCATATACAACACCAACGCAGACCTGGTGGCCAGTGATAGAGCCACTTTGTTCAGTAACAGCCAAAGTAACGCTATCGGATATGATGAATCGGGGAACGTTAACGCTGCGAATATATGGACGGGCTTTAATTTTACGGGTAGCTCTACGGGGATTGGGGATGATTCCCTAGGTGGCAACGATGCCCTGTCTGATGGTTGCCTGGCAGGCAATGCTGCGCAGACCGACAATAAATGGGCTGCCAGCGTATTAGCCGGCGGTAATGGCTGCGCAGGTGCCAATTTGGGCTTGTATATCCTGTCGCCATTGCTGACAGTCCCTACCCCTATCTCTGGCAGTGCCTCCGGTCAGGACTGGTAATGGGACCCTGGCTCTGATTACCGCAAGCACAACGGATTCAATTCCATTATTCTAATGCTGAGCAACGGGCTGCCAACTGATAGAGGACTGGCTGTATTTACGATATTTGGGGTCGATATTTGGGGTCAGTGTAAAAATACAGATATTTGGATATTTGGGGGATATTTGGGGTCAGTGTAGAATGGCACTTACTTAAGCCCAAGCCTTTAAATTATTTATAAAAAAACCGGCTCAATGGTAGGCTGTAAATCGCCAAACCTACCACCCACCAAAGAGCCGAT
>JBAYQJ010000076.1:0-11409 GCA_041677245.1 Spongiibacteraceae bacterium | reverse complement strand
TCACTCCCACTCTATCGTAGCAGGCGGCTTGCTGGATACATCATAGGTTACTCGTGAAACGCCGGAGATTTCATTGATGATACGGTTAGAAACTTTCTCTAGTAAATCGTAGGGCAAATGCGCCCAGCGTGCCGTCATAAAATCGATTGTTTCAACCGCGCGCAAAGCAATCACATATTCATAACGACGCGCATCACCGACCACACCTACCGATTTTACTGGCAAGAACACTGCAAAGGATTGGCTGGTCTTGTGGTACCAATCGGCCTTGTGCAATTCTTCTAAAAAGATCGCATCGGCTTCGCGTAAGATATCGGCGTATTCTTTTTTCACTTCACCTAAAATACGCACCCCCAAACCTGGACCGGGGAATGGATGGCGATAAACCATGTCGTAAGGCAGGCCCAACTCCAAACCAATTTTGCGCACTTCATCTTTAAACAATTCACGTAACGGCTCGACTAATTCGAACTGCATGTCATCGGGTAAACCACCCACATTATGATGAGATTTAATCACATGCGCCTTACCGGTTTTACCCGCCGCAGATTCGATTACATCGGGGTAGATGGTACCCTGAGCCAACCATTTCACATCCTGAATTTTGGAGGCTTCCTGGTCAAAAATATCGATAAAAGTATTACCGATAATTTTGCGTTTTTTCTCCGGGTCGGACTCACCTTTGAGATTGCCAAGGAAGATCGCTTCGGCATCGGCGCGAATCACTTTAACACCCATATTTTTAGCGAACATCTCCATCACTTGTACGCCTTCATTTTTACGCAGCAGGCCATTGTCGACAAATACACAGGTGAGTTGATCACCGATGGCCCGGTGTAATAAAGCGGCCACTACAGAAGAATCAACCCCCCCCGACAAACCTAATAACACTTTGTCACTACCAACTTGTTCACGCACGGTATTAATCGCATCTTCAACGATATTAGCTGCTGTCCACAACGGCGCACAGCCACACAATTTCAGCGCAAAGTGTTCAAAAATACGCTTACCTTGCAGGGTGTGGGTTACTTCAGGGTGAAACTGAATGCCGTATAAATTTTTCTCTGGCTGATACATACCAGCAATGGGACACGAGTCTGTCGACGCCATTAACTGAAAACCTTCTGGCATCATGACCACTTTATCACCATGGCTCATCCACACATCTAATAAAGCTGCGCCGCTGGCTGAATCAACATGGTCTTTGATGTCATGCAATAAAGCGGAATCGCCGGCCACTTTAATTTGGGCATAGCCAAACTCATGCACCGCAGAAGATTCAACCTTACCACCTAACTGCTCAGCCATGGTTTGCATGCCGTAGCAAATACCCAGCACTGGCACGCCCATTTCAAAAACGATTTCCGGTGCACGTGGCGATGTTGCTCCGCCAGTCACCGACTCTGGACCACCGGCTAAGATAATACCTTTGGGATTAAACGCCTTGATCTCTTCGGCATCCATATCAAAGGCACGAACCTCAGAGTAAACCCCAATTTCGCGCACACGTCTGGCAATAAGCTGGGTGTACTGAGAACCGAAATCTAAGATAAGAATTCGTTGAGCATGGATATCAACAGACATAGTGCTTCCTTATGGAAAAATAGGCGCTGCGGGGCATCGTGACCATTAGCCATCGATCTACCCCTGAAATAGGAAAAGTCATCCGTGGTATGCGTATAAGTAACTAGGCCCGTGGGTAATTAGGCGCTTCTTTGGTGATGCTAACATCATGAACATGGCTTTCATTCATACCCGCTGCTGTAACTTTCACAAATTGCGGTTTAGAGCGCATAACTTCCATATTCTGACTACCGGTATAACCCATCGCCGAACGCAAACCACCCATCATCTGATGCACTATCGCCGCCAACGGCCCTTTGTAAGGTACTCGACCTTCAATGCCCTCTGGTACTAACTTCTCAACGCCGGCATCAGCACTTTGGAAATAACGGTCACTTGAGCCCTGCGTTTGCGACATAGCACCTAGAGAGCCCATACCACGATAGGATTTATAGGTACGGCCTTGATACAACTCGATTTCACCGGGGGCCTCTTCGGTACCAGCAAACATACTACCCATCATAACCGAACTGGCACCGGCGGCGACCGCCTTGGATAAATCACCAGAAAAACGAATACCACCATCAGCAATAACCGGAACAGCAAGATCTTTCAACGCTGCCGCAACATTGGCAATAGCACTGATTTGCGGTACACCAATACCCGTCACAATCCGCGTGGTACAAATTGAGCCTGGCCCAATACCTACTTTAACCGCATCAGCACCGGCCTCAACCAAGGCAAGCGCCGCTTCAGCTGTGGCGATATTGCCGCCAACCACCTGCATAGTCGGATATTTTTGCTTAATCCAGCGAATTCGATCCAGTACGTTTTTAGAGTGACCGTGAGCGGTATCAACCACCAATACATCAACACCCGCCTCTACTAGCGCAGCAACACGGTCATCGGTATCGGCACTGGTACCGACGGAGGCGCCAACCAATAATTGACCGGATGAATCTTTGCAGGCATTGGGGTAGATTTGCGCTTTGTTGATATCTTTAACTGTAATCATCCCGCAGAGGCCAAATTCATCGTTCACTACCAGCACTTTCTCAATACGGCTTTTATGTAACAACTCTTTAACCATAGCCAGATCTGCACCTTCTTTCACGGTCACCAGCTTATCTTTGGTGGTCATGATGGTTGAAACCGGGGCATCCATCTGGGTTTCAAAACGCACATCGCGACTGGTAACAATACCGACCAAATCAGTTCCATCGAGTACCGGAACACCAGAGATATTATGCTCTTGGCGGATCTCAAACAAACGGCCAATCGGATCTGATGCCTGAATGGTAATCGGATCTTTAACCACGCCACTCTCATGCTTTTTAACCGCGCGCACATGGTAAGCCTGCTGTTCGATACTCATGCTTTTGTGGATAATGCCAATCCCCCCTTCCTGTGCAACCGCAATCGCCAGACGAGACTCAGTAACCGTATCCATCGCGGCTGATACCAGCGGGATATTTAACTGAATTCCTGTGGTGAATTGAGTTTTTAACGAGACATCCTTAGCGGTTACTTCAGAGTAACTGGGAAGTAGGAGAACATCATCAAAAGTGAGCGCTTCTTCGGCAATTCGCAGCATAATTCTGCTCCAATGTTTGGGCGGCCCCTTCATTAAAGCAAGTGATAGGGGCAGACATACAGGGTCATTTACACGGGCTAAAGCCACTAATAAATAATGACTTAAGCTATAGGTGACCATTAAGGCTACATAATGGGGCGGATAATGGTAGGAACAACCACAACCTACCCGCAAGGAGGCCATAAGACTTAAAACCGAGCATTTTAAGCTATTGCTTTTATTCAGTAAATCGATACTTTTATTAATCACCCCCGATACTTAAAAATTAGCTTTAATTACTTGCCAGCTCTATGCATAAAATCCCTCTGGGTTACAATGCTGCCATGCCAATAACACGCCATAAAACCACCTCCCCAGCCCGTGAAACGCTCACGATCAGCCAACTCAACCGGCGAGCCAAACAATTACTTGAAGGCAATTTTCCTTCGGTATGGATAGAGGGTGAGATTTCAAATTTAGCCCAACCCTCCTCTGGCCACTGGTATTTCTCACTAAAAGACAGCTCCGCTCAGGTTCGCTGCGCAATGTTTCGCGGCAGCAATGCCCGCCTGCGCTTTCGCCCAGAAAACGGTCAACATGTGCTAGTCAGAGCCAAACTCAGCCTGTATGAAGCGCGCGGAGACTACCAGCTAATTGCCGAATATATGGAGCAAGCAGGAACAGGTGCACTAGCGCGTGCTTTTGAAGAGCTAAAAGCCAAATTGCAGCTGGAGGGCTTATTCGACAGCGCATTGAAACAACCCCTGCCCGCCATGCCCCGCCATATCGCTGTCATTACTTCGCCCACTGGCGCGGCTATTCGAGATATTTTATCGGTATTGAAACGACGCTTTGCCGGTATCGCTATCACTATTTTCCCCACTGCAGTACAGGGCAAAGATGCTGGCAGGGAGATAAGCCGCGCCATCCAGCAGGCTAATCAATTACATAATAGTGGCCATACTCAGTTTGATTTGATCATCGCTGGCCGAGGTGGTGGCTCCATCGAAGATCTATGGGCCTTTAATGAAGAGATCGTCGCCCGCGCCATCGCCGGCAGCGAACTACCTATTATCAGCGCCGTAGGCCACGAAACCGATTTTACCATCGCCGATTTTGTCGCCGATGTGCGCGCTGCCACCCCCTCCGCAGCGGCAGAATTAATTAGCCCTGACAGCAACGAATGGCTGGCAACGTTTCAAAGCTACCGACAATTATTACAACGGATGATCACAAGCCGCATTCAAGCTGATAGACAGCGCTTAACCTGGCTTCAATCCAAGCTGCGCCACCCAGGCAGCCGCTTACAGGAACACAGCCAGCGGCTGGATGAACTTGAGATACGCTTAGTCAATGGCTGGCGCAACCGTCGACAACAACAGCAACTCGGCCTCAACCTATTACGTTCTCGGTTACAACAGCAAACCCCCGACCACACGATCAAGCATCACCAACAAAATACCGCTCACCTATATCAGCGTTTACAACAAGGGATGCAGCGCCTGCTAAAAACTCAGCAACAGCGCCTTAACAACACCATGCATTTATTGGATACAGTCAGCCCGCTAGCCACACTACAAAGAGGTTACGCCATTGTTACCGATGATAATGGTCAAGTTATCCGCGATGCCAGCGTGGTAAAACCGGGGCAACGTATTCAGGCACGACTAGCCAAAGGCGTACTCACAAGCACCGTCACCATCAATAACGAAAGTATAAAAGGTTAACTCGTGGAGCTACTCACTTACCCCACTATTAAGCTCATCCATATTTCTACTGCAGTTATTTCTATCGGCTTATTCACCTACCGTGGATCACAGAAGCTGAGAAACCACCATTATCAAGCCAATAAATGGCTGCGCACTCTTCCACACATCAATGATTCCATTCTATTGGCTTGTGCTATTTATCTGGCTACTCTCAGCCACCAGTATCCCATTAGCCACCCCTGGCTAAGCGCCAAAATCATCGGGCTATTGTTATATATTGGTTTTGGTATGATGGTTATGCGTTTCGCACGCAACCAACTACAGCGGTCTGCTGCCTTTGTATTAGCGCTACTAAGTTTTGCTTATATTGTTGCGGTAGCGATTAGTCGCGACCCTTTTGTTTGCCTGTAGTTATCGAGGTCATAGGGGGGAGGGCTACCAATAAGCTAATAATTTTCTGGCAATTTACCCTTGATGACAATACTTCTTCCTTCCTGAGTTATATAACCACCAACCGTTAAGTCCTTAAGAATACGAGCGACCATTTCACGTGAGGCACCGACACGATCAGCAATATCTTGTTGAGTTAGCTTTTCAGCAATAATAGCAGAGCCATCATCGCGAGCAACAGAGAGCGCACTCAGCACATTAGCTACCCGGCCATAGACATCCTGCAAAGCCAAAGCTTTAACGTCTTTAGTCAGCTTACGCACCCGACGCGTCAAATTACGGATTAGAGTCTTGGCGATATTAGGGTGTAATTCCATCACTCGGTTAAAGTCATCTTTATAGATAATATAAAAAATGGATTTTTCCATGGTGCGTACCGAGGCAGAGCGCTTGTCATCATCCAATAGCGCCAATTCACCAAAATAATCATCGGCGGTCAAGGTATTCATAATAAACTCCTTGCCATTTTTATCGCTGCAATAGACCTTTACCCGGCCTGACTCAATCACATATAAAGAGTCTGCCGCATCATTTTCATTCAATATCACGGTGTTTTTAGGGTAACTTCGCACCACACAACTGGCCGTCAATACCTCTAGCTCAGGCTGGGCCAAGCCTGCAAAAATCTCTACTTTATCCAGAATCATACTATTTTCTTTTACACTCCATGATAACCAAGGTCGTAGCCGCCGCCTAAACGCTCATCTTCAACGGTACGTTATTATATCAATGACCACTTATAGCATACCCACCGCAGTTTTCCAGCGGCGAAACCAACAAAACACTATGCACTGATATATAATGTCTGGCTTATAAATGAGCCGAGCCCACATGAACGAAACGGATTTATCAGCGAATATACCTCACTGGATACCACTATCTACACAGTTATCCACAGCGCTGCGTGCAATCGACCACCAGTCTTTTGCCACTTCGCTGCAAAGTGACTTAAACAAATTACGCGACACCAGCCACCTGCTTGAGACCTTCAACCAGACAATACTTGATAGTATCGCCATCAATCACAACGAGATATGGCATGAATTGCGCAACCTTGTCAGCATCATCATTGGTTATTGCGACCTGATTCAGGAGCAAACATCTCATTCCACGCCTCATCAATTACAGCGCTCAATAGAAAACCTCCTTCACCTTTGTCAGCAATTACTGGAGCATGACCAGCCTCCCGACGATTACGTTGCTGCCACACAGCAACGGCTGGAACCCAAAATATCAGGTGCTATTTTACTGGTAGACAACAAGCAGGAAAGCCGAGAAATTCTACGTCGTTACTTACAGCAAGAGCACCATCAAGTATTCGAAGCTGAAAACAGTCAACAGATGTTTACCCTGCTTGCCAGCCGCAATATCGATCTTATCCTGCTAGATATTGCCTTGCCTGAGATGCACAACGACGCCTTGCTGCTACAGCTCAAACACAATGAAAAACTCCGCGCCACCCCCGTCATCGTCATCTCTGGCAACAAGAATACCGAGCGTGCCATTCACTGTATCGAAGCCGGAGCAGAAGAATATTTACTCAAACCAATCAACCCCGCACTGCTACAGGCACGTATTAATGCTGCTGTAGAGAGAAAACGCTGGCATGATAAAGAACAGCTGTACCGCGTCGAGCTGGAAAAAAACCAGGATTTTATCCGCAAAGTTTTTGGCCGCTATCTCTCCGATGAAATTGTATCTACTCTGCTCGAAAACCCCGACGGTCTCGACTTAGGCGGTAGTCAGCGCAAAGTGACTATTTTAATGGCCGATATCCGCGATTTCACGACGATTGCCGAGCATTTAGCGCCAGCCACCGTAGTACGGTTACTCAATATTTATCTGGGAACCCAGTGCGATATCATTATGCAACATCACGGCACTGTAGATGAGTTTATTGGCGATGCCATACTCGCCATTTTCGGCGCACCCATTAGCCGCGAAGATGACAGCTTTAGAGCTATCCAATGCGCACTGGATATGCAGGCAGCCATGGCCGCTATCAACCACCGTAATCGCTCGGAAAATCTACCCGAGATTGCCATGGGTATCAGCATTAATACTGGCATGGTAGTGGCGGGAAACATTGGCTCAGAAAAACGCGCCAAGTATGGCGTTGTCGGCCATACCGTCAATCAAACCGCCCGTATTGAAGAGCACTGCGAGGCCGGGAAAATTCTTATTTCCGAAGCCACTTTAAACGACTGCAAAGCCATGCTATCAATTGGTAAAAGCCTTTCGATCACCGCCAAAGGTATCCTGAAAGCGATCAATGTTTATGAACTAACAGGCATCGCACCCAACGAGTAGAAAGCGCCGAGCAGCAGCCCCTGCATCGTATAATGGCACCCTAGATATTGCGTTTTAAATTCCTTATTATTGCGCCCCTCAAATTTATTGGGTGTACATCCGAGCTAGACCACTGAAAGACCTTTGCTATGTCTGTATTATTTCTAACCGTTGTTATCGACCTTATTGGTTTTGGTATCATTATCCCGATCATGCCGTTTTTAGCTCCCCAACTAGGGGGTGATGATTTTGATATTGCTATGATCATCGCAATTTATTCGGTTTTTGCTGGTGTATGCGGCCCATTTTGGGGAAAGCTCAGCGATCGCCTTGGTCGCAAACCTATCATCCTCACCTGCCTTGCCGGCACTGCATTGTCTTACGTGTTACTGGCATTCTCAACATCGTTAACTGAAATTTATGTCTCTCGCGCTTTTTGCGGACTAATGGCGGGAAATTTTGGCGTCGCTTCAGCAATGATTGCCGACTTAACCACTCCCCAAAATCGAGCCAAGGGCATGGGATTAATCGGCGCGGCCTTTGGTCTAGGCATGGTTATTGGTCCGTTTATGGGGGGCGTACTATCCGGTGATGATATGGATTTTACCCGCCCGGCCATAGCCGCAGCCTGTTTATCGCTACTCGCTATGACGGCAGGAAGCTTTTTTCTGAAAGAATCATTGCTGAAAGAACAACGACAGCAGCTACAACAGCATAATGATCAAGCACCCACACAATCGTTATTGGCGATGCTAAAAAACACCGGCAATACTCTATTGATCTGCCAATATTTTATTCACAACACCTGCGTCAGTATGGTCGGCTATTTATTCCCGCTGATGGTCCGCGATCAGCTAAGCTGGGGGCCCAAAGAAGTAGGAATTGTTTTCGGCATTCAGGGTATCATCATGGCCTTATTGCAAGGCGGCGTTATCGGCCGGGTATCCAGCCGTTTTGGTGAATTACGTTGCTTAATGTTTGGCGTATCTTTCATGTTAACAGGCTTATTGTGTTTTTCCTTGATCGCTGACAATACCAGCAGCATTCTTGCCTCAGTCTTTATCACCATTACCGGCGCTACCTTCTGTATGCCGATGCTTAACACACTGACATCAAAGCGCACACCACCACACTTACGTGGCCGCATGCTAGGCACCACAACCTCCATGTCGGCCTGGGGTCGCGTCTGCGCACCACTGTTAGGCGGCGCAGTATTGGGTTTTGGTGGCTACTCGTTTGCCTGGCTCGCTGGAGCATTATTCGCCACTGCTTTTTTGGCCTGGGTGGTGTCGGAGCTTTACAAACCGGCGCGAGACACTGCCCTGGATTATTAAACGCCTACACACCAGTACCAGCAATCGACTTGCAATGCATCAGCCGCCTCAATCTGCTATGCTAGCGCCCCGTTTAAATTCACCACCAACGACTAATTTCGGAATTTATCAGTGACCACTCTCTACGGTATCAAAAACTGTGACACGGTAAAAAAAGCCCGCAAATGGCTTGAACAAAACAACGTCAACTACCACTTCCACGATGTCCGCGACGACGGCCTTGATAAAAAACTCGTAGCAGAATGGGTAGCACAACTTGGCTGGGAGACGGTAATCAACAAACGCAGCACCAGCTGGAAAGAGTTGACACCAAGCCAACGCGAGACAATGGATACAGCGGCAGCCATCGATGCAATTATCGCCACGCCCACCCTATTTAAGCGGCCACTACTAGAGCTTAACAAACACTATCATACCGGTTTTAAAGCCACCGACTATGAACAACTCTTTTCGTAATTTTTAACTTTTATAAAGATAGGAACACCGTATGAACGAGCAGATTTTTAGCCTTGGATTTGGCGTAGGCACTCAAAACACAAAAGGCGAATGGCTAGAAGTATTTTATGCCAAACCAGTATTGAACCCCGCCACCAGTCTCATCACAGCTATCAGCGGGCTTTGCAATTATCAGGGTGGCAATCAAGCGATTTCGCTAGCCACCGATCAACTGAGCGCAATTGAAAGTGCCTTGCGCAGCGCTGATGAAGCCGAACAAGCAGACATCATTAAAGCTTTCAAAAACAGTAGCAGCCCGCTGGTGGTCACTATTTTAGCTACCGATGAAAGCCCAAGCTCTGTGCCTGAGGCTTACTTAAAATTGCACCTGCTTTCACACCGCTTAGTAAAACCCCACACCATCGTACTCGATGGTATGTTCGGCGCCCTACCTAATGTAGCCTGGACCAATAAAGGCGCGATTGATTTAGCCGAGCTGCCACAAGCACAACTGCAAGCTCGCCTGAAAGGTGATTTGATCAGTGTCGACTGTGTCGATAAATTCCCTAAAATGACTAATTATGTTGTCCCTGCAGGTGTGCGCATAGCTCATACTGCTCGCGTTAGGCTCGGAGCTTATATTGGTGAAGGCACGACGATTATGCACGAAGGTTTTGTTAACTTTAACGCAGGTACCGAAGGCCCCGGCATGATTGAAGGCAGAATTTCTGCGGGTGTTTTTGTCGGCGCAGGCTCTGATTTAGGCGGCGGCTGCTCTACCATGGGAACATTATCTGGCGGCGGTAATATCGTTATTTCTGTCGGTAAAGAATGCTTGCTTGGCGCCAACTCTGGCATCGGTATTCCTTTGGGCGATCGTTGCACAGTGGAATCAGGCTTATACATTACTGCTGGCACCAAAGTGCTGATGCTAGACGACAGCGGCAACGGCGTTGAAACTGTTAAAGCTCGTGATTTGGCCGGCAAGTCTGATTTGTTATTTCGCAGAAACTCAGCCAATGGCGCGGTTGAGTGCCTGACGAATAAGAGCGCGGTTGAGCTTAATGCTGAGTTGCATGCGCATAATTAAGTTTTAGCAGTTGTTTATGAAGAGGCTCTTACGAAAGTAAGGGCCTTTTTTATGTGGGTTGAACGAGGCCAGAGGATACCTACCGACCAAAAAACAATCCATGCGCTGTTTTATTGATTTAAACAATAGATCCTTTTGTGATTTCTGTTTATATTGGCTATGCGACGGTATATTAGGATTACCCGTCGCTAAGACGTATATTGATAGTTATTTGGAATATAGGGCTTGGGGACGTAGACTCAAATGTTAGCAAAAATCAGATGAGGCAATGATTCCAAATACAAAAATATCACATACAATTCTGGAATTTGGGAAATCAATTATTCTGCAGTCACCCGATGACCACTCTAAAGAAGAGTTCGAAGCAGCGATTTCTATTGTTATTGTAGCTTGGAATGCCGTAGTGATGGATGCTTGGAATAAAACAAACAAATTTGAGCGTGAGTTAATGGAGCGTTTAGAAGAAGGCCCCAAACAAGCTAAAATTGAAGTGAAGCGGCTAATCAAGCGAAAAAAACAAAGTTTTCAACTGATTTAAGGGCAGTTGGAAATCACTGGGTTAGAGAGCAAGAGGGTGAATATATTTTCGGTCGTGAGGCTCGGGGAAATGTTGAAAACTTCCCAGCAGAAAAGACTAAGCACTAAATGTGAATAACATAGCTAACAAATTGCTCAACCTGACCCAAAAGCGGAGCAGATTTTTGGATTAAAATGAGCGCAGTGAATATACAAAAACTGCGCAGCTTTTGGGGTCAGGTTAGCAAAGCGTTAAGCCTCTGCACTACGCCACATTTTTGACATACGATTGTTGTGAGGGCTGGCCTTACTAAGTAAAGTTTAGCTCGCACACGACAGTAACGTCACTATTTAAAAAGGACTTAAAAAATGAGTGAAATCCTACTCTGTAATCAATCATTAAACCCTCAAAACTTTCAAAATCAATGCGGCATCAGCATTGATCAAATA
>JBAYQJ010000075.1:0-12051 GCA_041677245.1 Spongiibacteraceae bacterium | reverse complement strand
CGATGTAACTGTCAGATTAATACCATGATCAGCCCATAAATCCCGACATGGTATTTCTGACAGGCGCTGATTCCCGGTTGACAAATACCATGAAAAATACCATTGATGATGTAGATTATATTATCAATGAGAGTTAACAAATTGGCCTGGCAATACGTCAATATTATCTTGGGATCTTGACAGTAGCGTTGCTGATGCGATATCGAAAAGCGGTTGGGATAAGCCTGAAAGTGCACTGCATGCGCGAGAAATGTTGTTGATGTCTTACCAGTCTATGCCCTATTGGCTTATTCCACAGCTTCAGGAGATTTTTAAATGTCTAGTCAGAGGTGAAGCTCCGCTACTTTTTCATTGTGCAGCCGGGAAGGATCGAACAGGTATTTCAGCCGCAATAATATTACATGTATTGGGTATACCGATGGAAACAATTCTAGAGGATTATGAATTGACAAATCATGCTGTTAACTATAGCGACTTTATGGAAAGAAATAGAAATTCTCATTTTGGGGTTTCTAGTGGAAAAACCCCTCTAACTATGCTCGATGATGATATAAGAAAAGTTATGTTTTCTGCGGATCCAGATTATTTGATGTCAGCAATTAATAAAATTGAGTATGAAAATGGTTCAATTGATGGTTTTGTAAGTAATGTTATAAACGTAAATCATTCAGATCAAAAAAAGATGCGTGATCATTTATTGACTGATTAATAGCTTACGATCACCAAGCTTTTGTAGTAAAAATTACGTACATATTATAGTGAGTTACAAAATGACTGGAAGATTTACCGGAAAAGTAGCACTAGTGACTGCGGCAGCGGCAGGTATTGGCGCTGCAACCGCACATGCTTTCGCTCATGAAGGCGCAATGGTTATGCTTACGGACATCAATGAAGAATTCGGCCTGGCGCAGAGAGATAGCTTGTTAAAAGCAGGTGCTAAGGTTGACTTCCTACGAGTCGATGCTGGAAGTGAAGATGATGTTGAAAAAATGGTTAGAAAAACTGTAGAAACTTTTGGTGGTCTTGATATAGCTGCTAACGTGGTTGGTGCGGCACATCCTGATTCTATTGGACCAGACTTTCATCTGCAAAGTAGAGCGGGTTGGGATGCAACTCTGGAATTGACAATGAGCAGTGTATTTTTGTCAATGAAATACGAAATTGCTGAAATGTTAAAAAATGGTGGCGGCAGTATATGCAATGTTTCCTCATTATCTGCTATGACATTCAACCCTGATGGTGGTATGGCTTATAGCGCTGCAAAATCTGCGGTTATTCGTATGACCAAGTTTGCGGCAGTGAATTATGCTGATCGAAATATTCGGGTTAACTGTATTTCTCCTGGCTTAACACTCACGGACGCATACCAACGATTTGATGAGGATGAAAAATCAAAAATGCTTGAACGCTATTTGCAGGGTCATGCAATTAAACGCGGTGTTAAATCTGAAGAGCAAGCCGACGCGATTTTATACCTGTGTTCAAACCAAGCGGCTATGGTAACAGGGCATAATCTAACTGTTGACGGTGGTTGGGCGGCAAGATTTTGAATTTCAATGAAAGAGTTTAAAAATGAGAAAAGCAGTTGGTCAGCTAATGGTTTTTAGTAATGCAGTTGCTGGTTATGAAAAACAGTTTAATGATTGGTATGATCATATACATATATCAGAAGTGAAACGAGTCGCACCTGAAATTATTTCGGCGAAGCGTTTCAATTTAACAATAATTTCTATTCCATCAGAGCAAAGGGATTGGCAGTACTTAACAATATATGAGGTACCTAATGAGTATCTAAATGATGTTCTTGAACGAATTAATGCTGCAATTGTTAATGGAGAGATGAATATTAGCGACGCTGCCGAACAGTTATCATCGTTAGTGATATTTGCTGATGAGATGTATTAATGGTCATAAAAAATATTGTATAAGATTATTATATTTTTAAATGTTATACAAAAATAATTAACGCGGATTCAAATCCGAGTAATAAAAAAGTTGAGATTTTTTTATGAAGAAAAACAGGCAGTGGTTCTACTCAAAGCCAATAACTGGAAAGCTAAAAAAAGAAAACTTTTCTTGCAGAGAAGTAAATGTCCCAAGTTTACGGCAGGGTCAAATTCTTGTGAAAAACAAGCTAATCTCTATGGATCCTGCCTGTCGCACCTATTTTTCAATGCAGGCCTATTTCCCGCAACTTCAATTAGGTGATGTGATGGCCAGCTTTGGTATTGGCGAGGTGATTGAATCTACAGACTTTCGTTTCCAGGTTGGAGATATTATTCATGGAAATTTAGGTTGGCAGGATTATTCAATCATCGATAGCTTTTCTCGTTCAGAATTTATTTACAAGTGTTCGGAGGGCTATACTGAAGAGGATCTTTTGGGCGTGCTAGGCGTTACCGGCTTAACTGCCTATTTTGGGGTGCAAGAAGTCGGTAATTTAAAAGCCGGAGAAACAGTTATTGTTGGCGGCGCTACAGGAGCTTGTGGATCTATTGTAGGCCAGCTGGCAAAAATTTCTGGATGCCATGTAGTTGGATTTGGCGGCAATAAAAATAAGTGCTCCTGGCTAATCGATGTGCTGGGCTTCGATGATGCGATTGATTATAACAGCAGCTCATTAAAGCAAGACCTTTCAGAGAAGTGCCCTAATGGCATTGATTTCTTTTCAGACGGTATTGGCGGAGCGGTTACAGCAGCGACAATACCGTTAATGAATAAAAATGCGCGTTGGTATCATTATGGGAATATTTCTAATTATGACACTTTACTTCCAGGAACAACCCCAACTACAAATGCCGGTTTGAGCTCAGAAATATTTGATCTGTGCCAAAAGAATAATATTACTCAACAATTCCTGGTTGTTTTTGATTACTACTGGCAACGAAAAAGTGCTGAGGAACAGCTGGCAAAATATCTTAAAGAAGGCAAGTTAATAGCTCCGACAACAATTCTTGAAGGTTTTGAAAACCTTCCTGGAGCTTTAATAGATGGAACCTTTGGGCATAATAAAATTGGAAAATTGAATGTTAGGATTGCAAATTAAGTGACTTAATAAAAGGTTTATAATATGCGCTTCCACCATATGTGTCTGGTCGTTATGAATCTAGAAGAATCACTAAAATTATACTGTGATGTTTTGGGGTTTACCTCATTTTACGAAGAGGATATTCCCGGAGATGATTGGGTATTCAGCAGAAAGACTCTTGAGGATATTTTTAAAATTAATGGGGCGAAATCACGCTGTGCAGTATTGAGCTCAGATGAAGGGGCAATTCTGGAGTTACAGCAACCCAGTGTGCCGGATGTTCAAAGAACTCCTCGAGAAATGCTCGGTTATGGTTACACTGGAATTTCTGAGTTAGCTTTAAAGGTATCAAATATTGGCGAGTGGTTTGAAAAAATCAAATCTGCAGGCTATGAAACACAGACGAATTATATCTGGTCCGCAGGAGGAACAATTAAGTCATTTTTGTTTTATGATCCCGATGGAAATATGATTCAGCTTGTAGAAGACCTGGTGGATGATATGGTCTCAGTTATAGTGGATCATACATCGAGTCAGTAACACGGCTGTTTTTATATAATCTCTATGGTGACTTTTTGATGATCATTTTGCCGCCTGCAGAGGCGGCCTTTTTATAGACATTTTTTATTTTAATAATATTCAATCACTGCATCGATAAGTTTCATAAAAACGATCAATAATTATTTACAGCGAGGTTATTCACCAAACTTTGAAATGTCAATAATTGGTGAATAGACAGGACTTCATTTGTAGAATAGAAGTTGTTTGGTCGTGAATCTGTTAACCCTGAACTTTATCGCATTAGCTCACGCACCACTGGCACCATAGGTGTTGCGCACATCATCCCTCCATTGACTTCATACAAACTGCCATTACAAAATGACGCTTCATCCGAAGCGAGGAAAACCGCCATATGGCCGATATCTTCTGGTTGCCCCAAGCGGGGAACATTTTTCAGCTCCAGAAATGCCGCCTCCATATCGGAATTCCACCAAGCTGTGAGTGACTCTGTGAGTATCACCCCAGGGATAATGCCATTGCAGCGTATACCCTGCTTGCCATAGGTGGCGGCAAGGGTCTGTACGTACCAGTTCAGTGCTGCTTTACTGGCTCCGTAGCTGAACATGCTGACCTCACCTTTGAGAGAGCTGGACGATGAAGTGAATATTATCGACCCACTTCCTTGCTCCAGCATATGGGGCAGTGTGTACTTGCAGGCCAGCACACCTCCCAGAACATTGATGCGCATATTGTCATTAAACGCCTGCACATCAAACTCCAGAAAATTTCTATCACGGGCGGCGGTTTCAGGGTTGCTGTTGACGGCATTATTGAACAACACATCGATGCGGCCGAATTCTTCGATCGCAGTATCCACCATGTTGCGCAGATCTTCCTCTTCACCCACATCCACTTTCAGTGCCAGCGCTTTACCTCCTTGTTCTCGGATCTCCTGGGCCACAGGGTCGACCGTCTCAGACCTACGGCCAGTGACCAATACCGTAGCACCTTCAGCCGCGAATAGCTTAGCGGACGCCCGGCCCACACCACTGCCTGCCGCTGTGACAATGGCGACTTTATCTTTCAATCGAGGGCTGGACATGCGATTTCTCCTGATTTCATGTGTAAACACAAAAGGTATGGGCTGCCAGCTCTAGTGTTGGACTCAGTGACAAAAAGCCGCTGGAGATCATTCTCCATGCGGCTTTGAAAATAAGCTTTAACCGCCTGAAAAGTTAAAAGCTGTAGCGGAGCTCGGCTCCCCATATTCTCGGTGCGGCGTATGTAACCGATGCAAAACCGAGAGCTACACTGCTGGCACCTGAAATCAGTTGGATCTCATCATCAAACAGATTGCGCACGTAGAAGCCCAAATCCAGGCCCTGCTTGCCGCCTACACCATAGAGATCGACTCTGAAGTTGGTGATATCGTAAGACGGCAGGAATAAGTCAGCCTTAACCAGCTTGTCGCTCCAGTAATAATCCAGATTGAATACCAAACTTTCGGCCATTTCAGCCAAAGGCAATTCGTAGCGAATACCTGCAACAACAGTCTGATCGGCGGTATAAACCAATGGAATTTCCTTGGAATTACCAGCGTAAGCAGACAGTTCTGAAGGAACATTGTATTCGGTGGTTTCATTGTTGAGATAGCTGGCTCCGATGTTAAGTGTCAGATTTTCTGTTGGCATTAAGACCACTTCTAGATCAACACCGCTAATTTCTCGCTCTCCCATATTAGCCAGCAAGGTACCGCCGTTAGGATCATTACTGGCGTCGCAGTCGCCATCTGGAGAAACAGGAGCCGGATTGCTGGAACTACTGGGGTCGCAACTAGGGAGCTGTGTATTCACTCCACTGAGAGCAGACTGAGTGTTCTCCACTTCACTCAAGTAGGTTGATACATTGGTTCGCAGAAACATATCACCCAATGACCAGTCAGCTCGAATACCGATCTCGTAATCCGTCACGATCTCTGGATCGAACCCTTGATATTTTGCTAGCCGACCTACCAATACTGGGCTATTCACTCCTCCAGCACGGTAACCCCGGCGGTGGACCATGTAGGCAAAAAGATCATCATCTATCTGCCAGTTCAGGCCGACTTGCCAGGTAATTTCTTCGGAAGAGGTTTCAAGCTCACTGACACCGACAATTTTAGTGGCATTGCGGGATTCACAATCCGCCAGAGTGGCGTCATTTCCCTGCGCTTTTACCCCGTAGCCGACACAGGCTTCAAGCTCATCTTCGGTATAGCGAACACCCACTTCAAACTGCAAGCCGGAGACAAAATCATCAAGGCTGTAACGTAGATTGGTAAAAACAGCCCGGCTTTCTTCCGTCTGGAAATTGTAAGCCGCACCTGTAATTGGAGTGATGCCCTCTACTTTAAATAGAGATACACCATTGGCCTGGTAACCTTTTGGTTCATTCTGCAACCAGAAAGCCCCAATCAGCCACTCCAATTTATCCTCCAGGGAAGTCCCGCGCAGTTGTAGTTCATTACTATACTGCTCCGACTGGTCATACTTGTCGGCCAGAATGATGTCCATAGGCAGGCCGCCATAGGCAGCGCTTGGAATCAGTGGCATACCATCTACATTGACAACGTATCCGAGAGCGGTGTTGCGATAGCCGAAAATATTCACCAATTGCAGGTCACCAAAATCGATTTCGGTACGATTAATTAATGAATTTCGCTCACTATTTTCGAACTGCTTGTCGGGGCTCTCCGTGACGAGAGGCCCGCGCGCTTTTTGTTGCGCCAATTGCGCTCTAACTCCATCAATCAAGCCATAGCCAGTCAGTGCATTCTGACCTTCATAGATGGTTTCCAGAACAATGCCTGTACCATTATTCTGGCTCTTGAAGTGATCAAAAATCGTGGTGTTCGATATGTAGTCGTTTGGCTCTACCAACAGTGATAGCCGCAACGCTTTGGTATCGATATCATCGAGATCACCACCGACACCGATGTTTTTAGTGTATCCATCACGCTTATTAACGTCGCCCGCGATGCGTAGGGCCACCCTGTCTTCGATCAGCGGAAGGTTGATGGCACCTTGGGCACGACGGTGGTTATAGTCGCCCAGAGTCCCTCCCACATAACCACTCAACTCATGCTCTGGTGCTTGAGGAGTATAAAGAATTGCACCTCCCGTGGTGTTGCGGCCAAACAGGGTGCCCTGGGGACCTTTCAGCACCTGGATGTTTGCCATGTCGAACTGGGGCACAGAGCTACCCCACACAGGCTCCGGGACTTCTGCAAAATAACTGACCACCGCAGGCTGGGTACTACCAGAGAGAGCCTTGGCCTGTCCGCGTATCTGGTAAATGACATTCTGACGCCCACCTGAACCGGCAAGATAGACCCCTGGGGTACCCATTTGCAGATCCTCAGTTGACGTAATACTGCTTTCGCGAAGGGTATTGGCGTCCAGCGCGGTTACCGATACCGGCACAGACTGAATGCTTTCTTCGGTGCGGCGCGCGGTGACGGTAACTTCTTCTATGACCATAGATTGGGCGCTGACAAATGGTGATATTGTCAGGGAGCTACCGACTACCGCCAGGGAGATCATTTGTGTTACAGGTTTGAGTTTCATTAATACACCTTCATAGTTACTTATATGTAAAAAGTTAATTCTGTACGTGCACACCGATCAAATTTCATCGTGCTCACATTGAACTGGGCGCTAAACGATACGCCTTTGAATTGACAAGCACTTAGAAAATTGGATTTTCTTTTTCGCAAGTTCGGCCTTGTTTCCAGTATCAGGAATGGCGAGCAAGATAGTCCTCAAAGTCTGCAAAGTGGCCCAGGTGAGTACTTTGTCCACCATCAATGCGAATTACCTCGCCGGTGATATAGCGCGCATCGTCCGAGGCGAGGAAGGCAACAGCAGCGGCAATATCCTCTGGTCTGCCCAGTTCCGGGGTCAGGGAATGTCGCTCCATGATGAGCTTCAGCTCCGGCGCTATCTTTTTGAAAGCTTCGGTCACCACAGGCCCCGGTGCCACCGCATTACAGCGGATTCCATTGCGACCGTGCTGGGTAGCGATATTCTTCGTGAGGGAAACAATGGCGGCTTTCGATATGTTGTAGGCTATGCGCACGGAATCACCCACAAAGGCACCGTTCGATGCGGTATTAACAATGGCTCCAGTGCGCCGGGTTTCCATATAAGGAATAACGTGACGGCAGCCGAACAGAAAGCCAGTGACATTGACATGCAAGGTACGCTCCCAGACATCAATAGGTACAGTGGTAGCGTTGGTATCCTGATTCATCACCACAGGGTCTGTTAAGGCGGCATTATTGAAGAGAATATCGACCTGGCCAAACTGCCGAATGGTCTCGTCCACAACGTTTTTGAAAGAACTCTCATCGCCGATATCCAGCTGAACCGGCATAACCCGGTCTCCAAACTCTTCCCCCAGCCGTTCAACGCTGGCCTCGAATAGATCGGCGGCCACTACCGTCGCACCCTCATCGATAAATCTTCTGACCGTCGCAGAACCTATACCTCCGCCCGCACCAGTAATAATGGCAACTTTGTTTTCGAGTCGTTTCATGCAATTAACCTTTGCAATTAGGTAAGCTGATAAGTTTTAAAAAACTATGTTGAACAGTTTTTTCACAGTATCGATGTGGTTGGCGTCACCATTATTAGAAGGTATAAAAACTGCCAGTATCCAAATCATTTGCTGCGCAGCAAAATCGTTCAAGGCTGCTCATGGTGTCCTGCTGAGGGTTGATATTTGACTGCCAAGCAATGAGTCCCCAGATCACCCAGCGCGATACCTCACTCAGGGCGTGATCAAAAGTGAAGGCCGGCCCACCATGGGCAGCAAGGTGTTTCAAATAATGTTTGATGAGATCCTCTGCCGCTGAGCGTCGATCCTCTATCGTCAGCGAGCCGATCAGAAAGTAGGCCAGATCTCTCCAAGGAAGGCCTTTTCGTACTATCTGCCAGTCAATCCAGATGCGGTTCCCGTCGGGCCGGCGGTAACTGTTGCCGAGATGGGCATCACCGTGAACCAGACAACGTGGTCCGGTGTAAGCAGTCTCATGGGCACAAAGTTGCTTGAAAGCTTTATAAAGACGGCTGGGGTCCTCAGCCATCCATTTCGGGAAAATAGCGACTCGCTCAGGAATACTATTATGCTTGGCAAAATAATCCGGCATCATCATCCAGTAGTCATCGGTTGTGGTTTTGGGGGCCATTGCGGTCTGCAACCACACCTGCCGGTCAAGCTCAGGGTGTCCCCAGGAGCCACCGTGCATCATGGCAATTCCTTCAAGGGATTTGCTCATGTCATCAACGCCAATTGGTAGGTGAGAAACACCAAACTCGCCGCCAATAGGCATGAGATCTTCCAGCATAACAAAGCCCTGTTGACTCTCTTCATCATTATCCCAATCAGCAAAATAACAGGCCGGTGAAGGGACTGGCATCTCACTGGCCAGCGCGTTATAGAATCTGGCCTCATTGACACACACTGGGCTACTGAGGGGGCTGCCAGACCAGTTGGCTTTGAGGCAAGCCTGTTCTGGCAGGCCAGCTTCAATTCCAGCTTTATTAAATAAGAGTCGAACACGGGCTTTCGTAGTATGTCCGGGTATGAATTCAATCAACTCCATGCTATTGATAACAACATCGGCATATCGAGTTTGCAGCGTGCGCGTTAACCACGCAGCATCAACCTTTTGAAAATCCAAAGGAAGCCGTTCTGTACGATTGGATAACATGAAAAAACTCCAGTGATTTTATTTTTCGCACGGCCAATGCCGACAATTATTCGGAGACAAATGACGCATCATTAAACAGCAATTACAGTATCCACATTCACGCTTTAACGTAATTAAGAAAACTATAAAACCAGCAAAACTTAGCGGCAGTAGTTAAAAAGCGATCTGATTCTATACTTTGGATTTGCTTGGCGACAATATGGAATGTAGCGGCTTTAGGCTGGACGAAAGTGCGCGTCTGGTATTATTTCTCGTGTTTGACAACACTTAGTCACGAAGCTAGCATCGCTGACGAAGTTATCATTACGCATTTAAATACCAGTGAACTGGGCATATGTTTAATCCCCACAAGATAATAAAAGAGCTTGGCATTGATGAAGCGCGCCGGCTGAGCAAAACCAAATGGGAGCACAGGTGCATCAATGCTGCTGCTGCGATGCTGGAAGAGAATAAAGCAACACCGGCCTATGCCAGCTTAATGGTCACCTCACTTCCCCACCGTCAGCCTATGGACGGAGAACATCCAGCCAGCCTATGGAGACGTCAGATCGGTCATGATGAATACCTTCTGGAAAGTGGCTACTATGAAGATGGCTCCATGATCGGTATTCCCTTCGGGGCCAAGGCACGCCTAGCACTTATCTATATTCATACGCAAATGATTGGCCAAGGTTCTTCCGTTCTAGATGTTCCTCACACACGCAATGCGTTTTTGAAAGCGCTTGATATGCCTGGTGGAGGTATGAGTTATAAACACATTACTGATCAGACACGCCGTATTTCTGCCTGCAGGATGACCATTAGTCGAGATGGGTTACAAACTTGGTCTGGTGTATTAACAGATAATTTTATTTATGACGCTGGATTATTTTCACCCTCAAGCCAACGGCTCGAAAGTGCCGGCCTTGCCCGCCAGACAGTTTTTAGTAAGGATTTTTACCGCCTTACGGTGAAAAACAAAATAAAGCTAAATTACCAGGCCATTCAGATTATCAATGACAACAGTTGGGCAATAGACCTTTACATCTGGCTCGCAAGTGAACTTCATAGATTGAAAGAGCCAAGACTGAGAGATTGGGAAACTCTCGAGCTTGGCTTAGGTGTCAAGTTCAGCCGTCCCCGTCAACTGCGAAGCACTTTGATTAAAGCGCTGCAGTTGGTCAGGGCTGTTTATCCACAGGCGAGTGTAGAACTCAACGAGCATGGCTTGACCCTCTACCCAAGCGCGGCTCCCTTTTAATAGAGTTAGGGGGTGGGCGCTTTTAACGCGGACATTCACTTAAACAGGGAAGCCTCAACGGAATTTGGACTTACGTTTATCCACAAAAGCCTGTATCCCTTCACGGCCATCGGCGGATGCTGAACAGCTTGAAATATAGCGGCTCTCTTGCTCCATTTGTGTTTCCAGGCTGTTGCTGTAGGTTTGCAGTAACAGCTGTTTTATGGCGCTGTTAGAACCTCTGGCTCCACGAGCGAGCTTGCCCGCGACACTTTGGGCTGTCGCCAGCAACTGATCATCTGCCACGACTTGATTCAACATTCCCCACTCCAGTGCTTCTTCGGCTTTGAGGGTGCGGTTGGTCAGCATCAGCTCCTGTGTTCGGCGCAGCCCGATTAAGCGAGGCAGGAAGTATGAGGCGCCGCCATCCGGGCTTAAACCGACATTGGAGTAGGCCATAGTAAAGCTTGCTGACTGGGCTGCAATGACAATATCTCCCGTCACAGCAAGGCTAAAGCCGGCGCCGGCCGCAATACCGTTAACAGCAACGATAAGCGGAGCATCCATTCTGGCAAACGTCGAGTTGGCACGGTGTAGCTGGTCGGCCAGATATTTCAGTTCCCTGGGTATATCATCACCGAAGCTATGCATCGCTTTGACATCACCTCCGGCGGAAAAAAACCGTCCGGCACCGGTAAGAATGACGGCTTTAATGCGGCTGTCACTATCACAGGCCTGGGCTGCTAATACCAGCTCTTCACTGAGGTCGGTGTTGATGCCATTGGCTTCTGCCGGGCGGTTAAGGGTGATGGTGGCTACATTGTTATCCAGGGTAAATGTGAGGGTATTGTAGGTTGTCATTTTGGATTCCGTTATTCTGTTAGTGCAAGGATATGTTTTCCGGTGCCTTTCCCCGCCAGCATGTCGATGTAGGCTTGCGGCGCATTATTGAGGCCCGAGGTGATCGTCTCTCTGATTAACAGGCTGCCATTCTTAATGGCGGCTTTCAGTTCATTCTGTGCCTGGGCCGTGTGTTGTAAATGATCATAAACCCGAAACCCCCTCAGGCTTAAACCGCTGGTTAGCAGAGTGCGAAAGTTGCGCAGGGTAATGGGGGCTTCATCCAGGTAGTGGGCAATCAGCCCGCACAGGCCAATGCGGCCCTGCTCCTTCATTAGCGATAGTGTTGGATCGAGTGTTTTGGCGCCCACGTTCTCGAAATGGGCATCGATACCATCGGGGACTGCCGCGGCCAATTGCGCTTCAAAGTCGGGCTTTAGGTGATCGACACAGGCGTCAAACCCCAGTTTTTCAACCACTTCGCGACACTTGGCTGCGCCACCGGCAATACCAACCACTCTGGCACCAGAGGCCTTGGCAAGTTGACCGGCGATGGCGCCCACAGTGCCTGCCGCGGAGGAGATGGTTACGTATAGGAAGAATAAACGCCCTTTTCACCCAAGTCCAACAGCTTTGGACCGCAGTTGACTCTTTCGACACCCCTGCGATGCAACCCAATCCGGCTGACGGGGAGCCAGCAACGCTGAAAAT
>JBAYQJ010000074.1:0-12716 GCA_041677245.1 Spongiibacteraceae bacterium | reverse complement strand
TCGGCTATTTCGCGAAAATTGGTTACTGCGGCAAAGCGACCTGTGTTGGTGATGCCCATCCAAGTGCCCCCAGCTCGAAGGTCTCGGCCTGCAAATAGCCCTGGATATTGCTCCCAAAAATGCGCAGCCTGAGTTGGCCGCTCATAGAGTTCGTCACGATTGGCGGCAACAATTAATGGATAATCCGCATGTTGTTGTAACGAAAATAGCACTAAACACATGTTGTTGGCCCTGGATAAGCATTCACTCTGGAGCAGTAAGTATCATTATCGCATCGTGGCTGATAACTAGGTCCCTCGTATCAAGTGGTGATAGATGTAGTTACTTGATAGGTCGCTTGCTGCATAATAACGCATTGACCCTCTGGCTATAATAACCTAGACCTATTTTATGTTGACACACCCCAATATAGACCCCGTTGCCGTTGCGCTCGGCCCTATTGCCATCCATTGGTATGGTTTGATGTACCTGATTGGTTTCGCCGCTGCTTGGGGGATCGCGGTCAGGCGCTCGAAAATGGATTACAGCCCTGTCGGGCGCAAACATATAGATGATTTGATCTTCTACAGCGCGCTGGGGGTGGTGTTAGGTGGGCGCTTTGGTTATGTGCTGTTTTACAATTTTGATAAATTCTTGCTGGATCCGTTGTGGTTGTTCAAGGTCTGGCAGGGAGGAATGTCATTCCATGGAGGTATGTTGGGGGTGGCGATAGCGATGTTGCTCTATGCTCGTCGTCTCAAGGTTTCTGTGGGGCAATTACTCGACTTTGTAGTGCCGTTGGTGCCGATTGGCCTTGGTATGGGGCGCATTGGTAACTTTATCGGTCAAGAGCTGTGGGGGCGTGCAGCTGATCCTGATACTGTCCCTTGGGCGATGGTTTTTCCTGCTGACCCACTGGGTTTGGCACGGCATCCCTCCCAGCTTTATCAGGCAACACTTGAGGGTTTGGTATTATTTGTGATTGTCTATATCTTCTCCGCAAAACCAAGACCGGCTTGGTCGGTAACAGGTTTATTTTTAATCTGTTATGGCGGCTTTAGGTGTTTTGCTGAGTTCTTCCGTGAACCAGATCAGCAAATTGGTTTTGATGCGTTTGGCTGGCTTACCCGTGGGCAGTTATTGTCGCTACCGATGATTGTAGCTGGCCTTTGTTTGCTGGTTTACGCTTATCGCCGGCAGCAACAGGCTAAATAATAACGTTTAATTTCGCCAAAAGCGTGGCACGTAATGATTATAGGTTTTCCGAATGAAGCAGTATCTTGATTTAATCCAGGACGTTATCGATAACGGCACGGATAAAGGTGATCGCACTGGTGTTGGTACGCGTTCAGTTTTTGGTCGGCAGTTGCGCTTTGATCTGAGCGCGGGATTTCCGTTGGTCACTACTAAAAAAATACATCTTAAAAGCATTATTTATGAACTCATTTGGTTCTTGAATGGCAGTACAGATAACAGCTGGTTGACCGATCGCGGTGTGAGTATCTGGAATGAGTGGGCGCTACCTGACGGTGACCTTGGTCCCATCTATGGCAAGCAGTGGCGCAGCTGGGAGTGTCCCGATGGTTCGACTATCGATCAAATTGCCGAATTGATCCGGATGATCAAGACTAAGCCCGACTCTCGCCGTTTAATTGTCAGTGGCTGGAATCCCGCTGATCTACCGGATGAATCTATCGATCCGCTCAGCAATGTCAGGCAGGGACGTGCGGCGCTGCCGCCTTGTCACACCCTGTTTCAGTTTTATGTGGCCAATGGCAAATTATCCTGCCAGCTTTATCAGCGCAGCGCAGATTTATTTTTGGGGGTGCCCTTTAATATCGCCAGCTATGCGCTGCTAACGCACATGATCGCCCAGCAATGTGATTTGGCGGTAGGTGATTTTGTTCATACCTTTGGCGATTGTCATTTGTACAGCAATCACCTGACCGAGGAGATAGCGTTTAAACAGCTACAGCGTGAGCCGAGAGCGCTGCCAAAGCTGGTAATAAAGCGCAAGCCGGCCTCGATTTTCGATTACGGCTACGAGGATTTTGGGTTTGAAGGTTATGACCCATATCCTCTTATTAAAGCCCCCATCGCTATTTAATTAGACATATTTTAGGGTGTTGAAATGACAGCAAAGCATGATGTTGCTATTGCCATGATTGTGGCAATGGCTGAGAACCGAGTGATTGGTCGCAACAACCAGTTGCCCTGGTATCTTCCTAATGACCTTAAATATTTTAAGGCGACAACCATGGGTAAGCCGGTGGTTATGGGGCGAAAAACCTTTGAGTCTATTGGTCGGCCATTGCCAGGACGTAGCAATATCGTTGTGACTAACAACCCTGGGTTTATTGCGACGGGAGTTGAGGTAGTGCATAGTGTCGAGGAGGCCATTAATCTGGCACGAAGTATTGCCCTTGTCGACGGTGTTGATGAGGTTATGGTGATTGGTGGCGCTCAGTTGTATAAAGAGATGCTGCCGAAAACAAGTCGGTTATATTTTACTCAGGTTCATGCTGAAATTGAGGGCGATGCGCTTTTCCCTGAGCTGGATAATCGCCAGTGGCGAGAAGTCAGTAGAGAGAATTTTCAGGCAGTAAAGCCAAATCCATTCGATTATAGTTTTGTAGTTTTTGATCGAATTCAGTAAAAAAAGCACTTGAAATGGTTTTTTTAAAATAAGTAATCTGAATATATTGAGAGATTCTTATTAGAAGAAAGCAATAACACAGGCGTTTTGTGTTACCAAGCGAGGCTGAGTGATACCCATATACCCGATAAGCGTCACCTCTTTACCCATATTTAACAGGGAAAAACAAATAATGAATAAAGTCCTAAACAACATTGATTCTTGAGAAAGCTTAATATTAAAATGCGCACCTGTTATTGAGCCGTGACAAGGCATCTCTGCAAATATAAGTTTATAAAAGGTCAGAAATCAAACAACCTACTTTTTTCAAACATTCCGAAGGAAATGCAATCCCAATGAATATGCATCGATTCAAAACGATCGCGTTCGCCATGACAGTGTCATTTGGCGCGCTATTGGGCTCACCAGCCCAAGCCAATACAGTTGACGCTGTATTGAAAGTAGGCCAAGCAAAAACTACGGCCGCCCAAAACTCACAAAAAACTGTCGATAAGTTGGCTAGCGAAGCTGGTGACTTATTGCAGGACTACAAAACTGTCATGAAGCAAGTTGACGGTCTTCGCGTATATAACTCGCGTCTGGAGAAGCAAATAGCTAACCAGATGACGCGAATTGGCGATATCGAAAATTCAATCGATCAAGTCACTGTAATTCAGCGTCAGGTTACGCCGCTGGTTATTCGGATGATTGATGGATTAGAAGAGTTTGTAAACTTGGATATTCCATTCTTGTTGGATGAACGTAAGCAGCGAGTTGCTTTCTTGCGCAGCAGTCTTGATCGTTCAGATTTGTCGGTTGCAGAGAAATTCCGTCAAGTACTGGAAGCTTACAAAATTGAAAACGAATTTGGTCGTAAAATTACTTCGTATAAAGGTTCTTTGTCCTTGGATGGGGTTGAGCGCGATGTTAATTTCTTCCAAGTAGGCCGAGTAGCTTTACTTTACCAAACAACTGATACAGAAATTTCGGGTGCTTGGGATGCTGCTGCGGGAGAGTATGTTCAGTTGGATAAAGGCGAGTACCGCAATGCGATCCTTAAAGGGATTCGTATCGCTAGAAAAGAAGCCACTATCGAAATTCTTAAATTGCCGATTTCCGCACCGGAGGCAGCACAGTAATGAATATGAAACTAATGAAATCTGCAGTAATTGCAGGTGTTCTCGCCTTAACGTCTAGTGTAGTAATAGCTCAAGAAGCTAAGTCACTGGATCAGCTGCTTAACTTTGTTAAGCAAGGCGCTCTTGGCGAGGCTAAAGAGAATAAGGCGCGCGAAGCACGCTTTAAAAGCGCTAAAAATGACCAGGCTCGTTTGCTTGCTGAAGCGAAGCAGATGCGCACCAACGAAGAGAAACGTTCAGCTACGCTGGAAAGTGACTTTGAACAGAACGAATTAAAAGTTGCTGAAAAGCAGCGTCAGTTGAAAGATCGCTTGGGTACTTTGACTGAGTTGTTCGGTCACCTGACTTCAACCGCTGGCGATTTGCGCTCAAACTTCTCTACTTCATTGATTAGCGCCCAGTACCCGGGTCGTGAAGCTTTTCTTGATGAGTTGATCGCAAAAATGAGTGGCGCTGAAAAATTGCCTAGCATCGAAGAGATCGAGCGTCTGTGGTTTGAATTGCAGCGTGAAATGACTGAATCTGGCAAGGTGGTTAGCTTTGCGGCTAAAGTTGCCAAGCCTGGCGGTCAGAAAGAAGATCTTACTGTTGTGCGTATTGGTTCTTTCAATATCGTGAGTGAAGAAGGTAAATACCTACAGTATATTCCAGAGACTCACACTTTGGCCGAGCTTGCTCGTCAGCCAGATGGTCCTTACCTTGGTTGGGCTGAAGATCTAGTTAGTGCCAGCAGTGGTAAAGTAGCGTTCGGTGTCGATCCTACTGGTCCAAGTGGTGGTTCATTCTTGGCGGCATTGATTAATTCACCAACAATGGGTGAGCGCTTTGAACAGGGTGGCACTATCGGTAAGGCAATTGCAGCAGTTGGTATCTTTGCCTTTGCTTTAGCTATCTGGCGCTTGATTGTGTTGAGTATTGTTAATGCCAAAGTGAAGTCGCAGTTGAAGTCTACTAAGGCTAATGCTAACAACCCACTGGGTCGTGTGCTGATGGTTCATGAAGAGCATCCTTCTATGGATCCTGAAACTCTTGAACTGAAACTGTCTGAAGCTGTGATGAAAGAAGTTCCAAACATCGAGTTTGGCTTAAACTTGTTGAAAATTATCGCCGCTGTTGCACCGCTTATGGGGCTACTTGGTACGGTAACCGGTATGATCATCACCTTCCAGGCGATCACAATCTTTGGTGCGGGTGATCCTAAGGCAATGGCTGGCGGTATCTCTGGTGCACTGGTAACAACTGTACTGGGTCTGTTGGTTGCTATACCTACTGTGTTGCTGCACACCGTTACTAACGGTCAAGCCAAGAAGGTTATCCATGTGTTGGATGAGCAGTCTACTGGTATTATCGCCAAGCATACTGAGGCCCAACTGGGAAAATAATCAATGTATCTCAATGACGTACTAGACATTATTTTTCGCTTCATGGAGCAAGGTGGTACCGTTTTATGGTTTATTGCCTTACTTACCTTCGTGATGTGGACACTGGTCTTCGAACGTTTTTGGTATTTCAAAACAGGCTTGCGCCACGATGTTGACTCCGTTATTAATCAATGGGAAACACGTCGCGAACGCAGGTCTTGGAACGCCCTACAGATCCGTCGGCAGTTGATTTCTCAAGCACACTTGAAAATCAATGCGAACCTGGCAATGATCCAGACACTGGTTGCCCTGGCACCTTTGTTTGGTCTTTTGGGGACGGTAACTGGCATGATAGAAGTATTTAATATTATGGCAGTAACGGGCGGTGGTGATGCTAAATCTATGGCAGGTGGTGTATCAAAAGCGACAATTCCAACTATGGCTGGAATGGTAGCTGCACTATCTGGCGTATTTGCCAATACCTATGTAACTCGAATAGCAGAGCGTGAAAGCGTATTGCTAGAAGACCACCTGACAACTGATCATTAAGAGAATTATCATGCGCAGAAATGCTAAGAGAAATGCAGGTGCAGACGAAGGCTCTGAGATTGACCTGACGCCCATGCTTGACGTGGTCTTTATCATGTTGATCTTTTTTATCGTTACAGCGTCTTTTATCAAAGAGGCCGGTATCGAGGTTAATCGTCCTGAGGCATCTACTTCAAGTAAGAAGGAAAATGTCAATATTTTAATCGCGGTTAGCGCCACCAATGAAATTTGGATGGACAAGCGTCGTGTCGATAAACGTGCGGTTCGTTCAGTTATCGAACGTATGCATGCGGAGAATCCAAAGGGTGCTGTTGTGATTCAGGCAGACAATGAATCCAATACAGAAACAGTTGCTGGGGTGATCGACTCTGCTCGTGCGGCAGGTGTTTATGACGTATCTCTGGCCACGGATAAAGACTAAGTTATTATGAATTATCTACGCGCTTTATTCGCAGCTGCTTTGGCTGCGCTTGTTACTGTCGGACTGTTCTATCTGATGCCTTTGTTGATCGAAATGGCGGATAAAACTTTTGATGATAAACCGGCAACTAAAATTGCCGACATCACTATGCCTGATCGTGAAATTGAAACAAAGCTCAAGGAAGTAAAGCCTGAGAAGCCAGACGATCCTGAAGAGCCGCCACCTGATTTGGACCAGCCAGACCTGGATGATGTTGACGTTAATCCAGATGCGGTAAATATGTCGCCACAGATATCTGCGGACGTTAACATTGGGATGGGCAACGGTTTAGGTGGTGCTGATGGTGAATACTTACCTATCGTTAAAGTGGCTCCTATGTATCCGCGCCGGGCAAATAGTCGTGGTGTTGAAGGGTACTGTATCGTTGAGTACACCGTAACTAAGAACGGTTCTATCAAAGATCCAGTAGCTGTTGATTGTCAGCCTTCGGGTTACTTTGAACGAGCATCTATTAAGGCTGCAGAGAAGTTTAAATATAAGCCGCGCGTCATTGATGGCGAGGGGATAGATGTGCTTGGTGTTCAAAACAAGTTTACTTTTGAGTTAGAAAAGTAGTCGGGCTTGATACAGGGCAGTCTCTAAAATTTCGGATTATCTGAATGATTATGAATGTTTTATCGCTTATATCAATAAAACGCTGGAGCCGAGCACTGTTGCTTGGCGCTCCATTACTAGCGGCACAGGCAGTTGTTCCTGGGCTTTTGCATACTTATGTCGATCAGCTGCAAGTAGGCATTGCCTTTGCGCAGGATGGCGAGTCTGCAGAGCCTGAGCGCAAAACTAAACGTACGCAGGCCATGAACAATAAAGTTTATGAGCAATTGCAGGCGGCGCAAGAGGCGGTAGAGGCCAAGGATGTTGCTGGCGCACTGGAAATCTTAAATGATCTAAAAAATGGCCGGCGTAAGTTGAACGATGCCGAAATGGCAAACGTACTGAACATGGATGCCTTCATTTATTACGGTAAAGAAGATTACCCTAATGCGATAAAGGCCTATGCCAGCATTATTAAATTGCCTGAGGCACCAGAGGGTACGGTAATTCAAGCTAGATACAGCTTGGCTCAGTTGTACTTTGTGACTGAAGATTATAAAAAGGGTGTGGAATCACTTTTAGATTGGTTTAAAGTCACAGATGCACCAACTGCAAGTGCTTATATGTTGTTGAGTCAGGGCCAGTACCAGCTGAAAGATTATGATCAGGCATTAAAAAATGTTGAGATCGCTATCAACATGTACAAGGAAAAAGGCAAGGTACCTAAAGAAAACTGGTATGGCCTGCAGCGCTTCTTGTATTACGAAAAAGAGAATTACCGCAAGGTAGTAGAGATTCTAAATGAGTTGCTAACTCACTATCCGAAAAAGCAATATTGGTTGCAACTATCGGGTATGTACTCTGAGTTAAAAGATGAGCGTCAGCAGTTAAATGCAATGGAAACTGCTTATGTTCAAGGAATGCTCGATCAAGAGAAAGAGCTGATCAATATGGCGTCTTTGTTTTTATTAAACGAAGTACCGTATAAGGCTGGTAAAGTTCTCGATAAGGGTATTAAAGAGAAAGTTATTGAGCCAACCAGCAAAAATCTTGAGTTGCTGGGTAATTCATGGCGTGCTGCACAGGAAATCAAAAAAGCGATTCCTGAGATGGCGAAAGCGGCATCTAAGTCGGATAGTGGTGACCTTTGGGCGCGCCTATGTAATGTCTATCTGGATAATGATGAGTTTAAGCAGGCAGTAGAGTCTTGTGATAAAGCTTTGCAGAAAGGTGGTGTAAAACGTCCAGACACCGCTTATCTAGTCAAAGGTATGGCGCATTATAATCTGAAGCAGTATAAATCAGCGCAGTCAGCGTTTGAGAAAGCGGCTAAAGATAAGCGCAGTAAAGAATATGCTGACCAATGGATGAAGTATATGAAGACTGAGTTAGAGCGCCAGCAGAGCTTGGAGCAATCATAAGAGCTTGCTAGTGTTCAAACATCCATAAAAAAGGCGCCTTTTAGGCGCCTTTTTTATGGATGAAAAACCGGTTTGTGGTTACTGATTGTAATTGCAAATTAGCGTGTCAAAAAGGTGGGGAATGAGGCTCATCCGTGAGCCAGCAAGCCTAATCCAGTAAGCTCACATCACGGATGGCACCCTTATCAGCGCTGGTGACCAGTAATGCATAGGCTTTGAGTGCTGAAGAGACTTTTCTTGGGCGTTGTTTAACCGGTTTCCAGCCTGCAATGCCTTTAGCATCCATAGCTGTGCGACGAGCTTGCAGCTCC
Source organism: Spongiibacteraceae bacterium (assembly GCA_041677245.1). Lineage (GTDB taxonomy): Bacteria > Pseudomonadota > Gammaproteobacteria > Pseudomonadales > Dasaniaceae > Oceanicoccus. Next base: position 4,306 of record JBAYQJ010000074.1, on the reverse strand, counting down.
TGATCAGTGATTGCAACATTGATACTGCGGTTGGGTATATCGATTTTAATAATATCGCCTTGCTCAACTAAGCCGATAGCGCCGCCAGCAGCAGCTTCGGGTGATGCGTGGCCGATAGAGAGGCCGGAGGTGCCGCCCGAAAAGCGCCCGTCGGTTAATAAGGCACAAGATTTACCAAGGTCTTTAGATTTTAGATAGCTGGTTGGGTAGAGCATTTCCTGCATACCGGGGCCGCCTCTGGGGCCCTCGTAGCGGATAATTACTACATCCCCTGCTTTAACACGTCCTTCGAGAATATCAGCAACGGCATCTTCTTGGCTTTCGCATATATGCGCAGGCCCCTCAAATACTAGAATGCTGTCATCAACCCCCGAGGTTTTTACGACGCAGCCATTGATGGCAATATTACCAAATAGAACTGCAAGGCCGCCTTCTAAAGAAAAAGCATGGTCAATAGCACGGATACAGCCACCTTCACGGTCGTTATCAAGGCTGGGCCAGCGAGTGTTTTGGCTAAATGCAGTTTGCGTAGGGATGCCCGCAGGGCCGGCCATATAAAAGGATTTAACGCTATCGTCCTGCGTTTGGCAGATATCCCATTTGGCTAAGGCATCCTTCATGGTGGCGCTGTGTACCGTGGGGCATTCATTGTGTAGAAGGCCTGCGCGATCAAGCTCGCCCAATATGCCCATTACTCCACCAGCGCGGTGAACATCTTCCATATGATAGAGCGGTGTATTGGGGGCAACTTTACAAAGCTGAGGAACACCTCGCGATAAATGATCAATGTCAGCCATGGTGAAATCAATTTCACCTTCCTGTGCTGCAGCGAGTAAATGGAGGATGGTATTGGTAGAGCCGCCCATAGCGATATCGAGGCTCATTGCATTCTCAAACGCTTTTCGGTTGGCAATAGAGCGTGGCAACAAGGAGTGATCGTCCTGTTCATAATAGCGACGGGTAATATCGACGATGGTACGACCCGCTTGCAGGAACAGTTCCTCACGATCAGCATGGGTGGCCAGCAGCGAGCCGTTACCTGGCAGTGATAAACCCAAAGCCTCAGTAAGGCAGTTCATGGAGTTGGCGGTGAACATGCCAGAGCATGAGCCACAAGTAGGGCAGGCTGAGCGTTCGTATTCTTCAACTAATTCATCGGAAGCAGAGTCATCGGTGGCTATGACAATAGCATCAACAAGGTCAAGCTTGCGGTCAGCCAGCTTGGTTTTACCGGCCTCCATAGGGCCGCCGGAGACAAAGATAACAGGAATATTCAAGCGCATTGCAGCATTGAGCATTCCGGGAGTTATCTTATCGCAGTTGGAGATACAGACAATGGCGTCGGCGCAGTGAGCATTTACCATATACTCAACTGAATCAGCGATAATATCCCGAGAGGGTAGGCTGTAGAGCATACCGTCGTGACCCATGGCAATACCGTCATCGACCGCAATCGTATTGAACTCTTTAGCTACACCGCCCGCGCGTTCAATCTCCCTGGCAACCAATTGCCCCATATCCTTTAGATGTACATGCCCGGGCACGAACTGAGTAAAGGAGTTAGCAACGGCGATTATGGGTTTTTGAAAATCACCATCTTTCATCCCTGTGGCACGCCACAGGGCGCGTGCGCCTGCCATATTACGGCCGGCGGTGGATGTTTTGGAGCGATATTGTGGCATGTGAACCTCTCAGCTGCGAGTCTAAAACGAGGCGCTAAGGATAACATATACAGCGAAGCTTGCTGGACTAGAAATGGCAGAAAATAAGCCGGGCATTGTTGTGTAAACAGCTGCTACAGGCTATGGGTTAATCTTGATAATACTAAATGACTGCAGGCTATAGTTTTTTTAAAGCGTTGCTCGCGTCGCGCCCAGCCTTATCCCTGATACGAATCAAAACCTGCTTGATGAGCTGAGCAGTCAATTCTTTTTTGGTGGCGGCGACTTTCATATTCAAGGCCTGCATGAGTCTCCTCATTAAATGTTCTACCCAAATGCTGACATTCTCGGCGAGGTCTATTCCTTTGGCCAGAATGTAGGCTATTTTATCGGCGAGAGTGAATATGCCAATAAAGGTGCTCTGTAAGCCCACAATAGTGGTCATGGTAACTTTTTTAATCACATAAATGAGTGCTGAATCTACCCAGCGCCAGAAGTCGGAGCTATATACATTTACCGGTGATTTTGATTTTAACCAAGATTGGATCGCGGTCTCCAGATTGTAGGGCTGATCAGACATGCCTGATAACTGTAACCAAGTTTTACTGGAGACAGATTTAATATAGTTTGTCATTCGGTGTGCAGCACCAGACGTGAGTGGTTGTGAGGAATAAATAAAATGTCCTGCTTGGGAGTGCGGGGCTTGCATAAATGGATAGAGAGCGACCATCGGTACCGGGTCTGTTCGATGATAAACTCTGTGCATGTTAGCGTGACCAAGAGATGAGGTGGTGCTTTTAGTAAACCACTCAGTACCCACTCTAGGGGCGCCAAAAGTATAGAGTTTAACGCAATGACTAGTATTTCGGCTGATCCAGTCTGCAGCTAGAGATGCAACGGCACCGCCTAGGCTATGGCCAATGCAATGGACTGAGCCTGAAATGTTTGCTCCAGCTATAAATGAACGAATATCATTTAGCATACTGTTAAATGTGTGATTAAAGCCGATATGTACAGGTAGGCCTGCGCTGGATCTTTCAATGCCAATGCGAGCGTCGGTTACAAAGTCGGCTTTTTTATTGGCAGTTGTAGTTCCTCGAAATATAAGAAAAAGATCATTTTTATGAGTGCCGGCACCTTTCGAACATAAGCCAAACCCATCTTCGGATGCTTTCAAAAGTCTGCCTCCAGTAGCGGCATTTAGCGTGGTTTTATCGCTGCTAGATTTCGCGAATACCTTGTTAGCCAAAAATGCGGTCAGCCGACGTTGATCACCGCTATTAATTTCATAGACGCCTAGCGCGAGCTGAGAGGCAATGGTTGGAGTGAGTTCCGTGGTCATGATGGGCATCCTTGTCGATTAATATAAATAGGCGTTAACTATTTAGGCATGTTTTTCCATCTACAGCGCGTTAATATTGATGTTGGGCCCATGGGGACAGCGATTTCTTCGGCATTTATATCACAAACTAAATCAGTGATTTGCCCGTTCGTTTCGGTAAATATTTCTGGGAAAAACTTGCTGCTTGTCCAGAGATAGATATTCTCGCTACCGGTGTTTATTTCTAAATCGGCTTTGCCTACAAATTGGTTGAGTATTCCAAGTGACAGTGCTTCTTCATATATAGGAAGTTTAAAATAGCCATTCTTGTCAGTGGTGAATTCGTGGATAAGTCCTTCTTCATTACCATTCCAGCTTAGGCGCCTTATGATTTTGGTGTCGACCAATGGCCTGCCGTTTTGCACAAGAGTACCTTCGAGAGGAGAGAAGATAACGAAATTTTCAGTAGAGCGCTTTGCAAACATAGCCTGATCCTCCTTGACTTGGTTTTTATTGGCTGCGCTATCTTCACTGCAGCCTAATAGAAAAATACAATAAAATGTTAGGGATAGAGTTTTTATCATTAGCTGGCAAGCGCCGGTTTAAAAATTCAGCTAAGAATAAATGTATAGGTGAGTTATAACAAGTATTAAGGTTTGTGTGTGCAAATGATATATCAGTTGCTGCGAACCAACCGACAAAAAATCGAAAAATAATTTTCATTAATTCGTGCCATAGTTATATCGAATGATTTTTGACTTTGGCACCTTTTGATCTGCCGATTAATATGGTGGGTGATAAATGACGGTTACAGGAATTTACGTGGCTTGCTAATATTATTGGTTCGGGTATCCTCAGCTGTAGTGTTCGGTTATTTGATGAGTTTTTTATTATGAACAAAATTTATCGATATTTTAACTGGGGGAGATCTCCTTTCTCCCTACTATTTAGTGTGTTTAGATCACCCATTTTCAGTTTTCTTTAAGTATTTAAATTGAAATATTTGTATTTGTCGCTGTTAGGGTTTGCGTTGTTGGGTAGAGTAAATGGGCTGCATGTCAGCGTTGATGTGCCAGGAAGAGCGGCTATATTAAGGTGCTGGCATCGGTAATGTTCAGCGATACTAAAGGGGGTGATTAACTATTCGTATGTAGTGTTTTTTGTTCTTTGACTTTAAAAATCAAGAGGAAATCATTATGACTAAAGAAGTAAAGAAAAAACCTAAGCGCACGTTAAAAGAAAAACGTAACGAGAAAAAAGAAAAGCGTAAATCTTCTGGAGATTAGTTAAAAACAGGGCACATTTTTTGTGCCCTGTTTTTTGG
>JBAYQJ010000073.1:0-13639 GCA_041677245.1 Spongiibacteraceae bacterium | reverse complement strand
TATTTCTAGGCCTGGTATGCCTATAATTCTACTTGCGTGGGGCATCGGTACTCTCCATTAAAATGATCTTCGCAAAATCAGTTTAATGAATGCCGGTGTCCCCCGTTAATGATGAAGAGCCCGCGGCAAAACCTTTCCTGCTTCCCTCTTTGGCCCCCGCTATAGCGGCAAGACTGCGCCGGCCTTTTCTGCTCATTACCCTTAACAGCTCGGCTTAGCCCTCTAGCTACAGCGCTTAATACACGGCTGGCATGGCAATTGCTTTACTACCTCCAGATTTAACCGCTGATTAACAAAAGCCAACACTGGCGAGCTCAACAACAGGGTAGCGAGCAATGACCACCATCACCTCAACCAACATAAATCAAAGTCTCATCAATAGTGACCAAGCTAATGCTACGCAACAAACAACAGCGGCCGAGACGCTACCCGCAAATGAAACCCCTGCGGAGCCAACTACGACGCAAGACACCGTTGAGATCAGCACCCGCGCGCAGAAAATACAAAAGCTCAACGATGAATTCTTTTTTGGCGACCCTAGAGCGGTAAAAATCACCCCGGAACTGATCGACCGGCTGGCAGAGTATGGCTTGATTTCAGCCAAGGATGCTGAAAGCCTAGGCGGAACTAAAGGCACTGACAGCAGCGCGCCAGCAGAAACCATTGGCGAGCTCACCCGTTTTATTGATAGCTTTACCACAACCGCAGAGCGCGTCGACTCTGAGCACAGTATTATTAATATTCTACAGCAGGCTCAAACTGTGCTGGATAATTTTAACGCACCGACCGCAGCCAGCCTGGCGGTTAACATCCCCAGCGTAAGCACACAACTACACAACTATATTGACGCCACCGCCGAACAACTACCGGATAGCGACGTACAAAACCTCAAGCAGCTGGTTTCAGCACTGGGTATTGCCAACGCACTCACTCCCGGCGTGAACACTACCGAGGAGATCAATAACTATCTGACAGTTTATAATTTATAGCATGTACAGGCTCAGCAAATTTATCATCGTCAGGCGCCAACTAAAGCAACAATTTTTTGCCAGGATTTTGATTACCCTTTGGTTTTAATAATCGATACTATACCGCCCATCGAAAGTCGGCCTGACACAAGCCGCCCCCTCTCCGAACCACTGACCAAACAGAGCACACCATGACTTTAAACTGGATCGAAACCAGCCACACAAGCCCTTTGAATATCTACTCTGGTGAGCAGCAATACACCGTTTTTGCTACTCATATCGATGGCAGCAATGACAACACTTTCAAGCGTGCTATCGCCGAAATTATCGAAAAAGCTATCTCCGTCCTGCATATCAATATCAGCGACAACTCTCGATACCTGCTGTTTGAATGGGACCAAAACACAACCACGTTGACCGTCGTTGTCACCGACGACCACAAAGCGCAGGATTCGATGTATGCTCTGAGCTGCCAGATACAAGGTTTTGACTCTCAATCCCACGCTGAATCGGCAGAAACACCTTCTGAAATGATCCGCTATTGCCTAACCAACTATTTAACCACCTGCTCCAGTTTTATGCATTTTTCTCTGGTCGCGCTTTACCATGATGGCTCACGTAACAAAACCGTTTTACTCTAACAAACGGACTTCCGATCAGCTGAAACAAACATAATAAGGAAAGCGCCACTCACAACGGATGTCAGTGCGCGCATTACTGATCCTGACCTAGATGATCAGTTTTATTGAAGCTAATTAGTTTATTGGTATTCAAACAAAGCTCTGAAAAAGCCGTGTTTTTCTTGCCATATTGCGGCCAGCAAGTGGTATCGTTATTCAAGTAATGGGATATCGCAATCCCAATTGTCACCCCGTGAGCCACAAACACAATATTCTCTTCATTATGACGCTGAACAATTTCGTCTATCGCCGCAACTACCCGCTTTTTCACCAGATTTTGCGATTCACCACCTGGGGCTGTGAAATCCGGGTTGCTAACCAATTGACCAAGAATATCTTCCGACTGCCTCAAGGATTCAAACGTCCTACCTTCCCAATCACCAAGATCAAACTCCATCAAACGTGGGTCCAAGTTGACCGCTAAATCAAACTTGGCCGCGATTGACTCCGCCGTAATTCTAGCCCGCTGTAAAGGACTGGCATAAATCACACTCGGCCGCATGTAGTGGTGGAAGTACTCCCCCAGATATTTAGCCTGCTGATAGCCTTTGGCCGTCAATTGTGTATCCGTCTGACCGTGCCAGACCTTATCAAGGTTGGCAAACGTTTCTCCGTGGCGAACTAAGCCGATCTTACCCAGGTGCTTCATTTTGATAGTTTCCTATTAATCTCGAAAGACCACTCGCTGCCAACCAATCTGTGCAGCCAAGCTCTATTATAAAGTCATTTTCCCCTAGCCTCGCATTTTTTAGCTGCCAGACATCACGCCAGCAACAGACTAAAACCAAGGAGGATCACATCAAAACTCACAAATGATATTGATTCTTATTTGCATTTGATTCATTATTGCTTCACGTTAAGTCACCACACTCTACCATGGACAAACCAATTATGAATTTTCTCTGCCCTCATCACCGCGAACAAATCCTGCACAAACCCGCCGTCGCTATCAGCTTTTGGGATCAGTGGATGCAACAAGGCGCGGAACTATTTAACCAGCAACAATGGCCGCAGGCTGCTAGCTTTCTGGGCTGTAGCTTTGAGGTAGGTGAATGGCTGCTGGCCAAGCCCGAACTGATCAGCAGCAGCGACCGGCTGCTTGAGCTAGAACAAAACCTCAGCCACGTTGACCGTTATATGCTCGCGGGCCACCACTTGAGCGAATGCCTGGGTCGTAATGATCAAACCGAGCTAGAGTTGCACTACTTGCTCAAAGTACACCTACAATTGCTCAGCATCCTTAAAGCACGCCAGTATCAACGAGGGTTATTGAGAAACCATCTGAAAATTTCTCTCGCCATGCTCTCACGCCACTGCCAACTCCACGGTCAGTTCAAGGGCTACCGAGATTGCTATATGGAAACCAGCTTGTGTATTAATCAATGCTTAAATTAGATCAGGCCACCGCCAGATTTTACCCAGTGAGATAACACCATGGACAATTTGAACGACAAAGGCTCCGCCGTCAGAATAGAAATAGACCAGCAGTTATTGACCCGTATTTTAGCCAACCGGTCTGTATCTGCTTCAGATATACGCTGTCTGGATGATGCCTCCAAAAAGCAGCTCTGGAGAATTTGCTTAAAAGCCTGCACCGAGAGCCACTAACCTCAGCAGACGATAACGCTCCCACCCATAAGCGAACAAAACTCGCGCCGCTCTGTGCTATGATTTGCTGGCTATAACAAGTAGCTATTCCCAGCAGCCCAGAGAACTTAAATGCACATTAACGGCTTGCCCCACAGCACCATTTGGTATGACTACGACACCCAAAGCGTAGCGATTATCGATCAGACACAACTCCCCCATCGCTTCGAAATTATCACCCTGCGCCGCCTTGAAGATTTTTGCCGCGCCATTAACGACATGCAAGTCAGAGGCGCGCCACTGATTGGCGCAACCGCCGCATATGGTTTAGCTATGGCTATAGCGCAAGACCCCTCACTGGAATGCGAAAACCACGCCGCCAAGCAATTACTGGCCACGCGCCCCACGGCAGTTAACTTGCGCTGGGCTATTACGCGGGTGCGCAGCGAAATACACGCTACCCCACCAGCGTTGCGAGCCAGAACCGCGTTAGCATCAGCCGACCGTATCCGCAACGAGGATATCGCCTGTTGCGAAGCGATAGGCGAACACGGGCATGGTTTATTTCAGCAATTGTTAAACAACAAAAAAACACCAGGATCGACTTTAAACATCCTCACCCATTGCAATGCTGGTTGGCTGGCAACCGTCGACTGGGGCACCGCCTTGGCCCCTGTTTACAAAGCGCATTTAGCCGGTATAGACCTGCATGTTTGGGTGGATGAAACCCGTCCACGCAATCAGGGGGCCAGCCTGACCGCTTGGGAATTAGCCCAACAGGGTATCCCGCACACGGTAATTACCGACAATACCGGTGGGCATTTAATGCAGCACAACATGGTTGACCTATGCCTAGTTGGCAGCGATCGGACTACTGCCAGCGGCGATGTGTGCAATAAAATTGGCACCTACCTAAAAGCTTTAGCCGCGAAAGACAACAACATCCCGTTTTACGTCGCCCTACCCACCTCCACTATCGACTGGACCATCGACGATGGCCTCAGCCAAATTCCCATTGAACAACGTAGTGCCCGCGAGGTCACACACATCAGCGGCTTAGATGAACAAGGTAATATTAGCGAGATAAAACTTATCGCCGGCTCCAACGCTGCTAACTATGCCTTTGATGTAACTCCAGCACGGCTCATCAGTGGACTAATTACCGAGTATGGTATATTCCAAGCCAGCCCTAGTAGCTTGAGCGTGTTAAAAACAACGCTTACCAACCATTAACCTATTTATGAATATCAATACCACAACCGATGAAACGCTGTTACGCCAGCAACTGATCGACTACGCACTTAAACTCAATAGCAGCGGCCTGTCGGTGGGTAAATCCGGCAACCTCAGCGTGCGCAGCCAGCAAGGCGTATTGATCACTCCAACGGGGATGGCCTACGAGCAACTCACCGTAGACGACATTGTACTGCTGCACCCCGACGGCCAACTCGCCACCCAGCAGCAACGGCTGCCATCGAGTGAATGGCATTTTCATTGTGGAATTTATCAAGCCAGACCCGACATCAACGCCGTTGTTCACGCCCACGCCAACTACTGCACCGCACTGGCCTGTACTGGGCGTCATATCCCTGCCTTCCATTACATGGTGGCTATCGCCGGTGGCAATACTATTCCACTAGCACCCTACGCATTGTTTGGTACCGAGGAGCTATCTGCCCACGCTATCCACGCCTTACGCAATCGACAAGCCTGTCTGCTAGCCAATCACGGCATGCTTGCCATCGGCAATAATTTAACCTCAGCTTTTAATTTAGCTATAGAGATAGAAACGCTGGCACAGCAATATTGTGAAGCATTAAAGTTAGGCGATGTTAATATTCTTTCCAGTGAGCAAATGACTGTAGTGCTCGATAAATTCAAACACTACGGCCAGCGTACATAAACAGAACACACAGGACTCACCCATGGCATCAGGTATTTTAATCACCGCCGTACTAATCTTCGCAGTGCGCGGCATGTTTCTCGGGTTTAACGGCGTTATTGCCCGATTGCTCGGTTTGGTACTCGGTTACAGCGCCGCTGTGATGTATCGCGCCCCGGTAGCCGCATTCATCAGTGAAAAAATCAATTCGGGAATGCCCAGCTTATTGATAGAAATATTGACTGGCTTCGGTTTATTTATCGGCACTGTATTGCTATGTAATATATTGGTCAACTCAACATTAACTATGCTGGCAAACATTATTCCCGGATTAAAATCCATAACCCACAAAGAATCCATCGGCAGCAAAATAACCGGGGCCGGCGTGAACGGCGCATTGGCTGCAGCAATAGTATTGATGGGAATTTGGGCTGTTGATAAAGCGACCAATACAACACCAAAGGATGACCAATTACATCAAATAGCCAGCCGGTTTGGCGACAGCGTGTTTTCAGTGGTCAGTGAAAACACCGACTTAACCATTCAATCCTTTAGCAACGTTAGCAGCAGTTTCAACAGTTACACACGGCAAAGCACTAGCATCATCAGCTCGACACCGACAAACAATACGTTAAGCACTGGCAAGGGTACGGCCACCATCACCAGCTCAAAAGACCCTAGCAAAACTGTTAGTATCGAAAACATTCGTGAAATATTTAAGTCTCAAAATGACAGCGCCGCCGACACCCTTCGCAGCAACTCATCTATAAACTCAGGTGCCCCCACAACATTAACATCAGGCATAGATTCGCAGGCATTACTCAGCAATCCACAGCTGCAACAATTATTACAAGATCCAAAAGCTCGTGAGATGGCACTGGAGCAATTACAAAATAATCCAGAACAGCTTCAACAACTACTAAACCAACCGCAGCTAAAAAAAATGCTAGAGCAATTTAGTCAGCAATAAATTATTTGTTTTTTTATCACAGAAAATATAAAAGTGGTTATTATGAAAATATGGGTTGATGCTGACGCCTGTCCCAACGTCATCAAAGAAATTTTATACCGTGCCGCCAATCGAGTTAAACTACCTTTAATACTGGTAGCAAACCAGGCACTTAATACCCCGCCATCGGCTTATATTGAATCAGTAAAAGTATCAGCAGGCTTTGATGTTGCCGATAACTATATTGCTCAACGGGTTAATGCTGGCGACATTGTCATTACCGCCGATATACCCTTAGCAGCAGAGATCGTTGAAAACGGTGCCCACGGCATAAACCCACGCGGTATGCTCTACACTCAACAAAATATCAAACAAACCTTAGCGATGCGAAATTTTATGGAAGAAATGCGTAGCACTGGCCAAGTCAGTGGCGGCCCAGCACCACTAGATGCTAAAGACAAACAAGCCTTTGCCAACACCCTGGATCGCCTGCTGGCTAAGCAGCTGCTATCTTAATAAACCTACATTATTCTATCTTCTATATGATGGCATTCGACTACTTTTCAAGCCCTTGAAAATAATTTTTATTTTCAAGGGCCATGCTTGTTTTAATTACAAACGCCCTTACTTTAACTTCAGGACATGTTCATCAACACTTTTTATCTGTTTTTATAAAACATTAAGACACTGGAGTTAGCCATGAGATTAAATACACGCGATAGCCTTTTCGATTTAGAGACACTACTAAATGGTCGCACACTAAATCGACCAGCCATCAAACGAACTGCAGTCAAACCAAGCGAAGTCAGTACCCAACCCAAGGTCGACATTTACGATAATGGTGACAGTTATGAGCTTATCGCTGAGTTACCCGGTATCGGAAAAGAAGCGATATCAGTCACCGTTGAAGAATCCACACTAACTATAGAGGCGACCAGTCAACAACAATCTCCAACTGAAAAAACAGTCAAAGCTCTACGCCAAGAGCGTCACTTTGGAAAGTTTGTCCGCAGCTTTAATTTAGGCCAAGATATCGACCAAACGGATATTCAGGCCAGTTTTAAAGATGGCTTATTAACCTTGACTGTGCCTAAAATCAAAGAGGAAATCGTGCAACCAAGAAAAATAGAAATCCATTAATGATAATGCTAGCGGGCTCATCCCAGTACAGATAGAAAAATTGAAACGGGAGGGCTATACACCCACCCGCGTCAATAGATGTCTGCTCGCTCACACACTTGTGTTGCCATATAAACCACACCTGCTTTTGCCCTCATATCTAAGCTATGAATATAGCATCGGATGAATCTTGATCCATCAAGTCTACCAACCAACTCAGCGGTTCCGGTGGATCAAGACCCAGCTAGATCACTTTCACGATCGTTTCGCGTATAATCATCTCCCTTAAGCTCAAACATCAAGCCTAGCCAAAAAACACTTACACTTAGCCAGGAAATAACTATGTTTAACATTAACCAATACTTTGAGGGCAAAGTCGCCTCTATTGCTTTCCAAACAGCCACCTTGCCAGCAACCGTCGGTGTTATGGCCGTGGGCGAATACGAGTTTGGTACTTCACAGAAAGAAACCATGACCGTAGTCAGCGGCGCTCTTACAGTAAAGCTGCCAAACAGTGATAGCTGGGAAACCTTTAACGCTGGCGAAAGCTTTATTATCGAAGCGAATGAAAAGTTTCAGCTACAAGTTGCCGTTGAAACTGCTTATCTTTGCACCTATGGCTAAGCTTAAAAAAACATCAATAAGGGTAGCTAACCCTACCCTTGCTTACTTCAACCCCACCCCAGTAATAGTGTAATTTTATAGCAATATTTTGGAGCTAATGTGGAATCAACAGCCCCTTGTTTTTGTGGTAATCAGCAGGCCTTTAGTCAATGCTGTGGCCCCATCCTGGCAGGCACACGCACAGCTAAAACAGCAGAACAATTAATGCGCTCCCGCTTTAGTGCGTTTTGCAGCGCAAATGTTGACTATTTGATCCAAAGCCACCACCCTTCTAAACGGCAACACAATGATCGGCAATCGCTTACCGAAACCATCAACGAGTGCAACTGGTTAACCCTCAGCATCATCAATACCAAACGAGGCTTAGCCGAAGACACCAGCGGCGAAGTAGAGTTTATCGCCAGCTATACACATCAAGGCAAAACCCTACTGCTACAAGAAAATTCGCGGTTCATTAATGAGCATAAGCAGTGGTTTTATCTGGACGGTGACATCATCGACTCACCACGCTCACCCAGTGACCGCAAGCTAAAGCGCAACGACTCTTGCTGGTGTGGCAGCGGCCAAAAATTTAAAAAATGCCATGGTTAAACGGCGCACAGCCGCCACAATAGTCTTAGCCTTATATTCCCCTCCCTCTAAAGGCGAAGTTGACCCTATCCAAGGCCTGTCACTTTACGATATTAGCTTAAAGGCAGGATTGACCCGAATAGTACATACCTAAGCTAAAAAAGCCTCACCTAACGGTTGGTTGCGAGGGGCTTAATAAGTACTATCTGGACTAGCCCTGGCTTTATTTGTCGCGCCCCTTTCAGCTGGAGGCCAAAAAGCCTATAATGGCATGTTTAATTCTAGGCACAGCTGAACAGCGGCCGTACCGTATACCGAGAACCACTCATGTCATCCCCCGAAGTCACCAGTTTTACCGATCTGGCGCTATCTGCGTCCGTGCAAAAAGCTATTCAGCAGGTCGGTTATGAACAACCGTCCCCTATTCAGGCAGCCAGTATCCCTCACCTATTAAATGGTGATGACCTGCTCGGCGTAGCACAAACCGGTACGGGTAAAACTGCCGCTTTTGCCCTGCCGCTGCTGAGCAAAATTGATTTAAGCAATAACCACCCACAAACGCTGGTGCTTGCACCAACACGGGAACTCGCCATCCAGGTTGCAGAGGCATTTCAAACCTACGCCAGCCACATGAAAGGGTTTCACGTACTACCTATTTACGGCGGTCAAGATATGACCGGGCAATTACGCCAACTTAAACGCGGCCCCCACGTTGTAGTAGGCACACCTGGCCGAGTCATGGACCATTTACGTCGAGGCAGCCTCAAACTGGACGGCCTGACTAGCCTGGTATTGGATGAAGCCGACGAAATGCTACGCATGGGATTTATCGACGATGTCGAGTGGATTCTTGAACATACCCCAGGCGAACGTCAGGTGGCACTATTCTCCGCCACCATGCCTACCCCTATTCGTAAAGTGGCGGAAAAATACCTCAGAAACCCTAAAGAAGTACGCATAGCCAGCGACGCAACAACTGCCGCCCGCATTGAACAGCGCTATCTCATCGTCAACGGCTTTGAGCGCAAACTCGATGCGATTACCCGCATCCTGGAAGCTCAAGAATTTGATGCAATGATTATTTTTGTGCGCACCAAAACTGCCACCGCTGAGCTCGCAGAAAAACTGGAAGCACGAGGCTATTCTGCTTCCGCACTCAACGGCGATATGAACCAGGCTTTACGTGAACGCACCATCAATCGCCTCAAACAAAAACAGCTGGATATTATCGTTGCCACTGACGTGGCTGCCCGCGGCATCGATGTCGAGCGCGTCACCCATGTGCTGAACTTTGACATCCCCTATGATCCTGAAGCCTATGTTCACCGTATTGGCCGTACCGGCCGTGCTGGTCGTGAAGGCAAAGCAATCTTATTTGTCGCCCCTAGAGAAAAACGTTTACTGTATGCCATTGAGAAATCTACTCGTCAACCAATACTGCCGATGGACCTGCCCAGCGGTAGCGAAGTTTCCAACAGACGTATAGAGCAATTCAAGCAACTTTTAACTGAAACTTTAGAAAACCAAGACTTAAGCTTCTTTTATGAATTGCTTTCTGAATACAGTGCCGAGCAAGATCGCTCAGCCGAAGATATTGCTTGCGCCTTTGCTTACTTACTGCAAAAAGACCGCCCGTTAAAAGTAGACGATGCACCACAAAAAAGACCACCTCGCGAGAACTCAGAACGCGGCAACAGAGATGACCGCCCAACGAGAGAAGACCGTAAAAGAGCCCCCAGAGAAGCTCGTGCCCGTGGCAGTAAAGATGACGCCAACATGGTACGTTACCGCATAGAAGTTGGCCGTAATGACAATGTAAAACCCGGCGACATCGTCGGCGCCATTGCCAATGAAGCCGGTGTTGATGGCCAGAATATCGGCCATATAAAGCTAAGCGATAATTACTCTACCGTTGATCTACCCGCTGGCATGCCCAAAGAAATGCTACAGCATTTACAAAAGGTGAGGATTTGCAACAAGCCGATCATGATCAAAGAGGAAGGCAGCGCTGAACCCGTTTCTGCGCCCAATAAACGCAAAGCTCGATCAAATGCTGAAGGCAAGCCCGCAGGTAAAAGTAAAGATATCAAAGCAGGTATCAAAAAGCGCAAATTGACCTAATTTAGCCGCTAAATAACCCTCAGCAAAACAAGCTGCACAACCCATACAAATATAGTTGTGCAGCTACTTTAATTCAGCAGACACTTCGCTCTAGCGACCCTCACACCAGAGCACTTAATCCCCCTCTCTTTACCATTACAACTACCGTTCAGCGTAAATCGCTAACAAAATCTCGTAAGCTTGACGGATTTCTATAAACATCAGCGCATCACCGCCTTTATCAGGGTGTTGCTCGGCGATTAAGCTACGGTAAGTTTTTTTTATCGTGGGCCAATCGGCATCCCGCGGCAATTTTAATACAGCCAAGGCCTGCTGTTTTTTATCGCCACCACGGTAGTAACGCCAAAACCCAGCAAGCAGTGACTCTATCTCTTCAGCACTGGCTTTAAAGTTATCCCAATCCAGATAATATTCACGCAGTGATGCGTCACTATCTAAACTAATCCCAGAGTGTGTAGCAGAGTTAATCGTAGTCATTGGCTGTAGATAAATACTGAGCGCTGAGATAGACAAATAATGTCCCTCTCTGATTAACTCACCCTGCAGATAATACAAGGCATTCATCACCATAAAATGAGTTTGGAAGAGATTGAGCGAACCAGCCAACGACAGGTTCACTGTATCGAGCTGTTGCAACCGAGCAATCAGCGCATGCTCGCTAATTGGCTCAACAATAACTTTTAAAATATTGAGAATAGGAAAAACCAGCGGATTTTTTTCAACCAACATCAACAACCCAATCGATCATAATAACCATCTATCAAAACACATCAGGCGTATTTATCCAAATACGCCAAAATACGTAGCCCCCCACCAGATAATAACTGCCCACCTCATATCGTGCTCAATACCTGTCGCCCACAGCAAGATGTGTTAAAATCCTCCATTTTCTGGTAGCTATAAAGGGCATCTCAGGCACCATTGGCCATACTGGGCAGGCGTCTAGCGTCAGCTATCCGGGCTGCTACCAACAAACTACTCTGCTAACCGTACCTATGAACGATAAAGATTCAATCTACTCACAACCACTCGACGCCATCACCAGCTTTCGTTTTGATGAAAAAGTTGCGCAGGTTTTCCCTGATATGATTCAGCGCTCGGTGCCCGGCTACCAAACTATTATCGCTATGACTGGGGTATTAGCTGAGCGCTACGCCCAAAACGATAGTGTTTGCTACGATCTTGGCAGTTCGCTCGGTGCATCAACCCTATCGATGCGACAGCAACTAGGCGACCGTCGTTGTAAAATTATTGCCGTCGACAACTCCGCAGCCATGCAACAGCGTTGTCGCGAAATTATCGACCAGGATGCAGGAACAACACCAGTGGAGCTAGTCGAAAGTGATATTTGCGCTATCGAGATCAACAATGCCTCCGTAGTGGTATTAAACTTCACCCTGCAATTTATCCCTCAAACTGATCGCGAAGCCCTACTCAGCAAGATTTACACCGGCATGCGCGCTGGCGGCATCTTAATTCTATCGGAAAAATTTTTGTTCGAAGACCCACACCTACAAGCACTCAATACTGACCTGCACCACAGCTTTAAAAAAGCCAACGGCTATAGCGATATGGAAATCAGCCAAAAACGTACCGCGATTGAAAACGTGTTAATCCCCGAAACCATAGCGGCTCATGAGCTGCGGCTGAAGAAAATTGGTTTTAGCAGTATCGATGTCTGGTTCCAATGCTTTAACTTTGCCTCGCTGGTCGCTATTAAATAAGCCCAGCCACTTTACTTACCCCAACCGCCGTACTGCTATATAACCAAATACCCTATGATCAATTACCAACCCTTTCTCGAACACCTAAGCCAACAGACAGACTGCGAGCCTCTAACAGGCTGGTTACAACAACTGCCGGCGCAAATTGAACAAGGCCTTGATAAAAAACGCTACGGCGACCTGGAACGCTGGAGCCAGGCGCTGGCCTCACTGCCCGATTACCCAGTCAGCCAATATCAGCTGAATCAAGCCGCTATTACCCTTAACGGGCCAGAACTGACGAGCAGCCAACTTGCCGAACTAAAAACTCAATTGCAGGGACTACACCCCTGGCGCAAAGGACCATTCAACCTATTTGGTGTAGAAATCAACACCGAATGGCGCTCAGATTGGAAATGGGACCGTTTACAGCAGCTGATTGAACCACTCGCTGGTCGTAAAGTGTTAGATATAGGCTGCGGCAGCGGCTACCACTGCTGGCGTATGCGCGGAGCCGGGGCTGAGCTGGTCATCGGCATCGACCCCACCCCGCTGTTCATCGTGCAGTTTTTTGCGCTGCAAAAATATATTCAGGACTCGCAGGTAAGCGTCCTACCAATGGGAATAGAGCAGCTACCAGCAAAATTACGCTTTTTCGATACGGTGTTCTCCATGGGCGTACTTTATCATCGGCGCTCGCCCTTCGACCATTTGATGGAGCTAAGAGACACCCTGCGAAGCGGCGGCGAATTGGTGCTAGAAACACTGATAATAGACGGCAAAGACAATGAAGTGTTAGTGCCACAAGGCCGTTACGCACGCATGGGCAACGTCTGGTTTTTACCTAGCTGTGCAACCTTAAGCAACTGGCTTAAAAAAGTTGGCTTCAACAATATCAAGCTCCTCGATGTCACCACCACTACCACAGACGAACAACGCAGCACCGAATGGATGACCTTCCACTCACTGGAGCAGTTTCTCGACCCAAAAGACCCCAGCAAAACCATAGAGGGCTACCCCGCCCCTAAACGCGCGATCTTTACCGCCACGGCCCGTTGATCAAGCATGCCGTGCAAGAGTCTTACATCAACCCCCAGCGCCTCTTGCAACCTCTAAAAAGCACTTACCGCGCTGGCTCTACCTACTTGAAAACGCTATCAGCCCGCCATTTGATGATAGAATTATCGAGTTAGTCAAAACAAAGCACGAGCTATCGCAATACCCATGCTTAACAGCATGAACTAAAACAACAATATTAATACGCCGAAAGCGACAAGGGTGGCGGTTTCTTTAACCCCTAACCGTCCCCCTATTTGAAAAATGGAGTGCTAGCAATGTCATCAGTTTATGACTTTGAAGCCCAGATGAGCGACTCTAAGACTAAAAAATTAAGTGATTATCGCGGTAAAGTATTACTGGTGGTGAATACCGCCAGC
>JBAYQJ010000072.1:0-14181 GCA_041677245.1 Spongiibacteraceae bacterium | reverse complement strand
TGGGCAGAGTGGGCACCAGTCTTGATATTGCAGCGGCAGCGGTATTTTTAGCTTCAGATGATTGCTTTATGACAGGAGAAAATCTGCAGGTTAATGGTGGTTTATGCCTGAGAAGAAATCCGTTAGGTAGTGAGTTAGTGGATGCGATGAAAGCTGCGGGCGAGATCCCTGCATAGTAATTCCAAGAATAGTTAGCCACTAAGGAAAATGATGAGACTTGATCAGAAAGTTGTGCTTATAACAGGGGCCGCTGGCGGTATAGGAATTGCCGCTGTCCGGCGCTTTGTTGAAGAGGGTGCAAGAGTTGTTATTGCCGATATGAACATAGGTGCGCTTGAGGCTATCGTGGATGAATTGGGCCGTGATAAAGCAGCGTGTGTGCAAGTCGATGTTAGTCAGGCAGAACAAGTAGAAAGCATGGTTGATTTCTGTGTGGCGACTTTTGGTGGCATAGATGTTTTTGTTGCCAATGCGGGCATTGAGGGGAAGATTGGTGAAATATCAGATTCAACCGTAGAAAATTTTGATCGGGTTATGTCCGTCAATGTTCGTGGGGTTTGGTTGGGGCTTCACTATGTGATTCCTGTTATGCGTCAAGGTGGCGGCGGTAGCATTATTATTACCTCCTCTGGTGCGGGTGTTAAAGGTTCTGTCAATATGGTGCCCTACAATACTAGTAAGCATGCTGTTATCGGTTTGATGCGCTGTGCAGCATTGGAGAGTGCTAAATATAATATTCGAGTCAATACCGTTAACCCTGGTGCGATTGAAACAAGAATGATGCGGTCAATAGAAGATGGTTTTGTGCCTGGTGATGGCTCGCAGTTTAAGCAGCAGCTAGAGCAAATGACGCCAATGGGACGCTATGGTTTACCCGAAGAAGTTGCAAATATGATGGTGTTTTTAGCGAGTGATGAAAGTAGCTACTGTACTGGTAGCGTTTATATGGTTGATGGTGGCAATGCTGCGTAAGTTTTGACAAAGTTATTGCTGGAAAATTAAAAAGCTAATAATAATAGGTTGATATATGTCGTTTGATTTTAAAGGAAAAGTTGTTTTTATTACTGGCGCAGGTGCTGGCTTGGGCTTCGCCTGTGCGCAGTCATTTGTTAAAGCTGGAGCAAAAGTTGCGCTGGCGGATATCTCATCAGAGGCTGTGAGTAGCGCTGTGGTTTCGCTTGGGGAGCAGGGCGGTGAGGTGATAGGGCTTACGGGTGATGTTTCTATTGCTGCTGATGTGGAGCGGATGTTAGCAGAAGTCATAAAGAGTTTCGGTCGTCTCGATATAGCGGTTAATAACGCGGGTATATCTTCAGCGCTAGTCCCTTTGGCTGAAACCCAGGAGTCAGATTATGACCGTGTTATGGGCGTGAATATAAAGGGGGTCTGGTTATGTATGCGTGCAGAGCTTCAGCAGATGGAGCAACAAGGTAGTGGTTGTATTGTTAATATAGCATCTGCCTTGAGTCAAAAAACTTATCCAGGTGCTTCGTTTTATGTCTCCAGTAAATTTGCTGTTGCTGGTCTAACAAGGAATGCTGCGGTTGAATATGCTACTAAAAATATTCGTATTAATGCGGTCTGTCCTGGCAATGTTGCAACACCGTTAGTCGTTAGTGCAGTAGAGGATACTAGTGCATTGGCAGAGCTTCATGCGATGAAGCGCTTAGGAACGCCGGAAGAGATAGCTAATGCGGTACTGTTTTTAGCTTCTGATTTAGCGTCATTCAATACTGGTACGTTATTGCCTGTAGATGGTGGTTGGACTGCTATATAAATTAATCTCAGCCTTGTTGTTATGCGAGGTAAATCTGGAGTGAGAAGCTAATGCAATTTAAAAATAAAGTCGTATTGATTACCGGTGGTGGCGCAGGTATTGGAGCCGGTGTTGCGAGTATGTTCCATGCGCAAGGTGCCACGGTTGTGATCGGTGATATCAATAAGGACGCTGGTGACGAAGTGTGTCAATCATTAAAGCATTCTGCTCGTAGCATTTTGTTGGATGTACGCCAGGAAGATCACTGGAAATCCGTTATCGAAGAGATAGAGCGTAGTTTTGGTCAGCTTGATGTTTTAGTCCAAAGTGCTGGTATATCAAGGCCCGCGAGCATAGAGGATGCCAGCCTGGATGATTGGCGTGAGCATATGACGGTTCATGGAGAGGGGTCGTTCCTTGGGTGTAAGTATGCGGTCGCCAGTATGAAAAAAACAGGAGGTGGCTCGATAGTGAATATTTCTTCGGTAGAGAGTATTCGTCCTGGTCCTGCATTTGTCTGCTATGGCGCAGCCAAAGCGGCACAAGATGCCATAACAAAAACCGTTGCTCTGCACTGTGGTGAAATGGGTTACGGTATTCGTTGTAACTCGGTGCATCCAGCTGCTACATATACCCCGATGTTAGAGCAGTATTTGCAAAATGCAGAAGATCCCGTTGCGCTTGAAAAAATATATGCAGGTATGCAGCCGCTTAACCGTATTGCAACTGTTGAAGAAGTGGCGGCTACAGTGGTATTTTTAGCTTCGGATCAGGCCAGCTTTATTACTGGGCATCAAATGTATGTTGATGGTGGTGTATTAGCAAAACCGTACCCATTGGGGCAGGGGGCTTAATAAGTCGTTGTTATCATGACGTGTTTTCTGTAGCGAAGACCGATATTGCTTAAATAGAAGAGCTTGCAATAGCGGTCGACGTCATTAAAGCCAGAGTAGCAGGGGCGCTATTCGGACATCATTTCTTCTCCAGTGGGAATGCGATTAAGCGTTTGGCCGCCGGTCATGTCAATGATTTGACCGGTGATAAAAGCCTCATCTGACGCGAGCCATAGAGCTGTATTGGCAATATCTTCGACGGTAACCAGTCGCTGCAGGGCCACCTCTTTGAGGAATGCCTTGGGAATGGTTGGGACATCGAAGTAATCTGTAGTCATGCCGGATTGGGTAAAGCCAGGGGCGATAGAGTTAACTCGAATGCCACGGGCGCCGTATTCTACGGCTGCAATACGCATGATCTGGTCTACCCCACTTTTGGTGCCGGCATAGGCTGCGAGTCCTGGTGGGGCGAGCAGTGCTGTCATGCTGGACGTGGTTATAAGCGATCCACCGTCGGTCATTTTGGCGGCCATGTGTTTAAAAAACAGAGTCGAGCCGATCAGGTGCACATCGCAAGCTTCCTGAAGGGTTTCCCGAGAAACCTCAGCGATGGGTGCGGCGGAATTCACTCCGCTGTAGTTAATAGCGACATCAATTTTCCCGTATTTTTCTATCGCAATGGATGCCAGGTTCTCAATATCTTCTTCCTTGGTGATGTCACAGGCGACGCTGATAGCGCCTACAGAGTCAGCGACAGCTGTGAGCTTATCAAGACGTCGCGCGCCCAGCACCAGTTTAGCTCCTTCCTTGGCGAAGCGTCGTGCGGTGGCAGCACCCATGCTGCGTTCGTCCGATGCGCCGAGAATTATTACTACTTTGCCATCTAATCTACTCATTATTTACTCCATTGCTAGTTGTTGTCTCGATGTTATTTTAGGTGAGTGCAGTTTTGTAAGCGCCAAAGTGCCTTCGAATTTCGGCGAGGAGCGGTGTGTTGCCGATACTCGAGATGCGGAATAAGCTGCCAGCATCCACTCTGAAACAGTTGGCTGAGCCAAAGCCTTTGGCGTGCCTCAATTGTTTTTCCTCACGAAGCTTGCCGAAGATTTGGCTCTTCAAGCACCTTGTTACATCGTTCAAGCTTTGCTTGTCTCTCATAGTTAACCACAACTGAAGTAAAAAACAATGTGTACTGATTGTTATTATGGGTGTAAAATTAATCCCTAACTTATAAACAACATCAAATACTGGGATATACCATGAGAACAAAACTAATAGTAATCGCTATGGCTGGAGTAATGTCCTACGCTGAGACGAGCTATGCACAACTTGAAGAAGTCATTATCACTGCCCGCAAACGCGTAGAGACCGTTCAGGATACCCCTGTATCTATTCGCGCAATATCGCAGGAGACAATCGCTAGGTTCGACGTGACTAGCCTTGAGAAAGTAGCAGCTATGTCGCCTGAATTTTCTGTTGGGCGCTCGTCAAATGGCTCTGGCGCTCAGTTAACTATGCGTGGAATAGGCTCTAGCTCAACTAGCCTCGGTATTGAGCAGTCGGTAGCGGTAATAGTTGATGATGTTTATTACGGCCAGGGTCGTATTGTTAATGAAGGTATGTTCGACTTAAGCAGAATAGAGTTGCTGAAGGGCCCGCAGGCGTTGTTTTTTGGGAAAAATGCCACAGCTGGTGCTGTTTCCCTGGCTACTGCAGATCCTACTGATGAATTTGAAGTTATTGGTAAGTTGGCCTATGAGTTTGAGGCTGAGCAAACGATTGCAGAATTGATTGTTTCTGGAGCAATAAATGATGTCGTAAGTGCTCGCTTGGCATTAAGAGGATCTGTGATGGAGGGGGGGTATTACGATAATCGTGCATCTGATACAACTTATACCACGACAGATACTGACTTTACATCAAGGACTTATACTGTGCCTGGAGGAGAAAGTGACTTGCCGGGTGAGGATGAGTTGCTAGGTAGATTGACTGTTGTGATTGATCCGACGGACGATTTGATGATAAAGCTTAAAGCCTCTGCGACTAGTAGTGAAAACGAAAACCCATCTTGGAATTACTCAGTCTATAATACCCCGACAGGTAATAGTGGTTTAAATTCTGGCATTAAGGTTGAGAAGGATTTTGTTCTTTATCAAAATGACCTTCCTGATTTTGATGGTAAGTTGCCCCTCGCTGGAGATGGGAAATTATTCAACGAATATGATTCGCATCAAGTGACTATGTCGATTGAATATTTGATGTCGGATAATTTTTCGCTGAACTCTGTTACTAACTACCAGTACAATGAAAGTGCCTGGAACTGCGCTTGTGATTTTCAGAGTAGTACGACAGGTACTTGGGCGGCGGAAGAGTCATCATGGAGTGCTTTTTCTGAAGAGCTAAGATTGCTCAGCGATTTTGATTCTGCGTTTAACTTTATGGTTGGTATTCTCTACCAGAAAACCGACCGAGATTTTGAGCAATATATAACATTTGCCAATGTAGAAAATACCTCGGTTGCGAAAGCGGATCGGTATGTCGCTACGTCCAAGGAAGGGTCTACAGATGGTGAAACTATTTCTCCTTTTTTCCAGGGTATGATCGCGATAACCGATGATGTGGAGTTAACTTTTGGTGCTCGATATACAAAAGAGACTAAAAAATCAAAGTTTATTCAGCCTATAGTACATCCTTTTCTTGCTACGCTCTGGGTTGAAGGCGAGGAGGTTGTTGGTGACCAAGAATTTGAGGAGTGGGCTCCTGAGGCTACTATTAACTGGAACGTGAGTCCCGATGTGATGCTGTTTGCATCGTATAAGACTGGTTATAAGTCAGGTGGCTTTTCAATCAGTGGATTATATTCTACCTTTGCCGGAACTAGTCCCGAGGATGATTTCCTGTTTGAGCCCGAAACATCTAAAGGGTTTGAAGCGGGTGTTAAATCGACACTTTTTAATAACAAAATGCATTTAAATGCGACTATTTATAGTTACGAGTATAAAGATTTACAGGTTGATTTCTTTAACTCAGCTGTATTCGCATTTACTACTTTGAATGCAGGTTCTGCCGAGACCCAGGGTATTGAAATCGAGTCCGAATACGCACCAGATATGGTAGAGGGTTTAATCTTAAGAGGTGCCCTCAACTACAATAATGCTGAATATAAGGATTTTATAGCACCCTGTTGGAGTGGACAAACTGCGGCGCAAGGTTGTAATACGATCGTACCTGGAACATCAGCGGCAGGCCAGGATATTAGTGGTGAATCAACCTCTATGGCTCCAGAGATAACGGCGTCAGTGAGCATAGATTATGAGACTTCCTTATCGAATGGTATGGGGTTTGGTATTTCAACTAATGCTCAATATATCGATGAAACAAATCCTTCAGGCTTTGCTAACCCTCATGCTGTGCGCGATGACTATATTACTGTTGATGCCAGTATTAGGTTGATGAGCGCAGATGATCGCTGGGAAGTGTCACTGCTGGGTAAAAACTTAACGAATGAATTGGTTATAAATGGTGTCGTTGATGGTCCAAGCACTGGATCAGCGGGCTCTTACGCTGACCAAATAGGCTTTGGTGGGTTACCTCGTACTGTTACGTTGCAGTTACTAGGGCGCTTTTAAAAAGCTTTGTTAGCAAATTTTTTGACCGTAGGTCTCCACAAGTGATGATGGTGTGCTTTTAAAGCTCGCTGAGCTTGTTTTTTTAGGCTGGTAAGGATTTTTCCCTACCGGCTTTTTTTGTAGCGTATTTATAATTTGAGGGGCAGACATGCAGGACTATTTAAATAAAAAATGGGTATTGGAGTCTAGGCCGGAATTCGGTGTTACCGATAAAACGTTCAGATTAATTACAGAAAAAGTTGCAGACATACAGGACGGAGAGTTTTTAGTTAAAAATAAATACCTGTCATTTGAGCCCGCTCAGCGTGGCTGGCTTAATGATGTGCCTAGTTATACTCCGCCAGTTGCTATTGGTGAAGTGATGCGGGCTATAGCCGTTGGTGAGGTGGTGGCCTCTAGGCATCCGTCTTATGCAGTTGGTGATAGATTACAGGGTGGCTTTGGTTGGCAGGAGTATGCGGTCAGTAGTGGCAAGGAGTTATTGCCGATCACTAAAATAGATCCAGATACTCCTTGGACCTATCCATTACATATATATGGTTTAACAGGGATGACAGCTTATTTTGGCATGATGGAAATTGGCCAGCCAAAAGCGGGCGATGTCGTTCTGGTGTCCGGCGCTGCGGGTTCTACGGGTTCTATTGCTGGTCAAATAGCAAAGCATCTTGGGGCGACCGTTATTGGTATTGCTGGAGGCAAAGATAAGTGTGAGTGGCTGGTAAATGAGCTGAATTTTGATGCGGCTATAGATTATAAAAATGAATCTGTGAGTGATCGCTTGGCGGAGCTTTGTAAAAATAGAATCAATGTCTTTTTTGATAATGTTGGAGGTACGATATTAGATGACGCATTAATGAATCTGGCTAGTGGTGCCAGAGTTGTTTTGTGTGGAGGAATATCAAGTGGCTATCAATTAAACGTTGAGCC
Source organism: Spongiibacteraceae bacterium (assembly GCA_041677245.1). Taxonomy (GTDB): domain Bacteria; phylum Pseudomonadota; class Gammaproteobacteria; order Pseudomonadales; family Dasaniaceae; genus Oceanicoccus. Next base: position 7,036 of record JBAYQJ010000072.1, on the reverse strand, counting down.
TAATGGCCCCAAGAATTATATGCAATTGGTTATTCGTCGTTCTCGGATGGAGGGTTTTATCGTCTTGGATTATGTAAATCGATATCCCGAAGCAATGACATATTTAAAGTCGATGGTGGATCACGGTGCGATGCAAATTAAAGAGCATGTATTGGAAGGGATTGAGCGCTGTCCAGAGGCCTTGTCGGGGCTTTTTACCGGTAATAATTTTGGTAAGCAGCTAGTGAAGTTGTGACTGTTATGTCGCGTTTAGTAGGCTGCACCAGCACTATAAAAATAAAACAATGTTGAATGTTTGTAATTTATGATGTAGTTTGTCAGGACGGTTGAAGCTGCTCTTATAATTGGATAAGAGCTGTTTTTATGGCAATAACAAATCAGTAGTAGATTATGAATAAATTTTTCTCCAACAATTATCCTGCGCTTAGAAATAAAACCTTGGCTGACTACGCTTTAGCTAAAGCGACAGATAAGCCCGATGACATTGCCATTTATTTGGAGGATGAAGCGCCGATAACCTATGGTGACATTTTTGCTGAGGCGATGGCGCTAGCATCTTCGTTAACAGAAATGGGCTTGCAGCAAGGTGATGTCATTAGTTTTCAGCTGCCTAATTGGCGTGAGACTGTTGCTATTGATATTGCTGCTTGTTGGTTGGGCCTTATTGTAAATCCAATAATACCCATATACAGAGATAAAGAGCTGGGTTTCATTTTATCGGATGCAAAAACACGGCTTGTTTTTATTCCGTCAGAATATAGAAAGTTCGATTTTGCGCAGATGTTAGAGCGTTTAAAGTCGCAATTACCGAACTTAGAGCACATCGTTACTGTCAGGGGTGATAGCAGTAATACTCAGTTAGAGCGCTACGAGAACCTCACTCAAAGCTCATCGTTAAAGCAACCTAAAAAAGCCACCGTTGATCCAGATTCTGTCAAACTAATCATGTACACATCGGGTACAACGGGTCAGCCGAAGGCAGTGAAACACAGTCATAACTCATTATCTAGAGCTATTGATAACGGTGCAGAAGGCTGGAAGCTCAATGCAGATGATCTGATGTTAATGCCATCACCTGTCACGCATGTTACGGGATTTGCAAACGGTATTGAATTGCCTTTTTTGACGGATACTAAGTCAGCATTAATGGAACGCTGGGATGTTAGCCAAGCGGTGGCTTATATAGAGAGGGTGGGTGCTACCGCATGTGTGAGTGCCACGCCGTTTTTGCAAGAGCTTGTTGCTAAAGCAGAGAGTGAAAAAATTGGTTTGCCTAGCCTGCGCTTTTTTGCCTGTGGTGGGGCCTCTGTGCCTCCTGGATTGATTTATGACACTCATCGCGTGTTAGATAACTGTCGCGCTTTCCGGGTATATGGCTGTACTGAAGCCCCATTGGTTACGGTGGGTTTTATCGAGGGCGAAGATGAAGAATTTGCTGCTACTACCGATGGTCGTATTTTAAATTGGGATGTCAGCATTATCGATGATGCTGGTAAAGAGGTGGAAGCAGGCTGTGATGGTGAAATATTAGTTAAAAGTGCTGCTTTGATGCTGGGCTACGGCGAACAGAAGCAGACTGCGGATGCTATCGATAATAATGGTTATTTTCATACCGGCGATATCGGCCACATTACCCCGCAAGGCGCTATCGTTATTACTGATAGAAAAAAAGACATCATAATTAGAGGTGGAGAAAACATATCTGCCCGTGAGATAGAAGATGTTCTGTATCTTCACGAAGATATTTTAGAAGTTGCAGCCGTAGCCATGCCTCATGAGCGATTGGGTGAAAGTGTCTGTGCTTTTTTAGTTACTCGCAATAATGTCAACTTACAACTTGAAGATTTATTAGCCTTGCTGAATAGCAGTGGTCTGGCTAAGCAGAAATGGCCAGAGCTCATTAAGATAAAGCATGAAATGCCAATGACATCATCCGGAAAAATTCGCAAAGATGTTTTAAGGAATGAGCTAAAGAATTAATTTTGGAGGTTGTTAGTGACAATAATTGATTATGGCCATGCCGCTAAAAACATCCTGATTTCTGTGAAAGGGCATCCTTATCAGCGTGATGAGTTTTTTGCGATGTTTAACAGTATGGATAGCCTTTCCTATACGGCTGTTGAGCAGCCGGCCAGTCAATTGTTCTTCTCTGCTGCAGCATCTACAGCTTATGACGCTCATGTTTTGTACGATATGCCGGGTATAGATTTCAATGCTTCACCGCCTACCTTCGTCGACCCTGGTGAACAGTTCAAAGCTGATTTTTTAGGCCTGCTTGAGCAGGGGCATGGCTTTGTGTTTTTGCATCACTCGATATCATCGTGGCCTACGTGGCCTGAATACGCAGAAATCGTCGGTGGTAAGTTTTTGTATTTACCCAGGGAGTTGCGTGGTAAAGCCTGTTTGGATTCGGGCTATCGGCATGATGTTGCTTATCGGGCAACGGTTGTTAATGACCATCCTGTTACTAAGGGGGTGTCTTCTTGCTTTGACGTGACCGATGAGCTGTATTTATGCGAGATCTTTGCTGATGATGTGATGCCGATTCTCGTTAGTGATTACGCTTTTAACCGGGATAATTTCTACTCAGCCAGCCATGCCGCGAACGGTGCCATGTATAGCAATAAGGACTGGTTCCATGAGGATGGGTCTAATTTGATTGGGTGGGTGAAGCATTATAAAAATAGCCCCGTGGTGTACTTGCAGATGGGTGATGGTCCTGCTGCTTATGGTAATTCACAGTATCGAAAATTACTCGAAAATGCGATTAATTGGGTAGCTAGTTATGAGGCCCTTGCATGGGCAAAAAATAAAAACAGTATTTCCTGATTGTTGTATGAATTCATTGCATTGTGCAGCCTGACCGCCTAGAATAAAAACAAACAAGGCTGCTTGTAATATAGAGTTATTTATTTAGGATAAAGAAAAAGAGTGATGATATGAGTGAAACGAAGTTTCGCGAACAGGTGCGTATATTTATCCAAGAGGCACTGACTCCAGACTTAAAGCGAGCAGGTGAGCTTACTACTAGTGTCTTCAGCGATTTTGAAGCGACTATGCGGTGGCATCGTAAGCTGCATAAGCAGGGGTGGGTAGCCGCAGATTGGCCGCAAGAGTACGGCGGTACTGGGTGGACACTTGGGCAGCGATATATTTTTCAAGAAGAGTGCAAGCTCGCAAATGCTCCTTCATTGTTACCTATGGGTATACAAATGTTGGGCCCAATGTTGATTCGTTACGGCACAGAACAACAAAAAAATTATTACCTACCTCGTATTTTGTCGGGAGAGGATGTTTGGTGTCAGGGTTATTCTGAGCCGGGTGCCGGTTCTGATTTGGCTGCTTTGTCCACTTCCGCAGTTCGTGACGCTGATGATTATGTGATCAATGGTTCGAAAATATGGACCAGTTATGCGCAACATTCTAATAAGATTTTTTGCTTGGTTAGAACCTCTAAAGAAGGTCGTCCGCAGGCAGGAATCAGTTTTATTCTTATTGATATGAACTCCCCTGGTTTGGTTGTTGAGCCGATTGTTGGTCTTGATGGCTGTGTTGAGCAGTGCGAGGTCTTTTTTGACAATGTTCGGGTCCCAGCTTCTAACCTTGTTGGGGAAGAGAATCAAGGCTGGGAAGTGGCAAAATACCTACTCGAGTTTGAGAGAGGGGGACATAATTTTACCATTGATCATAAAAAACAGATGGCAAAAATTCTTAACCAGGCAAGCATTGAAAATGGTGTTAATGATCAAGCATGGATTAAAGATCCAGTGTTTAAAACTAAGTTTGCCAGCGTTGCAGTTGATGCACTGGCTTTAGAGTTTACCGAACTACGGATCAAAGGTGCTTTGGATGCGGGGGGTAACCCCGGAGCCTTGTCATCACTCACTAAAATTGTTGGCACCGAAATTGGTCAGCGCCTCAATGCACTAAGTCTCGAAGTTATGGGAGTGCAGGCAATGCCACAACAGCTTGATGCACTTTCGCCAGAATATACTGGTGAGCCTATAGCGCCAACGCATGGTTTAACCACTATGGCCGAGTATATTAATAATCGGGCAGCGACTATTTATGGTGGTTCCGCAGAAATCCAAAGGGAAATAATAGCTAAGCGTGTATTGGGTTTATAGCTTAATGATGAATAAGAGTAGAGAGCCGTATGTATATTGAATTTAGCGAAGAGCAAAACATGCTGCGTGATAGCGCAGATAAATACCTTCGTGAAAACTACAGCTTTGATGGTCGCCAAGTAACCGTTAAAAGCACAGATAGCTTTAATAAAGAGCAGTGGCAGAGTTTTGCCGATCTGGGCTGGTTGGCGATGACATTTAAAGAAGAGGACGGGGGTTTTGGTGGTGGCGCATTAGAAACAATGCTTCTCTGCGAACTTTTTGGAAAGTATTTGGTATTAGAGCCCTATTTAGAAACGGTTGTTTTAGTAGGTAGCTTGATCGAAGCATCGGCTAGTGAAGAGATAAAAAAACAATATTTAGCAGCCTTAATATCTGGAGATATTCAGGGGGCTTTGGCTTATTTAGAGCCTTCCAATGTAACTTCTGCCGCTCATGTTGAAACACTGGCAGTTCCCAGTGATAGTGGTTACAGCCTTAGTGGTAAAAAAACAGTGGTGCTAAACGGTGCTGCTGCCGATGTGATTTTGGTTACTGCGCGCACTAGCGCAAGCACGGATGAAGATGATGGAATTAGTCTATTTGCTGTGCCAGCCGATGCTGCAGGCATCAGTATGCGTAAGTATAAAACTTACGATGGTAGAGGGGCGTGCGAGCTTACCCTTGATCAGGTTTTTGTAGGTGCTGAGACTCTGGTGGGGCCGGTCAATAAAGCTCTGCCGTTACTCAATAAAGCAATTCAACGCGCCACTTTGGGCGTGTCAGCCGAAGCTGTAGGTGCAATGGAAGCACTGTTAAATGCAACGGTTGAATATACTACTCAGCGCAAACAATTTGGTCAGGCTATTTCTAGTTTTCAGGTCTTACGCCATCGTATGGCGGATATGTTTATAGAGGTTGAGTTGTGTCGTTCCTTGTTGATGGCTACAGCTTGGAAAATGGATAACAGCGCTGCTGATACTGATAAATGTGTGTCGGCATTAAAGGCAAAAATAGGTAAGTCAGCAAGTTTTGTTGCAAACAATGCCATTCAATTACACGGTGGCATTGGTATGACCGATGAATTAAGTGTTGGTCACTATTTTAAACGGCTTGCTGCAATTGGTGTTTTATTTGGTTCAAGTGACTATCACTTGGCACAGTACTCTGAATAATTTTTTATAAATACTTAATATATTTAGGAGCAATTGTTATGGATCTTCAATTAAAAGATAAAGTTGTTTTGATTACAGGGTCTTCAAAGGGGATTGGCTTGGCGTTAGCTAAGACATTGGCTGCTGAGGGCTGTCATATTGGTATGTGTGCTCGCAATGCGGCTGAAGTTGATGCTGCGGTAGCTACTATCAAATCTCTTGGCGTTAAAGCCTATGGTGAGGCTGTGGATATCACCGATGCCGCTGCAGTGCAGCAATGGGTTAAGGCTTGTAATGATGCTTTAGGTGGCATAGATGGTTTTGTTGCTAATGCCAGTGCTGGTGGTGCCGATACTGAAGAGTCAGGTTGGCGCAGTAATTTTGAATCAGATGTGTTGGCTGGGTGGCATGCAGTTAATGCATTAAAACCTTACTTGGAAAAATCTACATCAGCTTCAATTGTGAATATGTCTTCGACTGCTGCTCTGGAGGCTTTTGCTGGTGCCGTTCCTTTTGGTGCAATGAAAGCAGCAGGGTTGAACTATTTTGGCAACCTCGCTGGAGAATTGGCGCCGCTAGGCATTCGTGTTAACAGCGTAAGCCCAGGCCCCATTTATATTGATGGCGGTGCTTGGGACAATATCAAGCAAGCAATGCCTGAGATTTATGAAAATACTGTTGCTGCCATACCATGTGGTCGCATGGGAACGTCAGAGGAAGTCTGCGCGCAAATAGCTTTGTTACTTAGCCCAATCTCCGGTTATACAACAGGTGCGAATATTGTGATTGATGGCGGCTTTACTAAGCGAATTCAGTACTAGGTAGCAACTGCTAAGCAAGTATTTTGGAATAGCCGTCTGCAATATACATGTTAGAGACAAAGAGGTCGGATTGAGTGAGTCACAATATATTATCCCTAAAAGGTAAAGTTGCTTTAGTTAGTGGAGCATCTAGTGGTCTTGGTGAGCATTTCGCTAAGGTTTTTGCTGCTGCTGGAGCTGCGGTTATTTGTACCGCCAGGCGAGTAGAGAGACTTGAAAAGCTAGCCCAGTCAATTAATGATAATGGTGGTAAGGCATTAGCTGTAGCTATGGATGTTACTGACCGGCAGTCGGTAAAAAACGCACTCGATAAATCTGAAGCTCTATTTGGTGTTGCAGATGTCGTTGTGTGTAATGCCGGGGCGACAGGAGGTCAGCCATTTTTAGAGATGGAGGAAGCTGTTTGGGATAATGTTATGGAGGTTAACATCAAGGGTGTTTTTAACCTTGGCCAAGAAACTGCGCAGCGTATGGTTGCTGCTGGTAAATCAGGCAGCATTATTAACATCTCGTCGATTATAGGCACGGCTTCTTTTGCTGGGCTTACTCATTACGGAGCTTCTAAGGCTGCGGTTAATCAGCTAACAAAAATCATGGCGCATGAATTAGCTAGTTATGGTATTCGAGTGAACGCTATTGCTCCGGGATACTTTATGACAGACATGGTGGCTGATTATTATGAAACACCTGCAGGCGCCAAAGACTTAGAAGGTTTGCCACTCAAGCGAACCGGTCGATTGGAAGAGCTAGATGGTCAGTTGTTACTATTGGCGAGTGATGCGTCAAGTTATATGAGTGGGGCAGTTTATACTGTTGATGCTGGACATTCAGTACGTTTGGGTTAACTCTGCTCTGTAAATAATTCTGTGTAACTACTAAGTTTTATAACTCGCTAGTTACACAGATTTAGTTACAGCTTCTAGTTTTCTTCAACGACTGCTCTTATTCGTGTCAG
>JBAYQJ010000071.1:0-14726 GCA_041677245.1 Spongiibacteraceae bacterium | reverse complement strand
CAATGGCCAAAAGCGAGTAAAACAAAACCCCTGCGTCGCTGCGCTCCGATAGGTGGCAACATTGCTCTGGTTCAGGTGGCAACCTTCCCGTGGTTCGGGTGGCAACAATCACTGGTATACGCATACACCGATGGCACTATTACGTTTAAAGGCTATTTCGCCTGGGACGATAGCAACCCCAATCCGCGCCCTGCCGTTATAATTTCCCATGCCTTTGGTGGCCGCGGTGAGTTTGAATGTGAAAAAGCCCGTAAACTGGCCGAACTCGGCTACGTAGGTTTTGCCATTGATATGTATGGCGAAGCTAAACAAAGCAGCGTCACTGAAGAGTGCTTCGCCTTAATGCAGCCGCTGATTGATGACCGCGAAATGTTACAGCAGCGCATTACACTCGCGCTATCAACCGTTCGCGAGCAAACCGAAGTAGACAGCGCCCAAATTGCAGCAATAGGGTTTTGTTTTGGCGGCTTATGTGCACTCGACCTAGCCAGAACCGGCGCCGATGTAAAAGGCGTAGCGAGCTTCCACGGCCTGTTTACGCCACCTGACAATACCAAGGGTAACCAGATTACGGCTAAAGTACTATGCCTGCACGGTTACGCCGACCCCATGGTACCGCCGCAAGACCTTATCGACCTAGGCACCGAATTGACTGCTGCAGGGGCAGATTGGCAAGTACACGCTTATGGTAACACCCTGCACGCCTTCACCAACCCGCAAGCCAACGACCCCGATTTCGGCGCCGTTTATAATAATGCCGCAGATAAACGTTCCTGGATTAGTTTGGTACATTTTCTTGAGGAAATTTTTGAATAAATAGTGACCACCCTATTAAACGATGCAGTGGACTAAAAACAAAAAGCCGCTATTTAAAGCGGCTTTTTTAGCTTGTATCTAACCCAGCGCTATCTAAAAGGTGCTGGTGGAAACATCACCCGCCGACAATAATCACTACTACGCTGCGCTACTAAATAACAAGCTTGAGAGCCTTGATCTGGCGGTGTTATATGCGGTGTTTCTGCCGCCAATACAGACAACGGCGCTAGAAACATAGCGATAGCGACCATCAGTGACCGATTAAATCGTTTCATACCCTACTCCTTATACTCGACAGGATACCGTTAAAATGGCCAAACTAACGGCACCACAACCACTGTCGTTACCCCCACCAATACTGTCAGTGGTAAGCCAATTTTAATAAAATCAACAAACCGGTAATTACCTGGCCCATAAACCATCAAGTTAGTTTGGTAGCCGATCGGTGTAGCGAAACAAGCAGACGCACCAATCATTAACGTCACCGCAAAAGGTAACACATCCACTCCCAATTGCTGACTTGCAGCCAAGGCTACGGGAAAAAGTAGCACCGCCGCTGCCAAGTTAGAAATAACGGCAGAAAACAAGGCCGTTAAAATAAACAACGCCACCAACGTCCCCAACGCCGACCCTGCAGCAGCACCAACCATCGAGTTGGCAATCACTATTGCAGCGCCGGTTTTCTCAATAGCCGCCCCCAAGCCAATAGAAGCAGCAATAACCATAAGCACCTGCCAATCCACGCACTCACGCGCATCCTGGATCTTCAAGCATCGCGTGGTAATCATGAACGCCGCCGCCAGCAATGCCGCTTTAAACATACTCAGCAAACCAAAAGCAACCACCAAAACCATAGCTACCATAATAATAGCAGCAACATTGCGACGCTCATGCCGCACCGGCCTTGAATTCTCAATTTCACTGACAAGTAGAAAATGCTTGCTGTAGCGCTGCTGGCCAACAAAATCATCACTGGTTTCAAGTAATAAGGTATCACCAGGCTTGAGTTCAATCGCACCGATTTTGGTTTTTATACGCTCCCCTTCCCGAGCAACAGCAATGATCACAGCACCAAACTTATTACGAAACTTCATATCCCGAACCGTTTTCCCCAGGGAGGGAAAGTTGGGGGAGACAACAACTTCTACCAGACAGCGCGAATATGTACCACCATCCAATTTAAAAACCTGATTTTCAGCAACTTTTAAACCACGGATATTTTTTAGATCAACCACTGAGCGTACATCTCCGGCGAAAATCAGATGATCGCCACCACGCAGCACCTCTTTTGGGGTCACCGCAGTAATCAAGCTGCCTGCACGATCAATCTCAATTAAATACATCCCAGGTAGCTGCCGTAAACCTGCCTCTTCGATCGACAATCCAGCCAATGGGCTGTTTTCCTCGACTTCCATTTCGACAATATATTGCCGTGCATCCTCAAAAACCAGCTGATTGCTATCGCCTCGATTGGGCAATAACCAGCGGCTAAAAAACATCGTGAAAGCTATCGTCACTAACACACAGGGGATACCCACCCAAGCAAGATCAAACATCGCTAAACCACCGCTGTCCAATTGCTGGGTTAACATATCGTTGATCACCAGGTTGGTACTGGTACCCACCAAGGTACATGTGCCGCCCACGATCGCAGCATAACTCAACGGGATCATCAACTGAGACACTTGTAAATTATTGCGTTTAGCCCAATCACTCACCGCTGGAACCAGCATAGCGACCACAGGTGTATTATTTAAAATAGTGCTGAAGCCCGCTACCGGCAGCATCAACCTAAGCTGAGCGATAGCCGTACTTTTGGGTCGTCCAAGCAGATTAGTTGAAACCCAACTGACTACTCCCGTTTGCGATAAGCCTCGGGCGACAATGAACAACACCGCCACAGTCATCATGCCTTTATTCGACATACCTACTAAAGCCTCTTCCGGTGTAAGCACACCAAGCAATAGCAATAAAGCAACACCACTGATTAAAATAGCATCAGCAGGGAATCGTGAAAAAATCAAAAATCCAAAACAAGCTGCAATGACCAACAACGTTTGTATTGCTTCAGGGTTGAGCACCATATAAACCTTTTATTATTTCAACAGACCAAACAATGAAATACCGACTAGTTGCTATAAAATTGGTTAAATTGCTCGATAAATATGGGCAATTCGTTCGCCGGAAGATCATTAATACCCGCTGCCGCTGCGCGACCGCCGCCGGTAGCAAAACGTCGACACAACTCATCAGCACCCGTCTTATTATTCATTGGCGCACGCACACTAATCAAGTAATTACCGTTAGCTTTAGCGGTTAATACCGCATGGCCGCGATCCGGTGCGTTATTAGCTAAATCATTGCTATAAACACCACTTACACGACGAGCCCACGCCTCATTCGGCAACACATAAGCCGCAACAGCATCATTAGCAAACTCAGGGGTAACTGCCGCTGCCGCTGCCATGTCTGATTGATAACCATGCTCCAGCTTTTCAAAAACTGCCCGCCCTTCAGCAATAAAATCTAGTGGACTAGCGTATTGAACTACCTGTCGATACAAGTCTTCAGGAGTAAAATGCAGATCTTCTAAATCAGAGCCGTAGCCATTGTAATTGATATAAATACCCAGGTTCTCAAGCGCAACCAGGTTTTGTGAAGAAAGACCCAGCGGCTTAGCCAGAATCTCTGCACTGCGTTTTAGGTTATCGCCAAACGCGCCCACTACAGCCCATCCTACAAACTGCCCCTTCAAGTGCTTGTTCACTAAAAGACTAGTACAGACGTCGGCGGAGGTATTGATGAGCGCTGTTAATTTATTATGTTCAGGTATATCCCCGGCAAAGTGATGGTCGACATACAACACCTCAGCACCAGCATTTAAAGCTTTAACAAGCCCGCCACGGTTTTTATCTAGTGAAATATCCAGCACCGTTATCTTGTCACCTGCCAAGGGTTCAATCTTATCCAGTAATTGAATATCGCGTTTCACCCCGGTGATCAAGGTACTTTCTAAAGGCTCCGCGTTACGTATTTGAGTTAACGCGCAAATACCATCTGCATCACCGTTAAATATATCAATAATCGCCATAATACAAGATCCTGTTTGAGCTATGTCGGTAGAATTATTTGAGTTTGGCCACCTGATGATGACTAAAATTATAATTAATTCAGGCCAGCTTAACATAGCTAACGATGTTGGATATCACACTATAGGATGGGATTTGAAACAGAGCAGGATTTAAAGTTAACGTAAAAGTGCCAGGTAAGATGACGGCCAACATTCGTTAGCCGCACAACAGAGTTTTAATGGTTTACTTAAGGACTATCTTGACTCTATTTTTTTCCAGCAGAGATTGCCCCACACCTTTGACCGACAACAACTCATCGACGGATTTAAACGGCCCGTAGCTTTCGCGGTAAGCGATTATCGCTTCTGCCTTACTGGGACCAATACCAATCAATATCTCCGAGAGCTGTGATGCATTAGCCGTATTGATATTAACCTGATCATCGGAAGCATAGAGCGGGGATGAAAAAATCAAACAGATAGATAGCAAAAAAAGACGAAAAAAACGCATGATAACCTTCCTTGTATTAATGAAAATGGTATCCACTTGTCACTCAAGTGGACTTATCCTTGTTAAAACTGCGGGCTATATCTAACCCGCTAAAAATATTAGCACAGCATGAAAAATATACAAACCCCTATGTAACTACAGCACCAATCCCAGCTCTGTATTGATAGCCATTAACGCCTGCTGAGGTTGTACGTGCTGGGTAATTGGGCGTCCAATCACCAAGTAGCTACTGCCAGAATCCATCGCCGAACGCGGGGTTGCTATACGACGCTGGTCACCTTGAGCCGAATCCACCGGACGAATACCTGGCGTTACCAGCTGAAAATCATCACCTAACTCAGCACGCAACAAACTGGTTTCTTGGGCCGAGCACACTACACCATCAAGCCCACAGTCACTGGTTAAACGCGCCAAACGCATTACTTGCTCAACAGGCTCACTGTTAACGCCCACACCCTGTAAGTCTTGGCGCTCCATACTGGTCAAAACTGTCACCGCAATTAGCGCAGGAGGCGACTGATAATTTGCCAGCGCCTCTTTAGCAGCCTCCATCATTCTAGCGCCACCACTGGCATGAACATTGACCATCCACACCCCCAAATCAGCTGCTGCCTTGACCGCGCCAGCAACCGTATTAGGAATATCATGAAATTTTAAATCCAGGAATACTTCAAAACCTTTATTTTGAAGCAAGCGCACCACATCAGGACCACAACAAGTAAATAATTCTTTACCTACCTTCAAACGGCACTGAGCTGGGTTTAGTTGATTGGCCATAGCCTCCACCGAGGCTAAATCCGAATAATCCATCGCTACGATAACGGGAGATTGTGTTGTCATAAATATCCAATCTTATTTCAAGCTAGCTATATCCTAGCTAATACATTGTTTATGCCGCTCAACACCCCACAAGCGGCACCTAAATCACAGTCGGTTTATTAATCACCTTCCACACCACGAATAAGTTTTATTTGCCCCCACTGCTTACAACTAGGACACAGCCAGTGCAGACTCCTACCGGCAAAACCACACTGGTGGCACTGATAGCCCGGCTTATTCTGTAATAATTGATCAATGAGCATTTGCAAAATACTCAAATCCTCTCTTTCACGCCCTGAGCTATCACTAAGGTGCAAATCAATGAGCATGGCCAGGCCTTTCAAGGACTGACGCTTTTTCAACTCGGCACTCAGGTATACCGCCGCGGCAGCTTTGCCCCTATCGGCCTTTATTTGCGCAACCAAAGCCAGTAAAACGCTGGTTGAAGAATAATATTCATGAGTCTCAACCAAATAATCCTTAAACCCGTCTTTGTCATCTAATGCCTGAAAACAGGACTGCAGCAACGTCAGAGTCTCTGGAATAAACACTAAATCCTGCTCTCGCACCTTGCGTAAATGCTTAATCGACCTACTGTAATGACCGGTTTTAAATTCAACCGATGCCGCCAATAAAGACGCTCGGATACAGTTGCGATCATAGCTAAGCGCTTGCTTTAACTTTGTGCGCGCTGTGAGGTAATCATTTTTTGCCATCGCCAGCTCTGCTAACTCACAGCAATAATGCGACAAATTAACCGTAACAACCTTCTCGACTGGGGATGATGATTTTAACAGCGAACGGCGGGGCAACAACTGCTGGGCCGCATCGATAGCTTGCTGCCACTCCTTCTCCTCCTGATAGATTTCCATCAACTGGCCCAAAGCCACCGATTTAAGCTCTGGCGCCTCTGTTAACAAATCTTTTAATAAGCGCTCAGCGCGATCAAATAAGCCAGCACTGATAAAATCTCGCGCCAGCTCCAAATGTGCCTGATGAAGGTGTATCTGCGGCAAGCTAGGGCGAGACAGCAGGTTCTGATGGATGCGTATTGCCCGATCGACCTCACCCTTACGTCGCATTAAATTACCCACGGCAATATGCGTTTCAAGGGTGTCGCTATTGACCTCCAGTGATTCCACAAAGGTATCCAGAGCGCCATCCGGCTGATCGTTGATTAGGTAATTAAGACCTTTGTAATACTGCGGGTGTATTGGTACATCTTGACGCTTCCCCCCCAAACGCCAGCCACGCCCTAATAACCAACCAATGGCAATAGCAGAGAATATTAATAGCAACTGCCACACATCGGCCATAATTAGCTTTTATCCACCGGCAAACGAAAATCTGCTGCCCGCTGCTTGACCAACTCTTGCTCTAGCTTTTCAACTCTTCTGCGCAGCAAGCTTGTATGGGCTTTCAAACGTATTATCGCCACCAAGCCCAACGAAACGCCACTAATACCGCCAAAGGCCAGAAATAAAAATAACCACAACGCTATAGGTTGCTCAGGCAATTGGATCAACAATAAATCCAATGGCACTGGTAGTGTGTTTTGGATTGAAAACAACACCCCGATGACAAGCACAAAAATCAGAACAACAATGATGACTAGACGTTTCAGGGCACGCACCGATCGAACCTCTCTACTTATAAATGTAAGCGCTGTAGTAAGCGTACCATACAAAAGCCGTTGGCTGACCAGCGGTAATATATCGCTGCACTGCGAACACAACTACCAGCGACCGTTTAAGCCAATAGTAATGCCGACAGTAAGACCACACAGTAATCGCCATTGCGCTAACAACAGGCAAAAAAAAACGGCATGATCTCAGGACCATACCGCTCGACTACTGTTTCTGCAACTATCAGCGGAAACAACCGATGAAGGCATTAGTCCTCCAACAGGCTTTCATTAACACGCTCTCGCATTTCCTTGCCAGGTTTGAAATGAGGTACGTATTTTCCATTCAGCTCAACCGTTTCACCCGTCTTAGGGTTACGACCCTGCCGAGGCTCTCTGTAGTGTAAGGAAAAACTACCAAAACCACGTATCTCTATACGCTCACCAGCGGCTAAAGTTTGCGACATCTGTTCAATGATCGTCTTAACTGCCAGTTCTACATCCTTCAGCGACAACTGCGCTTGCCGGGATGCTACGCGTTCAATCAGCTCTGATTTCGTCATATTCACTTCCCATTACATATTCCTATGCCATCTAACTAGCATAAGAGTAGCACTGCTTGGCAATATGCGCGAACTATTAATAGGGGGAAAATCGCCCCCTATCAACAACTTAGCCTAAAATCAGAACAAACTAGCCTAGTTTTGGTTATCCATCTGAGCTTTGATCAAATCACCAATCGTTGATGGTGCTGTAGATTCAATTTCAGACTGCTTATGAGACTTAACTGCTTCTTTCTCATCAGCCATGTCTTTCGCTTTGATAGACAATGCGATAGTACGGTTTTTACGATCAATACTGATGATCTTAACCTCTACTTCCTCACCTTCTTTCAATACGTTGCGCGCATCTTCAACTTTATCACGGCTAATTTCGGAAGCTTTCAAGGTGCCTTCGATGTCATCCGCTAAGGTGATAATGGCGGCTTTAGCTTCAACTTCTTTAACGATACCTTTAACGATGCTGTTTTTATCGTTGGCAGTCGCGTAGTTGTTGAACGGATCGTCTTCCAACTGTTTGATGCCCAGAGAAATTCTTTCACGCTCAGGATCTACAGACAGGATAACAGTTTCAATTTCGTCGCCTTTCTTGAAGTTACGCACGGCTTCTTCGCCAGTTTCGTTCCAAGAAATATCAGACAAGTGAACCAGACCATCAATTGCGCCGTCCAGACCAATAAAGATACCGAAGTCAGTGATAGACTTGATCGCGCCAGAGATTTTGTCGCCTTTCTGGAACTGACGACCGAAAGCATCCCATGGATTTTCGATACACTGTTTAATACCCAGAGAAATACGACGACGTTCTTCATCGATATCCAGAATCATCACTTCAACTTCATCACCTAAGTTAACAACTTTAGATGGGTGAATGTTTTTGTTAGTCCAATCCATTTCAGATACGTGAACCAGACCTTCAACGCCTTCTTCGATTTCAGCAAAACAGCCGTAATCAGTCAGGTTAGTGATAGTGGCTTTAACGCGGCTGTTTTCTGGGTAGCGAGCAGTGATAGAAACCCATGGATCTTCACCCAACTGTTTAAGGCCAAGAGAAACGCGGTTACGCTCACGATCAAACTTAAGAATTTTAACGTCGATTTCATCACCAACATTAACGATTTCGCTAGGATGCTTAATACGCTTCCACGCCATATCAGTAAT
This sequence comes from Spongiibacteraceae bacterium, assembly GCA_041677245.1. Lineage (GTDB taxonomy): Bacteria > Pseudomonadota > Gammaproteobacteria > Pseudomonadales > Dasaniaceae > Oceanicoccus. Next base: position 6,165 of record JBAYQJ010000071.1, on the reverse strand, counting down.
GTGCAACAGGCCGTCAACACCGCCCAAATCAACGAAAGCACCGTAGTCGGTCAGGTTCTTAACGATACCTTTAACCGCCTGGCCTTCTTGCAAAGTAGCCAGCAGCTCATCGCGCTCGGCACTGTTTGCATCTTCCATAACCGCACGACGTGATACAACCACGTTGTTACGCTTTTGGTCTAATTTGATAACTTTAAATTCAAGCTCTTTGCCTTCCAGGTGAGTGGTTTCGCGAACTGGGCGAACGTCAACCAAAGAACCAGGTAAGAATGCGCGGATAGAATTAACGTCAACGGTGAAACCACCTTTTACTTTACCGTTGATAACACCGATAACCACTTCTTCAGCAGTGTATGCGGCTTCGAGGACTTTCCAAGCTTCAGCACGTTTCGCTTTTTCGCGAGACAGTTTGGTAGCACCCCAACCGTCTTCAACAGCTTCTAGTGCAACTTGTACTTCGTCGCCGATTTCTAATGACAACTCGCCGTTATCATTAACAAATTCGCTACGTGGGATAACACCTTCTGATTTCAAACCAGCGTGAACAGTAACCCAATCACTATCAATATCGATAACTACGCCGGTTACAATTGAACCTGGCTTCATATCAATGGTTGCTAAACTTTCTTCAAATAAATCCGCAAAACTTTCCATAACTCTACACCTGTTTAAAAAGCTGGCAGCACACCTGACTAAATTTGGTTTGCAGGTTGTAACCACCCTCCATAGGACCAGCCCCTATGGGCCATTTACTAAAACCTGTTTATGAGGACAGCTGGATTCTCATCATAAACAGAACTCTAAAACCTTATATATAACAAATACTTAAACTGCTATTCAGGGTGAAATTCAGCCGCAGAATCAACCAGAGCAAGCACTTGCTGGAACACTTCGTCAATCGCTTTGGCGGTGCTATCGATGACAACAGCATCGTCTGCAGGCTTGAGCGGCGCAACCTTGCGGTTCATATCGCGCTCATCACGTTGTTTGATGTCTTCCAAAAGGGCGGCGAGATTAACACTTCCGCCCTGCATTTTCAACTGCTTATAACGACGCTCTGCACGCTCCTCAGCGGAGGCTGTGAGGTATATTTTTACTGGCGCACGGGGAAATATCACTGTACCCATATCACGACCATCGGCCACCAAGCCTGGCGCGGTGGCAAAACTGCGCTGCAAGTCAGTCAAAGCATCCCTCACCTGCGTGTGAATTGCTACTTTTGAAGCTAGAGCACCAGTACTCTCGGCACGGACGTCAAGACTAATATCCTCGCCGTCTAACCATACCGCCGAAGGCTCACTCGGCTGACCTGCAACAAACTCGACATTCATATTTGCTGCTAACTCAGCAAGCGCTTCGGCATCGTCAAATGACACGCCTTTGCGCTTAGCGGCCAAACCGACAATACGATACAGCGCGCCACTATCAAGCAAATGCCAACCCAGCTTTCGTGCCAGCATTTGGCAAAGCGTGCCCTTACCAGAACCACTGGGACCATCAACGGTAATCACCAAGGATTGTGTCACTACTTAAGTACCTCTAATTCGGTTTCAATATTGCACATTAATTTAAAAAAGATTGCCACATTGCCCGACTCACTCAACATAGGTGACACGCCGAAGCTCTCAACAAAGTTACTGGAGGCCACGACTCTATTGATAAATATTTTTCTGAATACAACCACTACAACTCATACACATATTTTCTTGAACAAATCAAAATAGGTTGGAAATGTTTTAGCGGTACAATCTGGATCATTAATTGTGATTGCAGCATCGCCCATTGCAGCCAAAGAAAAACACATCGCCATACGATGATCGTCATAAGTATCAATAGCGGCAGGCACTATACGAGCAGGAGGAAATATCTCTATAAAATCCTCACCCTCTATTACATCGGCCCCCACTTTTTTTAACTCCGTCGCCATAGCAGACAGGCGGTCGGTTTCTTTTACTCGCCAATTATAAATATTACGAATCTTTGTTGGCCCATTAGCAAACAACGCTACTGTTGCAATCGTCATTGCTGCATCCGGTATATGATTCAGATCAACATCGACGCCATCCAAACCACCTTTACTGGCTTCAATAAAATTCTCACCATAACTAATCTCGGAACCCATTTTTGCAAGCACATCAGCAAATCGAATATCACCTTGCACCGAGTTTTTACCGACACCGTAGACCCGTACCGTACCACCATTAATCGCTGCAGCAGCTAAAAAATAAGAGGCCGAAGAAGCATCACCCTCCACCATAAGCTCTCCAGGTGAAGTATAGATTTGCCCTCCACGAATAGAGAAAACTTTGTAATCTTGATTACTCACTGACACACCAAATTTCGCCATTAAATCCAGTGTGATATCGATATAGGGTTTTGATACAAGATCACCTTTTACAGTGATAGTAATATCACCCTGGGCTAATGGTGCAGACATCAATAACGCCGTTAAAAATTGACTGGAAATCGTTCCGTCAATTTCAATCTCACCCCCACGAAGCCCCGAACCAATAATTTTAAGTGGTGGATAGCCCTGATCTTTTAGGTATTCAATATTTGCCCCTAAGGGAATCAGTGCATCAACTAAATGGCCTATGGGGCGCTCATACATCCGCGGCTCACCCGTCAAAGTAAATTGGCCTCCTGGGCATAAGCAAAGTGCTGCAGTCAACGGCCGCATAGCTGTACCTGCATTCCCGAGAAACAATTCATGCTCGCCACCACTCACCAAAGCGCCAGCCTTACCATTAATTACACAAGAGGTGCGATCAGCAGATAAGGTGTACTCAACACCCAGCTGCTTTAATGCATTCAACATATGCCGAATATCATCAGAGTTGAGCAAGTTAGTAATTTTAGTTTGCCCACGCGCCATTGATGCAAGCAATAGTGCCCGATTAGAAAGGCTTTTTGACCCAGGAATGACAACCTCTCCGTCAACATGAGAAATTGGCTCCAGAACTAACTGCTTAAGTGATGACATTATTTGACTCTATCTGAAAACGTACTAATTACATATTATCTTGTCAATTTACCGAGATATTGTTCGGGAAAAACAAGTGTTCATACTCAAAACTGAATTATTCGCTTGAATCTTTGCTCTGTTTTTCCAACATCTGTGCAAACTGATCTCGAGCAGACTTCGCTCGGGTAAAACTCGCCATGATGCTTTCGCTATCCTTATTTTCGATAGCACTACGCAATGTAGATAGCTGACCTGAAAAGGAATCAATCATTTTTAACAGTGCCTCGTTATTCGCCAACGAAATATCATGCCACATTGTAGGATCACTGGAAGCAATGCGGGTAAAATCGCGAAAGCCTCCGGCTGCAAACCGAAAAATGTTTTGCTGCTCACTGCTTGTTGCCAACATATCGACTAAGGCATACGCTAATATATGCGGAAGATGGCTGGTAGCAGCTAATACCTCATCATGCTCAAACACATCCATTTCAACCACTTCGGCACCGGCTAATTGCCACAACCGCTTGACTACTGCCACCGCCGCAGGGTTAGTCGTCGCCACAGGGGTAAGAATAACCCGGTGATTAACGTATAAATCTGCCTTAGCCGCCTCGACACCGCTTTTTTCTGAGCCAGCAATCGGATGACCCAGCACCAAGTTGACTGGCACCTCACCAAAAGCCTCTACCGCTGCCGCCAGGACACTGCCTTTCACACTAGCAACGTCAGTGATGATAACCTCGTCGCCCAGCACATCAGCTTTGCGCAGCAGCGCCAATTGCTGCAACACATCAGCAGTAATCAAAGTGGGTGTGGCGATAACAATTACATCGGCCCCCGCTATCGCATCGGCTAAATCCAAGCTATAGCGGTCAACTACACCAAGCTCCACCCCGCGCTGGAGATTTTTCTCAGTGCGCCCCCAAGCGACAATCTCACCGGTAAAACCATTGGCCTTTATCGCTTTCGCTAAAGAGCCACCGATCAAACCCAGCGCCAAAATGCTAATGCGATTAACTGCTGCTGTCATAAACTAACCAAACCCTTTATTGAATAACTCATTCACCGCATTAGCGGTGTAAATAAAACATGCGACTATAAAACTTTTTTCAACGCTGCCAACAGTGCAATGTTTTCCTGCTCAAGGCCGACGGTGATACGTAAGTGCTTGGGCATATCGTAATTAGCCACAGGGCGCACAATAACCCCCTGCTCCAATAGACGCTGATAAAGCACCATGGTGTCGGTCGTAAATTCCACTGCCAAAAAATTTCCCGCCGAGGGGATATACGACAAACCTAGAGCTTGCAAACCTGCTTCTAACTGCTCTTTACCCACACGGTTAATCCGGCAGCTTTGCTCTAAGTAGGCGGCATCTTCCAACGCCGCTTGCGCTGCGGCAAAGGCCATAGAATTGACATTAAATGGAGCACGTACGCGATTTAGAATATCGCTAATTTGCGGGGATGAAATCGCATATCCCACCCGAGCACCAGCCAAACCATAGGCTTTAGAAAAGGTACGGGTAACGACTAAATTTGGATAATACTTTAGCAGGGCAACACCATCGGGGCATGCTATACCCTGCTCACGGGCATCAAAACTGGCGTATTCATAATAGGCCTCATCCAACACCACAATGACGTTTGACGGGACTTTATCAAGAAAATCAACCAAAGCCGCCTCATCCAACATAGTCCCTGTGGGATTATTAGGATTGGCGATATAGACCAACCGAGTATCGTCGACAATCGCATCAACCATAGCATTTAAATCATGCCCCCAACCCTTAGCTTTGGTAATAATGGCGCGACCACCACAAGCTCTGGCAACCATCTGATAAATAAAGAAGGCATATTCCGAGCTAATCGAAGATTTACCCGGCTCAATATAAGCCCGCGCAATCAACTCTAGCAGGTCATTAGAACCGTTACCAAGAGTAATCTGGTTGGCCTCTACCCCCAACCGCTCCGATAGCGCCGCCTTTAATTCAAACCCATTGCTATCAGGATAGCGAAACAAGCTCTGCGTCGACTTCGCGATCGCCGCCAATACCTTTTCGCTAGGAGGTGACGGGTTTTCATTACTCGCCAACTTAACAATATGATCCAAGCCCAGCTCACGCTGTAGCTCCTCAATAGGCTTACCCGCCTGATAGGGACTTAAGCCCCGTACGCCTTCATTTGCCAGCGTGATATAATCACAAGCCACTTTCCAACCCTCTATAATCGCTGAAACACCACCCACCAAAATAACCTAAAAAACACAGCCACTTAAAAACAAGCCCGGTATTGTAAACCAATGTAGCTGCTGACACATCCGCCAAACATCGGCTGTAGCGATTTAAGCGCTGACATGGATAATTACCAGCGCTAAACTCACCCATCGAAGAGGGGCATAGCATGAACAAGCCAGTCAGCACAGATACACTTCAACAAGCTAAAGCCAAGCAGTTAGAACTCGCGCAACAAGTCATCCTTCAAGACCAGCTGCACGAGGTGAAATGGGTAGCAGGCACCGACGTCGGCTTTGAAGCCAATAACTCCATCACCCGCGCAGTCATTGTGGTACTAAGCTTTCCAGCGCTGGAACTGGTGGAATACCAAATAGCTCGAACACCAACCAATTTCCCATACATCCCAGGCTACTTATCTTTCCGCGAATGCCCAGCGTTGCTGGAGGCTTTCAAACAACTCAAACACACGCCAGATTTACTCATCTGCGACGGCCAGGGCATTGCCCACCCACGCCGTTTTGGTGTTGCCTGCCAGCTAGGTGTGGCAACAGGCATCCCCAGCATAGGTGTAGCCAAGAGCCGCTTAGTTGGCCAACACCCAGCCATCACCCCCCACAAAGGAACTCTACAAACACTAACCGATAAGGGTGAAATTATCGGCGCGGTACTCTGCAACAGAGACAACACCAAGCCGCTATATATATCACCAGGCCACAAAATCTCTCTGCAAACCAGCGTTGATTTTGTACGGCGCTGCACCACCCGCTACCGACTACCAGAAACGACTCGCTGGGCCGACGGCCTGGCCTCAGCTAAACCAGCATTTATTAAAAGACTCAAAACCTTAAACCAACCCACCGGCATAATACAAAAACCCTTATCCTTAAAGCTCAATACTTAAAACTCAGCCTCGGTGGAAAAACAACCAACCTCACCCCCTTGATATTCCGCAATGGCCATCTTG
>JBAYQJ010000070.1:0-15211 GCA_041677245.1 Spongiibacteraceae bacterium | reverse complement strand
GATTAACAGGGTCAGTATAGTTAAGTTCAGATTGGTATGAATAACTATAGGTGGTGGTTGCATCATATTGGGGCTCTTTGAGAACCGCGATAATAACTTTGGTTAATTGTAGTGAGATATTGCGGGGCTTAAAAACTCGGATGGCAATAATTTGGTGCAATTTGAGGGTAAAAGAGGCAGTTAGCGGTTGTTTTTTGCTGGCATGTGTTTTGCAACCACAAAAATTGTCGATTGCTGATCAAGGTAAGTAATAGCAGGTTGCTGCATATCCTTGATGGAGCTGCTTGGGGAAATAAACTCCCACTACTTGAACTCTTTTACTCAATACGAGAAATCATATGTCTTACTTAGCTCCTTCTGAATTTGTGGTAAAAATGGTAGATGCCGGGGAATCTAAAGTCTTCATGTCTACACGTGATACGTTGATACGTGCTTATATGGCGGGCGCAATATTGGCGCTGGCAGCCGTGTTTGCTATCAGCATTGCTGTGCAAACAGGTGTGTTTTTAATTGGTGCGATATTATTCCCCGTCGGTTTTTGTATGCTCTATTTAATGGGTTTTGATCTGTTGACTGGTGTTTTTGTGCTTGCGCCCTTAGCTTTACTTGATAAACGCCCAGGGGTAACAGCATCGGGTGTATTAAGAAACTGGGGTTTGGTGTTTTTGGGTAATTTTGGCGGGGCCTTAACCGTTGCGTTCATGATGGCCTATATTTTTACCTATGGTTTTAATACGGATGCTGGGGCAGTGGGTACTAAAGTTGCTGGGATTGGAGAGGCTCGGACCTTGGGTTATGCCAAATATGGGATGGATGGTTGGCTGACTATTTTTATCCGTGGCATGTTGTGTAACTGGATGGTATCGCTTGGTGTTGTTGGTGCGATGATTTCTACGTCGGTTAGCGGTAAGGTTATTGCTATGTGGATGCCAATATTTTTGTTCTTTTTTATGGGCTTTGAGCACTCAGTGGTGAATATGTTTTTATTCCCGTTTGGCTTGATTATGGGGGGTGATTTTTCGATCATGGATTACCTTGTTTGGAACGAGATTCCAACAGTACTGGGTAATCTGGTAGGCGGCTTGGCGTTCACTGGCCTGACATTGTACTCCACACATGTTAGAACGGCCCCTAGGCGAACCATATAAGAAGATTTAAATTAAAAATATTGATGACTAAGCGTTTTAATACGCACATTAAAACTTACGTTTTTTAATTGCGATAGTGATCGGTGCGATTAGTGTTTTTCACAGTTTAGATACATTCCTGGAAAATCGATTGAAAGTTTCTGTCGGGCAGTATTCTGATAAAGGGCGAAAGTCGGTCAACCAAGACTTTCACGGTATTTCCATTCCAAAGCAGCCTTTATTGGATATTAAAGGCATTGCGGTGGCGATGGCTGATGGTATTAGTAGCAGTGGCGTCAGTGATGTTGCCAGTGCTACCGCGGTAGAAAGTTTTCTGGATGATTATTACTGCACCTCAGAAACCTGGACAGTGAAAAAATCAGCCGAATGCGTCATTAGTGCTACCAACTCTTGGTTGCATTCTCAAACAATGCGTGGTCCGCATCGTTACGATAAAGATAAAGGTTACGTTTGTACCTTTAGCTCGCTGGTGATAAAAAATCGCACAGCGCATATTTTTCATGTGGGGGATACTCGGGTTTATCGTCTTAATGGCGATGGCTTGGAGCAGCTAACCAATGATCATCGGTTGTGGGAAACCGAACAAAAAAGTTATCTAAGCCGCGCCTTAGGTATGAGTTACGATTGCAGCCTGGATTACCGCACATTACAGGTGCAAATCGGAGACTTATTCATCATCACCACCGATGGTGTCTACGAGTTTGTCAGTTCACGTGACATGATCGCGATTATCGATGCTCATAGGGATGATCTTGATGCAGCTGCGCAAGCCATCGTTCGTCAGGCCTTTCAGCAAGGTAGTGATGATAATCTGAGTATACAAATAGTTCGCGTTGATGAGTTGTCGGAATGTCTGGGTAGCCAAGTTAGGCTGCAAGTTGACAGCCTACCATTCCCTCCAGTGCTCAATGCCAGAATGAAATTTGATGGTTACACCATTTTGCGAGAGATTCATGCTAGCAATCGCAGCCATGTATATTTAGCACAGGATTTAAAAACGCAACAAAAAGTTGTTTTAAAATTACCCTCTGTTGATTTGGGTGGCAACGCTGATTATCTAGAACGTTTTTTGATGGAGGAGTGGATAGCTCGCAAGATTAAAAATGGCCATGTACTAAAAGCAGACTTGGCCGATCGGCAGCGCAATTTTATCTATACCGTATACGAATATATTGAGGGTCAAACGCTGGCGCAATGGGCAATTGATAACCCTAATCCAAGCGTAGAGGTGGTGCGCGGAATCATCGAACAAATTGTCAAAGGTTTGCACGCGTTTCATCGCCTGGAAATGCTACATCAGGATATCAGGCCTGAAAATATTATTATTGATACCAGTGGTACGGTGAAAGTGATCGACTTTGGCGCTGTGAGTGTTGCGGGCCTGGAAGAGGCGTTGATAAAAACGCCCGATACTTATCTGTTGGGGACAGCGTTGTATAGTGCCCCAGAATATTTTTTAGGTCAGCCGGGTAGTGTGCGCTCAGAACTTTTTTCGCTGGGTGTGATTACTTATTTTTTGTTATCGGGCAAGTATCCTTACGGCACTAATGTCGCAAAAGCCAAAACCTTATCGGCTCAGCGCAGGCTTTGGTATAACACTGTTTTGGATGATGATAAAGAAATCCCTGCGTGGGTAGATGATGCTATTCGTAAGGCCGTGAGTCCATTACCTGAGAAGCGACACGATGATCTTTTTGAATTTATCCACGATCTGCGTCACCCCAATAAAATATTTTTAACAAAAACCCGTGCTCCCTTAATAAAGCGCAACCCCGTTATTGTTTGGCAGGGAATCTGCGTTATATTGACTGCAATAATCATTTATTTATTATCTCACTAAAAAATTAATTGGATCTCTGTTTTTACAGCTAGTCTCATTTATCCACATCATCATCAGCGCTTCGAATCCATATATCCCGCTGAGGGAAGGGGATTTCAATACCCTGCTCACGTAGGCCAAGCAGTATGGTGGTGTGTAGTTCGTGGGTTAGTGGCATCATATCCAGTAAGGTTTTAATGAATACGCGAATTTCAAAATTCAGGCTACTATCACCAAAACCAACAAAAAATACTGCTGGTGGTGGATCGTTAATGACGCGCGAGTTGTTGCGTATTATTTGGGTCAGGGTTTTTTGCACGCATTCAATATCGGAGCCGTAGGCAACGCCTACTTTAACGATCAGCCGGGTTATGGGGTCGCTCAGGGTCCAGTTGGTTAGCTGTTCTGAAATAAAGGTTTTGTTGGGGATAATTTGTTCTTTTCTATCCCAGTCGACCAGAGTGGTGGCGCGGATGCGTATCCGCGAGACTGTACCGGTGTGGCTGCCAACGGTGATAGTGTCGCCAACTCGAATGGGCCGTTCAAACAGGATTAGCAGACCGGATACGAAATTGGCAAAAATTTCCTGTAGGCCAAAGCCCAAGCCAACGCCCATGGCTGCCACCATCCATTGTAATTTGGACCATTGCAGGCCGAGTAGATTAACCACGACGAGAAAACCAGCCAGGATGATGATGTATTTCAGTATGGTAGTGATGGCATAAATGCTGCCTGCGGTGAGTTTTGCGCGGCGCAGGACAAAGAGCTCCAGCGAGCCGGGAATATTACGTGCACCGAAGTAGGTGAGGAATACGGTGGAGAAAGCCAGCAGCAGGTCGCCGAAGGTAATCCAGCGGTCGGGTACTTTGGGGTTGTCAGACATTACGTGCCATAGCTGCCATTCATCAAACAGACGCAATGCGGGCAGAATGTCTGACCAGAGATCCCACAGTATTAATAGCCCCAGCAATAGTGTCAGCATTCGTAAAAATGCATGGGTTTGAGTGTTTATACGGGTTAGGTCGTAATTTTCAAAACCCAAATCGTCAGGTATGCCTTCGGCGGCTTGTTCTGCTGCTATGCGGTCATCAATTTTTTCTTGCTGGTTTTTGCGTTTAGCTAAAATTTGCTCCAGCGCCATGCGCCGTTCGGATACTGAAATAGAGCGCATAATCAGATAAAACAGTAGTACTAAGCTGACTATTAAACAGGCGGTAATAAATAGTTTGGCTTCTATCTCCAGCGCGGTAAAGTGGTAGCCAGACCACGACAGGCCAAGCATAAATAGCGGGGCAATCACAGCGACGGGGTAGAACAAGTAACGAGTAGTATGGTGCCAGCCAGTATTGACGGTCTTTGTGGTTTCTATGGGTTTTAAAAATGCCGCAAACATACGGTGGACATAGTAAGCCAGCGCCAGCGACGCAATGGCGAAGGTGAGCCGTCGCAGGCCGTGGTACACATCGCCGCCGGCGGTGCCGTCCAATATTGGCGATAGAGCGACGACGGGCAGCAGCACAATCAGGAACCAATGCATATTGGTTTTTACGGCTCTACGCAAATTTTCCGGCCATTTGAAGTGTTTTTCTCCCAAGCCGCCGTCGCGACATATTTGACGAAACAGGCCAAGCAGCAACCATAGACCAGCCGCGTTTTGCAGGCCAAGTGCTAACTGGCTGGCAAAAATATCCGCGCCGTTTAACAGTAGTGATAGCGCCATCAGCACCAGTGGCCCAGGTAGCGTCAACACCGATGAAATAGCAAAGCTACTCCAGGTATAGTGGATTTTGTCGCGCCGTACATTGCCTATATATTTGGCTTGGCGTTTTAATATGGCCACTAAACTGCCCCGACTAAGTACTATTGCCAGTGCCAACAGTATGATTGCCAATGTGCGTAATTGGCTGACAATATCGGTGTTGCGTAGGGTTGTGGTAATCAATTCCTGTTGCGACGTTGCTAGCAGTTCTTTGATTTCAGCAGGCAATCCGGTCCATAGATGCCAGCTCACCGGTTCTGTACTGGGGGTCCAGAACAGGCGGCTATTCAGCAGATTGCGGTATTCATTAATTTTGGCTTCCAAGGTGCGGTTGTTGCTGCGGGTGGTGATCATGGTGTCGATATAGCGGCGGTGGGTGACACTGGCGTCCTGCAGCAAGCGGGTGTGTTCAGCTTGTACTTGGTTTAGTAGTGCTTCGTCGTGCCCGTCGGTAGCTTCGGCGCTGTCCTGCAGCTGGTCTTCCAGCCGCAGTTGAGAGAGCTGCGCGCGGGTAATGTCGCCGTCCAGCCTGTCGATGATAGCTTGGTTATTACGGCGTTTGGTCAGGGCCCGTTTTTGTTCAATCAGGTCTGCACCTAGTTCCGGTAGGCGAATGGCACCGTCTACCGCTAGCTGCTGGGTAATGCTGTTAAAATAGCGCTCAATACGGGCCTGCTCGGCGGCTATACGTTGTTTTTCCTGGCTTACTGTGTCGTTTTCGCTGTTAATTTGGGAAATAAATTGTGCCAGCTTGGCGTTTTCATTGGCTAGCCGTTTTACCTCATCGTTTGCGTCTTCCAGTTCTTCGACCCGCAATTGCACTCGTTCAACGGTTTCCCCGGCGACGGTTTGGCGGCGCTCATTCAGCAGAGTTTGCAGCAGGCTTTGGCCTTTTTCGGCAATGCTGATTTTGCGTGTCAGCAAGGCTTTCTGTGCGTCCCATTTGGCCAGCCGTAAATCACGCGATAGTATCCGCTGCTGCAGCATTTCAACGTGTGCCTCGGCGGCTTCGCGTGTACTGCTTTGCACGGCAGCTTCAGCTTCGGCTAGCACCGGTTCTAAACCGGTGGCGGTGGCTGCTTCGGCCGAGCTGGCAGCTTGCTGACGCGCTTGTGTCAGTTGGGCGGCTAAATCGAGCTCGCGTTCGGTGTGAATCTGGGTACTGATATCGGCTAGTTCATCACGCATTAATAACAGTTCGCTCTGCTTGGTCAGTAGTTCTTGTTCTATCTCGCTCACGTTGTTTTTGGCCAGGCCACCCTTGCTGGCAGTTGTGGTTGCTTCGATCGGTTCGGCCAGTTTTTGTTGTAAGTTGACCAGCTCTGTTGGAGCTGTTGTCAGTGCCTGCGCATATTGATGGGCCTGTTTACGATCTTTTTGGGCGGTTTCAAGTTTGGTAATAGCTTGTCTGTACTGTTCCAGCGCCTGCGTGCGCACAGCCGCATCCACTGTGGTGGAAAGTTGCAAAAAATTTTGTTTGTCACGCAACTGGTCAAGGCTGGTAGTGGTCTCGGTAAAGTTCTGGCTGTAAGCCTGCTGGGTAATAAAGAGCAGGCAAAAATACAGGCTGAGGGCAATGCAATAGTGAATGGCAGAGTAACAAATACGGGGCATGGTTAACGCGTCCACTGGATGTGTACTAAAGTGTTGAGTATAAATTTTTTTCTGCGTCAAAAGGAATTTATCTGCAGTGCGGCTGTTATAACCCTGCAATTTATACGGGGCTAACTATGGATAGGAACAATTTTGGGCTAGCATGCTACCCGGTAAATATAGCAGAACGTAGCGCTGTCATTTAAACGTTAAAATTCGATGTGTGGTAAGTTCAAATTCATTGCTTATTTCGGTAGCAAGTCAATGCGCTACATAACAAAGCAGTGGCTGGCTGTAACTATCCTCTAGCTCCCGATATATAAGCGGCTGTTAGTGCATGTATTGGTGTGTCGAATAGATGCTGACATTGGCCGAATTCGATCAGCTTGCCGACCCGCTCAGTCATCCAGAAAAAACCTGCATAATTGGCTACGCGTCGAGCCTGGGCTAGATTGTGAGTAACAATGACCACAGTATAACGCCCGCGCAAGCGTAGAATTAATTCTTCTACCACTGCAGAAGAAATAGGATCAAGGGCGCTGCAGGGCTCGTCCATCAACAGGATTTCAGGTTCCAGTACCAATGCGCGAGCAATGCATAGTCGTTGTTGCTGGCCGCCAGACAAAGCCATGGCGGAGGTTTGCAAACGATCGGATACTTCATCCCAGAGGCCTACATCTTTCAGCGCTTGTTGTATTTTTTGCCGTCGCTCATCGCTGTCACGCACGCCGTGCTCTTTTAGTGGTAGTTCCAGATTGCGCCAAATAGATAACGGAAACGGATTGGGCTTTTGAAAAATCATGCCGATCCGACGCCTGAGCTTGAGTGTATCTACACGGTCGTGTATTAGATCCTGACCGTCGAATACAATCTTGCCGCTGACGTGTGCATTCGGATGATGGTCGGTGAGCCGGTTCAGGGTTGAGAGAAAGCTGGTTTTACCGCAACCGGACGGGCCAATTAATGCCGTGATGCAGCCCTTGTAAATATCAAGGGACACTTGCGAGAGCACGGTTTTTGCGCCGTAACTCACGGTAAGATCCTGTACCTGTAAGTGGGGTTCGGGCACGCAACAAGGAACCCCTCGCTCGATTTCCCCCAACGTATAAACACTTCCTTTGGTTTTGGTCATGCTATTTTTAGCCTCTGTTTAAACCAGCTATCCACTAAACCTTGCGCCAAGGTGTTAAGAGCAATAATCAACGTTACCAGTACTAACGCTGAGGCATAGGCTGCACCGTCACCGCCGGTTATGTTCATTGATAAATCATAGATATGCACCGCGAGTGCTCGTCCTGAGTCCAATAATGATCCCGGCATACGATCCACATAACCACTGGTAAATAAAAGCGCTGCTGTTTCTGCCGTGGCTCGGCCGATGCTAAGAATCAGGCCGGCGACAATGGCGGGGCGTGCGGCTGGCAGGAGTATGTGCCAAATGGCAGCGCTGCGCGTCATCCCCAAGGCTAAGGCACCGCGACGCCAATCGTCGGTAACTGCGCGCAAGCCAACTTCACAGGTGCGAACAAACACCGGCAGTATCATGCAAGCCAGGGTCAAACCACCGGACAAGAGGGAAAAGCCCAAGCCTAAGTAAATGCTGAAAAAAGCGTTGCCAAATAGGCCGTAAACAATCGAGGGTACCCCAGCTAAAATATCCAATGAGATACCGGTACTGCTGGCCAAGCGACTATTGCTCTGGGCAAATTCAGATAACCAAATGGCGACTCCCAATCCCAAGGGAAGGGCGACAGTGAGTGCAATCAACAAGAGCCATAACGTCGAGACCAAAATCGGGCCTATGCCACCATCACGCCCTGCATTCGATGGCGCGGCAAACAGAAACTGCCAGTTAAAATGTACCGCGCCTTGCAGCACTACATCGCTTAGTACCCACAGCAGCGATGACACCACCAACAGAGCACAGCTGAATAACAACCCGCTAAATATACGATCAGCCACCTCGTATCTCCCTGTTGTTAACTTGGTTTACGCGATGTGCGAACCAAGATAATAGCCAAACCAGTAGCGTCAGCAGCAGCCCGGACGCAAATAGGCTGGCGCGATGATCGCCCATCGCGTAGGCCATCTCCAGCGCAATATTGGCCGTTAGCACGCGTACGGGTTCAAACAGTCCCGAGGGGAATTGCACCACATTACCTGCCACCATCAGCACCGCTAAGGTTTCACCCAGTGCACGCGCAGTGGCAAGCAGTACGCCGCTATTAATACCAGCTCGGGCAGCAGGCAGGATGACATGCAGAATCTGGGTGTTGCGGCGCAGCCCCAGCGCCATACTGCCAGTCAACATCTCTTTGGGTACACTGGCCAAGGACGATGCGCTGGTTAGGGCAATGGTCGGTAGAATCATTAAGGCCAATACTATTATCGCTGCCAGCAATGAGGCCCCTGGCGGCTGCCAGCTGGTAATGAGCGGTACCAAACGCGTCAAACCCCATAAACCGAATACCACTGAAGGTATACCCGCCAACACATTTAATAGCAGTCGAAAGCCTTGTGCCGATCGTGGTGGTGCATAAAACTGCAGAAAAATAGCACTACCTAAGCCCAGGGGTAACGCTAGAGAAACTGCTCCTGCGGTTACCGCCAGCGATGACAGTATCATCGGGGCCATGCCAAACTGGCCTTCCAGCGGATACCAATTTTGACGGTAAAACAACTGTAGCCAAGTACCATCCGGCTCGCGGTTTGCAAAAAATGGCCAAGCCTCGCTCAGTAAAAACAGAACGATAAGCGCCAGCAATAAGGCTGTTACGCAGACCATGCTCAGCAGCAGACCATTGAGGCGGCGATCGATCCGGTTGCTGTTGCTAAGCATAATTTTGGCTGGCTTGTCGGCTATCCACTGTTGCTGTCCATTTTTAAGGGCGCCACAAAAAATTGTGCGTCAATGAGATCTCTCACCTCGGCTGATTGCGCAAAATCAATAAACCTTCTAAGCAATCCAGTTGGCGTAGCGTTGACGACTAGATTGAGTTGGCGCGACAGGGGGTAATAACCTTTGGCAACTGACTCAACCGTGGCGATTTGACCCGCCATAGGCAGTAATTTGATAGCGGTGCCTAAGGTTTGCTCATACTCGGCTGTGCCGATGGATACGTAGCCAATCGCATTGGGATTTCCAGCGACGGTTTTGATGCCCTGTTGATTTTCACCAATCACTACCTGGGCTTTAATTTGGCTGTTTTTTAGGGTGAAATGTTTCAGGAATAGTTCCAGTGTTGAGCGTCCTTCAGCCTTGTTAACCACTGTTATCGGCAGGTCGGAACCACCTAGCTGTTGCCAGTTGTTTATTTTCCCCGTGTAAATATCGATTATCTGAGCGTCGCTGAGCGTATTCACCTCATTGCTCTTATGGAGAATGATGCCGATACCATCCATGGCAATTAAAAAGGCGGTAAGATCCTGCTCAGTGGGCTTTAATGCACGCGATACCATGCCTATGTCGGTCAGCCCCAGCCGAGCATCATTAATGCCTCGTGAAGATCCGCCCATTTGCACATCGATACGCACACCGGGATGTTGTGACTCGTAGCGTTTGGCGATCTCCATTGCCAGTGGCGCAATCGTGCTTGATCCGGTCAGTATCAGCGATTTGTTATTGGCCTGAGCTATGGGTAGGTTTAGAGCAACACTTAACAATAAAAGAACACGTATTAGTGTTTTAACCATGATAGCTTCCTTGTAGCTTGGCTGAGTGATGACCCCGTCCTTCAGTTAGCAGCATGGGTTGTTCTCTTCGGTTGATGGTGAGGAATCAAAAGGTATGGTCGAACCGCAGCCTTCGAACAATCCAAAATGCTGACTGAAATCGCCGATAAAACTAAAGTGCTCAGCAAAACGCGTGTCCTTCAACATGCGCCAAGTGTTACCACAAACCGGAAATGCCCGGCCAGTTGCAATCGCATGATGTTTATCCAATACGAAACTGTGTGGGTTGTTTGGGATCGTGCCCTGATAAATCACCGCTTGACCGTAATCCTCGCAGGCGCTTTCTAAACCATTAAGTTTGAATAGCCGATAACTGGCAGAGAAAAACTTTAGATTGCCGATTTGCTGAGCCAGTTTGCTATCGGTCACTGCCAGGGGGTGATCTTCCACTAGGCGTGGGTCGATGAAACCTGCGGCATCGGATAGGCGTAGAAAATCATTCCAGTACAATGCGCCGCCCAAACATTCACCGTACAACACGGAGTCTTCTCGTACAGCATCGGGTACACGACGATCGCAATACACATCGGAAAAATAGAATTCACCACCGGGTTTTAACAGCCGGTGAATGCCGTTGAGAACGGCAGCTTTGTCTGGTGATAGGTTGACCACACAATTAGACACGATGACATCAAAAGAATTGGGTTGCAGATCCAGCTCGTCGAGTTTTTCGATGTAGCCTTTTAGAAACCGTACATTGGCATAACCGAAGGATTCGGCATGCCAATCTTGATGTGTGCAAGCTACAGCCAGTTGTTCGTCGGTCATGTCTACACCGACTACTTCACCTTCTGGGCCGACCAGTTGTGCCAAAGCATAAACATCTCGACCCGAGCCGCAGCCTAAATCCAGCACCCGGCATCCTGATAGCAGCGGTGGGCAAACTAAGCCACAACCGTAATAACGCGACAATACTTCGGGATGAATCCGTGCAAGTAAGGGTTTAAGCCACTCCGGCATATTACTAATGTCGCAGCAAGCGGTAGTTTTCAGGTCGGCCGAGCTTTGCAATTGTTTGCCGTAATAATCTTGAACGACGTCGTACATCATGAATGGCTCCAAATAAAATAGTTTTATTGCTTGATTGAATTTGTCTGTATGAGGCGTTGAGTCATACCAGACGAACTGGCTAATAACTTTGGCTCAGCTGAGTTGTAGTCTCGACATAGCCTTACAGTGACGTTTTAATTACGATTATTGGTTAGTCGCAGTGGAGACTCTATTTCTTACAGTGAACATAAATAAATAGCAGGTCTAATAGTGATTATTTTCATTAGCCGCATTGCCGTTTTGATTGACATGATTGATTTGGATCGGTGTTACCGATCCAGTGAAAGCCTAAAGCACACAGCAATAAATCTGTATCTTCAGCGCACTATCTCTTTATCTTTGCAGGAATGGTGCATAAGGTATCCCAGTCTCTTAACCAATACAGAGTTAAACAGGCTGCCAACATAGGCCATGCCGCAAAGAATAGTAGGTGGTCAAAAGGCGCTAAATACATTTTGTAAGATGAAAAGGTTGAAATAGCGTGGATCAACAAAATGGCACCGTAGGTCCAGCGGCGCCAAAGACCTGCAACAAATGCCAGTACGAGTAACAGCTCGATAGCGCCAACGAGATAAGAAACATTTTGACTTAACCAATCTATGCCATAGAAGTTAGTAAATATCTTGCCGCTGTGGGCTGGATTGACAAACTTGTCGAGCGTCCACATCAACATCACCACAAAAACGCCAAGGCGTAGCATGAGCAATGAGCGGGATAGGGGGATTTTCAG
The DNA here is from genome assembly GCA_041677245.1 of Spongiibacteraceae bacterium. Classification (GTDB taxonomy): domain Bacteria; phylum Pseudomonadota; class Gammaproteobacteria; order Pseudomonadales; family Dasaniaceae; genus Oceanicoccus. The sequence goes on along the minus strand of JBAYQJ010000070.1, from coordinate 3,380 downwards.
GGAATCAGTTGTGGCAGTGTTAGGCTTCATTGGTATTTTCCTAGGTAAAGTGATTTATGTATCAACGCTATAAGGGGTGGGGCTGAAATGTGGTAGCCAACTGGTAGGTAAATGCTGTAAATCTTGGGGGTCATCAATATCATGTAAAGGATTAAAAGATTTGAGCCTCCAGCCTTCCGCCTCTATTCGTTGCTGGGTAAGCAGAGCCACAGAAGCGGTACTCCAAGGCATGTGTGTAAATACAGAAGCCAGGTGACGATTCAATCCCAATAACGCATAACCGCCATCGCTCACCGGCACTATACAGGCATCGTGATGAACAAGTGCCTGTGCTGCCTGGCACAGCTTTTCAGCTGTTAGGGATGGGCAATCACTTCCGATCAATAAAATAGATTCGCCCTTAGCGGTGATTCGTTGCGATGCCCTGGCTAAACGTTCGCCTAAATCGCCTTCACCTTGTTCAGACCACGTGAGCTCAGTAGGTAGTGCTAATGCCTGCCAGGCATGATGCGAAATGGTGGGTGATACGCATAATTCGACCGGTCCAATATTAGCTGCAATGGCTTGCTCAACGGTGTGGTGAAGAAGCCTCTTGGCTAATTGCGCAGACCCATCCGAACCTAACGCGGGTATTAATCGGGTTTTGGCTAAACCGGGCAGGGGCGCCTTGGCGAATATCACAATACGTACAGTCATTAGCGATATTCCTTTGCTAGTTGTTCGGCGGAAGCATCATTGCTGCCGCCGCCAAACAGTAGAATTTCATAATTTCGTTGCTGCCAATACTGTAAATAAGTCATCAGTTCGGGTAGCAATTCAATTTCATTGGGAATTGGTATGATGATAGATAGTGCTGGACGGAGAGGGTGTATATGGTTCTGATTATTTTCCATTAAGCCGCCAGTCATAATCCAAAAACTCAATATTGGCATTACCTTTTTTTAGTTTTTCTACGAGTGATGTTGAAATGCCAATTACCTCTGTATGAGCTAGTAAAAAATCTTCTAAGTGATTGAAGCCTTTCCAGCCCTTCTCAAAATCTTCACGATACCACTTAAATATTGATGACAGTTTTATCGTCGTGTTTTCAATGCGATTACGATTTCGATCACTGAGGAACACCGTCGTTTGTTCGTCTAATTGCTGGTCAAGTTTATTACCGGCATAGGCTTCGGCTCGCAAAGCTGGACATCCGATGCTGGCACAGTTCACCGCAAAGTGAATGCGAGGGTCGTTATAACGCCCAGAGCCACGAATCAAGTTATGTTCGACATCATCCAGTGAGCGCATCTTACTCAATAAGGAAACAAATTCTTTACTCCACGGTGAACTAAGCCAGCTGCCTAACTCTTTGATCGACTGTATATCCGGCCACGCTGTCAGAATTAACTCTACGGTCCAAGCATTGTACGCGTTAATCAAAATCGATATTGTGGCTCGGGTATTACGGCTGTTAACCTAGCTGCGGCTACTATTGGCGCCGGCTTTGAAGAGTGCGTAATTGCCGGTGGCACAGAAATGATGTCTACCTACGGAAATGGCAACGATGCTCCTCCTTTTATGGATTCAGGTAACCTGGTGTTACGTGAATTGCATCCCCAGCCTCATCAGGGTGTTTGTGCAGATGCTATTGCTACGATAGAAGGAATTTCGCGGCAGGCACTGGATGAACTGGCTGTGCAAAGTCAAGAGCGCGCAGCGGCTGCTATTGCGGGGGGGTACTTTGATAAAAGTCTCGTTCCTGTCTATCGTGCTGATGGTAGTCTGGCATTGGATAAAGAAGAGTTCCCGCGGCCTGGTACGACCTTGGCGGCGCTGGCTGAACTGCGTCCAGCTTTTGAAAAATTGGCTTATATGCCCTTGGATGAAGCCGGCACGACTTACGCTGGTCTTATTCATAAAGTTTATCCTGACTTGAAAATAAGTCATGTTCACCACGGTGGTAATTCTTCTGGTGTTGTTGATGGTGCTGGTGCGATTTTGCTGACTTCTCCGGAATATGCCAAAAAGAATGGCCTTGAGCCCCGTGCCCGTATTGTCGCCGTGGCAAATATGGGCGACTCACCAACTCTGATGCTTAATGCACCGGTACCAGCTACTCGAAAGGTGCTGGCCAAGGCTGGGTTGACCATTGATGATATTGATCTGTTTGAAATCAATGAGGCTTTTGCAGTAGTAGCTGAGAAATGTATTCGCGACCTTAAATTGGATCGTAATAAAGTCAATGTCAACGGCGGTGCGATGGCTCTGGGTCACCCTATTGGCGCTACTGGTGCTCTGTTAATAGGCACGTTAATAGATGAGTTGGAGCGTCGCGATTTGAAGCGTGGTTTAGTCACCATGTGTGCGGCTGGTGGGATGGCCCCTGCAATAATTATCGAGAGAATGTGATTTTCTTGAAATAAAAACAGTCTCATAGATTATCTAAGTCGCCAGTTATTTAGTTAATTGAGCAGCCATTAAACAATAATTAAAAGATAAAATTCAGGAAAAACTGTATGAGTGAGAAACTACCGGTTATTGCAATTTTAGGTGGTACTGGCGATTTGGGTACAGGGTTGGCGCGGCGTTGGGTGCAAGCTGGTTATCAGGTCATTATTGGCTCACGTACTGCGGATAAATCTCAGGCTGCTGTTGCTGATTTAACACGTGTTATGTCAGAGCGTGGCATTGATTCAATTAGTGCAATAGCAATGGACAACCTGGCAGCTGCTAACGCTGCTGATATTTGCGTGATGACTGTACCGTTTGCTCATCAAACAGAGATGCTGGAGTTAATAAAAAACGCATTATCGGGAAAGATTTTAATCGATGTGACGGTACCATTAATACCACCAAAAAGTAGCCAGGGTACAGTTGCCAGAAGAGGGCTCTGCCGGACAAATTTCCCAAAATATTTTAGGCGAAAATGTGAGTGTTGTTTCAGCTTTTCAAAATGTAGCTGCGCACCATTTACAGGAAGGTCATGGCTTAAGTTGTGATGTGATTGTTTGCGGCGATAAGAAATCCGCTCGTCAGCAGGTGATCACCTTGATTGAAGCGGCGGGGATGCGTGGATTTCATGGTGGCAGTATTGCCAACTCTGCCGCCACAGAAGCATTAACGTCAGTGCTGATTTTTATTAACAGGCAATATGGCGGCCATGCAGGTATCAGTATTACCGGTCTTGTAGATGATGTCATGGCTCCTGTTTAAATGAATATTAACAGCGCCGCCTGAGTTTTCGTTAGCGGCGTTCCTTTCAGACGGTATAGTGGTAGTTCATCGGCGTATTTGGGGGCTCTTCATCATTAACGGGGGACACCGGCATTCATTAAACTGATTTTGCGAAGATCATTTTAATGGAGAGTACCGATGCCCCACGCAAGTAGAATTATAGG
>JBAYQJ010000069.1:0-15255 GCA_041677245.1 Spongiibacteraceae bacterium | reverse complement strand
GGCGCTTAATCGCCACGGGCCATGAGCCGACTTGGCTGTATTCCAAGCCAGCCATCGATCCACACCTAAACGCCTAAGCATCCGATAACCTTTTCGCCCTCACTGCTTCCAAACATAACTTCGCAATCGTCGCCGAATCCATTTATCCACATCCCGCAGAGGGCTCAGCACTTCGGCTATATCGAAGTACGCTTTCCAACCAAGCAGGGATTTTCTTAACTCTGCGATAATGTGTTTGAGTGAATGGCCTCTTGTTCGACGGCTCAGCAATTTGACCGTGACTTTGAGTTTCAGCAGCGACTTTTCCACCACCTTGATTCTCTGGTCTCGTTGACTGAACGTAAAGCCAAGGAAGGTTCGTTTCCATGGCCGGTCTACGGCGCTCTTTTGGGTATTCACTTTGAGCCTTAGTGATTCACCAAGGTAGCGCTGTAGACTTTTCATCACGCGCTCACCCGCTTCTCGACTTTTAACAAATACCACAAAGTCATCAGCGTAGCCAACGAAACGGTGCCCCCGGCGTTCTAGCTCCCAATCTAATTGGTTCAACACAATGTTCGATAGTACCGGTGACAACGGCCCACCTTGCGGGACGCCCTTGTCCTTTCGCTAACCTTCGGCTCTGCGAATACCTGGTACGAGGACTTTCACCTCGCTAGTTAAGTGCCATGCCCGGCACACACGCCTAAAGCATGTGCGCTTTAGCGTCGCATGCCTTTATTTGACCAAAACGCACCCAAAAAACCGACAAACCTTAGTTTAAACAGTGACTTACTGAAGAAATCCAAGGCGATGAATATAAATCTTAGTGCAACTCTTGAGCAAGCACTAAAAGGCATACTGGCACGAGATAAAGCTGACAAGTGGGCCGATGAGAACAAAAACGCTATCAGGGCGTACAACGATTTTGTTGGTGAGCACGGCTGCTATGGTGATGAGTATAGGGAATTTTGATGCCTCAATTTGATGTTTATATAAACCCAAGCAAAAACACTCGTAGTGCTTTCCCATATATTGTTGATATACAGAACCCTGTTATTTCCGATATTGCCACAAGGATTGTAATTCCACTTGGGCGGATTAAAGATTTTAAAAATAAAAAAATGCAGGGGCTAACTCCTGAGCTTAATTATGATGGAGAGCAGCTTTTGTTACTGACTCCTCAAATTGCTTCCATTCCAGTCAAGTTGCTGAAAAACCCCGTTGGTTCACTAAGTCATTTTCGCGACGAAATTATTGCTGCGATGAACTTTGCTATTACTGGCATTTAACGCTGCGCTCTGCGGAAAATTTGTCCGACAGAAGCGCCTTGTTAGGATTTGGAAGCATACTTACCAACCTTATGGTGCCTCATTATGTAATCTGTCGCTGCCAATCTAAATTCAGCTACTTTCTCTAGATCGGGATAATAGCGAAGTGGTCTTAGTTTTTGGATATTTATTGGGGGAATATTATTACAACATTCACCCAATAAATATCCAAAGTGGGATTTACCAGCCTAGGCCTGCAGAGGCGGTAACAGCGCTAGGGACGGTCAGCAGTGGAGAAAGGATCATCATAGGTTGGGCTGAGGCACTTCCAGCTTGACCTTCATAGAAACCAAAATTGTCAGTAGTTGTAGTCTGAGTTGCATTTACAAGACCTCCGGCACTCTGCAGAGGAGTTGATGAGGCCCCAACGGCATCCAAGCCAGTGTTTATTATTATGGTGCCGAGAGTAGTGCCTATTTGAGTTTTAACTAACTCACCGTCAAAGGTGCCATCTAATAAATCAGCTTTATTGTCACCCATTTTTAAGCCAGCAACATCGTAAATCGGCCGAGTTACGTCTGCTGCGAATGCCGTATTGATGGTAATTGTACCATCGTTGTGAGCAAACAAAGGTACCCAGCCGGCCACTAAGTCTGTTCCCGTGGCTGCTCCCGCTGCTGCCTGTACTGTAGCAAAGGTAAGATAATTAGCACTGACCTGGTCTCCTGTAATGGTGCCACTTGAAACAAAGATAATATAAAAAGTATCACCCGGGTTAAGCCCCGCAGGCACTAAAGCTGCGGGGGCATTTAACGCTAAACTCTGGCGCGAACAAATGAGAAGAAGAAGAAAAGCGGCCAGGCGCAAATAATTAAAATTCCGTGCTATTGTTTTTTTCATTATGAGGTTTTATTCCAATTGTGAGATTAATTTTTATGCAGCCAAGGGACTTTCTGTATTTTAACTTATTTATGGCTACATAGTAGCTATATGATTATTCGAAAAGCAAGATAAATGACATGGCATTGCATGTTATTTTAAGGGCAACAATAAGCTAACACTGTGACTGTGGTAAAACGGAAAAGTCCCACGATGAAAACGGCCGATAACAAGCCTGACAATATCATTGCTGCAACACTTGGCAATTAAAGAGAGAACTTAACTCCGCGCCCCCTTATTTTTCTTTATTTAATATCACGATTGATCATCCAGCTTGATATTAAGCCCTTCATACAATACCTCAAAGGCTCGATCTGCTGCGTCCTGAAAAGGCTCCAAAACAAGCTCAATGCCCTGCAACCTTAACTCTTCTGTTTCTAATTTACTGTGTGATACCGCCGCCAACTTACCGGTAAAACTAGCAGAGCGTGTTAACTGAACAATTGTTTTTGCTGTATCTTCTGATGAGAGCCCCAGATGATGACGAGGAATTGTGGACACAACCCACTGCGCATACTTAAGGGGTAATTCGGTTATAAATTCAGCATCAGTAACATCACCATATCCTGTATCCAGCCCCAAATTATTCCAATGTTTAATAGCTGACGGATTAAAATCCAGACCTAACACTTTGACACCTTGATCTCTGAGCCGTATAGCAATTGCGGTACCCAAACGACCTAAACCAAAAATAATAACAGGATAATGATTGCCAGAAAGCTGACCTGTAAATTGCTCCCGAGGAGTACCCGATCGTTCAAACATGCCTATAACCGGCTCAAAAAATGTGTAAAGTTGATGAGAATAAGTAATCATATAAGTCGACGCAGCAATGGTAACAATACCAACCAACGTCACTAATCCAAGAACATCCTGCGGCACATGCCCCAAGCTAACCCCCATTGCGATAAAAATCAGCGAGAACTCACTGATTTGTGCAACGGTTAAGCCGGCCAAGAACCCGGTTCTTTTTCGATAACCCATAGCCCCCATAATAGTCAATACGATAAGCGGGTTACCGATCAACACAAATAGAGAAAATACAGCAGCTCCTGGGATATGGGAATCTAGCTGCGATATATCTAGCGTCGCGCCTAAAGCAATAAAGAAAAATAACAATAAAAAATCACGCAGCGGCGCCAGCCTTGCCGCAATACTTTCACGATAAGGTGTAGAAGCTAACGCAACACCCGCCAACAATCCCCCTACTTCGATACCCAAACCAACCAAGCCGCCTATTGCAGCGAACAGTGTCGCTTGAGCTATAGCATAAATGACTAACAACTCAGGCGCTTTCGCCAATTGCGCCGTAAGCGGATTGGCAATGTACTTAACAAACACGATGACAAATAACAGCAATCCAATGCCAGAAGCCGCCACCTGCCATATCGCTGAATGATCTGCATCACCATGACCTACACCGATGCCAATTGTAGCAAGAACAATCATCGCTACAACAACGACAAGATCCTGAACAATTAAAAAACCCAGTGCAATTTGACCATGCAGTGAATCGACCTCTCTTTTATCTGAAAGCAGTTTGACGATGATAATCGTAGATGAAAAGGTAAGCGCAACCGCAACATATATACTGGATAGATAATCAAGACCAATAGCCAACCCTATAAAGAAACCAATAATTGATGTAAACGCGACCTGGCCCAAGCCTGTCAATACGGACACTGGACCAATCGATCGAATAAGCTTTACATCCAGTTTGATGCCGACTAGAAACAATAAAACGGCTATCCCCAGCTCTGATAGAAGTTTTATTTGCTCCTCAGAATGAACAATATTTAGAACGGATGGCCCTGCTATTAAACCAACTGCAATAAAACTAACGATGAGAGGTTGTCTCAATAACAATCCAATAAATCCCATAATCGCAGCCAACACTAATAACGCAGCAACCTCCGTGAAAGTTGAGTGCGTTACTACCTCTATCAAATCCATCTCTTCAACCTTATTCTTTAATCGTAATGTTGTTATGCGCGGCACAATTTATAGCTCTTACCTGCGTCATTCTATCAAAACTGACCTCAACTGAAAAAATTGCTTACCACACCGCAGGGTAGATTTTTATCCTCCTATCCATACGCTGAGACTGGAGCAAACCAGTCAGGGGCCGGCAACAAATAATAATTATCTGCTAGCACGTTATTTAATCACAAGAGTGATATATTCTAACTCGATGCTTCCACCTTTATTCTTAACGATTAATCTATACACTAACCAACTGATTACATTATATGCTCACAAAAAACTCCTCTCCTCGCTGGGATATTTTTTGCACCGTTGTCGATAACTTTGGTGATATTGGTGTGTGCTGGCGGCTGGCCCGGCAGCTGGCAAAAGAACACAAGCTAACAGTACGGCTATGGGTTGACGACTTGATCGCCTTTCAACAACTATGCCCAGCAGTTACTTTACAAGCCCAGCAGCAACAACAACACGTTGAGATAAGGCACTGGCAAGCATCGACTGATTTCAGCAGCATTACAGCGGCCGATGCCGTTATCGAAGGTTTTGCCTGTACTATTCCGCCCCAATATTTAGCTGCTATGGCGGCGCGACCCATCGCCCCAATTTGGTTCAACCTCGAATACCTTACAGCAGAAACCTGGGCTGGTGAATACCATGGCTTGCCATCGATAGAACCTAACTCCGGCCTCTATAAATACTTTTTCTTGCCTGGTTTTGAAGCTAAAACCGGTGGACTATTGCGAGAGGCGTCGCTGTTAGCACAGCGTGATTCATTGCAACAAGACCTGGCAGCACGCTCGGAGTTTCTAACAAGCCTGGGGCTTGACCCAGCCGCAGACGCACTACTGATATCACTGTTCTCCTATGAAAATACAGCACTACCCGAGCTGCTTGATGCCATGAGTACAGGTGAACAAACTCTGCACTTGGTGATTCCGCAGGGACGAGTGACGACCGTCGTTGAAACATACCTGGGCGAAGCATTGATACCAGGACGACCTATAGTTCGCGGTGCCTTGTGCCTGCAAGCCGTCACGTTTATGACGCAAATAAATTACGACCGGCTACTGTGGTGCTGTGATCTTAATATCGTCCGCGGCGAAGATTCATTGGTCCGCGCCATATGGTCGGGGCGGCCGCTACTATGGCATTGCTACCCACAACAAAATGATGAACACTTAATTAAAGTTAAGGCATTACTTAACTTATATTTACCATCCATACCTCCCGCCCTTAGCCAAATCGTAGCTACACTCTGGCTCGGATGGAATCAGAGTGACAATGAAAATAAAAAAGCCAGTAAAAAACAGATAGATAAAATCCATAGTGAACTAAATAATAATAGTGTTGGAACAATATGGTCGGCATATATTACCAATATCAACACGCTATCAACGCACGCAAAGGCCTGGTCATCAATACTCACCAAGCAGCCCGATCTCGCTACACAGTTGCTGCTTTTTTATAAAAAACTGCTATAGTCGCTGCCCCTAAAATCTTGGCTCAACCTTATTGGAGTCTATCAATGAAAACCGCTCTGGAATGTCGCGCAGGTCAGGTCATCCTGATCTCTGATTCACCTTGGATTATCCTAAAAGCAGAGTACACAAAATCCGGTCGTAATACCGCCATCGTCAAAATGAAACTGAGAAATTTGCTGACCGGAGCACCCACTGAAACCGTTTACAAAGCCGACGATAAATTTGACACCGCGGTACTGGAAAAGAAAGATGTTACTTACTCTTACTTTACAGATCCTGCCTATATTTTTGTCGATGAAGAATACAATCAATACGAACTATCAGAAGATGATTTAGGCGACATGCTCGCTTATATTGAAGACGGTATGACCGATATCTGCGCGCTTACTTTTTTCGATGACAAACCCATCTCACTGACACCACCAAAATCTGTAATAAGAAAAATAGAATACTCAGAGCCGGCTGCTCGTGGTGACACTTCCGGCAAAGTAATGAAACTGGCTCGCTTGATGAACGGCCACGAACTTCAGGTTGCCGCATTTTGCGAAACCGGTGACTCGGTGGAAATTGATACCGCAACTAACGAATATAAATCGCGGATAAAAGGCTAACAAAATATTGCTACACAGGGGGCAGATAAACGGCCCCTTTTTTATACCCCGATAAACCATTGCACAACCAAACTCAATTCCCCCTCACTATTAAAGCAATGCCCTTGTCTATTCTCGAAGCAAACAGGCACAGACCACGACTTGTCACAAAAAACCTAAAACCGTGGCCTGCCCCCAATTGTTTAAAATTAATTAAATTAGGCAGTAACGCTAATTAAAGATCCCCCCTCAGTAATTTCAAATCGCTCATTTAAACCTACGCTGCTATCTACAGAGGTACCCCATAAGGCTGTTGATAGGTGGAGGTAGTTATTGAATTAATCATGTGATCACCTTGTGTTATTAGCGATCGCGGCTCATGCTTCCGGTTTAGGTCGGCCATGACGTGGAGGCTTGTGATTGGTCAATTCACTTTCGGTAATTACACCGTCACTATCCGCATCGATAAGGGTAAAAATCCTCTGATGATCACCTCCAGGAACCTCATGCTGCTCAAACTCTTCTAGAGAAATCCCTCCACTTTGATCAAGATCCAGCTCACTAAATGCTGGTGGCCCTTGATGGCCTCGCCGCTCCCCTGACCGATGATCATCCTGAGCAAAAGAACATGCAGACAATCCAGCAACAAGAACATACATGCCAAGTTGATATCGCAGACTTCTAATTTTAGTCAATCGCATAAACATACTCTCCTAATTATTAAGTAACATTAAGCCATGTAAAAATGACTATGATGCATATCATGGAGCACAATTAAGGAGGAATTATGAAGAAAAAGTGGAGATGCAATATAAGCTAACACCGCTGGGCAAAGGCCACGCTTCTTTACTTTTGCTATACTCGCCAGCATGAAGCTGTCTATTTTGCACAAATATCTCTTCGCGTTCATGGGGCTGACCCTGGTCGTATTGATTGCCTCCCTCGCTGTCTCCAGCTGGACTTTTGAACGGGGCTTTCTCGGTTATGTAAATGACCTTGAGGAACTCCGTCTGGAAAATGCCCGGCTCGCCGTGGCTGCAGAATACCAGCGGTCCGGCGGCAATTGGAGCAGCCTGACTTCCAACCGCTTGAAGCAGTTGCTGCTGGAATCGACTCCAGACAAGCTGGACATTACCCCTGGCGAGACACACAGGCCCCCACCCTCCTCCCACGACAAAGCACCACCACCTTATCGGGAGCGGCACCCGCATCCACCGACGTCAGTATATGACGCAGCAGGAACACGGGTGGCAGGACCACCTCTGGACGGTGAGATCAACCGCGCGGCTATTGTCGTCGACTCCATCACGGTTGGTGAACTGCGCAGCGCGTTGCGCCACCAGTTCAGCTCTCCCCAGGAACAAGCCTTTTTACAACAGCAGACCAAGGCAAGATGGATGATCGGCATTTCCGCGATAGCCCTAGCACTGGGGATTTCGATAGTTCTCGCCCGGGGGATGCTATCGCCTATTCGACGCATGCATGAAGATGTCAGCAAATTATCTAATGGCGACTATTCCATCAGGCTAGCCAGCGACAGGCACGACGAGCTGGGCAAGCTGATGCGTAACCTGGACCGCCTGGCGGTGACACTGAGTGAAAGCCGCGAATCCCGGCAGCGCTGGTTTGCCAATGTCTCTCACGAGCTGCGCACGCCTGTGGCGGTTCTCACGGGTGAGCTGGAAGCCATGCAGGACGGAGTCCGGCCTACTGATGCGAATCAACTCGAGTCTTTGATGCAGGAGGTTCAGCGCCTGCGATTCCTCATCGATGACTTATACGAACTCTCGGTATCAGACATCGGTGGCCTACGCTATGAGTTTTCCCCCCTCGATCTGGATAAATCCCTGGCGACTGCCATAGCCGGTTTCCAAACGAGAGCAAAAGAGCAAGGCATAACAATCTCTTTCAGCGGTGAATCGCTGAAAGTGAATGCGGACCCAAGGCGCATGGACCAACTTTGGCAAAACCTGCTGACCAATGCACTGGTCTACACTGACACCCCCGGCAAAGTATCTATAAGCTCTTTCCGCGCAACAAACTCAGCGGTAGTACAGATCGAGGACAGCCCGCCTGGTGTAGCTGCGGATGAGTGCGAACAGTTGTTCGAACCCCTTTATCGCATGGAGTCCTCCCGCAGTCGCAGTACCGGCGGGGCAGGTCTGGGCTTGGCTATCTGCCGCTAGGTTGTGGAGGCCCACGGAGGTACCATTTCCGCTTCAACGTCCTCTCTGGGTGGACTGTGTATCCGGGTTAAGCTGCCACTGGTAGAATCCGACGATGGCTGACACACCCCACATCCTGATCGTCGAAGACGAACCTAAGCTCGCCCAGTTGCTAGCTGACTACCTGCGGCCAGAAGGATACGAGGTATCAGTTCTCAACGAGGGAACGGGCGCTGTCAACTTCGTGCGTGAACGCAAGCCGGATTTTATCATCCTGGACCTCATGCTGCCGGGAGTGGATGGCCTGACTATCTGCCGCGATGTCCGCAAATTCTCTGACGTACCGATTATGATGCTGACCGCCAAGGTGGATGAGATCGATCGCCTAGTTGGCCTTGAATTAGGTGCCGATGACTATGTATGCAAGCCCTTTAGCACCAGGGAGGTGGTAACACGGGTCAAAATTATCCTGCGGCGAGTCCAGGCGGGGCCGACCCAAATGGATAGCAACCAACTGAGCTATCGCAACGTAGTCCTGTACCCCAACCGCTTTCATTGTGAGGCAGGTGGCCAGAGCATTGAGCTTACGCCCGTCGAGTTTCGCATGTTGCAGGCGCTGATCTCAAAGCCAGGACATGTCTTATCACGTGATCGGCTAATGGAAGTGAGTTACACCGATAGCCGCATCGTGAGCGACCGCACTATCGATACTCATATAAAAAACCTGCGCAGGAAACTGCAACAAGTGTTCGGTGAAGAAGAGCTTCTGCACTCCATCTATGGCGTTGGCTACAAAATCGAATAGACTACCCCAACGCCACCAATCTACCCCTAATTAATGCGCGCCACCAGAATCAATCGACACCACCGAACGAATCGGCTTGGTAAACCAAACTACCCCACCGAGTATAAAAAACAAAATCGAAGACGCCCAAACAATATCGTTAAGCCCAAGCATTCCCGCTTGCTGCGAGACCATATGTTCAACCTGCCCCAAGGCTTGCTGTGCACTTAAGCCCATATGTTGTAGCTGATCAACCGTCTGATTAAAAATTGGGTTAAAGTGACCACTCGACTCGGTGAGTCGGGCGTGGTGCATTGAGACGCGATCCTCCCAAAGCGTGGTGGAAACCGATGCGCCAAAACCACCAAATAATAAGCGCGCAAAATTCGACAACCCCGTTGCTGCAGCGATACGAGAAGGATGCAAACCACCGAGGCTCAGCACTGTTAACGGCACAAAAAATGTTGCCAAGCCCAAACCCTGAATCAGCGACGGCCATAGCAGCGAATTGTAGTCGACTTGCGTGGTGTACTCCGAACGCAGCAACGACACAAAAGCAAAAACAGTAAAGGCAAAAGTAACCAACCAACGTGGATCCCAACGGGAAATCGCTCGACTAATAACGGGAGCCACCATGACCGCCAAAACCCCCATCGGCGCCAGCACTAGTCCTGCCCGAGTAGCGGTATAACCTAGCTCAGTTTGCAGCCACAACGGCAGTATCACTATATTACCGAAGTAAACTCCGTAGCCCAGCGCAATCGCTATAGTGCAAATCAAGAAGTTACGCTCCTTGAACATCAATAAATCCACCACCGGATGCTCGTCTGTCAGCTCCCAAATAACAAAAAACACAAAACCCACACAACTGATCGACGCCAGCGCGATGATTACCGGCGAACTAAACCAATCCATGTCTTTACCTTTGTCGAGCATCAGCTGCAAGCAACCAACCCACACGACCAGTAACACCAGACCCATCCTGTCTATCGGTTTTTTTTGTGTCGGGGTTTCGCGATCTCGATAAATCCTCCATACAACCCAGGCCGCGGCTAATCCCAGCGGTACATTGATATAGAAAATCCACGGCCATGAATAATTATCCGAAATCCAGCCACCCAAAATCGGCCCCACTACAGGAGCCACCAGCGTGGTCATACTCCAGATCAGCATCGCCGTACCACTCTTCTCTGGAGGGTAAGTCGATAACATCAAGGTTTGTGATAGAGGAATCATTGGCCCAGCCACCGCCCCTTGAATCACCCGAAACAGCACCAGCGTACCCAGCGAGGGTGCCAAACCACACAACAAAGAGGCCAACACAAATAACACCACCGACAGCACAAACAGGCGCACCGCACCAAAGCGCTGAGTCAACCAACCGGTCAGTGGTACCGAGATCGCCACGCTGACTGCAAACGATGTGATGACCCAAGTACCCTGGTTTGGCGATACACCGAGATCACCCGCAATAGACGGCACCGATACATTGGCAATTGATGTATCGAGTACATTCATAAACGTCGCCAGCGACAGTGCCACCGAACCCAGCATCAGCCGTGCACCATGTAGCGGTGCTGGTTGAGTAGATAGCGGCTGCTCGGGCTCTGTAGGTTCACTGATAGTGCTTGAGTCTGTCATGATTCCTCCTTAGTCAAGCACGCGGTTTGACGCTGCAGCGCTTACCGAAAAGTCATCGTTACTCTCTCGATGCACACCATTATTAGCGATAATGATCGCTGCAACTCGTTGATCAGCTGCGCTATCGAGGTCAGCGTATACATTGGTTTGATAAGCCTTGCCTGGCCGAGATTGCGTTGCCAACTGATGACCACTGAGGTCGCTAATATCCACTTTTGCGGTCACTGATAAACCCAACCTAAGTGGGTGCTGCGCAAGCTCTTTGGCATCAAGAACCACCCGCACCGGCACCCGCTGCACAACTTTAATCCAGTTACCAGTGGCATTTTGCGCGGGTAACAAGCTAAACGCACTGCCAGTGCCGGCGCCCAAGCCAGCAATCGATCCATGATAAACAACGCTGCTACCATAGATATCAGCCTCCAATACTACCGGCTGGCCAATACGCATATCCTCAAGCTGACTCTCTTTAAAATTAGCATCTACCCATACCTCACCTAGCGGCACTACAGCCATCAACGCGTCCCCCGGCTGTACACGCTGACCCAGTTGCACCGAGCGTTTAGCGACATATCCGGACACCGGTGCGGGCACCGCAGTGCGCCGCCAGTTCATATAAGCAGAGCGCACATTAGCTGCGGCGTGCAGCACCTGGGGGTTATCGGCCATTTCACCGTCTCCAGTTAGTGCACGGTTAGTCGCCAGTTTTTCACGGGCAGCCAGTAAATCTGAACGCGCCGCTTTTACCGCGGTTTCAACATGATGTAACTCTTCTGAAGACACCGCCCCGCTGGAGGCCAGGTCTTTACGTCTGACCAGATCCTGCTCAGCCTTAACCAGTTGCGCCTCACGCAACTCAACTTCGGCGGAAAGGCTAGCGTTGGTTACTCGGCGTGAGTGTACTTCCCGCACGGTTTGCGCGAGGCTGGCCTCGGCTTGATCAAGCGCCACTTTGACGTCGGCCTCATCAAGAGCAACCAATTCATCCCCAGCGTGGACTAAATCAGTATTTTCTGCACTAATAGCGATAACCGTACCTGCAACCTGGGGGGTAATCGTGACCACATTACCGTTAACATAAGCATCGTCCGTCGATTGGTAGTGACTCATTTCAATAAACCACCAGACTGCAGCTACGAGACCAATGACTGTAAAGATCGACGCTGCCGAGATCATCGCGACACGCCGACGCAGGGCTCTTTGTTGCAGTGGGCCTTGCGCCTGTGGATTAACCGGTGATGTTGTCATCACGAACTCCTGTGCTGTCTGTTGTATTACTAGCGTGGGTAGGGGCTATAGTTTGTTCTGTCGCAGGCGTTGTCATTGGCGTTGTAGCTGCCCCTGTCGTCGAACCCGTAGCCGGACCGATAACTTGACCTGTCACCGAGTTTTCAGCATCGGCTTGGTCGAACCCCCCTCCCAACGCCTTAATTAAATCAATGCGTAAGCCAAGGGCCCTTGCATTCAATGCCACACCTTCGCGCTGACGCTGTAACACGGCAGTCTGCGCCTGTAGCACGGTTAGGTAATTTCCCAAACCAGCGCGATAACGGTCAGTAGCCAACGCCAAAGCTTCTTGAGTGGTCTCCAGCGCTGCACGCTGCTGTTTACGACGCTCCACTAACCAGTACTCGCCGTCGAGACTAACGGCTACTTGTTTTAAGGCATCGGTCAAAGCACGATTATAGGAAGCCACTGCAGAGTCATAAGCCGCAAGACGCTCGCTAAGATGCCCTCGCAGGGTGCCGCTGGCGAACAAAGGCAGTGATATAGCGGGGCCAACGCCGTAAACGCGGCTGCCGGAATCCAGCAAATTATCTAAGCCGATACTGGAAAATCCAGCAAAGGCCGTTAGGTTTACATCGGGATAAAATTCGGCTTTGGCGACTTCAACGTCACCCTTGACCGCTTCCACACGCCAGCGCGCGGCGACGATATCAGGCCGCCGCCCCAACAAGCCCAAAGGAATCATCCGCGGTAACGCCGCGCCATTCTGGCCATTCCAGCTCAATTGCGGGTGATGGATCTCAAGTCCTCGATCTGGGCCCGCACCAAGCAGAGCCGCGAGACTATAACGACTGGCATTAATCGCCTCATGCAGAGCTGCAATCTCCCCGCGAATCGCCGGTAACTCCGACTCCGCCTGCTTCAGCTGCACGCTGGTATCAATACCCGCTTCTACCCGCTTCGCGGTCAAATCATAAATGCTCTGGCGCTGTGCCAGGGTATCCTCCGCCACATCCAGCAGCGCATACCAATGGGCTAACTCAACATATTGGCTGGCGACTACAGTGGCCAGTACCAGTTCCGCTTCGGCACCTTCCGCCTGCGCCTCACGCTGACGTGATAAAGCCGCTTGTAATGCAGCACGATCACGCCCCCAAAAATCGAGGCGATAAGTAAAGTGGGTCGTCAGGTCATTATTGCTCTCTCTCATCCCGCCGTAGGGAGGAGGGATAACGCCATTTTCAGTAAAACGCTGATATTGGCTATCAAACGAAGCACTGTAACTCGGACCACGCGCCGCATCCGCGACCCTTGCTACCGCCATCGCCGCACGCAGGCGAGCACTAGCCTGGTCAAGCTCGGGGCTGCCCGCCAAAGCCTCCTCAACCAACTGATCTAGCTGCGGGTCAGCAAACTGCCGCCACCACCGCTGCTTTGGCCACAGATCACCATTCACGTCCCGATCCTGTGCCCCCAACGCCTGTTCGGAAGACAGCTCATCAATTAACTTGGCTTGTAGTTGCGGGCTGAGATCTGAATAACTAGCACAGCCAGCGAGAACCAAACTCAAAGCGGTAACCGCTGCTAGTAGAGGCGACACAACGTGCTTGTGTTGACTCATGATTAACTCCTATGAAAACCGATAATACTGCCTAAGCAATAACTGCCTAGGCAGTTAAATGGCGGCAAAAACTAAAACTGACGACGAATGCGAAGGCTTCCGACTTCAAATATATGCTTCAATTCTGAACATTGACGACACGCCTTAATAATTTATGCATCAATGTGATCTCATCCTTGGTGAAATCACGGAAATAGCGATTGAGCACATTAACCGCAATCACCATCACCGTGTCAAAAACATCCTCTCCCGACTTGGTAATCTCTAGATTAACGACACGTCGATCCTCGACGCTACGCACACGGCGGATAAGCTCTTTACACTCCAAACGATCCAGCATGCGCGTCATCGCCCCCGTATCCGTGCACACCTCACGAGCCAATTCTGCAGCAGTCGAGCAGTCACCCTCGTTCAAGCGCAACAAAATAACAAACTGCGGATAGGTCAAACCATGGGGCGCCAACTCTTGTTCAATGGCATTAGACAACGCGGAGTAGCTACGCTTAATCAGATAGCCCATATTGTCTTTGCTATTGAATTTTTCTAGATAGTAAGGTCCATCATTACTTTCAAGCACTGGTTTGGGAAGATCAGATAAGCTGTCAGAGTCTTGTGTCACTTTGTTAAACCGTGTGGTTATGGATGTAGTTGTCGAACCGCAATCACCACAGTAATTGCCTAGGCAGCTATTATCCATAAATTAACTGCCTAAGCAACCATTAATGCTCTTTAGCCTGACACACTAACAACGGTATAACTACATATAGGCCATAGCCTACTCAGAAAACCGACAGATCAATATGACATTCAAATGAGGCATGCAGAATAAACTCAAACGTGTTCAAGCGAAGCTTGCTGGAGGAAATCAATCACAACCATGACTGACTGATCGCAGGAGTATTTTTTGAAACTGGCATAACAATTTTCATTTGTAAATATCCCCTTAATTGTTATTTTTTATACCCATCCCTCTTTTAAGCTGCCACTCTGCCATCAATACAACAAACCAAACAATTGGAACAAGAAATATAAAAACAAGCCCTTTTATATTAATTAAAATTCCATATATATTTTCCATCATCCATTCATTTGGGGTCATTCATTTGGGGTCAGTGTAAAAACTTAAAACAATCACTTCGCACTGCATCATACGAGACACACCGTCAAAAGTCGTCGGTGTCACGAGCAAATGTACGTGATTGACCCAGGCATGGATAGCAACCTTATTTTTTCTTGCGCTTTCTTCTAGCCAGTATGCATAGACTGTAAAGTCTTCCTCGGAAGTAAAACACACCTGCCGGTTACTGCCGCGCTGAATAATATGCTAGGGGATACTGGGTAGGCACAATCGGGGTAAACGTGTCACCTATCATCCTTGACAGAATTGAAGTTACGCTAAGAATTTAGGCGCTTACCTTATGCAACGAAAATATTAACAAAGAGAGTATGCATGTATTTTTACACTGACCCGAATGGCACTTACTTAAGTTTTTTAGGGTGGCCTTTTTTCTTAACAATAGATCTCGCCAAAGCTCGCGGCTTTGTCAGTAAAGGAAACGCTTTCGGCCTTCGTT
>JBAYQJ010000068.1:0-15390 GCA_041677245.1 Spongiibacteraceae bacterium | reverse complement strand
GTAATTGTTGGCGATGATAATAGAAATTATCCGCTCGAATATCTTTCTGGCGACAGAACGCCGCGATGGATAGATGACTTTGTTCTTGTTCGTAAATCCAATCTAGCCACTGCTGTTTACTCATAGGGGAAGGCATACCATGCTCCTTACAATGAAAAGAGCTGTAGTTTACTGATAGCTAGGATGGGTGTTTAGGGTGTGGTTGGTGCGGCGCTTACATTCATGTTGTTATTTATTGCGTTAACCAGTGGTATGCCCGCAGGTATAGCCTCATTACTAATGCAGATACAAGTGTTTATTACAGCAATACTAGGTGTTTTAATATTCAATGAGGTTTTATCTCGAACATTAAAAATTGGAATGATAATATCTTCCGCAGGTTTATGCTGCTTCATTGTCACTGTTTATTCACCCAAAGATCCACAAGCGATTAGTGTTCTTGGTTTTGTTCTAACTCTAACTGCTGCGGCTATGTGGGCAACCTCCAACATTATAATTAAAAAAATTAATTTATCGGGCTATACATGCAATTCCTTGAATATTGTAGTTTGGGCCAGTCTAATTTCAGGAGTGCTCTTTCTGTTAACGTCATTAGTACTGGAAGAGTAAGCGCCAAACCAACCACAGCATTCTTTAGCAAGCTACTTTAAATTAACCTTCCAAGGCAATAACGTTTCAATAGCTTCTACCGTCTCAGCATTAGGCAGTACCTCAAACACCTGCTTTAAATACGCATAGGGATTCAAACCATTGGCCTTGGCTGTTTCCACCAGACTGTAAAGATTGGCGCTGGCTTTGGCTCCAGCCTGTGACTGTGCAAATAACCAATTCTTTCGGCCAATGGCAAACGGCCTGATTGCATTCTCGGCTGGATTGTTATCAATCGGGTAATGACCATTCTCCACGTAGCGAATCAAACGCGGCCATTGGTTGTGTAAGTACTGAAGCGCTTTGCCCAACGCTGTTTTCGGCGGCACGTTCGGTAAACTTTTTTGCAGCCAGCTGTCGATTTTATCGAGTATCGGTTTGGCTTGCTGCTGGCGTAGTTGATAGCGTTTATCCGGCGGGTCATCCTTGATAGCCGCCTCAATTCGATAGAGCTTTTGAATGAACGCAATGGCTTGATCGGATTTGCCCGCTTTTCCTTTAGCTTGTAATTTTTGTGCGTCAACAAACTTACGGCGGGCGTGTGCCCAGCAACCTAAACGTTCAATACCGTAGGTGTCACAGGCTTTTTGGTAGCCCTCGTAACCGTCAACCATGATGGCTTGTATGGATTCGTCGAGCTGCGCCAAGGGAATGCTTTGACTGCGCGTCGGTGCGTACTGGAATACGATCGCACTTTGGTTGTTGACAAAGCTTGCCATGAGCCACATATAACTTTTGGACTCCGCGGCTTTATCGGGCTCGTTGAGCACTTGCACCGTCGTTTCATCCAAGTGTACAACCGGCGTAGCCAGGATGCGCTCCTGTAATAAATTGATCAGCGGTTGTACTAGACTACCGGCTTTCATCATCCAGTTACTCAGGTTGGTGCGGTCCAGCTCGATACCCAAGCGCTTAAACATTGCGGTCTGACGATACAGGGGTAAAGCATCACAATATTTTTGTACGGCGATATAGGCTAGTAAGCCCGGGCTGGCAATGCTCTTTTCAATCGGCTGCTTAGGTTTTGCCGCTGTCACCAGATAGCCTTGGCAGCAAGGGCATGCGTATTTTAAACGTCGATGACGAAGTACTTTGATCCGCGCGGGGATGACATCGAGCTGCTCGTGATCCTCGCTGCCGATCAGGTTAAGCGTAGCGCCGTCGTGTGGGCAGATTTTTTCAGCGTCGCAGAGGTCGTGAACAATCTCTTCGCGGGGATAGTTATCAGGGATAGTAATTCGCGGTTTTTTCTGGCGGGTATGTCCTTTAACGACAACCGGTTCAGTTAGACTTACAGCACTGTCGGCACTTTCATCATCGGTGCCGGCTTCAGCCTCATTAAACAGCTGGATTTGATCAGCGGATACTTTTTCGCTAGACGAACCGAATTGCTTGCGTCGGAAGCTTTTGATAGCTTCTTCTAATTGCTGGATGTAGGAATCTTTATCGTTCAGCAGGGCTTTTAGCTGTTCGTTTTCCTGTTGTAGTGTCGCCGCATCGTTCATGGCGACATTATAAATTATCAGCTAATTCAATGCCTTAAAAAATAAAGCTTGGTGCGGTTTTATTTGGTTGAGATCAAATCCGCGCAGTAGCCAGCACCACTGTTCATGATTGAGTTGCACCGTGGTCTCGCTGTGTTTTCGAGGCCATTTGAATTTATCTTTCTCCAGACGCTTTTGCCATAATGCAAAACCGTTGTCATCCCAGTACAACACTTTTAATTGGCTACGGTTTTTATTACAGAAGACAAACAGTGCGGATGCAAAGGGTGAACATGGCATCTGGTCCTGTACAATCACGCTTAAGCCATTAATAGCCTTGCGGAAATCAACGGGGTCTCGATGCAGAAAGATTTCAATGTCGTTGCGCCAGTTGATCACGCTAGTGCCGTGATAAGTTGGGCCAACGAGGATGTTGAGACAGTGGCATCACAGCGAACCGTGACGCGACCACAAACGAGTGTAAACGCTTGTGCAGGCGACTTTTGGCGTGTGGCACGTACGAAGGGGCTTGACGAGCTTTCACTAGGAGCTAATAGCTTGGATCGTTTTAGGCTAAAATATTTAGGGTTGATCTCATGGGTTTTACAAAAGTCTGCTTGTGACAAGCCACTGGCTTCAAATTGCTCGATGAGTACTAGCCATTGCTGTTTGGTTTTACGTTGCATGAGAATAAGCTCCTGATAAAAATAGAAGCTTAGGTGAGTGATATATGACTGACTAGAATGTGGTTGGTTTGGCGCTTACCTGGAAGATGACTGTACCCAACAGAATTGGATGACCGCATCTATGCAAACTTGGATTTCTTTGCTGTATTTAGGCGTGATTGCCAATGGCCTAGGATACTGGATATGGGCACATATGTTAGCTCGTTATCCCGTTAGCCGTATTGCGCCATTCTCATTAGGTGTTCCAATCGTCGGCATGGCAGCAGGCATCATTATTTTGGGGGAATCGGTAAGTATGTTACAGTGGATCGGCGCGGCATTATTTATGTTCGCGTTGTTATTTATAGTGACCGCATCATTAAAAAAATAAAAGCAGTCAGTGCTTATGCAAAGCCAAGTAGGTATCAATAAAAAATAATTTCGCTGCAGCTATAATACAGGCTTCCAAATCCCTTGAAAGTGGTATAGGCGTTATCGTATTATAACTAGACATTCACGGTCGCGGTCATGACTTCAGCGATAAGCAACATCATACCGATAGAAATATACCAAGTTTCATACATTAACCTCCATTTTTTTGGCGCATGCTTTACTTCCATAAAATTTAATATAATTAATCTTGCTTTAAAAGTTGTAACGATGACCACTATATAAGATGCCCACCTAGTCCAACCCTCACCAGCCGCATCTTCTATCAAAAAAAAAGATAAAAGGGTTAACATTACCAAAAAAAATAATATGTATGTGTTTTTTTCTATTAACATTATTTTCACCTTATCACCCCAAAAGATATAATATTGCAAAGACAAAGACCCAAAGAACGTCCACGTAATGCCAAAACAAACCCGCATTTTCAACACTTCTTATACGGTTCACTGATGAGCCAACCTTAATTCCTTTCGCTAAAATAGAAATCGCAAGAATCCCAGCTATAACATGTAAGAAGTGGACGAAAGTCATAAAGAAATAAAACAAAAAGAATGAATTGGTAAGAATATCAATGTCAGAATTCAATTTTTGATAATATTCAAAAATTTTTAATACCGCAAACCCTCCCCCAAGAAACACTGCGCACCATAGGAACCGCCCCGACCTTACCCAATCATTTAAACGAGCTGCCGATACAGCTTTCACAACACACCAGGAACTAGTAAGTAATATAAGTGTATTGATTAAGCCTAAGGATTTATTTAAATATGATTGTGATTCATAAAATAAATCGATACTCCTACTTCTCTCTAAAAGAAATACCATAAAAATCAATCCGTAAACAAGCATGTCGATGAACACAAAAATCCACAGCCCCTCACTACCACTCAACTCTCCATCGCCAGATGCCGATGAATTCTCATTCATATATTTTGAGTTTTCATTTCGCATAAATATAATTCCATTATTCTTATAGTCTATTATGATCTAAGCAACCCCCTTACATAGAGACAAAGGAGAGTAATTTGCGGGGATATAGACACCCCGCAAAAATTTACGCCGTTGCCGCAACCATTTTTAATTCATGACGCTCGCTATAGAGGGCTTTGAGCATGTAGTAACTATACGGGGTGAAAAACGCAAACCCCCAAGTTCCAAATACAATATAGAAATTCCACACTCCGCCTACTGCAAACGGCCCATCAGGTACATACGCAATTAAAGTGAGCGGTATAAATATAATACCTACCGCAATAGCGGCCCATCCAGCCCAAACAGGGAACATGGTTTGCTTCTTATTAAATATGGTCCACAAACCCAAACCCGTTAGCTGCACAGTCGTAATCATGTATGTCATATCATAGATATACCAAGTGAACGCGTGGATGGTATAAATGACTTCAGCAGCCAGCACATTGACTTGCGTGGCGCATACCAACCATATAGCGCAACAAAATGCCAACAGCCAAGCCGTTAAAGTACCGCCCATTAATTCCATATTACTCAAAGCATGACTACCCCCCTCTGTTTCTTTCATTTTCGACGCTAGTAAGCACGTCCAAGGCAAATACAACAAGCCAATTACAGTAGACATTGCCATTCCAATAGATATTGAAGTTTGATGTTTACCATAATGCTCAGAAACTAACTCTTGCGGAGTCATACCTACAAAATTTGGAGGCGGAGAGTTGTGCCCCATAAATATCCAAAAAATTAAATAGGTAATAACAAATATAGGGCCACACCAGGCAATACCAATTTCAATTGAATTCTTTACATCACGATCCATAGCTAAATCCTCTTTATTATTGGAGCTGTTTTAATAGTTTCCACAGGGAAACAATTTAAACCTATTTCAGCCAAACTTCAACACAAGTGTTGTATTTAATTTGGCGTGCCCTTATTTTATGACCAACTACTTGTTTTTATTATATTTTTTACATTAAAGACCATCTTAGGACAGGAAAAATACACATCTAAGCGGCCTTAAATAAGCTTAATAGCCAATGCTACGAACAAGAAGAGCTGATTATTTTGTTGGAGTAAATTACATACCGAACATAATCCTGGGGTAATCTAAAGTTTTAATTAGCGCTTTCACATTGCAGCGCATAGAAATATCCCTCAGTAAGCGGTAAGGTATAAACAATTAAGTTGGTAGCGGCTGGTTGGCAGGTTAATATGTCCGACTTTAATGTGGGTTATTCGATGTGGCCAATATAGTAACATTCACAGAAATGGAAAAAGAGACGCTGATTGATAAGCGAAGATGCTACGATTAAAACAAGTGATTATAACTGCCTGCCTGTATACTTAAGCTCACAACCTAACCCCTAGCTTCATGTAGACCTTGATAATTTTTCTCTAATCCAAGCGCTACTCGTTCCTTCAAGAAGGATAAGGGTATTGCGACGCCCAGACGACATGAGAGTAACAATACCTAAAAATAAAACCATTGAATGATACAGGCAAGAATGTTGCGATGATTACAGTTTAATTTTTGGTAAACGTGGTTTGATGGCCATATTAACAGGGAGCTCACTTAATGACGGACTGTTTGGTATTAATCAAATTGCGGTTATATGAAAGTTAACGGGACAACTGTGTAGTTATTTCAATAATATATGAGGACATAAAATTGAGCCATACTTGGACATCTTATAAAGATGCACCTATAAATAGCAAAAACGCATCTAAATTACTTCTCGAATATTTCTATCCAATACATTTTTCTATTGGTATGAAAGTCGAAGAAGGTTTACGAACCTGTGGGACTCTAAACAGAAATCAAACAGTTATAATGTGGCTGCTTTTTTCAGAGAAAAAACGAACAGGTAAAGCAGTAATTGCCCGCAAGGATGTGGTCAACATGATGACGAGCTGGTACGACATCAGCAGCTCTGGTGTATCCAAAGCAGTGCAATACCTATGCAAACCGCCTCTAGGATTTATTAAACTTGAGAAAGGCGAGCAATCTCGTCGTGAGGTGGTTATATCCCTAACTAAGGCTGGCACTAAACACTGCGAAAAAATGCTTGATAGCGCCGCTTCCGTAGTTGACAGGCTTTCGAAAGGTATGACAATAGATGAGGCCAAAATGGCTGTTTATATATTGATGCGAATGGATCAAGAATTTAGTAGATCCAACCTTTAGATTATTTTGGGGCAATACAAAGATCTAGCTAGTCACTTAGATTTTAATATCAAGTTAAAAATAGACGTCCCTGTCTATGGTGCCATAAAATTTAGAATGTATAGGCTAACTCAACCCCAAAAGTTCTGGGCTCACCAGCGATAGTGGCATTGGTACCGATAGTTCCACCTAGAGGTAATCCTCCGCGCTCATACTCTTCATCAGCCGCATTTCGAACGTATGCAGTTATACTCAAGGTACTACCCGCAATCTCTTCAAGTCCTAGCCTAAAATTCACCAGGGTGTAACTATCAAGTTCTGACCCAGGAATAATCGTGTCATTCAGATTACTGAAATATGTACTTGAAGCTTTGTAGTAGTCCCCCCGGAAAGTTAACAAACCCACGTCCAGATTGAACTCAGTGCGGATATAAGCGGAGAAAGTATTCTCGGGAGCATCACCATAAGGACCAAAAAGAAGATCAAAACCCTCGATATTACCTTCGGCCTCTGTATAGCTCGCATCGGTATATGCATAGGCGGCGCCGACATCAAGCCAATCAGTCACATCAAACTTCATCTCAACCTCCAGGCCCTTTATTTCTGCTTCCTTGACATTTCCAGTGATTGAGGAAACATTCAAGTACACAGTGCGTTGAGCATCCTCTACAATCTGTCTATATAATGCTAAGTTGACTTGTGAAGGCACTCCACCCAAGAAGCCGGAAAATTTATAACCCAGCTCAACATCCCAAGTTGTTTCGGGATCAAAGTCTGTTGATCGATAAACCCCATTAGAATCTGGTAAGGCAGAAACACCATTAAATCCACCTGCCCTCCAACTTCCCCGCTGAGAAATATAAAACATACTTTCCTGATTCAGACGATAGTCCAAAGTAACACCCCAGCTCGGTTTATCGAACTTGGATTTAGATGGAACAGCACCAAAGGCGCTTCCCCATAAGTCTTTTGCTAGTGGTGCAATATCAATTTCTTCCCAAGTGTGACGATAGCCTACACTTATATTCAAGTTATCTGTAAATGCATAGGTGCCCTGCATAAAGATAGCTTTGGATTTATCTTCTGTTACAAAATCATAGAAAAATAAGGCGGATGGCTCAAAAGCAGCTTTATACTCTCCACCTAATTTAAGCGGAATCTGATTTCTATTGGTTTCTTTTGAAAGATAAACACCAACAATGTAATCAAGACTCTCGTCTAATGCCATACCAGATAATTGGAATTCATTAGATACCTGTCTAGTGTTGTACTGATAGCCGTAAGAGCGTGTTTCATCGCCATTGGAAAGGGACATGAACGGACTGCCATCAATATCAGTGGGTTGGTAAGAATAAACCTCGTTATAACCCAGAATATTCTTAATCCTAAGATTTGGGTTCACTTCATACTCAGTAGCATTGGAAACAAAATTGTTTTTTATATCATTCAGCGAATCCAGATCGTTATATACTTCATTATAGTCAGCCGACCGTTGTTTTTCTAAAAAATCAGCAATACCATCAAAACCAAATTCAAACAATCCGGGGTTATCTTCCGGCTCTAGTAAACCCGAGTTAAGAATTCCTTCTGGATAAAGCCCAGAAGCCAACTCTTCACCGTTATTAGGGTTGCCATCAACTGGATACGCATTACGAATCTTCAGCCCCTCTGGTCTTCCTTCGTGCTTTCCTTTATAAACAACTAGGAGATTTTCAAATTTATCTCCTTCATACAAAACACTGATCCTCAGATTTTTTGTATCAATTTCTGCAAGATCAGTTCCTGTGTAAAGGTTTTTCTGCCAGCCATCTCTCTCTCTTACCAACCCCGCGATACGTGCATACATATTTTCTGTAATAGGTACATTGACTGCTCCCTCAATCTCGCGATTGGAATAATTTCCAAACCCAGCCTTCACATACCCACCCAGCTCTCCATCTGGACGTTTAGTTTGATATAAAACTGCACCGCCAGTCGCATTACGCCCAAAAAGAGTACCTTGCGGGCCTTTCAAAACTTGAATAGATTCTAAATCAAAAAATGAACTCGCACTAACACCTCCACTCTGAACCTCATTAACATAAGCTAGAACTGCAGGCGCTGAATACGAAAAGGCATCTATCGATTGTCCTCGTAGAGAAAAATTTAACTGATTTGAAGAGTTAGTCGCCCTCACCATCAATCCCGCAGTGTTCATTTGCAGATCTGCCTCAGTCTCAATACCTCTTTCCTTTATTTGCTCCGCCCCAAAAGCTTGAATTGCGACTGGAACGTCTTGCAAACTTTCCATTCGGCGACGTGCCGAAACAACAACTTCTTCAATAGCTCTCAATTGATTACCGGTATCTGCAACGGCTACTTGTGGATACAACACACTAGATATTGCCATTGATAACGTAGACAAAAGTAAACCGCTTTGTACCGCACTCTGTCTTTTATTTTTACTCTTCATGCGATGACGCCCTCATTTATTTCTTAATTTATTAAGTTAGTGCCATGGTCATATTTACAAACACGGGAAAAAGTAGCATTATAATCGCCCGCAGTCAACACGCGTGTTGTATTTTAGTCTATTATGGATCCGATGAATATATAAATCATAAAAATAAATTATTATCACTAAGACTAAAGCAAGCAGCATGTAAATACTGATCAAGTCTGATGAATAGATAAAAATATAATGATCTTTTTATAACAAAAGGAAATATATTTTATGACTACCGGCAAAGAAGAAATTTTCGATTTAAAATTACTAGATAAAATATTAGAAGAAGCAGCAGAAAATATTGGCGATATTCATCCGATCATCATGAATAAATTTTTAACGGACTACCAAAAATCTAGTGAGATATTTTCACATCATGGAGGCGTGCATGTTAAGTCGATGCAAAATACAATGATAGATTGGGGACTTTACTGTCTTATAGGCTGGATCAATTATAAAGGTGAGGCAAAGAGCGTGCTGACTGATGCCATTCGCCAACATAAACAAAGTAGTATTGATCCACAGTTAACTAGAGGATTGATGAAATGTATTTTTACAGTCATCGGCCAAAACATTAATCCAAGCAGTATTTCCGAACTGCGTCTATGGAATCGAATAGAATCAGAAATACTCGACTTTTTATTAAAAATTGAAACGGAAAATTACTCTTTAAAAAATTAAAAATTAAATTATCTACTAAGTACTCATAACGCTATTTAAAAAAACTAATAGCATTACAAGACTAAAATAAATCTAGGGAACCTCTGAACAACTTTCGAATTTAACAAATCACTCTTAGTCATCAATAAATTGCTTAAAAAGCACGCCCAGCAACCCTGACACAGGGGGACTTTTTCTCTTTATAAATTAATTTGTTACTTGGAATGTGTTACTTTTTTCCCCATAAAGTACGCATATAAACACATTTTACCTATTTTATAATTTTTAAATAAATAATATTTAATAAGATTTCGGTTTAATAAATATAAAATACAACATATGTGTTGACTTGTTTTTGGCGCGGTGGTAATTTTTGTCCAGCAGGTTTTGCGTAAAGCTTAGCGGCGTAGAAAACCAACCAATAAATAACAAAATGAAATAATAGAGAAATTCAAGGAGCCAAGATGAACATCAAAGGCCATCAAGTCTTTTCACCATCAATGATTAAATCAACACTTACAGCAGCGATAAGTATTGCTTCAACTTTTCCTTGTTTTGGCGTTCAAGCAGCAGAGGATGGTGACCAGCTCCGAGCCATTGAAGAGGTTGTGGTCAGTGCCCGTAGACGTGAAGAAAGTTTACAAGAAGTTCCGGTTGCGGTATCCGCATTCGGCGCAGAACAGATTAAAGAGCGCGGTATTGCAACAGAGGCCGATCTGCAAATGAGCACCCCAGGTTTAATGGTGAGGGCAACCAACTCCTCAAATCAATTAAGTTATTCATTGCGTGGTCAATCCATTGATGCCTTTTCGTATTCTGCGCCCGCAGTACTGGCATATGTAAACGAAGTGCAGGCAGGTGGCATTTCTGCCAGCTCATTTTTTGATATGGCATCGATTCAAGTATTAAAAGGCCCTCAGGGCACTCTATTTGGTCGAAATGCCACAGGTGGTGCAGTTCTCTATGCGACACAGGCTCCAGAAGAGGAGTTTGGTGGTTATGTCAAAGTCGGTGTCGGTAGTTATTCAAACCGTCTAATTGAAGGTGCGATTAATGTGCCCGTTACCGATAATTTATTTGCACGGGTTGCAGGTATGACCCGCTCGCGGGATGGTTGGCAAGACAATCTATTTAATGGCGATAAGTTGGCAGAAATTGATACCGATAACGTGCGCCTGAGTTTATTGTATACCGGCAATCGAGTGGAAAACTCTTTTGTTGGCTATGAGGCAAGGCATAAAGGGCGTCCTGAAGGTCTACGTGCAGAATATTCCTATGTGACTGGTCAACAACGTCCTGATGGTAATGGTGCGCTTAACAGTTCTGCTTACGATATCTACTCTGGCGGCGCTGATGCGATGCTGAATCCTCGTGCGAACGAATTAGGCTTTACCGATTTGGCTGCGTATTTTTCTGCAACAGCTGATATGGATTTTCATGATGTTTATAACAGTTTGTCCTCAGTAAATGATATTGAGCAAAGCCTGTACTCCAATGCAACGACATTTGAAGTCAGTGATGCTTTAGTGTTTAAAGGGATTCTTGGTTATAACAAGGTTGAGTCTTTCCAAGGTACGGATTTGGATGGAACTGCATTCAATATTTTGGATGGAACCGACAGTCAGGGGGGGACAGGATATCAATATAATACTGAGCAAAAATCTATAGAGCTGCAGGTTTCTGGAACGGTTATGGATGATCGCTTGGATTATATTGCCGGCGTATTTTGGTCTAATGAAACTTTCCGTAACAGTATTTCACTTTGCTTTTTCTGTGATGCGGTCTTGGCAGGTGCTCCTGATTCACTGATTGGCTATGACTTTGAGACGACTGATAAGTCTAAAGCAATTTTCGCCCAGGTTACTTATGCGCTTACTGATAAAATCAATGTTACTGCAGGTTATCGCCATACCTGGGAAGATTTTGAGATTGATCAGTTCGTGGGCAAGTATCGCTGGTTGGGAGATATCAACCGGATCTCTGCTGGTACTCAGCCAGCGGATACTACTTTCGACAAGCCAAGTTGGTTGTTGTCGATAGATTACACGATAGATGATAGTAATATGGTTTACGCGTCACAGCGCGGCAGTTGGCGCACCGGTGGTTTTAACGGTACGGCAGTGGATGGACTGGATCCAACCAAGCCTGATTCCTTCGATCCTGAATCAACCTATGATGTTGAATTGGGTTATAAGTTCTCAGGTTATCTCGCTGATATCCCGAGTCAAGTTAACGTGGCTGTATTTCGGCAGATTGTTAAGGATGTACAAAAAACTGCGTATGTCGGTCTAAGTTCATTAACCGGAAATGTGGGTGAGGCAGAAATTAACGGCCTTGAATTGGACTTTAAGTTCGATGTCCTTGATTGGCTGGAGTTGGGCGGTGCGTATGCCTATACCAATGCTAAGTTCACAGATCCAACCACAGATTTGGCGGGTTTCAATGGTGAGTTCGGTAACTATGGTGACTCTCCAGAAAATTCATACAGTCTTTATGCGGTGACTACGAATGACATTGAGGGTGTTGGTGTTCTGCGTGTGAGGGCGGATTGGTACAAAGTTACAGATGCTTTCTATACCAATACCAGTAAATCTGTGAATCCAAACACTATCGTTGAAGGTTATGAGTTAGTTAACTTCCGGGTTGGCCTAGATGAAATCGCTGGGTCGGCTGTGTCTGCTGCAGCATTTGTGCGTAATGCTTTAGATGAAGAGTATATTCGTGGTGGACTACCATTGGGTGCTGTAATAGGTATCAATAGTACAATTGCTGGCGAGCCGCGCACGGTTGGAGTTGAGTTAACATACAACTTTTAACCTTGGCACCCCTTATTTTCACAAATGAGGGGTGATCGGCACGCCTATTACAAGGGATCTAGACCTAAACATTGTTTGTGCTAGTAAAGATTTTGGTGGGAATAATGTTTTATTTCCTTTTGTTGTGCGTAATTTTTCCTGCCGCGATGGAGCCATTGCTGCAGGATTTTTTTCATTTTAAGGAGCTTGAGGGTCTTCTCTATAATGCGAGTAATCCTTAGGTTCTTGATGAGTGTAATTGATATGGGTCAAGTGAGTATCGATAATACAACAGTAGTGTTGTATTATCGATCATAGAGTGATAGATTAAACTCCAAGAAACAGCAGCGTGCTAATTCTTGGTTAAATCTAAAACGCGATTTTGGATTCCCATTCTTTTCATAAAAATAGCCAAAGAGTAATTAGTTGATGAAAGTGACCTATGTATCTGCCGGTGGAGATGAGACAGTCATTGACCTAAAAGGCGGCGTATCTATACAGGAAGGCGCGATACAGAATTGTATTGACGGTATAGACGCTGATTGCGGTGGTGGTATGTCATGTGCAACCTGCCATGTATTTATCGACCCAAATTGGGTTGAGAAAGTTGGGCCACCTACTCAGCTAGAGGCAGATATGCTAAGCGCAGTGCCCGGTTCTACTGAAGCATCTCGCTTGAGCTGCCAAATTAGAATGAGTCCTGAACTTGACGGATTGGTAGTGCATATGCCGGAAGAGCAACACGGCTGTTAAATAAGTAGTTATTAAATTATTGACGATAATAATGTAGAGGATTGATAAATGACCGCACAAGCTGCTTTAAATCCCCGGGGCGAACAGCCTGCACATGTACCTGATGAGTTGGTCATCGATTTTGATATTTATAATCCGCCGGGACTGCAGGACGGGTTTCATGAGGCGTGGAAAGCGCTTCATGCTGAAGGTTTGGGTGATATTTTATGGACGCCTTGTAATGGTGGCCATTGGTTAACGGCTCGTGCGTCGGTTATGTCTGATGTGCTGAGTCAGTACGAAACTTTTTCATCCAAAGTCATTATTGTGCCCAAAACAAGGGGTGAAGAATACGGGATATTGCCAACGCATTTAAGCCCTCCCGAGCATCGTCCCTACCGAGCCTTACTTAATACAGGATTATCGCCAAAGCGGATCAGAGCGTTAACGCCAGCAATTCATCGTATTATCCATCAGCTGGTAGAGGGTGTACGCCTTAAGGGGCAGTGCAATTTTATGGAAGAGGTGGCCGTACCTTTTCCTACTTCCATCGTGATGATGATTTTAGGGTTGCCCATTGAAGATGGTCCATACCTGAAAACTTATGCTGACCATATTATGCGTCCCGACGGCACGGTATCCATTACCGAGGCTTACGGAAAGTTAAAAGAATATTTAAAACCCTACATGGACGCCCGTAAGGAAAATCCAACAGATGATATGATTAGTGGTTTGGTCAATGGCACCATTGAGGGTGAGCCGCTCAGTGAAAATGACGCCTATGAATTATGTCTTGAGGTCGTGATTGCGGGCTTGGATACGGTTGTTAATTTCCTGAGTTTTATTATGTATTACCTGGCTAACAACCCAGAGGAGCGTAAACGTTTAGTTGAAGACCCTTCACTTATTCCTGCGGCGGCTGATGAATTTGTTCGTCGCTTTGGCTTGGTGGTTGTGGGGCGTTATGTAGAACATGATACGGTTTTTCATGGCGTTGAAATGAAGGCTGGCGAGATGGTGATTAATGCCACATTCCTTCCTGCGTTAGATGATCGGATTAATCCGAAGCCGATGGATATTGACTTTGATCGTTCAAGTGTTGAGCACACTACCTTTGGGGCGGGGCCGCATCGTTGTGCTGGTGCACCATTGGCCAGGGTTGAGGTAATCGCTGCACTTAATGCGTGGTTATCACGTATTCCTGATTTTATGGTTACACCGGGAACCAAGCCTACTTTTAAAGCGGGTACGGTAGGCAGTATGGAAGATCTTCATCTAAGCTGGGATCCAGCTACGACCACATCGATGCCTATACCAGAATAATGTTAAAGTTATTCTGACCACAAAAAAGCCCGTATTTTTACGGGCTTTTTTGTATGTATTTGTAGTGTTGCTTTTCTTGATGAGGAATTATCTTATTTTACAGTAAGCTTTTTGAGAGGGTAAATTTACACGTTGATTGGTTTCAATGTAAGCGCCAAACCAACCCTTAGCATTACCCACAAATATCTCGATAATCCTCGACCATATCCATCAGTCGCTGCCAACCTCGCCATAAACTAATCATTCCTGGTGAAGGGTCAGTACGTCGCCCAATATAACCACCTAATTTAGCAATCCAGATAAATACCTCGGCCAGTTGGTGATGAGTTTTCACAATATAAAATTAAAGAAAACTGGAAGCAGATGCGCGATATTACGCGTGCGTTTGCAGATAGAGATCCTGAGGTTGTGATTCTGGGTGCGGGCCGAGTATAGGTAGGATTAATACCCCCTCACATCTTCCAGCCTTGCGTGCATAATCACCACTCAACTCCAGGCGTATTCCCAACACACGTAGTTGTAGATTAACATTCCTAGCGGCACTCATGATGCAGACTTGTCCACCGCCTGGCTTTAATCGTTTAGCCAGCATAGCTAATGCCAGACCAAACTGCAGGTTATCAACCCCAATGTAGCTACCACTAAGATGAGTATTTTCACCGGTAAAAGGGGAATCAAAGGTAATAATAGGTCGCGGATTCAAATCCGAAGTGCATCATCTAACTAGGTAGAAGAAAGGGCCAGCTGAAGGTAAGCTCCTACCCTTTTTTCTCCGGCAAGAGATGAAGTGATGACGGGAAGTTACCAACAGCTGACTTACGAGCAACGATGCCAGATTTCAGCCCTAAAGAAAAGTAAATGTACACAAAGCGTGATAGCCCAAATTATAGGGGTGAGCCAATCAACGGTTAGCAGGGAGCTGTCTAGAAATAAAGGGGATAGAGGCTATCGTCATAAACAAGCACAGGAAAAGATGGTGCAGCGGCGAAGAGAGGCGGTTAAGCCCACCAAGATG
>JBAYQJ010000067.1:0-15549 GCA_041677245.1 Spongiibacteraceae bacterium | reverse complement strand
TTGTGTCATTAGCCATACCGCATGCCAAATCGTCTTTCGGCATTGTGACTGTCAGCCTGGGAGTTGCTAGTTTAATACCATCCGATCAGTACCCCGCCGTAGAGTTGGTGAAGCTGGCTGATATTGCTCTCTACCGTGCTAAATCAGCAGGGCGCAATTGTGTCGAGGTGTATGACGGAGCTGTAAGAGAAGCGTATCTTTAATATCACGTAGTGTGTGTTTGCATAGCCTTAGAGTAGGGCATCTAAAGGGCTGTGCGCTCCAGCAAAGTGGTCGCCTAATACATGAGTGTGTTCCTGTTATATAAAGACGTCAAAGCATTCAGTGCGATCTTTTGTGTGCCAGTGGCAACATGATGTTGATTGGCAAGACTGGATAGAAAAGTACGAACTTCATCAGCACCCATGTTTTTTGGATGCTGTTTGCCATGAAATAAGATGAAGCGTTTAATCCAGTGCAGATAGGTTTTTTCAGTTTTTAACGCATAACCTTTTTGCCGCATTGCTTGGCTTATAGCATTAAGAAAGGGACTGGCAGACATTTTGATACTCCTTTATCAAAACTAACTTCCTGTACCTAACTGTAGTTGTTAAAAAGAAAAGTGCACAGTTTTATGCTCAGTAATGCACACTTTGTCTCCTTTGGTAGTTATCACGAGCCACTGAAAACAAGTGGCTCGTGTTTTTTTATAGCGGGTTTATGTGCAATTGCAAAGATAGAAATGAGCATGCACGGATTGCTATAGATTGCTGCCTTGCTAAGGTCAGAAAAGCTGCGTATAAACAATGATTTACCATTAGATAAACTAAGTAGGCGTAGCGGCGATACGCGCATGCTTACTAATATAACGTTAACTGTAAAAAGGACCTTCATGAACCTCATAACATCAATCCTTAACTTACTTAGATTAAAAGAAAAAGTTCAAAGTTCTGTACATTTTTCCTATATTGAACCAATGATTCACCCTATACCCAGGGAGGTTTCAGAGAAGCATTTCAATAATGGAGATTACCGATTGCTAACTTCATACGTGGGATTAGAAAACATATCAAATAAAGTGCTTACTGATGTTCGTGTTAAATTAAAGTCACCGCTAGGATTTGCCCCCATTGTAGAAAGTAATGAAGCTAAAAATTACGACTGCTATGAATTCAATGAAGACCTCAACGAGGTAGTTATTAAAAAAATCGACCCAAAAGAATCTATTTATTTAAATTTATTCCCTTCGCCATCTAAGCTAGTCAAGGATTTTGAGCCAGACATTATTATCAATGGTGAATTATTGACCCGCGGAATGAAGAGAATTGGCTTTTATAGCAAGAACCCCTCTTTGGCCGCTCTAAGCTTGTTTACTGTGGCCTTAATGTTATTTCTTCCATTCTTTATGATCTACAGTAATGAGTTCATAGATTACATAAGGAGCACAGATCCTAGCTACGAACTCATCCAAGAAGCGCATGAACGTATTAAAGGTGAATATTGCACATATCAACCAATTGAAGTTGGACCGTATCTGGATTGGTACTTAGATCGATCTCCTATGCCAAGAGAATATACGTATCGCATAAATGGTGTTGCCGACTATGAAGAATTAGTAACAAAAAGCGAGGCTGTTTTATGTCTCACGAATACAGTTAACAAGCGTGTCAATTAGGACGCTCGCAAGCTCGCGCCTATTACGCGGGCGTTAGCGGGAGGAATCATGAGCAGTGATCAGGAATCACCGAAACCAAAAGCCGCGTCATCATCGCTAGGATGGCAATTGTGGGTGCAGATAATAGTTGTTATCGTAATCGTAAGGCTTTTTGGATTGCTGGGTGGCTTAATTGCGTGGGGCATCTGGACTCTTATCGCCTTCCTTGTAAAGAAGTTAAAATCATGAAAATCGTCCCTAGGATATTTATTTCTGTTATTGCGCTTGCATCCCCATTGAGCGGTCTTGCGCAAAACATCAATCCCAACCTGTGGCAAACGAATATAAGCAAAGAGTTTGGTTTTCGGATCAGCTATCCAAACGACTGGAAAGTGACGCCACCGAAAGGGCCAAACGTCCGCATATCCGTAAGTCCTGCAAGTGGCCCCGGAAACTGTAATGTCGTTGCACGACCAAGTGCCGAGATCAAGAACCTGACGCAACAGCAACTCAACATAGAAGTCGAAGCGATGACTATTGATGATGCTAGCTGGTCTGAGTATTTAGGTATGCCTCGGTCGCAGTTCTCAATGACTGAGCGTCGTAGAGCGAAAATCGGAAATATCCCCGCAATTATCGGATCTTTCGAAGCAAACATTGAAACACTTGAGGGCCGTTACTTCGGCAAGAAGGTTGTAGCTATGACGTTCACGCCGGGGTTGTTGTGGACAATTACCTGCGGAGTCTCAACCTACAGGCCGCAAGAGGGCCGTCAACGTTATGACGAGTTACAACCAGACCTCATGAAAATCATGGGGTCTTTCACATTCCTATGAATCCCGCTAACCCGACAGTCCACACCGGTGCTGCTCGATAAAGCCGCGGAGCACCGGTGACTTCTACGTTAGCCCTTAAGGAAACACGGCGATGATCTCAGCATTGGAAATTGAACAGCGTAGGACATCAGACCAGTTGAGAGCATTCGTGAAAGAGGTTCGCGAAAGAGTTGAGTCAT
The DNA here is from genome assembly GCA_041677245.1 of Spongiibacteraceae bacterium. Lineage (GTDB taxonomy): Bacteria > Pseudomonadota > Gammaproteobacteria > Pseudomonadales > Dasaniaceae > Oceanicoccus. The sequence continues at coordinate 12,901 of JBAYQJ010000067.1, read as the reverse complement.
GCCCCGAAGAGTTGCGACGCGCTCAGAATGGCGAAGGCCGCTACAGAGAATTTAACAACGAGGTCTGGCCGCTCTCCCAATTCGCTCACTTGCTTTATCCGCCTGAGACCTTATTTCTTCCGGTGCTTGGTAACCAAGGTTATGACGTCGAAGTTTACGACGAAGAGGGTGAGCCCCTGGATAAGATTGAAATCGCTAAACCGCATGATGGCCAAGCTAACGCAGAAAATAACCGTCTCCTGAACGAACGGGGGTTTGGTCATGTCCGAGTTTGTGATTTTGGAGGTCAGTTGGACGCACTGAAACCCTGGATTGCTAGTACTGCAGAAAACAAATCACTCAAGGACTACAGCGATTGTACTCTTATAATTGTGGCGTTGACAGATTCACCGTTCGACGAAGAACTTCCAATCCTAGAGCAACGGTGTATCGAGTTCGCGCAGAAGTTAAAGCAAATGGCCTATCGTGCAAAGCGCGCGTTTCTGGCTGTTCCATCGCTAGATAAGTGCTTTGAAATTTAGGGCTAACAAGACGGTCAACCGGACACCAAAAGAGTACCGCTTTTGGTGTCCTCCGCTGGCGCTCCGGTGCCGGTTACCTAAGCGTTATGCATTTAAGGGGTAAAAATGGATTTCGTAGTAATTGATGTAGAAACCGCCAATCCAGATCTGGCAAGTATTTGCCAAGTAGGAGTTGCAATTTTTTCTGATGGGGAGTTTTTGGACTCTTGGTCATCCTTGGTAAACCCTAATGACTATTTTGATGAATTTAATGTTTCGGTGCACGGAATAACTGAAGCAATGGTTTCTTCCGCTCCAACTTGGCCAGAAATTCATGAAAGAATAAAATCTGACTACAGCAATCGAATAGTTGCTAGCCATACACCTTTTGACAGAACAGCAATTCGAAGAGCCTGTGAGAAAAATGGATCAGAACCATTTGAATGCCAGTGGCTAGATACCGCACGGGTTGTTCGACGTACTTGGCCGGAATTCTCAAAGTCTGGATATGGTCTTTCAAATCTTTCTAAACACTTTGAAATACCATTCAAGCATCATGATGCAGAAGAAGATGCCCGTCTTGCTGGCGAAATACTGTTATTAGCAATTCAAGAAAGTAAAACAAGTGCTTCTGAATGGTGCTCAAGATCATTAAAATCTTCAGCTACGGCAAGATCTTACACCGCATTAGAAGCTAATCCAGATGGCTTTTTGTTCGGGAATGTTGTCGTATTTACAGGGACTTTATCAATACCCCGTAAAGACGCTGCAAAACTTGCCACTTTTTCCGGTTGCGAGGTCGGAGCTGGTGTTACTAAGCATACTTCTTTACTTGTGGTTGGCGATCAAGATATCCGTGCATTAGCTGGCGCTGAAAAAAGCTATAAGCACAGAAAAGCAGAAGAACTCATAGCAAAAGGTCAGGCTATTAGAATAATTGGTGAAAGTGACTTCGAGCGGCTTATCAACGTATAGAGTTTAATTGGTGCTGCGCATAACAAGTCGCTCAAGCATCACGCACTTCGTGCGTCGGACAGTTTTTAAGCAGCAGTTTTATGGTTTTGATGCGCAAAAGTATTCTATAAACCTACAACTTAAAATCTGCCGCTTAGCTTGGCGTTATGCAAATAGTGAGACTGAATGTTTAATTCACTGAAATATAATTGGAAGATTCATAGGCTTCTTAAACGTTTAGCAAAGCAGCGTGTTGGAATGGTACTTCAGCCCGGTAATGTTTGGGTTCTTGAGTATGCCGTAAAAGATACGGAAGAAACGAGAGAACTGCTCTATACATGCCAGCTTCGTGGTTGGGTTGAGTTGCTGCACGAATCTGTACCCACAGGAAATTTAGGGTCTGATGGTTCGTTACCTGGTGGCCCAGTTTTCAGTTCTGAAAATCATATTTGGAAATTAACCGATTCTGGCTGGGGTGCCATACAGCGGCGTCACGAAACAACTATATTGGGCACCGTTGTAGCTATATTAGGTGTATTTATTGCAGTTAATGCATAACAAGGCCAAGCACAATCGTGCAATGCAAAAAGCGCATTGCACTAGACGGCCTACACTGCGTTTCGGCCGCCTGTGTTGGCGGCGTTATGAATTATCAATGCGACTACTTTAAAGAAGAATTTCCTACCATTGAGGCTATTGATGGGTACAAGGAAGGCTATAACGTTGGGTTTCTCTGTCCTAAGTGTGGGAAGAGTATTTAAGATACCCCTATGAATGAAGAAAGGGTTTTTCTAACAATTCATTCAAAGTATTCTTCGCTATCTTTATTGATTACTTTTTTCTGGTGTGGGTATTTTAAAACCATCTGAATCGATTACTTGGGTTCACTACACTGTTGCTTGAGCGGAGTTAGCTCGTTATGAATATTTTGGATCCAATCACTGTCGGCGGTGTAGTCTTTAAAAACCGTCTTATGCTCCCTCCGCTCACCACTGGATATGAAGCTAAGGATGGCAGCATCAGCCCGCAGAGCAGGGCATTTTATACTCGGTTAGCTAAAGGCGGTGTGGGTTACATTGTTCTGGGCGATGTAGCACCTATACCCAGTTTTGCACCGACTCCCAAGCTGTTTGATGACAGCCAAATCGAGAGTTTTCGACTGCTGGCCGACAATGTGCATGCCTACGACGCCAAGCTTGGGGTGCAAATATTTCACCCAGAGTATGATGTTGATGCCATTAACCTAATGTTCGCAAATGGCCAGCAGGATCAGGTGCGCACGCGGTTGCACCATGATATGCAGCATTTCGTTAATGAAGTGACCGAAGACGCTTTGATGACGATCATCGAAAAAATATGCGCTTGTGCCATACGTGCGGAAAAGGCCGGTGTGGACGCCATTCAAATACATGGGGACAGGCTGGTAGGCTCCCTATGCAGCACAAAAATGAACACGCGCACGGATCAATTTGGCGGCTCGCTTGAAAACCGTACACGCTTTGCGTTGATGTTGGTGCAGGCGTTGAAAAAGGCCGTGCCGAATATGATTCTTGAATACAAGTTAGCTGTCGTTACCCCAAAACTTGGAAAAGGCGGTGTTGATGAGGCCGATGCGCCGCTGTTCGCCACTTGGCTTGAGGCCGCTGGTGTGCAGATGCTGCACGTAGCTCAGGCTAACCATACAGGGAATTTGGCAGACACTATTCCACCTATGGGTGTACAGCCTTACTGCTTCTTTGCAGATATTGCCGGCGCTGTTAAACAAGCGGTTTCTATCCCTGTCAGTACTTCGGGGCGCATCATCGACCCAGAGATGGCCGAGGGCCTGCTGCAAGCGGGCAAAGTCGATATGGTCGGAGTTGGTCGGCCACTACTGGCTGATCCGGATTGGGCCATTAAAATTGCTGCAGGCAAATCGAAAGATATTCGTCGCTGTATCAGTTGTAACGAGTGCGTCGACGCGATTATGAACGGTTCATTTATCGCCTGCGTGGTGAATGCCGAGAACGGCTATGAAGAAGTGCGGATGATTAGTCCGGCTAAGGTCAAGAAGACAATTGTGGTGATAGGCGGCGGCCCAGCAGGTTTGGAAGCCGCACGCGTCGCTGCCAAAAAGGGCCATAGTGTTACCTTGTTTGAAAATACTATAAAGCTGGGCGGGCAATTGAATATAGCCAATGTGCCGCCACGCAAAAGTGAAATAGATCGTGCTGTAGAAGATCTTGCACACGCCATACATTGCGAAGGCGTGACTCTGCGCATGGGCGAAATGGCAACCACCCAGAGCGTGCTGGCACTCGCGCCTGATGCTGTAATAGTGGCCGTGGGTGCCTCGAACTTCATACCTGCCATCCAAGGTGTGGATGGCGTTAATGTTCGCAATGCTTGGAAGGTGCTTGCCGGGGAGCAGGCTGTTTCTGGGCGGGTCGTGGTGGTGGGCGGTGGTATGGTCGGGTGTGAGACTGCTGAATACCTCGCTGAGCAAGGCTGTCAGGTATCAGTGGTGGAAATGAGCGATAAAATTGCGAGCGAAGTCGGCATGACTGTTTTACCCACCATGCTCGAATTTTTTAAAAATCACGCCATAGCGCAATTCACCGGTCATAAGGTGATTAACATTAGGGCGAATGAAGTGATTTGCGAAAACCAAGATGGCCAGACGGTGAAAATTCCGTGCGACTATGTGGTAATGGCGAGTGGTGCGCGTTCCGTTAAGTTTGATACGGCGCTGCTGGCCGACAAGGGTGTTTCGGTCGTTGAAATAGGTGACTGTCGACAGGTAGCCAACATTTCGCACGCTATCAAAACTGGCTATGAAGCGGCCAATGCACTTTAAAGTGCTGTGGGACTACTGCCGAACTTTCTTATTTTATACATAAAAAAGCCGCTAATATTTGCAGTGACCCCCAATAGTTGGACAGGTTAGTGAGCAAGCAGCCAAGGCCTGAGTTCGATATTGTATCGGGCTCAGGCCTTTTAATTTTAGCTTAATGCGTTCGTGATTATAGTAGGGATAAGGTTCCGCTTACTTTCTTACTTTCTTACTTTCTTACTTTCTTAATTTCTTAATTTCTGTGATAGCAGCTTGTTTGATAATCGGTATTTGGGGTTTTGAGATTGGGGCGTTTCTCTGTAAAAGTTTTTCACCGTGAACGAGCTATAACAATCGGCTGCACGGCTACCGGTTTTTCCGCCGCTTTGCGGCTCCAAGCCGGCGCGTGAGTTGGGCGTTATGCTGGATAGATGTCTAAATAAATCGTCGTAGTTTCCCCAGGGCTGGAGCCCTAGGAGCTTAGGGTGTCGCAGGTCAAGCAGTCGGAAATAATGAGAGCTTGATGTTAAGCCAGCCAACGCCTACTGAAATCCTGTGTGCCAACCTCAGCATGAACCCATTGATTTTAAGTTAACACGCCACTCAGGGCATCAGCACATCAGGCGCAGCAACGGCAGGGAGCTCGATCAGGGAATGACCTTTATCGGCGCTGCCCATCAGGGCCTTGACCAGTAACTTATAGGAGTCCAGGTCAAAGGTTACAGACTGGCCGCGCAGTGACAGATCGTAGAGCTCTTGTTCATCGTGCACAGTGGTGACGTGGACCCAGTTATAGACCACCAGAATATCAGATTGCGCCCCATCACCCCGATACTCCACAATCGCTACCGGACCCTTCCATGGCCAGGTTCGCAAACGTAACTGGTGAAAGGCAATCTGCACCCTCAGATTGTAGCGAGTAACGTCTTCGATTCCCTCGCAAGCACCTTTGCAGCGCCCTAGCGCGCGCTGAAAACAGGGGCCATCGCGTTCCGGCTCAAGGCCAAGCAGCTGGTTACACAGATCGTTTTTCGCGGCAATGCCGCTTAACGCTTGCTCGGCATCGCGCTTGCTTCGAAACAACCCAAAATAACTGGCGAGCCGATGCGGCTCTATTTCTCGAACCAGTCGCGCCTGTAGGTAACCGCAATCGTTCGGCGCCAGCTCGATGCTCAGCAGGTTTTTCGCCGCGCGGGATCGGCGGTTGAAAAGAGGGTTAAGCGTTTTGATCTGTCGAAGTTCCAGCAACAGTGCCCCGAGCTCGCCGGCGGTTTCTGTGTATTCGACTCTACGCAAGCTTGAGGAAATCCGCAGGCCTCGACTGGTGTTGTGATCACCGGAAAAATGCGAAGCCACTCGCTGTGCAATATTGATGCTCTTGCCCACATACAGAAGCACATCGTTTTCGCCGTAAAATCGATATACCCCCGGGCCACGTGGCAAATCTCTCAGGGTGTCCAGCGGGAGGTGTGAGGGAATGCTCGGGCTTTGCAGCAGAGCGGCAATTGCTTCCTCCATTTTCGCAACGCCTTTTTCTGCCAGTGCATGGGTGAAAAACTCAAGCATTGCAGAAACATCCCCCATGGCCCGGTGCCGCTGCACCTGGGCCAAACCGTGACGTTCGATGAGCGCGTCCATGTTGTGCCTGCGAAATTCCGGATACAGGTGCCGGGAAAGTTTCACAGTGCAAAGAACCCGCGCAGAAAAAAGCCGCCCCAGCCGACGGTATTCCGATTTGATAAATCCGTAATCGAAGCGCGCGTTGTGGGCTACAAATACTGTATCCCGTAACTGCTCTTCTAGAGTATCCGCGATGCTTGCAAACGAGGGCGCATCGGCGACCATGGCGTTGGAAATACCGGTCAATTGCTCGATAAAAGGAGATATACGGAGACCCGGATTGAGCAAGGTTTGCCACTCACCTACGGCCTCACCCGCGCGCCAGAAGCGGATCCCAATTTCAGTAATACGGTCATGGGATGAATTCCCACCGGTCGTTTCAATATCGAGAAATGCAAATGTGGTGTGTTCGAGATGGTTGTTTTTGGAGATCATTAAACCATCCTGATACAGTAATGAGCACGTAGTTATGTGTATCGCAAAGATAATACTCTATAGACCCAGGTCTAAAAAATCTAAAAATAATTTGAAGCCTTTTTCGAATGAATAAACCCCAATTTCCAACATTAGCTTGCTTGTTGTTCTCATACAGTTGGTTGATATAGTGTCGGTTCGGCAGCCAGTTTTTCCGTAATTCAAAGCACTCCTTACAGCAGGGATAATTATGCAATTATTACGCTTTATAACGTCCCTAGCGCTTTTATGGGGTCTGTTTTTTTCCAGTACCTACGCCGATTCTGCTGATGAGGTGATTGACGGAAATGCAGGTTCGCGGCTTGTTGCCGAGAGCTTTGGCGCATTCAATGAGCCTTGGGCCATGAGCTTTCTACCGGACGGGGATCTCCTGATAACTGAAAAAGCAGGTACTTTGCTCCTGGTCCGCTTGGATAACCGTTCCGTCTTACCCGTCAAAGGCTTGCCAAAGGTGGCTTATGGCGGTCAGGGCGGTTTGGGCGATATTATTCTCCATCCTCGATACCAGGAAAACCACTGGATTTACCTGTCGTACGTTGAGCAGGATTCGTCAGGTAAGAGGGGGGCCGTTGTTGCTCGGGCACGGTTCAATCCAGCGACCGCCAAGCCAGCACTGGAAAACCTCGAAGTCATCTGGCAGCAAATACCCAAAGTCACCGGCAGCGGGCATTACTCACACCGGCTGGCATTCGGTCCGGAAGGGCATTTGTTCATCACGTCCGGTGACCGGCAAAAGCAGACACCGGCGCAAAGCTGGCAACAAAATTTGGGCAAGATCATCCGTATAAACGCAGACGGATCCGTTCCACCCGACAATCCGTTTCAGGATAAGGGAGAGCTCGCAAAAACCTTCTGGTCTCTCGGGCATCGCAATCTGCTGGGCATTGCTTTCGACAAACAGGGTCAACTTTGGACCCACGAAATGGGGCCCAGACACGGTGACGAATTTAACTTGATCCTAAGGGGCGATAATTACGGTTGGCCAATTGTATCTTGGGGCGATCATTACTCCGGTTTGCCTATTGCCGATCATGATACGCGCCCGGAATTTCATGCACCGGAAGTATATTGGGTACCAACGGTTGCACCCTCAGGCCTGACAATCTATTACGGCTCACTTTTTCCCGAATGGCAGGGCAATGCCTTTATCGGCGGACTTAAATCAAAAGCACTGCTGCGAATCAGCATTGACGGTCACCAGGCTGAGGAAGTAGAACGTTTTGCCATGAGTGAACGTATACGCGAGGTTGAGCAGGGGCCTAAAGGTGCGCTATGGGTTCTCGAGGGCAAAAAAGGTGGACGCCTGCTTCGACTCACTCCACACACGAGTAAGCCGTTGAAATGATCCATGATCCGATAACAAGGCACATTCAACCAACGTACAAAACACGCGGTTGATTTGCAACGTTATGCATCAATAGCTAAGACCTATTTAAATCGCCATGCGCAATATTTTCCATTCGATCCTCGATTAGTGTCACAGTAGAAAGCAACCTCAAAGGTTCACCTGAGTGTACGAGATGATTGGCGTATTTTGGTCATTGCTATCACATCGTTAAAATAAGGCGAAATTGCAGGAATGGATTAAAACAAGGCAATTACGTAGAGTGGGGGAACCAATTTCGGCGAGGTATAACCCGCCTTTTACGCCATGGTTTCTCTGGCGTAACGAAATTTCATTTCCATTTTTCGACCCAAGACTAAGAAATTTATCGGCATCGCAGGGGACTTCAATCAATGACAGTTTGTGAAGAAATTAGCGCGCTGCTGCAAGCGAGGAAGTTGGCCGTTTTAGCCACTCAAATAGATGGTCAGCCACATGCAAGTTTGATGGCCTTTACGCCAATAAAAGGTATTAGACGCCTTGTTTTAGCGACTTACCGTACGACACGAAAGTATGAAAGTCTGCGCAAGGATGGGCGCGTTGCATTACTCATCGGCAGTGGAATTGAGCCATTTGAACAACAACGGGCAGGTCTAGTTATCACAGCGCACGGGCAAATCACCGATGTACCATGTGATGCGCATCAATTGGCACTCGCGGCTCATATCGAGCGACATCCGGAGTTTGAGGATTTTTTTACCTCAGCAGATTGCGCATTGCTCAATATGGAGGTTTCAGCGTACCAACTGGTGACGAGTAGTGATGAAGTTCGTTGGTGTTATCTGGAGAGTTTATTGTCGGCAAAGGACTCGTAGGTCGTTTCGATGGGTTGTCGCCCAGCGCATGATGGCGGTTGAGCGCCTTCCTAGGTGAAATAATCACTGTTCGGTTCATTAAATTTTATTTAACTCTTAGGTCACGCTATGTATGCAAAAATTATCTCAAGATTGTTTTGTTTGCTGTCGGCAATGACACTCACAGCGTGCGTAAGCTACCCACAAAACTATAGTGATTCGCCAGATCCCAGCCATGTTTATAACGTTGGTAATGGCCATGCGGCAGAGTTTACTATTATCAAAGATATTACCTATTCGGGTGTTGACTGGCCACTGCCATTGGCAGCGGATCTTTATTTACCTACAAAACGATCAGCAGAAGAAAGCAATTGGCCTGTGGTATTGATGGTGCATGGCGGTGGATGGTCTGGGCGTGATCGCAGCGATATGGCATCGACAGCAAAGAAATTAGCTAAAAAAGGTTATGCCGTTTTTAATGTGAGTTATCGCTTTGCCCCTGAGTTTATTTATCCAGCACAAGTTCAGGATCTACAAATCGCACTGCTTTGGCTGCAACAGAATGCCACACAGTATCAGCTTGATTTGCGCAGAGTGAATGCTTGGGGTTACTCGTCTGGCTCACATTTGGTGGCCCAGTTGGCCAGTGTCAAACCAGGAGAAGCACAAACGCTTGATCTGTTACCACCCCTGCCAAAAATTCGCGCGGTTGTTGCAGGAGGCATTCCTGCAGATCTGAGCCAATACAGTAATAGCCCTATTGTTGTGCCATTTTTGGGCGTTAAACGCGACGACAATCCACAGCTCTATAAAGAGGCTTCACCGATGACGCATATCTCAGCGGATGTTCCTCCGGTATTTTTATATCATGGCAAGCTCGATCGCTTAGTCGAAAAAGAACAGTCGATAAATTACTACAATGCTCTGCGTAAGGCTGGCGTACCTGCTGAGTTATACCTGCATCCATTGTGGGGACATTTAACGATGTTTCTCTTTGCTTGGGATGCCGAAAATAAAGCTATCGATTTTCTTAATCACTACAATTATTTGAAGTTGGATTAGGACAAAGATTATGCTGAGTTGGCTGAGCTTCATTCAGAATTAACAGGGGACATCCATGATTAAGAGCAAAGACACCTCCACGGCAGATAAGGCCAAGCACAGTGCGTCTTACAAGAAGGCAAAAAGCAAAGCTGAGGACTACGCAAAAGATCCTGAGAAGCTGAGCGATTTGATTGACAAGGCATCGAAAAAGGCCAATGGCAAGCAAGGGCCACTTGATGCGATATGGCTGCAACTCATGGCCTGTTTTCGCCTGATCAAGGCGTATGCAAAGGGTACGTACAGGGATATCCCTTGGTCTTCTTTGGTTATGCTGGTGGCTGCCGTTATCTATTTCGTCATGCCTATTGACCTGATTCCTGACTTCATTGTCGGCTTTGGCTTGCTAGATGATGCGGCACTTCTCGGATGGACAGTAAAAAAGTTCAGCGCTGACATTGATGCATTTATCGAATGGGAAAGAGAGAGTGCTGTCTAACAAACGGCTGTTGTCCCCCCCTTCGACGCGGGGATCGCCAAGATAATTGACGCTCTATAACTCGCGACACACTGCGTACTTTGCTACGCTGACGTATGTCTAAATCCAGCTCAAATCTACCTATCTTGTATTCCCTCCAACACTGCCCCTACGCCATGCGCGCGCGGTTAGGAATTTTGTTGGCTCAGCAGTCCGTGTTGATTCGTGCGGTGGTCACTAAAAACAAACCAGCCGACATGTTAGCGCTATCAGCTAAGGGGACGGTGCCTGTGTTAATAATTAATCATGCTGAAGGTAGCGACGTGCCGCAGCAGGCGACTGTGATTGATGAGAGTATCGATATCATGCTGTGGGCGCTACAGCGTAATGACCCTCAAGATTTGTTATGGGCAGAAGATCCGCGTGATCTAGAGTTGATGTTAGAACTGATCAAGAAAAACGATCAACAGTTCAAACCGCAGCTGGAAGTCTATAAGTTGGCGAAGCGCTTCCACAAAGAATCTGAAGTTGAAGATCGTCAGAGCTGTGAGGTTTTTATTGCAGAGCTCGAACAGAGGCTAGACAGCAGCGACTATTTAATGGGCGATCGAGCCAGTTTGGCGGACTATGCTCTACTGCCATTTGTACGGCAATTCGCCCGCGTCGACCGCAAATGGTATGTGCAAGCGCCTTACCCTAAGTGCCGAGACTGGCTCAACCGACATTTACAAACGCCGCTCTACACCAAGGCCATGGCTAAATATCCACTGTGGTTAGACAGCCATGCAACCTTTTTATTAGGACAAAACTAAGCCTTGTGACTCTTTACAAACCCTGCGTGTATTGAGCATTGGTCGATACCGTGACCATTTTATGTAACTGCACGCTAGATTTTTCGATGCCATTCAAGACGTTTTCAAAGTGGTGAATCAACTGGAGCTTATCCAGTTTTTCTTTCGAGCCACTACCGATATCGGTGAGATCAATAAAGAACTCATCGAACAAATGTGAAAAATCATTCACTGCATCGATGTTCAAGAATTGTTCATGATTATAAATGCTTGGATAACCCCCTTTCTGTTTATCGACCGCAAATGAAATGCCTTTGACGTTGGTAATCGACGTGGCTTTTTCGCATTTCAGCATGCAGCCGTCTTCGATACTCGGTTTTTTACAACCGACCGTTTGTTGAAAGAAGCACTGGCGGCTGGTCATCATGAGGATTGGGTGATAGATGCTGTAAAGCAGCTTAAAGTTTTCCGGGCGTCGAATGTTACGGATTTGCGGACGATTAATCTCGTTAGAGATAAAGGCGCCCTTACAATTTAGATCTTCTTGCAGGGTTAATAGCGCATAGGAGTTGGTGGTATTTAAGAAGGGACCTGCTACCCAATCAATCCCCATTTCAAATGCTTTGTAAGCGATGCCGGTATTGTTACTGACGATACGTTTGGGTCGTACTTCTTCGAGCACCTTGATTGACTCTAGGTAGTCCTTACCAATCAGCACGGCTGGAAACCAAGGGATCAATCTTGGGTTGTCTAAAAATAGCTCGATGTACTTGCGGTCGCCCACTTTAAAACTTTCTGGCAATTTAAAATAAATATCGGCATCGGTTTCATCGCAGAGATAGAGGTCTTTTATGTCGGCAATCAGCAGCGACATCGTTGGTTTTGCGTCGATCTTTGCATGATGGGGTAAGGGTGGTATGTCAACCGCTGGAATAATAGCGACAGAGTCATTGAGTAGCAGTGCCAACTCGTTTTTTAGCGCGGTTAACTCTCGAAAAGAAATATTTAAACCCGGATCGAGATCTTCATAGTTAAAGCTTTTAAGCAGATATTCAGCGTTATTAAAGGATCTGAAGCGCTTTTCAATCGCGACTGGCTCAAGGCCGGATTCACCCGCTTGGGTTAAATTCGTACTCGATTGAACGATGAATGTTTTATCGCCAGTCACCTTCGCTGTTACGGTTAAAGGCTCGCCGAGCTTGCCTGAGAAATGTAAGGCAAGGTTTTGTTTGGCGATGCTCAGGTATTTGATTTTTTCATCGACGAGTAAGCCGATCTGGTTTTTTTCTTGCGCTAAGGCATGCTGTGTTTCCTGAATCTGCACAACCGAGATCGCGTTATTTTTTTCATTGGCATGGGTAAAGCTATGGTCGCGAGGGTTATCAGTAAACATCGATTTTTTCATGTCACCTTTCAGGAAAAGGTTAGTGAAATCTCGGTTAAACACTTTATAGAGGTTGGAGTCGTCATCTAACAAGGTACCAGTTTCAACAAAGGTATCAATTTGTTTGCGCCAGCTGTCCACCACGGTATGCACGTATTGAGCGCCTTTAATTCGCCCTTCGATTTTTAAGGAATCGACACCCGCATCGACCAACTCAGGTAGATCAAAATAAGCTGAGTTATCTTTTAAGTTCAGCGGGAATTTATTACCCATGGCAGTGGGTTCGTATTCATCACGGCATGCTTGGCTGCAGCGACCACGATTACCTGAGTTACCGACGCTGACCGAGCTTGAATAACATTGGCCAGAAAAGGCGATGCATAAGGCACCATGCACAAAGACTTCGGTTAATACGTCGACATCATGCGCGACTTTTGTGAGTGCTTTAATTTCAGTCAGGTTGAGTTCGCGCGATAGATTGGCGCGGGTCGCACCGACTTTAGACAAAAACTGAATTTGCCCTTCATTATGCGTGGTGAGCTGAGTTGAGGCGTGTATATCCAAGCTCGGAAAATGCTTTTTAACCAGATTAAACAGGCCAAGGTCTTGGACAATGATGCCATCGACGCCACTGTTCACCAGCTTATTCAATAGCTTAATGATGCCGAC
>JBAYQJ010000066.1:0-15867 GCA_041677245.1 Spongiibacteraceae bacterium | reverse complement strand
TATTTGTTCTTTTTAAGAATACTTGTGAAAAGGATATCCTTGATAGCTCGTAATGGGGTGGCGCAGAGGTTTGTACCCATAGTGATATCGTGCTTGCTGAGAAAGTCACTGCAGTCAAACAATTCTTTATCTGTAAGTCCTGGAGCGCTTTCGTAATTCTTTCCAGCGATTTGAAACTTATTATTGTTGAGCATTCCCATCTGGTGCCAGTCGGCTTGTTTACCCTGATAAGGAATATTGAGTGCACTTAGTCCAGTAATATAAGGCTGATTTATGGTTTTGATTAAGTCCTGTGTCTTGTCTTGAAACCAACGTGGCCATAGAGCAGTAGCATTGGTAAGTTGTGTACTAGGATAGCCGCTGAGTAGCCGTTGAATACGTTTTTCCTGCAAAGGCGTAAGCGCTATATTTTCTTTATAGAGGAACTCAAGTGCCTTAAGCGTTTTGAGTAGCGAAGCTTCTACGGCAAAAAGCTTCTTGCCATCGACTTTGCGGAAGTAAAGCGTGTAACTCTCCAGATTGATGGGACTAATGCGCTTATCAGATTCATAGACGATCGACTCTGGCAGGTCAGGTGTCAGGCCCATCTCATAAGCAGCTAAGGCTCCAGATGGACTGATATGAGCATCGTGCTGCTCCCTGATTGAGCGGAGGACTTCTTTTTCTCTAGGTGGCAGGTCACCAAAGAATTTGCTCTTGTAGGGTTTGTAAAAGAGCCCATTGCGTAATTTATTAAGCCCTTGTGTTTTGTACAAGCGAGAAGCAGCCTTATCGACCTGTTGGTTGTCAGGAGATAATTTATGGAGCGTGCGGCTGGAGATCACACCACCTGCTGGCAGGTGGTCAAACTGTTCTTTTACTTGCTTTGCAAGGCTCATGACTATGCCTCTATAGAAGATACGTCAACTTGAGATAAAATATCATGCGATTTTATCGCACTTAAAAGATTCTAGCACGGATCTGGTAGCGAGAGGTTTAATACTAACTATCTGATGCAAAGGGACTTATTATTTATATCCTCCTTAAATGCAATTGATCTAACGGTGTATTATAAAATATATTGTAAATCAATAGGTTAAGAGTTTTGGGGGCGATGGCGAAGCGGTCGGACAATACCGATATGTTGGTCGCTACAGGTAAATATATTGGTAATAGTTTTGATTTGCCCTGACTAGTTAGGCTGTTTCAGACGTTGTCTAGTAAGTCTATTTATTGAACTGTTTTTAAATGGGTAGTTTTAAGCTGGTGGTCGCCTTTATGATATTGGTATGAAATATTGGCATGGTTTACATAGGAAATTTAAGATTGAATATCAATTTGTCTGCGTGGCGAAGCACTGCTATCAAGTTTTGTTTGGTGATATCGGTTTGCGTGTTCGAGAGTTGGTTCGTCATACCTGTGAGTATTTTGAAATTAGAGATAATGCGAGGTATGGTGAGTAAGGATCATGTGTATCTATTGGTGCCGGCGCCGCCGATGTCACCGTCAGAGATTATGCGTTGAATAGCACTAAGAGCGTCGATAAAACCATGTCAGAGTTGCCGCATTTGAAGAAGCGGTATTGGGGGTAGTATTGTTGGGCTAGAGGTTATTTTTTGTTGCAGCAGGGAACTGACAAAGGAAGTGGTCGTAGGGTGCTCGTTGGTGGTGCATTTTCTGTATTTAAGCCGTATCCGGTGGTTTGAGCAATCTCTTGAAAATCAAAATCAGAGGAAGATTACCCGGTTGATACGCTGCGATCTTCCTCGTTTTTAGGTTTCAAACATGCTGTTACGGGTCTGGTTAGCTAACTTTCGATTTCAATCAAGATGTCCCCAGGCGTAACCCGGTCACCTTTGGCGATGTGTACATCCATCACCGTGCCGCTAATAGGGGCTTGTACTTCGGTTTCCATTTTCATTGCCTCGGTGACTAATACAGCTTGACCCTCTTTGACAATATCACCCACTGCCACCAAAACCTCGACAATATTGCCTGGCATATTGGTGGTAACGTGGCCTGGTTTGCTGGCCTGTTTACGTTCTTTGCTGCTGTCGGTTTGATATTCGCCCAGGGTTTCGAACACAACTTCTTCGGGCATACCATCCAGTGTCATGTATATATGGCGTTTGCCTGCGCCTTTTATCCCAACGCCGGTGATGGCTACTTGGTAGCTTTCGCCATGGACGTCGATAGAGAACTCGGTTGGTACGCCGCCGTCGTTAACTCTGCGACCGCTGTTGCCGAGAGCGGGCTCTAGTGCTTCTGCTACGAGTGTGCCATCCCTACGTTGCTGCAAAAAGCTGCGACCCAGATCAGGGAACATGGCGAAGGTTAGTACATCTTCTTCGCTCTCGGCGAGTGTGCCTATTTCGGTGCGCAGTTTATCCAGCTCTGGTGGTAGCAAATCTGCGGGACGCCCGTCAATTACCTCTTCTGAGCCAATCGCTTTGGCGCGTAGCTCTTTATTAACCTCGCCAGGGGCTGCGCCGTAATGGCCTTGTAAGTAACGCTTAACCTCATTGGTGATAGATGTGTAGCGCTCATCAGCGAGAATGTTCATCACCGCTTGGGTGCCGACTATCTGTGAAGTTGGCGTAACTAGCGGTGGGTAACCCAGGTCTTTACGCACGGCGGGGATTTCTGCGAATACGTCGTTGATACGATTGAGTGCGCCCTGTTCTTTGAGCTGGTTGGCGAGGTTAGACATCATGCCGCCGGGGACCTGGCTGATTTGCACGCCGATATCTTCACGGGTGAACTCGCTTTCAAATTGGTGGTATTTTTTGCGCACAGTCCATAGTTGTTTGGCGATATTTTGCAGTGCCGGTAAATCTAAGCCGCTGTCATAGGGGGTACCTTTAAGCCCTGCCACCATGGTTTCGGTAGCAGGATGGCTGGTGCCATTGGCAAAGGCAGAAATGGCGGTGTCGAGGATGTCTACACCGGCTTCTACGGCTTTAAGCTGGCAGAGGCCCGCCAGACCTGAGGTCATGTGAGAGTGCAGCGCAAGTGGTAGATCGAATTCTGCCTTGAGAGCAGTGACTAATTCAGTGGTTGCTGCCGGTGTAAGCAGCCCCGCCATATCTTTGATCGCGATGGAGTCGATACCCATAGCCACCATATCTTTGACTTGCTGCACATAGGTGGCAGTGTTGTGTACAGGGCTGGTGGTATAGCAGAGGGTGCCTTGAGCGTGTTTGCCGGTTTTTTTGACGGCGGTGATAGCGCACTCTAAATTACGCACATCGTTCATCGCGTCGAAGATGCGAAATATGTCTATGCCATTGTCAGCAGATTGTTGAATAAATGCCTCTACGACATCATCGGCGTAGTGGCGATAACCTAGTAGATTTTGCCCTCTGAGCAACATTTGTAGTTGTGTGTTCGGTAGCGCCGCGCGTAGTTTACGTAAACGTTCCCATGGGTCTTCTTTGAGAAAGCGCACGCAGGCATCAAAGGTGGCTCCACCCCAAACCTCGAGTGACCAGTAGCCGATTGCATCCAGTTCGGCGCATATCGGTAGCATGTCTTCGGTGCGCAGGCGAGTGGCGATCAAAGATTGGTGGCCGTCGCGCAGGGCGACGTCGGTGATTTTAATGGCCTTGGTGTCCGTCATAACATTGCTCTCTAAAATAGGGGGTTAAAGCGGTATGGCTCAAAGTTAAAAGTGGATTGATGCTTGCTTGGTTGCATGTCGGTTACAGTCCTGCATAGGCGGCGATAGCTACTGCCACGGCTGTTGCTATATCTTCAGGCCGATTTTTCTCTGAGTACTGGGTCAGTTCAGGGTGGTTTTCTACAAAGCTGGTATCAAAGTTTGCCGCGCGAAAATCAGGGTGTTTGAGAATCTGCTGGTAATAGGGTTCAGTGGTTTTTACCCCTTGCACACGCATGTCGTTGAGTGCTCGTGCGCCGCGATTCAGCGTCTCTTCCCATGTTAGCCCCCAGACGATGAGCTTTAAGCACATCGAGTCAAAATAGGGCGGGATACTGTAGCCTGTATAGATGGCGGTATCGGTACGTACGCCGGGGCCGCCAGGGGCATAATAGCGGCTAATCTTTCCAAAACTGGGGAGGAAGTCATTTTTGGGGTCTTCGGCGTTGATGCGAAACTGTAGCGCGTAGCCACGAAAGGAGATATCTTCTTGCCGATAAGATAATGGCAGGCCCGAGGCAACACGAATTTGTTCGCGGACGATATCGACACCAGTTATTTGCTCGGTGATGGTGTGTTCTACCTGCACCCGTGTGTTCATCTCCATAAAATAAATTTGGTTGTCGGCTAGCAGAAACTCTACCGTGCCTGCGTTGACGTAGTTCACCGCTTCTGCCGCGCGCACTGCAAGCTCACCAATGTAGGCGCGCTGTTCGGGGGTGAGTTGTGGAGAGGGCGCTATTTCAATCAGTTTTTGATTGCGACGCTGGATTGAGCAATCGCGTTCGAACAGATGAATTACATTGCCCTGATTGTCAGCGAGTATTTGTGATTCAATATGTTTGGGGTTGACGATACATTTTTCCATAAACACATCGGCGCGACCAAAAGCTTTGCTTGCTTCAGAGACGACTCGGCTGAAGTTGCGGCGTAGCTCTTCTTCGCTGTCGCAACGGCGGATACCACGCCCGCCGCCACCGGAGGTTGCTTTGAGCATGATGGGGTAGCCGATGTCTGCCGCTACAGTGACAGCTTCTTCGACGTTGGCAAGGTTATCTTCAGTGCCGGGAATGACTGGTACACCAGCGGCTTTCATCGCACGTCTCGCTTCAGTTTTATCACCCATACGGCGGATCACTTCAGCGTCAGGGCCAATGAAGGTGATGCCTCGTTGGACACAAATATCGGCCAGCTCATCATTCTCAGATAGGAAGCCGTAACCAGGGTGGAGTCCGTCACAACCAGTTTCTACCGCCAAGGCGACGAGTTTGCGCGGGTTGAGATAGCCTTCTAGTGGGTCGGGGCCAATATTGTAGGCTTCGTCGGCTCGTTTAACGTGGAGAGAAAATCGGTCGGGCTCGGTATAAATCGCCACCGAGCGAATACTCATTTCAGCACAGGCGCGGACAATGCGAACGGCGATTTCTCCGCGGTTGGCGATCAGGATTTTTTTTAACATGGCGATACTCCGGCTTGCCGTAGCTGTAATAGCGTTGTGACCGCGTAGCTGATCAAAGTGTGGTGCAGTCACTGGGTCCAATAATTGGATGATGCAGGCACAGTATCCAATTATTAGCCATATAAAAAATCAATATTTATTTTTATTGGTATAAGTAATTACTTATAGTTGGGTTTGATGTTCGCTGAAATAACCTTCCAATGGGCTTCTACGTCCGATTAACTGATGAGTTGTACTGATGAAACTTAGTGTTTTGCAACGTTTAACCCTGCGCCAGATTGATGTTTTCTTAGCAGTTTGCCAGCATCGCAGTTACTCGCGTGCAGCAGAGCAGTTGGCGCTGACTCAGCCTGCGGTGAGTTCGCAGATCCGCAGTCTGGAAGCGCTTACGCAGCAACCGTTGTTTAATTATATTGGTAAGCAGCTTTATCTGACTGCAGCGGGAGAGTTGGTGGCGCGAGCGGCGCGGGAGATTAAACAGCGCCTAGTACACTTGGAGATTGAGTTGACGGAAATGCATGGACGTTTATCGGGTCGGCTCAATATCGCGATAGAGACTAGTGCTGACTACTTACTGCCCGGCTATATCCATCGATTTTGTCAGCAGCACCCCGATGTTGATGTGGTGTTACACGTTGAGAATCACCAGCGTTTGCTAAGTCGTTTGCAGGATAATCTTGACGATTTTGCGGTGTTGACTCGTGTCCCTAATGATAGCGGTTTACATTTTGTTCCCTTCGCTGAGCACCAATTGATTGCGGTTGTCTGTCCAGGGCACCCTCTTGCAAGCAAGCCTGGTGTTGCCTTGCAGGAGCTGCTGGCTTATCGACTTTTGTCGCGAGAGCCGGGCTCTGGTTGTGCACAAATTTTTGAAGAATTTTGC
Organism: Spongiibacteraceae bacterium; assembly: GCA_041677245.1. Classification (GTDB taxonomy): domain Bacteria; phylum Pseudomonadota; class Gammaproteobacteria; order Pseudomonadales; family Dasaniaceae; genus Oceanicoccus. The sequence goes on along the minus strand of JBAYQJ010000066.1, from coordinate 9,888 downwards.
CAGCAGCAAAGCTGTGTTATCAAGCAGCGTCGTCGTTTGGGAAGTAATCAGGCGATTTTGTTTACGCTACTGGTTGACGGAGATTGTATGGATTATGCGGTGCTTCCTCGACATGTGGTGGAGCCAGGTATTGCCGCGGGCCAATTAAAATCTCTTGCGGTTAATGGTATGCCTATTCGACGCTCCTGGTGTAGTGCTTATTTACGAGGCAAGCACCTTAATCCTTTGGCGGAGGCATTTCTTGCAGCTTTGCAGGCGCCTGTTTAATAGCGCTGGAGCTGGTGTTACCAACTGCCGTTGACGAAGGGCTCTGGATTTGAGTGAATACAGCAGTGGTCGTGGTTGCTATCGTTAAAATATCATAAGTGGCGGATAAAAAAGCTTGTTTGGATCACTGTTCATGTGTACAGTGTTTTGCAGTCGGGCGACCATGACAATATCGTCCCAATTGGGTATCCGTTGCGGGTGGCAGCAGTTATCTACCTGTGCCCAATCGCCGTATGCTTAGGTACACTTTATAGACAGCTATTGATAAATATTGCGTCAGCATGGTGTGCTGAGAATAATGCGCCGAAAACAGTGCAGAGAGTCATACCAAAACTAGCACCGAGACCGAACAGTAAGAGAGTATAAATATGGATACGAATAAAGAAAAAGCCCTACAAGCAGCCTTATCCCAGATTGAGCGACAGTTTGGTAAAGGTTCTATTATGAAAATGGGAGAAGGCTCGCGGGAAGCGATGCCGGCTATTTCTACCGGCTCATTAGGGCTGGATATTGCTTTGGGCATAGGTGGTCTACCTAAAGGGCGGATTGTGGAAATCTATGGCCCTGAATCCTCGGGTAAAACCACGCTGACCTTAAGTGTGATCGCTGAAGCCCAAAAGCTGGGCGCTACTTGTGCATTTATCGATGCGGAGCATGCCTTAGACCCAAGCTATGCAGAAAAACTGGGTGTAAACATTGACGATATGCTGGTTTCTCAGCCCGATACCGGCGAGCAGGCACTAGAAATTACCGATATGCTGGTTCGTTCTGGCTCTGTTGATGTGGTGGTGGTTGATTCCGTTGCAGCGTTGACACCTAAGGCCGAAATAGAAGGGGATATTGGTGATAGTCATATGGGCCTGGCGGCACGGATGATGTCGCAAGCCATGCGTAAAATGACCGGCAATATTAAAAATGCCAACTGCCTGGTTATTTTTATCAACCAGATTCGGATGAAAATTGGCGTTATGTTTGGTTCGCCTGAAACAACCACTGGTGGTAATGCACTGAAGTTTTATGCTTCTGTTCGCTTGGATATTCGTCGTACGGGTGCAGTAAAAGATGGCGATGAAATCATTGGTAATGAAACCCGCGTTAAAGTGGTAAAAAACAAAGTGTCGCCACCCTTTAAGCAAGCTGAGTTCCAAATTCTTTATGGTAAAGGTATTTATCGTATGGGGGAGGTTATCGACCTGGGTGTTAAGCAGGGGTTGATTGATAAAGCTGGTGCCTGGTATTCCTATAAAGGTGACAAAATTGGTCAAGGTAAAGCCAATGCCGCCAAGTTCCTGCAAGATAACCCTGATATCGCCGGTAGTATCGAAACTAAGATTCGGGAGGAATTACTCGGGCATAACAATAAACGCGCACCGGAGTTACAGGTAGTAGCTGAAGGCGCAGAAACCCCTGAGTAATGCTGGGTGCTTGTGTCGTCTACGGATAAACATTCGATAGCCGAGTTGCCTTCAACAGGGTTTTCTCCGGTTGATATACGGCGCGCAGCGATGGATTTGCTGGCGCGCCGTGAACATTCTTTTGAGGAGCTGGTAAACAAGCTTTTCACTAAATTCTCTCGCAAATTAACAGCCAGTCTTCCAGAGTCAGGCGGCAGTCTTTTTAATTCCCGTCCTACGAGTAGCCCTGAAAAAAGTACTGATGTCAGTATACTTAATGAAGTTATTAAGGCGCTTATCGATCAACAAGTTACGTTATTGGCGAATGAAAACCTACAAAGTGATGAGCGTTTTGTGGAGGCGTTTATTAATGGGCGTAAATCCCAAGGTAAGGGGCCGGTTCGCATCAGAAATGAGCTGGAGCAAAAACACCTTGATAGCCATTTGATTGAGACTTATCTGGATGAATGTGATGAGGAGTGGTTTGAGTTGGCCAAGCAGGTTTATGCAAAAAAGTTTGGCAGAAAAGCAGCAGCTGATTATCAGGAAAAAGCAAAGCGTTTTCGATTTATGCAGTATAGAGGCTTCCCGTATCAACTATTGCAGTCAATTATTATCTAGGGGTATGCATGCTATGGCAGCCCTTTTGTATTTGATGAGCCCTTGGGAATACACCTTGGCATGTTGATCCACCTTTGATACGGGTGGATCAACATTTATTTGCTGGCTTATACCAAATGTAACTCTAATCCACTGCGTGCAACAAATTCTCCAAGCTGGTCATAGTTGGATTGACTGGTAATTACCGCTGTGCTGGCTAGCTCTGGTTTGAGGTAGGTAGTAGTCACCCGTTTTAAGTCCTCAAGTGAAACTTGCAAAATACGCTGGCGGTATTGCCGGCGTTGTTCATCACTGCGACCAAATAATTCATTGTAATAGGCTTGTTTGGCTTCTCCGGCAGGGGAGCCAGGTTTATCAAGGCCACTGATAACGCCGAGAACAGCTTGCTCTAATTGTTCCTCGTCATGTTCGGTATTGAGCATCCATTCAATCGATTTATCAAAATCGACCAGTGTTTTTTCTAGGCGTGGATCTCGGTAAGAGTAAAACCGGAATGCGGCGATGTTGGGGTCTTGACTGGCGCCACCACCATAAGCTCCACCTTGTTCGCGAATAGCTCGGTGTAAATAACCATTGCGAAGAAATCCGCCTAACACGGCTAAGGCTGCTGCATCGGGGTGGTCGACGGTAACAGTGGGGTAGGCTTTGGCACAGAAATTAACCTGCGTATTAGCCACCCAGATTTGCTTTTTGGTTTGGCGTATTTTTTCTGGATGGAAACGTGGGCTGTTGATATTAGCGGTATCGGCCCAAAGCGTGGCAATGCTTTGCTGGCATTCGGCTAATTTTTCAGCTTCAGTAATAAGTACAACTTGTTTGTGTGCTGCGAGCACTAGCTGGTGCAACTGTTGTAATTTATCGGCGTAGGCTTGTAGGCCTTGCTCTGTTTGTAGGCTATCGTCCAGTTTTTTGACGGCTTTTATACCGCCAAGACCGCTGAGGTCATGGCTCAGCTTCGCACCTGGGCTCATACCGCTACTGGCGGCGCTCATGGCAAGACCATGGCCGTTGTTAGTGACAGACTGTTCGCGTCTGGCGCGTTGCTGACCGACCAGCTCCTGTAGTCGTGGTAATTCGTCAAAGCGAATGTGGTAGAGAGTTTGCTGCATTAACTCAGCTTGTTGGTGCTGGTTGCGAGAGAGCGCTTTTGATGACAATACCAAATAGCTATTTAGTATTTGTTCGTTGTCTGCAGCGCTGCGCATAGTGGAAAAGGCATTGATGCTACCGCAGACATTGGCCTGCCAGCGCTGCACCTCAAGATAGTTTTTGTCGCCAATACCCAATTCGGTCAGGGCGCTGGTGTAATAGGGCAGCAGCTCAACTAGTTCGGGTGGCAGCTGTGGCATATCGATGACGATTTGTTGATAAACCAAGCCGTTGGTGCCCTGCGCATAGCTGTGAGCGGGTAAGTTACCTAGCTTATTGCTGCTGCCGTGGACAGTGCGAATGTCGGGGGCGACGTCTTCAAGGCCAACTTTGGGGAGTATGGATTCGTCATCTTTTTGCATTTGTCTGGCGTCTAAGGCCTTTGCTTGTTCGATAACGTGCTGCTTTTCTTGCTCCGACATAGCGGCTTTGATCTCCGCTAATTTTGCCGCTTCGGCTTCCGCGCGACGCGCAGATAGCTCTTTGTCGGGAGATAGAGTTAAGGTAACTCGGTGTGGGTTGTCCAGTAATAAGCGCTGGGCGAGGTTTTTGATGAACTCGGGGTCTTTGATATTTTCATGCAGCTGTTCTAGAACTGGATCCAGATTCAGCACGGCGATAGGGTCACCGCGGTGGGTGGCATTACCGATGGCGCTAAGGATTAATTGCAGGCCAAAGGGGTAGCCATCACCACCGACTTCGCGCTGATGTAACTCGAGTTGGTGTAATACTGCTTCCACCTGCTCTTGTGGTACGCCGTTTTCCGCGACATCCTTGATAGTGTCGAGGATCAGTGCTTCGATGGCGGCGACCTTGTCCAGACTAGTGCCTTCAACGCCGCAAACAAAAGTCAGCTCGCGCATGGAGTCTTCCAGCCCGCACAGCGGTGAGGGTGAGTTGGCTAGTTTTGTGGTCTCTAACGCTTGTTGTAATGGCGAGCTGCTGTTGTCAAGAAGGACGCTGGAAAGAAGCTGTCCCTCTAGCATTTCTTGTAAATTGGCGCTTTGTCCCCAGAGCCAGCCCATCACTACGTGGTGTTTTTTATCGCCGCTCTCTTCCTCGTCAAAAGCATAATATTCTTGCGCTTGCACGGGGGCGAGATAGCGTTGTTCTTCCGGTACATGGATATGGTTGTCAAGTTTACTGAATCGCGATAGTGCCAAGTCTTCAAAGCTGGCATGGTGCTGTGCAGCTTCAATGTTGCCGTAGGTCATAAAAATGGCGTTGCTGGGATGGTAGTGGCTGCGATAAAAATCTTTCAGCTGTTGATAGGTCAAATCAGGAATGTGCTCAGGATCGCCGCCGCTGTTGTAGTGATAAGTGGTCGTGGGGTACAGGTACTGACACAGAGTTTGCCACAGTGTGCTGGAGACGGAGCTCATGGCACCTTTCATCTCATTGTATACCACACCCTTATAGACTAATTCGCTGTCAGCATTGCCGGTCTCAGCAAACTCGACCCGGTGACCTTCCTGAGCGAAGTCCATTTGATCGAGACGGGAGAAAAAAACCGCGTCCATATAGACGTCTAGCAGGTTGTTAAAGTCTTTACGGTTTTGGCTGGCAAATGGGTAGGCAGTCCAGTCGGAGCTGGTGAAGGCGTTCATAAAGGTGTTCAGTGAACGGCGAATCATCATAAAGAATGGGTCACGCACTGGATAGCGCTCACTGCCACACAGAGCAGTGTGCTCTAGGATATGGGCAACGCCGCGGGAGTCCATGGGCACTGTACGTAGTGCGACTAAAAAGACATTTTCGTCATTGTCGGCGGCCATATGATAGTGAGCCGCTCCGGTTTTTTTATGACGGTATTCTTCAACGACGATATTGAGGGAGTCGATGGCTTGACTGCGTATCCACTCAAACGCGGGATGGGTGGTTTGCGTTGAATTTGTTGCCGAGGCGGGAGAGTTCATTGCTTATCCGTATTGGTTATTCATTTGGGTTAAAACATAACAAAATTAGCCGGATCATTGTACCGCTTACCCACTCGCAGTACGCAAGGCTATTTAGTGTTGTTTTGCTGTTTTTTCAACATGGCCTGCGCATCGCGCTTGCTTGCATGTAGAATGTGCGGCAATTATCGTTATTTTTATCCTCTTCGTTATAGGGGCCTTGTAGCAAAGGTCAATCGTTGTTTATGACCAAAGTATTGGTTTCTTTCACCGCCCTGTTGGCATCGGTAGCGATACTGCTGGTGGGGCATGGTTTACAGCTGACCTTGATTCCGCTTTATGCTGACCAATTAGTCTGGGATGCAGCTCTGATTGGTTATATTGGGTCGAGCTATTACGTTGGTTTTATGCTGGGCTGTTTCAGTATTCCTGCCTTGGTCGCCAGAGTGGGGCATATACGGGTGTTCGCAGTACTGGCGGCGATAGCTACGGCGTCTTTACTCTCTTTAACTGCCGTCGAGCAACTATGGTTTTGGATGCTGGCCAGAGTGTTGACCGGTTGGTCTATTGCGGGTTTATATATGGTGATAGAAAGCTGGTTGAACGAGCAGGCCGGCACTGAGCAGCGCGGCATGGTGTTATCGACTTATACCGTAATCACTTTGGTTGGCTTGTGTGTTGGCCAATTATTGATCGGCCTAGGTATCCCGTACCGTGATATGTTTATGTTGGCGGCGATTTTTGTGGTGTTGTCGATTATACCGGTTGGTTTAACCGCGAGTTTTGCGCCCACACCGATACCGGCGGTTAGGTTTCGGCTAGCAGGTTTGTTGCAAGCTTCTCAGGTCGCTGTGGTTGGAGCGTTTATCGCAGGGGTGGTGACATCAGGCTTTTGGGCGTTAGGTCCAGTGGTTGCGAGGGCTAATGGCCTGGGGACTGACCAGGTTGGGATATTTATGGCGATCACTATTGCTGGTGGTGCTGTGTTTCAATTACCTATTGGACGTTTATCAGACCAATATGATCGCCGCTATGTAATTGCTGCGGTCGCTTTGTTGGGGGTTATAGTCTGCACGTTAGCTGCTTTTTTGGCGGGCCGGAGCACATCCTTGTTGTATATGATGATGTTTGTTTTTGGTGCGATGACTTTTCCGCTTTATTCACTGTGTTTGGCTCACGCAAATGACAATACAGAGCTACCATTGATGGAGATTGCCAGTGGTATTTTAATGATGACCAGCGCAGGGGCAGTGCTGGGGCCGGTTTTAGTAGGCTGGCTGATCGATTACAATAACTTGGCGCTTTTTTATGTCTCGGGTTTAGCGTTGCTGTTATTGGCAGCTTGGACTGGCTACCGAATCAGGTTTCACGATAATACTCGTGAGCACTTTGAACCGTTTGTAGATGTACCCCGAACCACTCATGAAATTGTCGAACTAATGGTTGATGATTGTCAATCAGAGTCGTCGGAGCAGCGCTATAATGACGACCTGCCGGATAGATAATGGCAGGGTGTGAGTGAGCTTTTTGCGCAATGGTTTGATAGGCTTAAAACCGTTGTATCGTTAAGTGGTTTATCGCTCGTATTGAGTTGAATGTTGTATTTGAAACAAACCTTGGGCCATTAGGTCTGAGTTAGCAGTGTTTGTAGGGCTAATATTGTATTCGCTAAGTACTTATTAGAGTGCCTGAATGCAGCGGTGGTGTAACAGTGGTTGCGCAACAGTCATCAAACCGCTATAAGAGCCATTTTATATTTTTCACGGATAAAAGATTGTATGTTCCATGTCAGTTAACAGTAACTCTACGGCAGAGCCAATGCCGACTTCACCAAGCTTTCGCCTTAAAGGTGGTTTGTTTCCATTGACCTTGTTGGAGGTTACTCACTACGAGAGGCAGGTATTCGAGCAAGATTTACGTAATAAAGTTGCTGAGGCCCCCGCTTTTTTTCAGCAGGCACCGGTGATTATTAGTCTTGAACAATTTATTGATCAAGGCGCTGCGCTACCTCTGGCTGAATTACAGCAGCTATGTCGTGACTACGGTTTAATACCTGTTGCATTACGCTGCGGTGACGAAGCGATTAAGCAACAAGCGCTGTCACTGGGTATGGCATTGATGCCCGAGGGGCGGGTTAAAGCTGACGTTATCAAAGCCGAGGAGGTTGTTGAACCAGAGGCTGTTGTTGCTAATGAGCCTGCAGCAGTCAGTGCGGAGCAGGCTCAGCCTATACCCAGTGCTAATAAAATTATCACTACGCCAATTCGCTCCGGACAGCAGGTTTATGCGGCAGGGGGCGATTTAATTGTTATGGCCTCGGTGTCGGCGGGCGCTGAAGTACTTGCTGATGGTAATATTCATATCTATGGTGCATTGCGAGGACGGGCGTTAGCTGGCGTGCGCGGTGACACATCGGCCAGAATATTTTGTCAGAGCTTAGAGGCAGAGCTGATTTCTATCGCAGGAAATTTTAAACTAGATGAAGACTTAAAAGGCGAGTACTGGAAAAAATCCATACAAGCAGCGATGAGCGATCAAACATTGTCCATTACGCCGTTAATTTGACGTATGTACGGACAGTTTTAAATAATGAGTGTCTATTTACTTAAGGATTACAAACTTGGCTAAAATAATTGTCGTAACCTCTGGAAAGGGAGGGGTTGGTAAAACAACCACTAGCGCTGCAATCAGTAGCGGTCTTGCGTTACGTGGGCATAAAACCGTCGTTATCGATTTTGATATTGGCTTGCGTAACCTTGATATCATTATGAACTGTGAGCGTCGTGTGGTTTATGACTTCGTGAATGTTATTCATGGTGAGGCAACTCTGCGTCAGGCTTTGATCAGAGATAAGCGTACTGAAAACTTGTTTATATTACCGGCTTCGCAAACTCGCGATAAAGATGTTTTGACCGAAGAGGGTGTTGAAAAAGTATTAAATGATCTGGCAGCCGATGGTTTTGAATACATCATCTGTGATTCACCGGCAGGTATTGAGCACGGTGCATTCATGGCATTGTATTTTGCTGATATGGCTATCGTTGTCGCTAACCCAGAGGTCTCGTCGGTGCGTGACTCGGATCGTATTCTGGGCATTTTGCAGAGCAAGTCCCGCCGTGCAGAGCGTGGGGAGCGCGTTGAAGAATGTTTATTGCTTACCCGCTATAACCCTGAGCGCGTTGCCAGAGGTGAAATGTTGGGCGTTGACGACGTAGAGGAAATTCTGGCAACCAAGCTGCTGGGTGTTATTCCAGAGTCTGAGTCAGTATTGAAAGCTTCTAACCAGGGTATCCCTGTTATTTATGATGAGGAAAGTAAAGCGGGTCAAGCCTATAAAGACGCTGTGGCACGTTTGCTGGGGGAAGAAGTTGAGCATAGATTTTTGGTGGTCGAGCACAAAGGATTGTTCCAGCGTTTATTTGGGAGGGGCGTATGAGCATCTTTGATTATTTTCGTACCACTAAAAAAGACACTGCATCGATTGCCAAGGAGCGTTTGCAGATTATCGTTGCGCATGAACGTTCACGCCGTAATCAGCCAGATTACCTGCCTAAACTCCAGCAAGAACTACTGGAAGTGATTCGCAAGTATGTCGATGTGAGTCAGGATCAGGTAGAGGTGCTGCTGGACAATAACGGTAATTGTTCAGTGCTTGAGTTGAATATTATCCTGCCAGATTAACCATGGTGCGGGGCTTGCAATGTACGATAGCTTTTTCGGGTTGATATCCGTTGCACAGGATTAAAGACGAAGCGAGCTTTAGAGCGTTGGGATAAAATTTTATCGATCTGAAAACTCGCTCTACTGGCCGACTATAGTCGCCAGCCGCAGCAGCTCCGAACTCATTTTAATTTCCATATCAGTACTGCGGGGTAGGTTTATCTCAAAACCGATCCCGTTACCTTTGCGTACCAAGGCGACAATAATACCTGCGTGGGTTTGTCCTGCTGCAATATTGGTGTTGGTTAGATCGGTGATAGTCAGTGCGGGCTTGTTGAAGCCTTTTATCGCTTCATTTTTAAAATTATCCAGCTGCGTTGCCGGCACCAATATAATATTACAACCATGGCCGTCGTCGAGGTGCTGTATGGTAGTGAAGGTTAGTGGACGCCCGGCGATAGTTTGATCTGCAATAGTATCGACCGCGGCACCTAAAAAGTTACTGATGTAATAACACATTAGCATAGGTGCTTGGGTAGCGGTTGTAGTGTTTGTTTGTGGCCAGCTTACATAGCGAGCGATATTGATAATAAAGGCCGCTTTTACTTTGCCGATACGCGGACTATCTGTATTTGCGCTAACGGTTGATACGAACAGACAGCTACATAGCATTAATAGTACGCCAGCGCTAAGGCGATTCATGCTCGCCATGCTGCGTTGCGTCGTTATTGCTGAGGGCCTCAAGGGATTCCAGCGTTGGCGTCGAGAGCTGAGCTTGTGTTTAACCGCGTAGCGTAAATCTCGGGGGCTTGCCCCCGAGCTGGATAGCGTACAATGGCATTAGCCATTGTGAGGTGTCCCGTTCATGGAGTTACAGAGAAATACGCATCATGTTTACCGAT
>JBAYQJ010000065.1:0-16016 GCA_041677245.1 Spongiibacteraceae bacterium | reverse complement strand
TAGCTAAACCGCTCGCGGCCTAAATACCCAGCTCTTTCTCTATTTACTTGTTTTGATTTATCTTTTAATAACCCTGTTCTGTCACTCAACGATAGTGTTGATAAATTGGCGGCTTTGACATATATCCGGCTTCTTGATGCACCTTCGTTTGTGCTGAGCCCTAATGAGATCCAAGATGACTTCCTCTCCTACAGGCACTTGGCCATTTGAATCTACGCCCCACAGACGCATATCCCAAATAATTATCCATATACGTCTTAACGACAAATGATCCTAATATACCGTCGCATAGCCAATATGCACAGAAATTACCGAGGCATCTATGATTTAAATCGAAAAAACAGCGCATAGATTGTTTTTTGATCAGGATGGTGTCCTCTAGCCTCACTCAAAGACTACGAAAACAATTCCATCAGCCGCCCATCAACCCAGCTATTCAATCCATAGTCATTGATATAGCCACAGTGGCCGCCATGACGGGTTAGTTCAATGCTCAGCTTGGGGTTGTTGGCGAGTTCCTGTAAATCTTCCGCTCGAATAATCGGGTCATCGGCGCTGCTGATGATATGGCAGGGTACGGAGAGGTTTGCGAGGTGGTCGCCGCTGATGCTGTAACCATTCAGGTATTCGGTGACGTTGTTGAAGTCGGTATGATTGGGGACGAAATATTGGTTCATTTGGTCCAGTGTTGTGAGTGTCGACAAGGTTTCGCCATAGTTATGCTCAGGATAATGTCGCAGTTTATCCATCAACGAGCGCTGCCATTTTTTCTTAAAATAATTATGATAAATAAACAGGCCGTCATGTAGATTACGGTTGGTTTTGTGTGGGTTGATGACTGGGCAGATGGCGACTACCTGATCTAGCTTTATTGCGTGTTTGGGGGCTTGGGCGGCAACGCGCAGGGCGAAGTTACCACCAAGGGAAAACCCCGCCAGATAATTATTGGTGTGGGGGAATTGTTGCTGTACGGCTTTAATCGCGTTGACCACTTCGTTGATGCGGGTGGAGTTAAATAAGGCTTTATTCAAATGATTGCTGTCGCCGTGATCACGCAGGTTAAGCCGGAATACATTGTAGCCACGCTGAAACAGGTATTGCCCCGCGGATAACAAGTACAATGAGTTGTGCCCGCCCAGCCAGCCGTGGATCAATATAACCAGCCCGTGTTGGTTTTTTGGCTTGCTGGCATATTCTCCCTGCAGGCGAATACCTTCGCCGCAATCCAGTATGCAGGTTGTGGATGCTTGCAGTAGCTCCTTGGCCCGCCGTTGGATAACCCACTTGCGTGGCGCGGTGCTGGCAAAGATGGACTGGATGTGCGGGTTTCGGAGTAATAGTGGCGGCTGGTAGTTTGTCATCGATAATTATTTTGGCTGCTGGAGTCGAAGACATACACTGCAGTATGTCTTCGACTCGGCTTACTCTGCTCGACGCAGAATAAGCTTTTAGCGCAGTACTACGATTGGTGTAGGGTTGTTTTCGAGCATTTTTATGGTGTTGCTGCCGATAAAAAACTGCCGTAGTTTGGAGTGACCAAAGGCGCCCATGACGATGAGATCAATGGCTTGCTCTTGCTGGTATTGCATTAGCGATTTATGGATATTCCCTTCGAGGAAGCGCGCAGTGACGGTAAAGCCGTGGCTTTGCATCATTTGTTCGGCTGCACGTAATTTCTCTTCGAGATTTGTTTCGTTGTTTTTTACCGCAACCAGGTGGCAGTGCAGGCCGTGTAGCAACCCGCCATCGATAATATTTTGTAATGCTGTTTCTGCGGTGGTTCTGCCATCATAGGCCAGCATAAAGGAGGTCGGCTGAGTAAATTCGGCAGGAATTAATAGTACCGGTCCGGTCGCTTTACGCAGCAGTGTTTCGACATGAGAGCCTAAGGCTTCGAATTTACCTTCATGCCCTTTGCCGGTGCGGCCAATGACAATCAATCGAGTATCATCTTTTAGTTCAGTTATGGCATCTACAATATCGCCATGTCGCTGTAAGGCGATGGCGTCGGTAAGGCCTGCTGTATTGGCTTGATGAATAAGTTTATCCAGTAATTCCCGGCCTAGTTGTAGTGCGAGCTTGCTGCGCTGCTCATCTAATTTAACTATTTCTTCCAGCAGTACTGAGCGGGCACCTAAGCCAATCGCGCCGGTATAATCATCGGCGCCATGCTGTGGTTGTTTTTCTATTGTGTGTAAAAAGCGAATGGGCTTGTGTAGTTTTTTTGCAGCCCATATGGCCGCATCGCAAACGGCAGGGGTTAATGCTGAATCGTCTACACAGGTAACTATATATTCCATATTATTCTCCTTAGTGTCCGTTCATTAATTTGTTAGCTTCTTCCGGGTCGTTGTGCGCGCCAAATTTATCGACGACGGTTGCTGTTGCTGCATTCATCCCGATGACGTTGACGGTTGCACCTTCCCGGCGAAATTTAATCACTACTTTGTCGAGGGCTGATACGGCAGTGATATCCCAAAAATGTGCATGGCTCAAGTCGATCACTACGGTTTCTGCCGCTTCTTTAAAGTCAAATGCATTGGTGAACTGTTCTGCCGATGCAAAAAATACTTGGCCGGTCACTTGGTAGGTGCGAACACCATCCTCGGTGGAGAGCTGTGATTTGACCACCATAAAGCGGCCAATTTTGTTAGAGAAGAACAGTGTTGCCAGTAGCACGCCAACTAATACGCCTATGGCTAAGTTGTGGGTGGCAACTACTACCGCGACTGTACTCAGCATCACGATATTGGTTGAGAGCGGGTGTTTTCTCAAGTCTTTAACTGAGCTCCATGAAAATGTACCGATAGATACCATTATCATGACTGCCACTAGCGCCGCCATGGGGATTTTTTGTAGCCATTCATCGAGAAAGACTACCATGATCAGTAGGAATACACCGGCAGTGAATGTGGAGAGCCTGCCCCGGCCACCCGATTTTACGTTGATGATAGACTGTCCAATCATCGCGCAGCCTGCCATGCCGCCCAGTAAGCCAGAGCCAATATTGGCAATACCCTGACCTTTACACTCTCTGTTTTTGTCGCTGCTGGTGTCGGTTAAGTCATCAACAATTGTCGCTGTCATCATTGACTCCAGCAAGCCCACTACGGCGAGGCCTGCTGCATAAGGGAAGATGATTTGCAGCGTTTCGAAGTTTAGTGGTACGTCGGGCCATAAGAATATGGGTAAGGTGTCTGGCAGCTCGCCCATATCTCCGACGGTGCGAATATCCAGCCCTAGCAGCATCGAGACAATGGTCAGGCTGACGATGCATATCAGTGGCGACGGTATGGTCTTGCCGATTACAGGTAGGTAGGGGAAGAGATAGATAATGCCCAGGCCTGCTGCTGTCATTGCATAGACGTGCCAGGTGACGTTGGTTAACTCGGGTAGTTGTGCGGCAAAAATCAAAATGGCTAAAGCGTTGACAAAGCCTGTTACCACCGAGCGCGAGACAAACCGCATTAGGTTCCCTAGCTTGAGAAACCCCGCAAGGATTTGCAGTACCCCGGTAAGCAATGTTGCCGCTAGCAGATATTCCAGGCCGTGTTCGCGAACCAGTGTGACCATCAGCAGCGCCATGGCGCCAGTGGCGGCCGAGATCATTCCTGGTCGACCACCGACAAAGGCAATCACAACAGCGATACAGAATGAAGCGTAAAGCCCTACCTTGGGGTCAACGCCAGCAATAATAGAAAAGGCTATAGCCTCTGGAATTAAGGCTAAGGCCACTACGGTCCCGGCGAGTAAATCGCCGCGAATATTAGAAAACCAGTCCCTTTGTAAGTACTCAAGCATGCAAAAAACCTAAAACAGTTGGTCGTGCCATATCGCTGAATCTGGATTTGAATCTAGATGGTGATACAGACGAGAAAATAGTGGAGCGAAGTATTTCGCGCAGTCGGCAATAGTAGCATAAAGGCACAGGAGTAAAAAATAAAAGAGGGTGGATATAGGGGTAGGTAGGTCCGCAGCAGGTGAAATGTTTTATTCAATATTAAGGCGCTTGAGTTGTCTTACAAAATTTCCACGATCGATATTGAGCGAGCGCGCCGCGGCTGCTTTGTTTCCGTTGAAGTGCTCAAGTCTGGCTTTGATCAGCTTCCTTTTATAATCGTCGATAGCATTATTCAGGGTGATGTCCAGCGGTAGAATTGTTTCCTGTTCACTGGGTGTGGGGGCTGTCATAGGCAGAGGTTCTATACCTAAATGAATGGCGTCGAGTTCGATAATTTTTTTGGGGTTTTGGCCCTCGCTCAGCGCGCGAATAATGCCTCGCGATAACGTGTGCTCCAGTTCGCGTACGTTTCCCTGCCAGGGGTAGGTGCTAAGCCAGCTTTTAGCGTTAGCATTTAAGCGCACCCCTCGAACGCCTATTCTGCGATGATCCCGTTCAAGAAAGTACCCCGCCAGAGGAAGGATGTCTTCAGGGCGATCCCGCAGGGGAGGTATAACCAGCGGGTATACGCTCAAGCGGTGGTAGAGATCTGGGCGAAAGCGGCCCTCGGCCACTTCTTGTTTAAGGTCTCGATTGGTGGCGGCGATTATGCGGACATCGACTTTGTGGTGTTTGTCGCTTCCCACTCGCTGTATCTCGCCACCCTGTAAAGCGCGTAATAGTTTTGACTGTACGTTAAGTGGCAGCTCTCCTACTTCGTCCATAAACAGCGTGCCTTCGTGTGCCAATTCAAATTTTCCAGTGCGGGCTTCAACGGCGCCGGAGAAGGCTCCCTTGGTGTGGCCAAATAATTCGCTCTCTGCGAGTGATTCGGGTAGGGCGGCGCAATTCACATAGACCATGGGCTCTTCGGCTCGGTCCGAGTGATGGTGAATAAGGTTGGCGATCAGCTCTTTGCCGACACCTGTTTCGCCAAGGATCAACACCGTTAAGTTGGACGAGGCAACTATTTTCGCCTCGTTTTTAAGCTGGCATATGGCTTTGCTTTTACCAATTAGTTCGGTGGGTGTGCTCCGTGCAGACTGGCTCAGTACTATTTGTTGATGCCTGCCAAGTTGACTTTCTAGCCGCGCTATCCAACTTGCCGCGCGAACAGATGCTGCTGCAACGGCTAAAAATTCTTCAAAAATAATTGGGTCAATTTCGTCGAATGCACAGGGGTCAAAGGAATCGAGGGTGACAATGCCCCAGGGGGCTCCTTCAATATAGAGTGTGGCCCCCATGCAGTCATGCACGTACAGGTAGTTTTTTGTGCTTTCGACGAGACCATCATAAGGGTCTGGCAGCTCTGAGTCTGATGCGAATCGAATAGGTTTGCGGCTATCCAGAATTCGAGCCAGGCGAGGATGATTTTGAATGATAAATCGTCGGCCCATGGCGTCTGGGCTGAGTCCTTGTGCAGCTCTGGGAATTAAGAGTTCCCCCTCTTTCTCTAGCAGGGCAATGGCATCACAGGGGAAGGTGCGGCGAAACACTTCAAGAAGACGTTTATATCTCACATCACTCGACATGGATTGCGATAGATCCGCAACAATTTCAGCCACGCCAAAGCAGGGTGTGCTCGGCAATTCCGTTGTCATGTTGACTCCTTATGATGTCTTAAATACACGCTAACTTTGCTGTACATATAACATGGCATATTTGTAACTTATTGTAAATTAACATAAATAAAAATGGCACACTATTTGATAGTTAACAATAAAGCCCATCAAAAAAAGAGAAAGGATATGAAAAAAATATTGTTAACATTATTGTTTGCCAGCCTCAGCTTTAACGCGGGATTATCATTTGCTGAAAATGTAAAAGTGAATATCACCGTTAAGGAAAAAGACGTAGCGATTGATAACTCAGGCACTGTTCATCCGATGTGGACCTATAACGGGGAAATTCCGGGGCCATTAGTGCGTGTTAAACAAGGCGACGTAATCGACTTCACGCTAACCAATGATCCGGCGAATAAACAAAGTCATTCTATTGATTTTCATGCTGGACGTCTGGATGTGCTGGATGAGTTTGAGGCGATCAAGCCAGGAAAAACCAAAGCGTTTACATTTAAGGCGGAATACCCCGGCGTTTTTATTTATCACTGTGGCTCTGACTCCATGGCAGAGCATATTTCACGCGGTATGTACGGTGTGGTTATCGTTGATCCCAAAGAAGGTTATAGCAAAGCTTTCCCTAAACCAGATCGAGAATATGTGTTGGTTCAGGGTGATCTCTTTGAGCCAGGTACATCGGCCGACGATATTAAAATGGGCACTGGTTGGAAAGGTGCACTTATCAACGGTAAGCAGTTTCATTATGACCCTGTTCATGATGCCAACGCCACTCAAACACTCGAATCCAAGCCTGGGGAGCGGGTTCGTATTTACTTCGTCAATGCCATGATCAACGAAGCTGCAGCGTTTCATCCGATTGCAGGGATTTGGGAGCAGGTGTGGGATAACGGTAATCCAAAAAATGTATCTTGGGGATTACAAACGGTAGATGTTGCTCCTGCACACGGCATGATATTTGACATTATTAGTCCCGAAGGGCGCGCAACCAATAATGCGATAGTCGATCACCGGATGAAGCATGCTCTCAATGGCGCTATCACTGTGTTGATGAATCACAGTGAAGCCGATCCCCAAAAAGGCCACAAAAACCAAATACTGATGCGTTAAGCGCGCGGTTTTTAAAAAGGGAGGTTATCAAATGAAATACAGATATTTAACGTATCTTATCGTTTGCTTTAGCTCTGTTGCACTGACCGCGCATGCTGATGAAATTAAGGCATTAGTAACGGCGCAATGTGGAAGTTGCCATGCTTTTAATGAGGTTGACTATGCCAGGTTATCTTTGGCTGAGCGAGCAGAGAGAAAAGCACCGCCACTTTATTATGCGGGTAATAAATTTAGGAAGGGATGGTTAGTTGACTGGCTACAACACCCGGTTCGCATTAGGCCAGCCGGTTATTTTCCACCAAGCCATACGGTGGCAGGAAAAGATGGCGATGTAATCGATACTGAAACACTCGCCGAGCATGTCAGCGTTAAGGAATCAGATGCAATAAAATTTGCAGATTATCTGATGAGCTTAAAACCTTACACTGCCAGGATTGAAGCGGTTGATTACACCGAAGGGTCGATTTCCTGGAAGATGGGTAATTTAAATTTTGGTAAGTTTAATGGTTGCGATGCCTGTCATCGTGACGCGCCGGATTACGGTGGCCTGTCGGGGCCAGAGCTATACACCTCGTGGCAAAGGCTCCAACCAAAATTTATTGCCTCTTATATAACAGATCCTGTTGCGTGGGACCCGCACACGCTTATGCCTCATAAGGACATTAATCCAGCCGTGGTTAAAAAGCTAACTGATTACCTAAAAGTTAACGGGGAGGATCAACCATGAAAAAGCTATCGCTGTATTGGTTAATTATGGCTTCTTTTTGGTCGCTCACCGTATTAGGGGCGGGTGATCCCCAAAAAGGGACGGAGCTCTATCAGCTTTATTGCACGCAGTGCCATGGGATTAATGGTAATGGCAAGGGTATCAATATTACTGATATGGCGGTGCTGCCGCGTGATCATACCGATAAACAGGAAATGTCTGCACGAACAGATGAAGATTTAATCAAAGCGATTACGCATGGTGGAAAGTCAGTAAATAAATCGGTATTGATGCCAGCGTGGGGGAATAATTTAAGCGAAGCGCAAGTCTTGGATTTGGTCGCTTACTTGCGTGAACTTTGCTGCAATTAATGGGGTGGGAATTATTATGCTATTTAAACGGTGTTTAGTGGGTTTGTGTTTGGGGTTGGTTGCGCTCGGTGTACAGGCAGAGTCCAGACATTTTGAAATGTCTATTGAAGAAGTAGACTTAGAAGTTGCACCTGGATTTAAAACCAAGGTTTGGGCGTTTAACGGACAAGTGCCGGGGCCACTATTTCATGTGCAAGAGGGCGACGATGTTGAAGTCGTTGTGCAAAATAATACTACACTGAATCATACTGTTCACTGGCATGGTCAGTATCAGCTCAATACCTGGGAATCCGATGGTGTTCCTGATATCACTCAGAAGGCTATAGAACCTGGAGAGAGTTACACGTATCGATTTAAAGCGTTAAAGGTAGGTACTTTATGGTATCACTGCCATGTTAACGTGCCAGAGCATGTTGGTATACGGGGTATGTGGGGACCATTCATCGTTGATCCTAAAAACCCGACGGATCTGGAAAAAACTGTGACGAAAGATGCAGTTGCTATTTTTTCGGGATGGAACCCAGAGGTGGCCGATACCTATGGTGAAGGTGGCCACCCTAGTGAGCCCATCAGTTACTTTTCAATCAATGGAAAGTCGTTTCCAATGACGCAACCATTGCGAGTTAAAAAAGGTGATGTGCTCAGACTTCGTTTGATCGCGGCAACTATTGCGGTTGCGTTTCATCCGCATGGTCATGATGCCATTGTAACGCATAAGGATGGCTTGCCAGTTAAGCATCCATACCCAGTAGACGTTTTGAGTCTGGCGCCAGGTGAGCGCTATGATGTGATCATGGAAATGAATAATCCGGGTCGATGGATTGCGCATGATCATTATGAGCATCATGTTTCAAATAATGGTAAAGCGCCCGGTGGCGCAGTGCTAATTATTGAATACGACAGTGTTAAAGATGATGACTGGTATGTCTGGAAAGATAAAAAATATGACCCGGATTTCTACATGATTGAATCGATGAAGAAACCTTACGGAATGCATAATATCGATGCCTTTAAAGGTGTTGTTCCCGAGGATACAAGAAGACGCCGATAACAAGTCGAAATAATACAGTTCATACAAACTAGACTTTAGCTTAATAGGGAAATATAAATTTATGTCAAGCAATCAACCATACAAAAAGTATCAATCGATACTGGCTTTTTTATTAACAGGGATAGTAAGTCCCGAATTTGCATTCTCTCATGATTTGGGCATAAGCGATCAGATGGCAGCTATACGTGCGGACAGTCATGCTCCAATTGGCGTTATGGGTGATCATCGACATAAAGCCGGCGAGTGGATGGTTTCGTATCGTTTTATGGATATGGAGAAAAATGGTTTATTACGTGGCAATAACTCAATCACTCCTGATGGGGTGGTTACAACCGTAGCCAATCCTTTTCCAGGACCGGCAAAGGTGAGAGTTGTGCCAACAAAAATGACCGCACATATGCAGATGTTAGGTGTAATGTATGCGCCGACGGATACACTGACGTTGATGTTGATGCTTAACTACATCAACAAAACCATGGAGCATATAACCTATGCCGGAATGTCTGGAACAAATACGCTAGGCACTTTTAAGACCACAAACTCGGGCTTGGGCGATACTAAAATTTCAACATTGTGGGGGTTTTATAGTGATTCAATCCATAATATTCATATTAATTTGGGGCTGAGTTTACCCACCGGCAGTATTAAAGAAAGCGACAGAGTGCTGGCGCCAAATGGGATGCAAATGCAGCTTCGCATGCCCTATGGTATGCAGCTGGGTTCTGGTACTTATGACTTGGAGCCGGGTATTACTTATAACGGGCAGTACAATCAGTGGCGATGGGGGGCGCAGTATTTGGCGACACTTCGGCTTGGACAGAATAGTCAGGAATACACATTGGGCGATAGCCACGGTGTTACTGTCTGGAGCAGTTATTCTATACAGGATTGGATCAGCACTTCTGCACGCATCTCTTATAAATATGAGCAAGAAATCGATGGTATGAATGATAAAGTCTTAGCGCCCGTGATTACGGCAAACCCCGATAACTATGGTGGTGAGATTATTAATGCTGCCTTAGGTGTGAACCTGGTAGGGCAGGGTAGTGGTATCAGAGGTCACCGGTTAGCGATCGAATATCAAGTGCCAATTTATCAGGATGTTCATGGCGTGCAGCTGGAGAGTGAGGCAAGCCTAACGCTGGGATACCAATACGCCTTTTAATCATGCAGGCAAAGATGGTTGATGGCGATAAGGTTTGCTAGCGCTTTGAAGGCACACTATGATCAATTTAACTAAAGTTCGATGGCCATAGATTAGTCTCAAGTCAGCGCTATTTAGGTCTCGGCAAATAGATAACCTTGATGGGGTATATAATGGATAAGCCTGCTGAGATAGCTGCTATTTGGCGCCAAGCCTTTCGCCCGTTCTTTCTGGTTGGAAGTATTTTTTCAATTTTAGCCATTGCTCTGTGGATTGGCATTTTGGAGGGGCTGGTAACGCTCTCTCCTTATGGTGGAGCTTTTTTTTGGCACGGCCATGAAATGTTATTTGGCTTTGTTGTGGCCATCGTGGTTGGGTTTTTATTAACCGCGGTGCAGAACTGGACAGGGCTCCGCGCGTTACATGGCAGGGGGTTGATAGGCCTTTTTGTTTTATGGCTTGCAGCAAGACTGTTAATGCTGGCGGGGCTTACTGGCTATCAATGGCTGGTTGCTATCATCGATATTAGTTTTCTCCCGGTCGCTGCCGGTTTTTTTTCTAATTTACTGATCCGATCCGGCAGCAGCAGGAATTATCAAATTGTGCTGCTGTTTGGCTTGTTAACCATTGCTAATACCCTGACGCACGGTTCGGTGCTCTTTGATAAGCCAGGGCTATTTATTTGGGGCATGGACGCGGCAGTATTTGTGGTCACTTTATTGATGGTGATTATGGGCGGTCGCGTTATACCGCTTTTTACGGCAAGTGGTACACGTCAGGCCCAGCTTGTCTCCCTTCGCTGGCTTGAAATACTGACGCTGGCCTCGACTTGGCTGATCACGATTATTTTTGTATTTGATGGGGCTGCGATTATTCCGCGTGGGGTGGTTGTAATATTATTGATAGTCGCATCAGTATGTAATGCACTGCGTGCATTTAGATGGAAAGTATGGACAACCTATGCGGCCCCGCTCGTTTGGTCGCTGCACCTGGCCTATTGGTTTATCCCTATCGGTTTCGCTTTGTTGGCACTTCACTATGCGGGCTTGGATATAAGTCGCAGCACCGCTTTACACAGCCTTACAGCAGGGGCTATGGGCTCGCTGATTCTGGCGATGATTGCCAGGGTTTCATTAGGGCACACTGGGCGCCCATTGCTTATTCGCCCTATTGTGAGTGCCGCTTTTATCTTCATTATCTTGGCTGGTATTACGCGTATCCTGGCGGGTCTATACCCGGCGACAGGGTTTAGCGGACTCATAGTGGCCGCTGTATGCTGGGTGCTGGCCTATGGCATTTTTACCATAGTTTACTTTTCGGTTTTAACTACGCCGCGAGCCGATGGTAAGCCTGGATAAGCAGTTGTGCCGTGAGCACTGGTCCGATGATGCCAGTTACTTTTAAGGCCAGGGAGTCGGGGTGCTCTTGTTTGGCTGATAACAAATCCCTCTTGTTGAAACCCTTGCGGGGTGGCAATTTATTTTGACCTTGCTTATTTTCTTTCCAAGGTAGATTCTAACGCTACAATTATGTGCAGGTCTGGGCCTTGTATATGCTTTGGCTAATGCTAAGGTTAAGTTGACCTGTTAGGTTTGTTTGGGTTTTATATTTTACCCTGCAGGTGTATTTTTGTAGCTGAAGCTACAGGATAAGGGCAATATTTAGCCGCTCATATAGCCACGTAAGGATTTTTTATTCCAATCACCTCTATTCACCAAGGGTTGACAGTAAGTCGCTTGGTGCCGGTTTAGCAATGATCGCTCGGCGTGACAAAATATTACTCGAAATTTTAGCTGCGGTACTGTTGGGCGTGCTGTTGCTAGTATTGCTTGGTCGCTATGTCTGGCAACAGTCGGTGCGAGTTGAGGAGCGACGGTTGCAAGTGTTTTCGCAGCAGCTGGGGCAGCAGGTAGAGCAAGCTATGATTGATGCGCGTGACTTGCTGATTCTGCTCAATAATAATGCCTTCCCTCCCTGTTCCAGTCAGCATTTACAGTTAATGCAAGAGTCCGCTGTCGCCCGGCCCTATATTCGCGCCATTGGTTATTGGCGTGCCGCGGATCGATTATGTGGAGCCGGTTTTATTCAAGGGCTGGAGTTTACCCCGCCTCGTGCCAGCCGCATTTACGATACCGGCGTCATCGCCTGGTGGCCGAGCAAGGCAACGGAGGTGGGCGGGGTTCAGTTGTTTTTAATGCGCTTTGGTGAGCATGATGTAGTGATAGATCCGCGTCTGCTGATTAATGTGGGGCCGTTACAAGATCAGCGAGCAGAACTTTGGGTTGAAGGTTTGTTGATGATCTCTACCGACGCCACAACCGATTTACCTCCTCTTGATTCCTTGGCTCTGGGTTTGACGGTTGATAGAGATAGGCAGCGGGTGCTCTCGCGGTTTTCTTTGGGGTCAGTATTTCCTATTGATGTGGTGGCTCAGCAGCCAATTAATCAATTATGGCTTCGCTACATGCCCGCTTTGTTGGTGTTAGGCGGCTTGGTAATGATGCTGATAATCTTGTGGGGTTTTATTGTGCTGCGTTACTCTCGCCGCAGGTTGAGCCTGACGGCGGAGTTACGCTCAGCCATTGCACGAGGAAACATCAGTGTAAAATACCAGCCGATTGTTAATATGCAGGATCTCAGTTGCTATGGTGCGGAATCCCTGGCTCGCTGGACCCGAGAGGGGGGTGAAGAGGTCAGTCCAGATGTGTTTATACCGATAGTGGAGAAGGCAGGGCTAAATACCGAGCTGGCACGGGTGATGTTAAAGGCTATTTTGCGTGAAACCGGTGTTTATCTTAGGCAACACCCTGGTTTTATCATTAATCTTAATCTGGCCGCGCAAGACCTTGAGTCAGACCGGATGATGAATTATCTGGCGCAGGAGTTAGCTGCTGCTGGAGTTTCCGCGCGGTCGATAGGCTTGGAAATCACCGAGCGTGCCCTTGTGGATAGTGATGCCGCCCGTCAGCGCATTCATCTTTTGCGACAACGCGGTCATCGTATTGCTATCGATGATTTTGGTACAGGGTATTCCAGCCTTTCCTATTTACAAAGCTTTGAACTGGATGTGCTCAAGGTCGATAAATCCTTTGTTGACGCGATTGAAACCCACGGTGTAACCAGCAATGTTATTACTCATATCATCGAAATGGCCCAGTCGCTTAAGCTGGATATCGTTGCTGAGGGCATTGAGTCTGACCATCAGGCACAGTGGTTAATCAGGCAGAATGTGGTTATAGGGCAAGGCTATGTTTTTAGTAAGCCGCTGTCCGCAGAGCAGTTTATTGAATTTGCATTTTTAGCGATGGGACCGAACAATGGCAATATTGTTAAGTTTCGTGAGCCCACAAGAAAATATAATTAAGCGGGGAAAGAAATAAAATGAAATATCTGACCGGAGTTAGTGCAGTTTGAAGTGCAATCTAGTATTAGGTTTAAACAAGTGGTTGCGGGCAATTATGCTATTGCTGGGCGTCACTGCTGTGTCAGCTTGTTCAGGGTTTAATGGCCTTGGATTGGATGATTTTGTGCCAGCTGGGCCTGCAAATAATCGTTCGCAGAAGCCCGTAGCAAGTTCTTCGGGAGCGCCCACTAAACCAAGTAGTAAGTTGGCGGTGGTCTCAGGTCGTGAGCAAATAGAATCTCGCCAGCAGCAGTTGCTCGGTCTTGAGGACAAGCCATTAACCGCGGCTAGTGTTGGTTATTATATGGATGTGCAATACGCTAACCTACAACAAAAGCTCGATGATAGTATTGCTGTGTGTGTCCGCCACGGTAATGATATCCATATTACTTTTTCAGGTTCGTCGACATTTTCTACGGCTAATACGAAGTTAAATCCACCGGTTCAGCGGGCGCTTGAGGGTATAGCCAGCGTACTGAGGGAGTATGATAAAACGTTGGTAATTGTTGCAGGCCACACCGATAAGCAAGGGGCGGCGGGTTATAACCAGCGGTTATCTGAGCAACGTGCGCTGGCTGTTGGGGAGTATATGGCGGGCTACCAAGTTGGTTCTGAGCGCGTTTTAATTATGGGTTTTGGCGACCGGCAGCCTATAAGCAGCAACGAAACAGCCGAAGGTCGGGCGCAAAATAGACGGGTTGAACTAATCTTGAAGCCGATAATTGCCGAGCCCATGTTTCAATAATAAGATGCAGGTGGTAGCTAGGTATTAAAGGGTTAGCATAGATGTATGACGGCGAGAAGTTTAATAGCATCTCCCACTTATTAGGTGCAGTGCTGGCGTTGGTGGGCTTTGGCGCGTTATTAACGGTGAGTATTCAGCTCAATACCGTGGCGAGCATAGTTAGCTTTATCGTCTTTGGTCTTACTTTGGTATTACTGTACACCGCTTCAACGTTATACCACAGCTTTCGGAGCCCACGACTTAAACGGTTTTTTCAACAACTTGATCATATCTCTATTTATCTACTGATCGCGGGTACTTACACGCCTTATATGGTGGTGTCGCTGGGCGATGGCAATGGTTTGGTGATGCTAGTGCTGGTATGGGGCTTGGCGTTCGTTGGTTTGTTACTCGATGCCTTGGTGCCCAAGCGGGTTGAAACGCTGCAAATTGTTATCTATTTGCTGATGGGCTGGGTTTGCGTCTTTGAATTTAGTCACTTGCGAGCAGCTATCGCGCTGCCGGGCATTGTATTGTTGGTTATCGGCGGCGTAGCTTATACCGTCGGCATTATTTTCTACGTATTAGGCCATCTAAAAAAGCTAAACCATGCTCATGGTGTATGGCATATCTTTGTTTTGGTTGGCTCGGTAAGTCACTTTGCTTCAGTTATTGCCTATGTTCGTTGAGTGCAGTCTTTGCACCAATACTAAGAGTCTTTCGCACCTTTTTATCTATAGCGCTCCATTTTAGTGCTTTTCTCGATTGGCGCTATGCGCTAAATGATGTAGCTGAGCAAGCTGTCAGCGACCCGGATGCCTTTTTGGTTTTTACCACAACTCCTTGATAATAAAAGATTTTCCCTTCAAATAAAACGTCTAACGCCAGCCTTTTTCCAAAGTTGTGCATTATGGTTCTACGCAGCCGATAGAGTTCAAAAATGAGCTCAGTGTTGGCGCGAATATTGATACAACAAGTGTATAGCATTGGAATGCTGCTAAGTTAATATAGCATCAGTGCGGAAAAATTAACCAGCACTGAGCGCAGTGAGTGGCTTGGTGAAGGGTTTAGCATGGAGTAGTGAGAGCTTAACGCCATGGTTAGCCAGAGGTCGAATAAGCAGATGACAAACACCATCAATAATATTATTGATCAAGCTCTTATTGAGCAGCACTTACCTGCGAGTTATCGCGATATAGTCGATCAGTATTTACTGCCTTTAAGTAATCAACTGGCTTGCTTAGTTGCTGCGCGTCAGCAGCAGCAAGCTTTTGTGCTTGGCGTCAATGGCGCACAGGGCACAGGAAAGTCGACCATCTGCCATTTTTTAAAGTTTATTTTTGAACATGTTTATGATTTTCGTTGTGTCATCTTATCCATCGATGATTTCTATCTGAGCCGAAATGAACGTGAACAACTGGCAAAAGATCGTCATCCCTTATTAAAAACTCGTGGCGTTCCCGGAACCCATGATACTGCGCTTGCCCTGACAACCATGAAAAGCCTGTTAGAAGGAGCGACAGTGCCGCTGCCAGCATTTGATAAGGCGACGGATGATGTGGTGCCGCGGCAGCACTGGTTGCAACAAGATCATCCAGTGGACGTTATTTTGTTTGAAGGCTGGTGTGTGGGTGCTAAACCGCAAGACGCAGCAGCATTGGTGCCGGCAGTAAATGAATTAGAGCGCGTAGAAGATCAAAGTGGCGAGTGGCGTGCTTATGTTAATGACTGTCTTGGTAAAGAGTATCAGGAGCTGTTTGCTTGCATCGATTATTTATTGATGCTCAAAGCCCCGAATATGGCATCAGTATTAAAGTGGAGGAGTTTGCAGGAACAAAAGCTGGCGACAAAACATAGTGGTACTGGGCTTGGCGAGGAAAAAACAACTACTGAGGTGATGAGTGGCAAACAACTAAAACGTTTCGTACAGCACTATGAACGTTTGACGCGACACATGCTGGAAGAGATGCCGTCCAGGGCTGATACCATT
>JBAYQJ010000064.1:0-16121 GCA_041677245.1 Spongiibacteraceae bacterium | reverse complement strand
TTGCACCGCCGCGATTATTCTTTTAGAATCGTGCGCACACCAAACCGCCCTTAGCTCAGCAGGATAGAGCGTCCCCCTCCTAAGGGGAAGGCCTCAGGTTCGAATCCTGAAGGGCGGACCATTAAATAGAAAGGCCCACCGACAAGGTGGGCCTTTCTATTTAATGGTCTTCTCTTCGAGATTGGAGGCAAAACTGTTCGACAAAATGCATTGCATTTTGGACGAGGAGCAAAGCGACGAAGCCCCGTAGGGGGCATTTCAGCCATAAAGCTGAAATGATCAATCCTGAAGGGCATGCCTCTCTACCTAATACCCTTCTCTTCGAGATTGGAGGCAAAACTGTTCGACAAAATGCACTATGTCATCCCCCATAAACCAAAAAACCCCACTAAAATTAATTAGTGAGGCTTTTAGCTAAATCACTTGCCACCCGCTAAAGCAAAGACTTCAAATCAACCGTCTCATCAGCTAACTTAGCTTTATCCACGGCCGTGCCCGCCAATAACAAACGCTTGCCCATCATAAAGGCCTGCGGCATATTAACAGCATCGACTGCCACTAATTTGTCACCGACAAAATAAAACGCAGCAAATTTGCGCCCATGCTCGATATCACCACGAATAACAGTATTGTCAAAACCTTGCGATAAACCAGCAATCTGCAATTTCAAATCGTATTGATCTGACCAAAACCAAGGTAACTGGCTGTAGACATTTGTAGTACCGCATACTGCCGCACCGGCAATCTTAGCCTGATCAATAGCATTTTGTACTGACTCCAAACGAATCCAACGATCATATATTGGATTGAAGTGGTAAGTACAATCACCCGCCGCAACAATGTCTGGATCATTAGTAGTGGCAAATTCATTCACCGCTATCGCACCACCTTCCAGCGCGATACCCGCAGCCTCTGCCAACTCAACATTGGGGACAATACCCGCACCTATAATCACTAATTCAGCAGGGTAAGTACTGCCATCCTTACAAACAACCGCACTGGCAGCCTCGCCACCTTCAATCGCTTCAACCGCCGCGTCAGTGACAATTTTAACGCCCTCTTCCTGATGAACGCGAGTATAAAAAGCTGATATTTCAGGTGCCGTCACCCGCTGTAATACCCGTGGCATCATTTCAATAACGGTGACTTCCATCCCCATTTTACGTAATGCTGCAGCGGTTTCTAAGCCAATATAACCACCACCGACAATTACTGCAGACTTGCCTTCACCTACATAAGGGCGAATGCTTTCGATATCATCAATGGTACGCAGGTAGTAAACGCCTTTTTTGTCCG
Source organism: Spongiibacteraceae bacterium (assembly GCA_041677245.1). Taxonomy (GTDB): domain Bacteria; phylum Pseudomonadota; class Gammaproteobacteria; order Pseudomonadales; family Dasaniaceae; genus Oceanicoccus. Next base: position 14,825 of record JBAYQJ010000064.1, on the reverse strand, counting down.
ATCCGGGGATAGGCACTTTGCGTACTCGCGCACCCAGCGCCAACGCCAGCTTGTCATAGCTCTGCGTAGTGCCGTCACTCAACACCAAGGTTTTGCTAGCACGGTCAATACTCTCAACCCGCGTATTCAACTTAAATTCGACATCCAACTTCTCATACACCGCAGCAGGCTTGATGACGATATTATCAACACTCTTTTTACCCGCCAAAAAATCTTTTGAAAGCGGTGGACGGTGGTAAGGCAAATAGGGTTCATCACCAATAACCAGGATGCGTCCTCCCCAACCCGCTCGCCTAACACTTTCGGCTAGCTGGCCACCTGCGTGGCTAGCACCAATAACCACACATGTTTGTTCCGTCGTATCTGTCATTAAAAACTCCAGTAAACGTTCTAATTCTATATCTATCCAGGCAACACAAATCTACCGTCGCAAGAATAGCACTCTAACTCGAATGGCACTTACTTAAGGCGGCACTACCAACCACAGGATGGAATTTGCTCCACCCTGCTAATTCTAAAACCCAACAATTCTATACGCTGAGACAGGCTTAAACAACCAGCTCTGGCACTACCACTGACTTGTAAGGGCCAATCTTTTATGCAGCAATACGTATAATGCCGATCTCTGCCGGATTGTGAACACCCAGCCTATCAACGCCGCGAGCAACACCCCGTAAGCGATGCCCTAACTAGCCTGATAGGTACAGCTGAGTTATTATGCGCGGCAATTATGCCAGCACATTGATCCCAATCAACGTTTAGCCCTTGGGCTCTTAGTATTCTATTTACACATTAAAAAAATTTGAGGTAGTCATTATGCCCATAGTAAAGTTTGTCAACCATGACGGCAGCAGTAAAGAAGTAGAAGTAGCTGTTGGCACCTCACTAATGCATGCAGCAATGGATAACAGCATTGACGGCATCATTGCAGATTGCGGCGGCGCCTGTAGTTGCGGAACCTGCCACTGCTATATTGATGAAGCCTGGCTTGAAAAAACCGGCAAGCCTGAGGACATTGAAAAAGATACGATCGAGTTTGCCCTCGACGCCAAACCTAACAGCCGCCTCTCGTGCCAGGTGCTTATGTCAGATGACCTCGACGGCATAGTGGTAAACGTTCCAGAACATCAGTATTAATTTAGCCAGCACTTATTGCTGAATCAAAGCCCACCGCTACCGAGTAACACGGGCTTTTTTATTTGTCAGCTTTACAAACTCAAAAAAATCACCCGCTGCCATCGGCGGGCTAAACCAGTCGCCCTGAATAATATCGCAGCCTTGCTGCTGTAAATAATCCAGTTGCGCACGGGTCTCGACCCCCTCCGCCACTACGGTCAGCTGCAAGCTGTGAGACATTGCAATAATCGCTTTAACAATCACCGAATCATCGGTATTAGTCGGTACATTGATAATAAATGATCGGTCAATTTTTAATTCGCTGATCGGTAATCGATTTAAATAGCTAAGTGATGAATAGCCAGTACCAAAGTCATCGATCGACAAACCTGCACCCATTGCCTTAATCGACTCTAATATACGAATATGCCCATCGATGTCGCCGGTTAACGTTGACTCGGTTAACTCAACAATCAAATCCTGTGGCAACATCCCAGTAGCCACTAAAGTACGCTTAATCAACGTGGCAAAACCACTTTTACGAAACTGGTAACCCGACACATTCACCGATATTTTTAAGCCGGTCAAGCCCTGCTGCTGCCAAGCAACATGCTGCTTACAGGCTTCATACAACACCCATTCACCCAGGGGTACAATTAAACCGGTTGCCTCTGCCACGGGTATAAATTGTTCAGGCGATACAAAGCCACCTCCCGCCAAGGGCCAACGCAGCAATGCCTCCATACCAAACACTGCACCAGTGGCAAGATCTATTTTGGGCTGATAATGCACTATCAACTCCTGCCGCTCTAAGGCACGGCGCAAGCCGACTTCCATACCCGCCCGCTGCCGGGACAGGGCGTTAATTTCGGGAGAGTAGGTTTTAAACCCATCACCACCAAGGGCCTTTATGTAAGCACAAGCTGCATCGGCTTCTTTCAGCAAAGTATCCGTATCGATACTATTTTCAACATATTCCGCCACACCAATACTAGCGGTAATGAGCACCTCAACATCATCGATATAATAAGGTTCACGCAAACCAGCCAATAGCTGCGTGGCAATACTTTTGACCGCAAGCTGATCAACAATTGCACCAGCACCACCTAACAACAACATCGAAAACTCATCACCGCCCGTACGCGCCAACTGGCGGGTAATATCATGCTCACCAGAGCCTATAACAATATTACTATGCCGCAACATATTCATTAATCGCGTCGCAATCATTTGCAACAGCACATCACCAGTACTAAAGCCAAAGCTGTCATTAATTTGCTTGAATCGGTCAATGGCTATCAGTAATACCTTCACCGATTGCTGATCTTTACCAACCGGTGTAATCGCACGATCGACTCGATCAATGAAAAATTTTCGATTGGGTAAACGAGTTAAGCTATCGTAATAAGCCAGCTGATCCTGATAGGCCTTAATCATCAAGCTATTACGCACTCGCACTGATAATTCGCTGGCATCAATAGGCTCACTAATAAAATCGGCCGCGCCTAATTCTAAAGCGGTTAATTTATCCGCAGAGCTAGCCTCGGGCAACAAGACAATGACCGGTAAAAACCGCACTTGTGTGTCGGCTCTAATCGCCCTGAGCAAACCAAAACTATCCGCTTCGACACCACCTGAGCCGCTACCAGTATTTAAACACAGCAACAGCAAATCCGGGTCATGCTGCCTGATCTGCTCGATCAGCGCAGATAACTGGGTTGATTTGTGAACATGACAATAACCTTCGGCTAACAGATATCGCTCTACAACCCGCATAAGTTCTGGCTGATCATCGACGATCATAATAGCTGCAGCCTTTAAGCGAGAATACAGCCTACGCTGATCATCATCGCTTTCCAGTGCGGTTATATAATCGATGGGAAATGTCATTTTTAAAACCTTAGCAATATAACAACAGCTACGCGGAAACCTATACCACCTCGTCACCCATAACCTGTCAATGCCCGCCATCTTAGCAGTTGCGATCAACCACTTAAACGAGCAAGCCAATTATTAAATTAACACCCGCTGCCGGCTTATCGATATAGCCAGACAGTTTGACTGAAATCAAAAAAATGGCCTTAAAAAAACAGGCTTAATCTCTTTTATGATCCAGCTCAATAGCCATTACTTTTATAAGGTTATGCTGCAAGGCAAATATATAACGAAAGGACCCATAACTCATGAAAGTAAAACACTTAATATTGTTTGCCAGCTTAGCCATACCCTGCTTCGCCGAAGCTTATGAAAAAAATGACACCATTATTAGAGTGGGGGGGGCTACTGTAGCCCCTAACGAATCAACCCCCTCAATCAATGTAGCAGGTTTGGCTACACTGCCTGGGGCAGGCTTAGATAGCGATACACAACTTGGCTTTACACTAACACACATGATTAGCGACCGGATTGGCTTGGGCGTGTTGGCTGCCACTCCGTTTAAACACAGTATTTCAGTTAAAAACAGCTCCCTAACCGCAGGAGAGACCTCTCATCTCCCACCGACCATTACCATGCAATTTTTTTTAAATGATCCGGGCTCTGCCTTTCAGCCTTATCTCGGCCTGGGATTAAACTACACCACCTTTTTTAAAGAGGATACTAGCCGTGAATTTAACCAGGCTTTAGACAGCATTGCAGGCCTGCCCAAAGGCACCCTGGATGCCAATTTAAAATTAAAAGACTCTTATGGCCTAGCTGTAGAAATTGGCGTTGATTACCAAATTAACGATCAGTGGTTAATTAACATGAGCTGGTGGCGCATCGATATAGACACCAAAGCCACGATCACCACACCAGTGGCAGTAGTAAAATTTGATGTTGATGTCGACCCCGATGTTTACATGCTATCGGTAGGCTACCGTTTTTAGCCGTGATTAAACCCCACAGAATTGGGCCACGGATGGCCAGGCTAATAACGCCGCGAGTCACAGTATTATCCAAAACCAAGAGCAATAAACAAACCACACTAATGACAAACAAACACTATCCATACTACTATTGCCGCGTTCGATATATTGGGCCCTCGACACGCCCATCGTTTCAGCAACAGGAGTATTGCCTTGACCTACCTAGAAGCCCTCATCCTCGGCATCGTCCAAGGACTTACTGAGTTTTTACCCGTCAGTAGCAGCGGCCACCTGGAACTAGGCAAGGCATTAATGGGCGATACCAGCATACCCCAGGAAAGCATGATGTTTACTGTAGTGGTTCATTTTGCCACCGCTCTGGCAACCATGGTTGTTTACCGCAAAGATATCGCCGACCTTGTTGCAGGTCTATTCCAGTTTAAAAACAATGAACAGTTTAAGTTTTCAGCCAAAATCCTCATCAGCATGATTCCTGCAGCAGCTATCGGGGTGTTGTTCTCCAAAGAGCTAGAGGCCTTATTTGATCGCCAAATACTATTGGTAGGCCTGATGCTCTGGCTGACAGGAGTGCTGTTAATGGTAGCCGATCGCGCTCAAAACACCTTGAAAAGCGTTTCCTTCAAGCACTCGATCATCATTGGTATCGCCCAGGGAGTTGCTATTCTGCCCGGAATTTCCCGCTCTGGCGCAACCATTTCCACCTCGGTATTACTGGGTGTCGATCGCACCAAAGCGGCCAAATTTTCCTTTTTGATGGTAGTGCCATTAATTCTGGGGAAAATCGCCAAAGACCTGCTCGATGGCGGCGTGCACTTTAGCGACGATCAGCTCAGCGTACTCGGTGTGGGCTTTATGGCAGCGTTTGTAACCGGCCTGTTCGCCTGTCAGTGGATGATTAAATTAGTCCGCAACGCACAACTTAAATACTTTTCCTATTATTGCTTTGTAGTTGGCGCACTTGCTATCGGCTATACACAATTTATCTAATCATATCTGTATAAAATGGCACTTACTTAAAACTACCCGACCAAGGTATTTTTAACTTAAGCCAGCACCCTCAGGCCTAATAAGTAGAATTAAAGCTCATTTTAGAGAGATAAATAGTGGCGCGAGGGGAAACCTGCTAAGATCGCGCCATCATCCTGCCCCAATAGCACTTGCTCCTGACAAATCATACGGCCACCCATGAAACTACTGATTCGCAATCTCAACCGCACTACCACTGAAACTGAAATCCGCATGATGTTCGAAAATCACGGCGCAGTACAATCGTGCACCCTAGTGATGGACTCTGACAGCGGACAATCCAAGGGCTTTGGCTTTATCGAAATGCCCAATCAGGGCGAGGCTAAAGCCGCCGTAAAAACCCTTAACGGAGAGACGCTGGCGGGCAATATCATCCGGGTCAAAAAAGCCGAGCCTAAATAGGCGTAGCCATAATACCGCTCTCATTTAGCTAAGCCCTGCTCCAAACCTCTAATTATCTCTATTCGTAATAAGCTCCACCCCAACCGCTCCACCTCTTTTCTCACAGGATCACTATATGTCAAAACAATTTTTCAAAGGCCGTGTCGATAAACGAGAAGACTACGGCAGCTACGGCTATGCCCCCAAACGCACGATAAAATTTGGTAGCGAAACCGCCCCGCTGTCATTGCTGGTCACTAGTAAAGAACGCAAAGCTGAAGTAGAAACCACCTTGGCTGAACATAATCTGTTTGCCAACATTACTGTAGATGCAGAGGCTGAAGAAAACATCAACGAACTCACTACCTTGCTCAACACCCCCAAAACCATCATCACCGAGAAGACACCCAGCCGCAATGACCCCTGCAGCTGTGGTAGCGGTAAAAAATACAAGAAGTGCTGCGGCTAAAAAATACTGCGACATTCGCGGGTGTCGAGAAAATTGTCACCTGCCTCACTGACAAATAACGATGCTGTATACAGCATCACCCGCCAAGCCACACCACCAGCACGCCCCCGCATAATGAGAATACCTCTACGCAACGACATGAGCTCTTGCGGCCAAATGTTAACGTAGAGCTCTCCCGCCACCCCCTATCCAGCTCTACCATATATTAAATTTGTCGAATTTGTTTACAAACATACTTTTCACAACCGACACAAAATATAAAAAATGTATAAAAATCAATGCATTGGATAATGTGGCACACAACATGCTTATTAAACTACATATACCTAATCATCTCTACAAGGAAAATAGACTATGAATATAAAACATGCATTATTAGGGTCAGCACTATTAATTTCTTCAAGCTTTGCATCTGCTCTGGCTATCACCGTTAGTGATATCGACATTACATCCAACAGCCCTTACGGTTTAACCTGGAACACCAACGAAGCAGCTGACTTCGGCTTCAATTTAAGCGGCACTTCCACGCAAGCTTATGGAACATTCCATACTACTGACTTTCCAATTTTAGCCTGTGAAGGCCTCTTCTGTACCGGATCAGACCTTGACCTTGATAGCATCTCTGCCTCAATGATGCTGACTCCCCCAGGAGCCGAAGCAGCAACTAATGGCACTGTTTTCGCCATTGGACAATTCAATTTATTAAATGACGCACTGTTTGTTGATTTCAATAATGACTGGATCAACATGGGCTCCTATGAAGTTAGCTTCCAGGATTTAACAATCACTAGTGATGGCACTTATGATTTACTAGCCGATTTTCGCGAAACTGCTACAGACGTTCCAGAGCCAGGCTCTATTGCACTATTAGGTTTAGGTCTAGTTGGCCTTGGCTTATCACGCAAAGCACAAAAGTCTAAAGCATAAGGCTTTAACTGCTCCCTCTGCAAAGGCAGTACTGCCCCAGCAAGAAAAGGCCTCCTCGTGAGGCCTTTTTTAATGGTCGCAATACAGGGCTTCACCGCCGCCCTAGTTACAACTTATTTATCCCAAACCTCTGCATAGCCCTATTTGTCAGTTTTAAGTACAATAGCCGCCTCTCGCAAGACCTCATACAGGCTAACCCCATACATGCAACAAACTCCCGGAAAGCAAAAAGTCGGTTTTATCTCTCTTGGCTGCCCTAAAGCGCTGGTGGATTCCGAGCGCATCCTCACTCAGCTGAAATTGGATGGCTATGAAATCAGCCCCGATTATGACGGAGCCGACGTAGTAGTGGTCAACACTTGCGGCTTCATCGACTCAGCCAAACAAGAGTCGATGGATGCAATTAGCGAAGCAATGAAGGAAAACGGTAAAGTCATAGTAACCGGCTGCATGGGCAAAGGCTCCGACGCCGAGGCGATCAAAACTGCCAACCCTAACGTTCTCAGCGTGTCGGGGCCTGCCGATTACGACCAAGTGCTCAACGCCGTCCATCAGTTTGTGCCACCCTCCAAAGCAGAGCACAACCCACTGATTGATCTGGTGCCACCACAGGGAATCAAACTTACTCCCAAACATTATGCCTATTTGAAAATTTCCGAAGGCTGCAATCATCGCTGCACCTTTTGCATTATCCCTGACATGCGCGGCGACTTGGTCAGCCGGCCAATTAGCGATGTGATCGACGAAGCCAAAAAACTGGTTGCTGCGGGCGTACAGGAGCTGCTGGTTATTTCTCAGGATACCAGCGCCTATGGTGTCGATGTTAAATACAAACTGGATTTTATCGAGGGTCAAGCGCGAGAAACCCGCATGCAAGATCTTGCTGTTGCATTGGGTGAGCTAGGCGTTTGGGTGCGGCTACATTATGTTTATCCTTACCCACACGTCGATAAAATCATTCCACTGATGGCAGCAGGGAAAATATTGCCCTACCTGGACATTCCGTTCCAACATGCCAGCCCCAAAATATTGAAGCTGATGAAACGCCCAGGTAATCAGGTCAAAGTGCTAGAGCGCATTAAAGCCTGGCGCGAGATCTGCCCAGAGCTAGTAATTCGCTCCACATTTATTGTCGGCTTTCCCGGTGAAACCGAAGAAGACTTTCAGATGCTGCTCGACTGGTTAGAGCAGGCACAACTGGATCGCGTCGGCTGCTTTAAATATTCACCCGTTGAAGGCGCCAAAGCCAACGACTTACCTGACCATGTGCCGGAAGACATTCAACAACAACGCTGGGAACGCTTTATGCAAACCCAGCAAGCCATTTCTGCCCAGCGCTTACAAAGCCGCATTGGCCAGCAAATGGAAGTGTTAATTGACGAAGTGGACGAACAAGGCGCCATTGGCCGCTGCTATGCCGACGCCCCCGAGATTGACGGCAAAGTTTATTTAGATGGTTTTACCGACACCTTTGCTGGCGATGCCTTGCTAGTAACAATCACCGGCGCCGATGAATACGACTTGTGGGCTGAGCCAGTCTATGAAGATGAGATTGAAAACGATCAAGCCAAGGACGCCTGAGCGCCGTGAACCTCATCATTGTTTTTGAGCAGGATTTTATTAGTGCCAATCAGGTGGTGCTCAGCGACGAGCGCTTTGAACATATTCGTAACATTCACCAATCTGAGCCGGGCAACAGTGTTAGGATTGGCCAGCTTAACGGTTTGATGGGTAATGGTATCATCACACAGATTAACGCCTACTCAGTTGAGATTAGTGTACAGCTAGACCAACAGCCACCCACTAAATTGCCCCTGACGCTAATCCTCGCCTTGCCACGCCCAAAAATGATTCGCCGTATTTTTCGCTCTATTAGCGAGCTGGGTATTGCAGAACTAATTATCATTAACAGCTATAAAGTAGAGAAAAGTTTTTGGAAAAGCCCCGCGCTGGAGCCAGACAAAATCAACAGCTATTTAATTGCTGGCCTGCAACAAGCAAAAGATACCCAGCTACCAAGGGTTTCTTTCAAGCGCTTATTCAAACCTTTTATTGAAGATGAACTCCCCGCCCTGCTCGAAAACAAACGTGGTTTAGTCGCTCACCCCGGTATGGGCCAAGCCTGCCCGCACAGCATCGACGAGCCAGCATTATTAGCCATCGGCCCAGAAGGAGGTTTTACCGACTACGAAGCCGGAAAATTTATTGAGGCAGGGTTTGAAGGCATTCATTTAGGTGAACGTATATTACGCGTAGAAAACGCCATCGCCGCCCTCAGCAGCAAACTCTACTTTTAAACCCAAAAAGTTCTCGACAGAGAGGCCTGACCTCTCTTCGCCCTTGCCGACGCCGCCTAGCAACCAGCTCAACTCAATCAACAAGAATAACGCGGCCGGTCAGTCTGCTCGATAGGCACCAACCCACAGTACCCCCCAGGGTTTTTTGCCAAATACTGCTGATGGTACTCTTCTGCATAATAAAATGTCGGCGCAGGCAAAATTTCAGTGGTAATCTCAGGCAAGCCTGCAGCGCTCAGCTCACGCTGATAATTCTGCCGAGACTGCTCAGCAAGCTCAAGCTCCGCCTCGTCAAAGCAATAAATTCCCGAACGATACTGAGTACCGATATCATTGCCCTGTCGCATACCTTGAACCGGGTTATGCCCCTCCCAAAAAACCACCAACAACTGTTGCAGCGAAATCACCGCAGGATCATAAACCACCAATACAACTTCGTTATGGCCAGTGCGGCCGCTGCACACTTCGCCGTATTCGGGATTAAGGGTATAACCCGCGGCATAACCTACTGCCGTAGTGTAAACCCCTTCAAGCTGCCAAAATTTACGCTCAGCCCCCCAAAAACACCCCATGCCAAAAATAACCTGCCGCATACCCTCTGGAAAAGGAGCCACCAATGAATGACCATTAACAAAATGCCTGTCTGCTACCGGCATCGCCTGAAGACGCCCCGGCAAAGCATCTTCGGGCGATAGTATTTGGGATTTACTTTTAGCGCTCAACAAGTCGCTGATATTCATAATAATTACCTCTCGATACAGTACTGTATGTGAACTGACCCTATACAAGTTAACCAAGGTACGGCTTAAGTTATGTGTATAAGAGCACTGTAACGCACCACACGAATACGATGCCAGCCTAAAATAAACACTAATAAAAAAGCCCACCCACATAACTGTGAGCGGGCTTTTTAAAGCTAATTTATACCATAAATTATTACATCAACTCGATAGCGACCGCAGTTGCTTCACCACCACCGATACACAGCGTTGCAATACCGCGTTTTTTACCCAGACGCTGCAATGCATTGATCAAGGTGACAATAATACGCGCACCGGATGCACCTAAAGGATGACCCAAGGCACAGGCACCACCATGTACGTTAACCTTTTCGGCATCCAATCCCAACTCTTGAATCGCAAGGATGGCAACCACGGCGAAAGCCTCATTGATTTCAAACAGATCAACATCATCCAAGGTCCAACCGGATTTATCCAACAACTTCTTGATCGCACCAATCGGAGCCAGACAAAACTCTTCAGGGGCTTGAGCATGACTAGACTGTGCCACCAGGCGCGCAATCGGCTTACAACCTTTTTCCTCAGCGGTCGATTCACGCATTAACAATACCGCAGCAGCACCATCAGACATAGAGCTAGAGTTCGCAGCAGTCACTGTGCCATCTTTTTTGAACGCTGGCTTCAGCTGTGGAATCTTCTCCGGCATAGCCTTACCCGGCTGCTCATCTTGCTCAATTAGCACATCACCCTTGCGAGTTTTGACCGTCACCCCAGCAATTTCATTTTTCATCCAGCCTTCGTTGATAGCTGTTTTTGCACGGCTTAGGGTTCTCAGTGCAAATTCATCCATGGTTTCACGGCTGACATTAAAACGGTCGGCGATAGACTGGCCAAAAGCACCCATTGGGCCACCACTAGCGGCATCCTCAAGACCATCTAGCAATAGGCTATCCTTGATTTCACCGTGACCAAATTTCAACCCTGTACGCGCCTTAGGCACTAAGTAAGGGGTTAAACTCATGCTTTCCATACCGCCAGCCATGATGACATCGGCATTACCAGCCACTATTTGATCGCGGCCAATCATCACGGCTTTCATGCCCGAACCACACACTTTACTGATGGTCGTAGTTGGCGTGGCAAGCATAAGACCCGCACCTAATGATGCCTGTCTGGCTGGAGCTTGTTTTAGACCCGCAGAAACAACACTACCAAAGTACACTTCATCAATAGCATCTGCACTCAGGCCAGACTGTTCCAGTGCAGCCTTGATCGCAACAGAACCAAGCTCAGGTGCAGTAACTGTGGCAAAATCACCCTGCATGCCACCCATCGGTGTTCTCTTGGCGGCAACTATAACGACAGAATTTTCTTTACTCATAAATACGCTCTTCAAGTTAATTGGCACAAGGCTTGTTCGGGGGACACCTTAGTTAATGCAAAATGGCCTACCGATAACTTTACTCATTTTAAGCCAGAACCGAAAATAATCCTGCCTATAATAACCGCTGTAGCCCCATATCGCGAATGGATCAAGGCCTAAACATCAACTTCTAGCCGTCCCCCCACCACCCTTAGTGCCTCTACAAGCCCTCGGCATGCAATGCTACACCACCCTCGATCGCAACATAACTAACAGCTAACGCCAGGGCTTCTTCGCTAAAAATATAGTATGTCGACTCCCTTTGCCCACGCGAGCTCTAACAGTACGCACGGTGACATTAAATTTTGCTTTTTTCAGCCGGATCACAAATAACGGGTCAGCCCCAGCGGACCAAATAGCCAGCATCCCTTCGGGCCGCAAAGTCGTGTGGATAGACTCCAACCCAGCTTGTGAGTACAACCAATTATTATCCGCATGAGTAATACCTTCTGGACCATTATCAACGTCCAGCAAAATCGCATCATACATTGGCTGCTCAGCTGTCAACAGCGTCGCCACATCTCCTTGGTAAACCTTGGCACGACTATCCAGCAAGGGCTGTCCAGCGCTATCACCCAGAGGCCCACGGTTCCATTCAACCACCTCGGGAATAAGCTCAGCTACGGTCACCGTCGATGCAAAATTCACCGCCTTTAGTGCAGCAGCCAGCGTAAAACCCATGCCCAAACCACCCACTAACACCTGCGCAGCATCGGTATCACCTAGATGCGCACAGCCCAAGCCAGCCAGCTCTTCTTCGGAGTTGTGAATGCGGTTATTCATCAACTCACCGCGCACACCTGAGAGCCGAATAGAAAATTCTTCCCCGCGCTGCATCAGTTTGAGCTCGCCGCCGTTATTGGGGATATCTGCAATGCCTAATACTGTCCAGGGAATCATACTGCCTCAATAATAATCACATATTCAAAGAGCACTGTTAGCACTCACGACACACCGATCATCGGCGCGCAGCTATATTGCCACGATTTCAACTAAAAGAGGTCATACACACGATAATCCGTGGCGATAAAACACAAGCCACCACCTAAAAGGCCGAAGCAAACACTTCGGCCTTCGGCTCTAACTTATGCAGGGCTGCTTATTAACAGGGTTACAGGATAAACTAAAAACTATAAGACGCGTACACGGCAAAGCTGCGACCCGGCTCAGTAAAACGGTTAGCACCATCACCACTGGTGCCCGAGAAAAACCCACCCGTACCAGGACGCACATTATTGATGACCTCCCAGCGGGTGTACTCTTTATCAGTTACGTTATAAATATTGGCTGTTAGGCTGAAGCTATCAGTAATCTTGTAATAAGCACTTAAATCCAGCACCACATAAGAGTCCGTATAAGCAACAGGGCCACCTCCATTATTTAACGAGGTAAAACTTAGCTCACTACTTTCGTCACGAGCATCGGTCCACACCAGTGTGCTGGCCACACCCCAACGCTGACTATCCGGAGTATAGTCCAAGCCCAGTGTTGCCGAATCAGGGGATACGGTTGCCAACTCATCACCCTTAGCAAATAAATCTGCGCGGGACGTATCGTGCTCACCTTCGACATGGGATGCAGAAAACATCAAACGCCAGTTGTCGGTTAAGCTAAACTGCGATTCTAATTCAATCCCTTTAACCGTTGTTTCACCCACATTATCGACCTGATCATAGCTATCCTCTCTCAGCACTAAGTTTGGCGGCGGATTCGCAGGATCACAACCCGCCCGCGAACTGCAGGGCTGAACCACTTCAATAGTTTGACCAAAGCCACGTGATTTAGTCACGGCCTGGATTTGATTTGTATACTCAACTACAAAAGCATTCAATTTGATGAAGGCTTTTTCACTACGCCAAGTATAGCTTAGCTCGATACTGCTAGCTTTTTCTGCATCTAAATCAGGGTTGGCAACTCTTTCCCAGTCATCAAAAGTTTGGCCGGTTAGTACGTCAACATAACCGTCTTCAATAGAAGAAACATCCAGATAAAGGTCCTGCGTGGTTGGCGCTTTATAGCCCTGTGCGTACAACAATCCAATGGTTTGGTGCTCGGTAATTTGAAAATCAACCCCCAGCTGGCTGGTTAGCGCATCGAATTCGGAATCCAGCACACTAACACCCAAAGGGTCCTGAAAACTATCATCCACCCTGGGCTCATATTGGGTAGACTCATAGCGAATGCCAGCATTGATCGTCATCCAGTCATTAAGCTCAAACCTATCCAATGCATATACCGACCAGAGTGATTTATCGGTCTCTGGCACCCAAGATGGGTCCTGGGTATTTTCTGTAACCCTACTGCCAAGGCTGGTCGTAGCAAAACGTCGATCATACAGCTCATTACTTACTTCAGTTTTGCGGTAAGCCAATCCATAAACAATGGTGTGCTGGTCTCTGGCACCCAATAATTTTTCGAGATCAATACCAGCGTCGATAGTGTCCTGCTCAAAGCGTCGATCTTCCATACGTAAAATATCGTTGCTGCGATCAGAATCTGAGTCATAGGAAAATGCAGTGATGCCGCTGTTGTACATTGTTTGTTTATCGACATTAATGCTTAACTTATCAAACGCGATGGTCTCGGCGTCTAAATTATAAAAAACACCAACGCGCTTCCGATTCGATTCATCATTAGTAAAAAAGTCGTAGTAATTGCTGGAGTCTCTCGATAGTGGCGTGCCATCTGTCTCGCGCTCGCCGTCCTCGTAAACAACACCGATACGCTGATCATCCGAAATGTTATAAACCAATTTAGCTAAAATACTGGTCGCGTCTCTATCAAAAGGATCTGCCGACTCTCTACCGGAACCAAGCTTTACCCCTCCATCACTATAAGACTGTGTTTCATTACCGTCACGTATCACATACATCAACAACGAATCCAGTGCGCCAGTGCGATTGGCAATAGCACCCGAAACCAAAGTCTCTTCGCTGCGACTATCGTAGCCCAGCTTTACTTTACCGCCGGTTTGATCACCACTATTAGTATCCAAAAAATCCTGCGGGTCTTTGGTGGTCAAGGCAACCGACCCTCCCAAAGCACCGCTACCCGCCAATACCGAATTAGGGCCTTTGACAATACGTATTTCTTTTACCGTTTCAGTATCAATGATACTGCGATTAGATCCAAACATACCGTAAGGAGAAAAACTTGGCGGGCTTAACACCTCACCCTGGGCCAAGCCATCCACAGTAATCGCGACCGCATCACCTTCAACGCCACGAATATTAAACCCACTATCATTAAAACGATCGCCGGTATCATTTACCTGCACGCCCGGAATATGTCGAACAATGTCAGTAATATTATTCACACCTGTTTGATCGATTTTAATTGTATCAATGATGTCAATTTCTGTTGTTGCTTGCTGCTCCGGTTTAACCACAGTTTTATCGAGATCCGTATTTGCACTATAGCCTTGCTGGCTAAGTAATAACGCCCCCAGCATCACTGCCAATTTAGAGGTTTTCATCAATACCACCTATCACATAATTTCATCGGGATCGTCCCAACAATCCAGACACAACTATAATTGATAATGATAATCATTTGCAATAAAGAAGTGAGCTATATCCT
>JBAYQJ010000063.1:0-16449 GCA_041677245.1 Spongiibacteraceae bacterium | reverse complement strand
GGGGTGACGAAGGGGCTGCATTATTTAATGTATTACAATCGTTAGGTTCACCAAATCCAGTGGCGTTAGTTGCAGGTGATTGCTATCCCATGGATGCGACATTTACTTCCATTAAAGATCCTTTGGACAATCCGCTAGATGAAGATAATACAGCGTGGCGTGCAGGTTTAACTTACGACTTCAATGCAGGGTCTTTGGCCTATTTAACATTCAGTCGTGGTTATAAGTCTGGCATTATTCCTACTATTGCTCCGTCTTCGTCAGCGGATTTTGCACCCACAACCCAAGAGAGAGTGGATGCCATTGAGCTCGGCTTTAAGGCACCGATGCTGGATAACCGGCTGCAATTAAATGGCGCTATTTTCCATTACGATTATGTTGATAAGCAGTTGCGAGGCACCATTTTTGATGACAATTTTGGCTTGTTAGCTACTATGGTCAATGTGCCTGAGTCAAAAATAAAAGGTCTGGAATTGGAGCTTATTGCCCAGCTCACTGACGGTCTAAGCTTATCTTTGAATGGAACCTATATTGATTCGGAAGTGACGGATACGTTTGTCGTTTATAACAAACAATTGCAGGAGGCTGATTTCAAAGGATCTGAACTGCCTTATACACCCCAGATGCAGATTAACGGCAGCATTCAATATGAATGGCCGGTATCAGATAATGGAATGATGGCATTTGTCGGCGGTTCTTTCAGCTATGCTGATGACTCAAATGCAACCTTTGCGGTAGATGGAGCAAAAGCCGATCAATTTGTGGTTGATAGCTATACGCTTCTTAATTTGCAGGCTGGACTGGCCGCTGCGGATGGTAACTGGCGTGTAACGCTGTTTGGTAAAAATGTCACTGACGAATACCGTTGGAACAGTGTTTACCATGGCTCGGACACCACTTTTCGCAGTGCCGGAATGCCCGCAGTTTATGGTGTATCACTCAGTTTAAGAATGTAGGCAGATACAGGTTGTTGCAGGCTGATTGATAAAAAGTTGGCCTGTAATCAACTCTGGAATCATACTGTTATATCCCCCCTGTAGGGTTGCGACTGAGCTGCAACCGGATTTGTAAAGACGTCTGTAGTTAATCGCTTTACCTTTGCCCTCATATTATTGAGGGCACTTTTCTTTGGTTTAGCGCATAAAAATGGCGTTAATGTATGCGTTTTCCAAGGGTTAAACATACTGTTATTTGCGATGGTACATTTTTCTGCTATTCACTAATTCAGCAATCAGGTATAAAAATTTAATTATGACAACGAATAAATTACCAGTATTGGGCATTTTGGGTGGTACAGGGGATCTTGGTACGGGATTGGCTCGGCGATGGACTCAGGCTGGCTACCGAGTGATTATAGGTTCCAGAACCATTGAAAAAGCGGAATCCGCTGTTGCCAGGCTCCAGGTAGTTATGGCCGAACGAGGAGTCGCTGATTTTAATGTTCAGGCGATGGAAAACCTGGCAGCTGCACAAGCAGCCGATATAGTTGTGCTTACTGTCCCTTTCAGCCATCAGACAAGCACACTGGCATTGGTTAAGCCTGTGCTACAAGGAAAGATTCTCATTGACGTCACCGTGCCATTGGTTCCCCCCAGGGTTGCCAGAGTTCAACTGCCTCCAGAGGGCAGTGCAGGTCAAATTGCTCAAAATATTCTGGGTGAAGAGGTGGCCGTTGTTTCTGCATTTCAGAATGTTGCAGCCCATCATTTACAGGAAAACAAAGGGCTGGAATGTGATGTGCTGGTATGTGGTAATAAGAAGGCTGCAAGGGACGAAGTCATTACGCTGGTTGAAGCCGCAGGTATGCGTGGTTTTCATGCGGGTATGATAGAAAATTCTGCGGCCGCTGAGGCTCTGACCTCTGTTTTGATTGCTATTAACAAGCAATACGGTTGTCATGCAGGTATTACGATTAGCGGTTTAAACGGTACCTGATGAGAGAAGCCATCAGACTTATACCCCTTGATGATTTTCCTCTGGTTGAACCAGGGCAAGATATAGCCGAAATAATTATTGCATGCTTAAAGAAAAACGAGCTGATTCTTTTGGAAAACGATGTGCTTGTCGTAGCCCAGAAAATCATATCAAAGGCGGAAGGTCGCTATGTTCGATTGAATGATGTATTGCTCAGTATTGAGGCTATTCAGTTGGCAGAAAAAACCGACAAAGATCCACGACACATGGAGCTGGTACTGCAAGAATCAAATGAGATTTTGCGGGCGTCTCCGGGTGTGGTAATTGTTGAACACCGCAACGGTTACGTTCATGCCAATGCCGGTATTGATAAATCCAATATTCCTAATTCAAAAGATGACCCTTGGGTTTTATTGCTCCCTGAAAATCCTGACATGTCGGCACGGAAGCTGGCCGACGCCTTACGTGAAAATAGTGGCATAAACATAGCTGTCATTATTAACGACAGTGCCGGTCGTGCCTGGCGTAATGGCACAGTCGGAATTGCCATTGGTACAGCGGGTTTAAATCCTTTGTATAACCAAATAGGTGAAAAAGATTTGTTTGGTAATATTCTTGAAGTTACCGAGTCAGCCGTGGCTGATGAACTGGCTGCTGCTGCTTCGCTGGTGATGGGACAAGCGGCAGAGGCCTGTCCGGTTGTGCTCGTTCGGGGATTGAAGTTGCAATCGTTTGAGTTGGGTTCTGGCTCTTTGATACGTGATAAAGCACGGGATTTATTTCGCTAATGGCCACTGAAAAAATGACAGAAAATGTCTCCATTCTGGCCATTAGTGGCGGGGTTGGCGGAGCCAAACTCTGTTTGGGGCTGTCCGATGAATTGGTGGGTTCCAACCTCCATATCGTAGTGAATACCGGTGATGATTTTCGGCATCTCGGTTTGCACATCAGTCCGGATATTGACACGCTGCTATATACCCTGTCGGAACGCAACAATGTGGAACAGGGGTGGGGGCTAAGGGACGAGAGCTGGAATGTCATGTCCGAATTGGAAAATCTGGGCGGAGATACCTGGTTTCGGCTTGGTGATAAAGATTTGGCTACCCATTTTGGGCGCACAACCGCGTTGGCTAAGGGCGCAGGGTTATGCTCAGTAGTTGATCTTTTGGCAACTCGAATGGGGATAGCCAATAAAATTTATTCAATGTCGGAAAATTCGGTGCAGACCATTGTGAGTACCGATGAAGGCGAATTGGCATTTCAAGATTATTTTGTTCGTTTGCAGTGCCAACCAGTCGTTACGGGGTTTCGCTTTGAGGGGATTGACGCTGCGCAACCTGATCCGGCGATATTGCAGCTATTAAAACAGCAGTCTCCTTTTGCCACCATCATCTGTCCTTCAAACCCTTTTGTCAGTATCGACCCTATTTTACAGCTGCCGGGTATGTGGCAGGCCTTGCGGGATTCATCTGCGCCGGTTATCGCTGTGTCCCCCATCGTCGATGGCGTAGCCGTTAAAGGCCCCGCGGCCAAAATGATGAAAGAGTTGGATATGCCGGTAAATTCCTTAGCGGTTGCCGAGTACTACTGCGATCGCTATCCCGATTTACTGTCGGGTTTTGTGATTGATAACAGCGATGTAGCGTTGGCAGACGCAATACGCAGTTTGGGTGTTGATGTATATATTACCAATACCATTATGCATAACCGGCAGGATAAGCAGCGACTCGCGCAATTTATTTTACAAGCAGTGGTCTGCCAGGAATGAGATTAGCAATGAACAGATCAAAAGGGCAGAACTTATGTTAGCTCAAGCACTCGTGCCTATTAAAAGCCTGATTGCAGCCAAATCGCGCTTATCCAGGGTGCTCAGCCCTGTTGAACGTCGAGATTTGGCGTTGGCTATGACTGAACACGTGTTATCAACACTGGCTAATCACCCTGACATTAGCGCCGTAACACTGGTGTCTGATGACCCGGCAGTGGCGGCTTTAGCCAGAAAATATGGTATGAATTATTGGTTGGAAAGCGCATTAGGTTGCTCTGGGCTTAATGCCGCGATAGCGCATTCGTGTGATGTGTTGTTTACTCAGAGTAGTCAGCCTGTCGTTGTATTACACAGTGATTTACCTTGCCTGGAAGCAAGCGATATTTCTACGGTACTGAAACACTTGCAGCAAAAAGAAGGCCTGGTGATAGTGGCAGACAGGTACGGGCTTGGCACCAATCTATTAGCCTTTGGCGCAGAGAGCAGGCCTGAATTTTCTTTTGGCGCGGATAGTTTTTCGAGGCATTGTACAAGCGCCAAAAAATTGGGTATTTCGGTCAAGGTATTACGCCTTGCCGGGGTTGCTTTGGATATTGATGAGCCGCAAGACCTTGAGCTATGGATGAAGCGAACAAAGCGTAAATCAGAAAATAATGTAAAGCCAACAAGTTTATCTATTGCGGTGTGTCAACAAGGCGCGTTTATGAGGCAGCGATATAATGGCTAATTGGCAGCGGTTGAAAGAAAAATTATTGGCGGGTGGCCAGCTTGATAATAGCGAAGCACTGCTGTTGGCTAATATTGAGGATACCGCCGCCTTAACCAAGGTGGCCAGTGTACTGCGTGATAGCGGCCACAATAATGTGATTGGTTATTCGCGCAAAGTGTTTATTCCTTTAACGCAATTGTGTCGCGACGTTTGTCATTACTGCACTTTCGCGCAAACCCCTAAAAATATTGATGCACCGTTTATGAGTGTTGAAGCGGTGCTTGAGCTTTGCCACCAAGGGGCAAAGATGGGCTGTCAGGAAGCGCTGTTTACGCTTGGTGAGCGCCCCGAGTTACGTTACAGCACAGCGCGTAATGCCTTGGCCGGGATGGGTTATGCCACCACGCTGGATTACCTGACCGACGTGGCTGCGCGCGTACTCAAAGAAACAGGGTTGTTGCCGCATATTAATGCTGGTTGTATGAATGCCGATGAAATAGCCGGTTTGCGTAAAGTTAGCGCATCTATGGGCATTATGCTGGAGTCGGCCTCAACACGATTGTGTGAAAAAGGTATGCCGCACTATGGCTCGCCAGACAAAGATCCTGCTCGCAGGTTAGAAACTTTAGAATTAGCTGGCCGTGCTGGCGTACCATTTACCTCAGGTATTCTTATTGGTATTGGTGAAACTCGGCTTGAACGTATTGAGTCTTTGTTAGCCTTGCGGGAACTGCACCTTCGCCACGGTCATTTGCAGGAAGTTATCGTGCAAAACTTTCGAGCAAAACCCAATACGCTGATGGCCCAAGCGCCGGAACCCGACCTGAATGAACTGCTGTGGACAATAGCGGTAGCTCGGTTGATATTTGGTGCGGGCATGAATATTCAAGCACCACCCAACTTAAGCCCTGGCGTGTTACCGCAAATTATCGCGGCAGGCATCAATGATTGGGGCGGTGTGTCACCCTTAACACCCGACCATGTTAACCCCGAAGCACCGTGGCCGCATCTTGATAAATTAACGCAAGAAACAGCAGTGGCGGGTAAATTTTTAGAGCAGCGGCTTACAATCTATCCGGCCTACGCACAAGATAAAAACCGCTGGTTAGATAAAGCATTACACGCACCGGTTATGCGGCAAATGGACGGCAGCGGTTTTGCGCGTCGAGATGATTGGGTTCCCGGTAAAAATGAAACCGTTCCACAGTTAACTGCCGGTCAACAAACGGCAGGTCCTTATTTAAATCAAGTAAGTCCACAACTGCGTGATATTGTTGCCCGTTGCGAACAGCAAGCTGCGATTACCGAGGCCGATATTACCCGGCTGTTTGCCAGCCGAGGCGCAGAATTTGATTATCTTGTCAGCAAAGCCGATGCCTTGCGTAAACAAGCCAATGGCGACACGGTCAGTTACGTGGTGAATCGCAATATTAATTACACCAATGTCTGTACCTATAAATGCCAGTTTTGTGCCTTCTCCAAAGGCGCGGGCAGCGAAGACCTCAGAGGCCGTCCCTATGATATTGACGGAGAGGAAATTGCCCGGCGCTGCAAGGAAGCCTGGCTAAACGGGGCAACCGAAGTTTGCCTGCAAGGCGGGATTCACCCCGATTACACCGGTCAAACCTATCTGGATATATTACACACGGTGAAGACAGCTGCCCCGAAAATGCATATCCATGCGTTTTCTCCACTGGAAGTATGGCAGGGTGCGGCAACGCTTGGTGTGGGCTTGAATGACTATTTTGAACAGTTGCGTGAGGCGGGGTTATGTACATTGCCGGGTACCGCTGCCGAAGTGCTTCACGATGAGGTTCGCAATCAATTATGCCCCGATAAACTCAATACCGCCCAATGGCTACAGGTTATAGAAGCGGCTCATCATGCTGGTTTCAAAACCACTGCCACTATTATGTTTGGTCATATTGACGCGCCTCACCATTGGGCCAGCCACCTGATGCATATTCGGAAACTACAGCAACGCACCGGGGGTTTTACAGAATTCGTACCACTGCCATTTGTGCACATGGAAGCGCCAATGTACCGCAAAGGTCAATCCCGTCGTGGCCCGACCTTCCGCGAAGTGATATTAATGCACGCGATCCCCCGCCTTGTGTTTCACGGTCTGATCGAGAATATTCAAGCTTCGTGGGTAAAAATGGGTCAAGCAGGAATCAAGGCTTGCCTAGATGCCGGCGTTAATGATTTGGGTGGTACCCTAATGAATGAAAGTATTACCCGTGCGGCAGGTGCCTGTCATGGCCAGGAATGGTCACCTGCTGTTATGGAAGCCCGGATTATTGAGGCGGGAAGAATTCCCCGCATGAGGGATACGCTATATCGCAATGTTTCGTTAGAGCGATATACATCAAGTTTTGACGGTATCTCTTTGTTGGAATTGACCAATCAGCGGGCTGGCAAGCATCAGAGTAGTAAGTGTTTAAATTAAGCACTAAAAGTTGAAGATTTCATTTAAATTTATTGCGAATTATAAGAAGTAAGCTACAGCTACAGGTGGATTGGTTTAGGTAAATGGCTATCAAATGGCCATACCACGATATAATAATTATGGGAGATGGGCGATGCTCAAAAAGCCATGTGGCAAAAGGGAAGAAAGAAAAATATCTGAAGTTTTTAGAGTATTTGTGGAAAAAGAAACTATTCTCAAAAAATTTTTGCGTCGTTATACGTCAAATTTCCATGATATTGAAGATATCTGTCAGGAAACTATTCTCCGTGCCCTTCAGGTAGAAAAAGAAAAAAAATTCAAGACGCTGGCGCTTTTTTATTCGGGGTGGCAAAGAACGTTGTGCGCCGCAGGTTAGAAAAAAAATCACGATCCCTGATTGATTTTATAGAGGATTATTGCAGAGAAGAGTACTCTACTGATGAGCCTTCCGTAGAGGAAGCGCTTGATAGTAGGCGACGTATGCTTGTATTTTGGAAAGCAGTGATAACATTGCCGCCACAGTGTCAGAAGGTTTTTGTCCTTAAAAAGGTATACGGCTATTCTCATAAGCAGATAGCCAGTAAGCTGGGTATATCGGTTAGTACGGTAGAAAAGCACGCCGCTGCAGGGCTTAAACGTTGCAGTGACTACATGGAGAACAAGCTGGAAGAACCTGTTTTTGAACCAAGTTCTTTTGTACTGCGAAAAAAATGACGAACGAATTACATTTAAGGCATGCTCCTAGCATTACAGCAGAAGCCTGTGCATGGATAGCTCAACTTGAAACTGGTAAATTGACGCCAGAAGACCTTGCTGCATTCCGGGAATGGATGGCACGAAGCCCGGCCCACCGCATCGAAATTCGACGGCTTGCCAAACTGTCTGCTGATATTAATGTGCTTGCGGGAATGGCACCGGTTCTTGAAGAAGTTGTGAAAAAGCATCGATCAACAATTGATAAAGGATACAGGCAGACGTGGCCTAAAAACTTTATGATTGCTGTGGCTTTATTATTAGTAGTAGTGATTTCAGGTGCTTACGTTGGTTTTTTTCAGGAGAAATCTTTCTTTCTCGCCCCCGCCCTTGTTATCACTGCGGTGGGCGAATACCGCGAAGTAACTTTGTCTGACGGCACAGTGATGGCCTTGAATACAGATACACGGGTCGAAGTGGATTATAGTAACCAGCGTCGCAAAGTGCGTCTACTCAAAGGTGAAGCTCATTTCCATGTTGCCCACAATCCATTACGTCCTTTCGTTGTTTATGCAGGTGAAAAATCGGTACGTGCCGTAGGCACCACATTCTCAGTTGTAAATTTGCCTAAAAAATTTGGTGTCATGGTCGTAGAGGGGAAGGTTGAAGTGGCCGAAACCACTGTAATTCATCCCAGTTTGCCAAGCGCCATAAAAACTAAAGAAGTATCCCTAGTGCCAGTTAGCAGGCCAATTCAATTGGCTGCGGGTGAGAGTGTTACCTATGCTGATTCAATATCAAAAAAAACTATCGAAAAAGTCCCTCAGCGGGAAATTCAGCGTCGATTATCCTGGCAAGATGGTTTTCTTGATTTTTCAGATACGCCTTTGAGTGACGTAGTTGATGAATTAAGTCGATATACAACGATGAATATCGAAATCATCGACCCGGAGCTAAACAAAATAAAGTTTGGTGGAATTTTTCGTATTGATGATTTACCTGGGTTCTTTGATGTTGTTCAGTCAAATTTCCATATTAATGTTAGCTATTTGGCAAATGATACCGTTCAATTAAGCAGTGATAAGAATAATTCAGGCTAAAAATATAAATATTTTACTTCCAATTAGAGGATTTTGGCAGCGAAAGGTACTACATGAGAAGAACCGCTGTTGAAGTTCATGGTGTGACTGGTTCAATCTAAGAGGTGACTATTGTCTAAGGGTGGCGTTTATTTCGCGCTCTCGTTGGTTTGGTTGTTGGCTACACAAAGCCTTTATGCAAGTGAAGAAGAAAAAATATTTGCTGTGCATATACCTGCTGCCAAGGCGAGTATCGCGTTAAAGGCGTTAGCTCGCCAGACCGGGCGTTCACTCTTGTTTCAAAGTGCCGATATTGATTCAGTTACAACAAATGCCGTTTACGGGAGTTATAGGCTTTCTGAAGCCTTGAAGCTTCTTCTCTATGGCACCGGGCTATCCAGTGGTTTGACAGAAAAAGGGGTAATAGCGATTTCTACTTTCCCCTTAGAACAACAAAACTCACCGGAGAGCATAATGGAACGTAATAAATATCCAGTAAAATTAGGCTTAATAAGCAGTATATTTACAGCATTTTTTGGATCTGGCGTATCAGCAGCAGTGGATCAAGATTCAAACGCTCGACCTCGCGGTATTGAAGAAATTATTGTGACGGCGCAAAAGCGTAGTCAATCAGCTAACGAGGTAGGTCTCAGTATTACGGCAGTAACTGGAGATACATTACAAAACAGGGGTATAAAAACTGCTGAAGATTTGGTGAAAGTGGTGCCAGGTCTCACCGTGACACCGACTGCCTTCGGTCAAAATGTATACACACTTCGCGGCGTTGGTTTTTTCGACAAGGCATTGGCGGGGGCTCCAACTGTTAGTGTATACATTGACGAAATCCCATTCACATCAACTCAAACCACTCAGGCTGCAACTCTAGATATTGAACGTGTTGAGGTAATCAAAGGCCCTCAAGGGACACTTTTTGGTCAGAATTCAACTGGCGGAGCGATACAATATATTGCGGCTAAACCTACAGACTATTTCACTTCTGGTGTGAACTTGGAATATGGCCGATTCGATGACTTGTCTACAGGAGGATTTGTTAGCGGTCCTCTTGGCGAAACCCTTCGAGCACGGGCCGCAATTCAAAGCACACAAGGGGGAGCTTGGCAGAAAAGCTCGACTCGGAATGAGGAATTAGGGGATCAAGACAGGATACAAGGGCGGCTTCTACTAGACTGGACACCTACAGATAACTTAAAGATCATGTTCAATTTCAGTGCTTATCATGACGGTTCTGAACCCCTTGGCAGCCAAGTTGTCGCAGTTCATCCGCAGGTGCCAGCATTGACGCCTCCGGGACTTGCATTTTACGAAACAGCACCTTTGCCCAGCAATGCTCGCAATGCCGATTGGTTCCCTGAGTATCCGCAGAGTGACAATAACTTCCATCAGGGTTCGGTGAGGATCGACTATAATTTCGGCAATGAGATGGTACTAACATCTATTTCTGATTATCAGCATTACGAACAAGATATTTCATATGACCTTGATGGAACTAGCCATCATTTGGGCGATTTTAACTCGCTGGGAGATTTGAAATCGATCAATCAAGAAATTAGACTTTCTGGTGTTACTGATGCTCTTGAGTGGATTATCGGCGCAAACTATACTCATGCCGATGTCGTTGATAATCAAGTTTCTGACGTGAGCGAGGGCACTGCAGTTCAACCGATACCAACACTACCCCCGTTCGATGTTTTTGGACTTATTTCCGACACTGAAGTTGATACCTATGCAATCTTCGGTAACGCGGAATATGAAATAACCGACCAACTCAGTTTAGTGGGTGGCCTTCGATACACAGAGTCTGATCGCAGTTTTAGTGGATGTTCGACAGCGCTAGGTGAAAATACAGCAGGACAGTTTGAAGCTCTACAAACGGTTTTTAAAGGCTCGTTTGTACCAATTGATGTCGGTGGATGCGTAACCATGGACGCAAATTTTAACCCAGTCTTAACTGAATCCGAGCTTGATGAGGATAATCTTTCGATTCGTGCTGCGATCAATTACAAAACACTTAACGACACACTACTTTACGCATCGTTTAATCGTGGTTACAAGGCAGGGGGGTTTCCCGTTGTAAATGCAATCACTGCAGATCAATATAATTTAATCAAGCAAGAACGTCTTGACGCTTATGAGGTTGGTTTTAAGGCCTCCCTTTTAGAACGACAAGTTAACTTTAACGCGGCGGCATTTTATTACGACTATTCTAATAAACAACTTACTGGGCGAGTTTTTAACCCAATATTTGGTACGTTGGAGGCACTCGTTGCGGTGCCGAAATCCCGTGTCATTGGTGTGGAAGCCGAACTGCAAGCTCAGCCAATTGATGGGTTGATGCTCAGCATTGCGGCAACATATGTCGATACAAAAATACAAAAATTTGTAGGTTTCGATTTGGCAACGACATCGACACCAACCGATCTTAGTGGGTCCCATTACTCTAATACCCCAGCATTCACAGCTGTTGCTGATATCCAGTACAACTTTAGTATTGGAAATGGCATAGAAGCTTTTATTGGGGCTAGCAGCCAAAGTGCAAGTGAAGCCTATTCATCATTTACAGAAAGCGCTCAAACAAAAATGCGCCCGTATACCTTAATTGATCTCCGTGCTGGGATAGAGGCCGAAGATGGTCGCTGGCGATTATCAATTTGGGGTAAAAATGTGACGGACAAATATTATTGGACGGGAGTCTTTAGGGGCACAGATCAAACAACACGACAGCCATCGCGTCCAGTTACTTATGGTCTTTCGTTTGAGGCGAAATTTGGGGGATAAGAAAAAATCTTCCATCGTCAGGCGGCAGGGAAAACTTGGGCGTAAGGAAAATATAGAAGCCTGATAGATATATTGGGCTATCTATACCTGATAATCGATGTGACAACAATGTGAATAAAGTGACTGAGCGAAAGGAATATTCAAGTGAATGAAGCAAAACAAGTAGTGACTGATTTTTTTGAAAAACTGAATGATTTGGACTTGTGGCAAAATCTAATATCTGACGATGCCACTTGGTGGTTGGCTGGTGATCTCCCACTTTCTGGGACATATATAGGTAAAGAACAAATTATGAATAATTATTTGGCGGAGGTAGATAGGCTTTTAGCAACGCGAAATACTTGGATCAATAATATGTATTTGGCTGGCGATACGGTTATCGTCGAAGCGCAAACTGAGGCAATGACTAAAAAAGGGAAGCCCTACCTTAATTTATATGCATTTATATTTGAAGTTTCTGACAATAGGATAATTTCAGTGCGTGAATATCTGGACACAGAAAGTTCTCGGCAGGTATTTGAGTGAAACAATAGAAAATGTGATTTATTCCTCGGTTCTTCATCAGGTTGATCAAGAAATTTGAAGCAGCATGGGATTCATTTCTAACGAAATGGTGCATAAAAAGCTTATTAAGGGTTATTTATTAAATAACTGAGTAGAGAGGATTTTTAAAATGAGTGAAGCAAAAACATTGGTTAGAAAATTTTTCGATAACTTTCAAGACATAGATTACATTACATCTATCTTGGCTGAAGATGCCACATTATTTGTAAATGGTCAGATTCCTGGGTGTGGCCTAATGGTTGGTAGGCAGGCAATTCTTGATCAGTGGTTTGGGGTTATTAAGGAAAATTTGAAAATGGACACGATAACCATGGAATTCAAGCGAGTCTTCGAAGATAAAAATACCGTAATTGTGGAGTCAGCATCAAAATCTTTTACCAAGGATGGCAGACCTTACAACAACACCTATACATTTTTTTTTGAAATCGAAGGTAACCAGATAAAAGCATTTCGGGAATATCCCGATACAGAGTATGCCAGCCGAGTCTTATTTCCGACTAGTGATGTATAGCTGAATATATAGCAAAATGTTTACGTTTGGCTAAAATAAGTGTTCGTAGGTAGCCGGCCAAAAATACGCCACGGTTTGCAAAAGCCTGGGATCATATTTTGATAGCCAGCGTCAAAAAAACCTTGGCTCGCGCAAAGGTTTTCAAGATATCCGCTGGAGCAATAAAATTTTTGTCTTAGTTGTTAGTTTTACGCTGTGTAAACCCGGTAGGAAGGTGCTGTAATAGTTTGCTGACGAAATTTTATTGGCAACAAATAACCCTGCTGTGTCATCTTATGACATGGCTGCCGTTTTTTTATCGACTTACTATCTTATCCCTCAGAACAACCTTAATGTTGTGTGATTTTAAAATCTTCTGATGCTAATAATAAACTTAGAAATCAAACAGATAAGTGATTGTCTGGCGGTTACGCGATTAGTCCGTGCGTAGCGAAAGTTCTAGAAACCAAAACTTAATAAAAAGAGAGTATTTTTATGAAACTATCACTTTACATGCCCAACTTTCGAGACGAAGTTACGGTTAAAGAAATTGTTGATCTTACGCTGCTTGCTGAGGATCTCGACTTCGACTCAGTTTGGACATTGGATCGTATTGTGGTACCTGCATCGTCTGATGTTGGTGAAATGCAGTGTCCTTTTGGTAACGCGCCAGGGCAGCCCCACTCATTACCTGTTAGTTCAAAGGGTAGTTTTCTTCATGGTTTGCCGCTTGTTCCGTACCTTGCCGCATTGACCAAGAAAATACGTTTAGGCACCAGTATTATTGTTACCTCTTATCGCGCGCCAGGCATACTTGCAGCAGAGTTGGCCACTATTGATAACCTTTCTAACGGGCGGTTGAACGTGGGGGTTGGTGCAGGTTGGATGCCAGAAGAATTTGCCGTTGCCAATGCTTCGCATATTTATGCTAAAAAGGGTAGGCATATGGTTGAAACCATTGAAGTTATGAAAGGTGTTTGGACCCAAGAGCATTTTGAATATGAGGGTCAATTTGCCTCTTTTGAAAAATGCGGCTTTGGTAAAAAACCGGTACAAAAAAACCCCCACCCTCCAATTTTCATGGGTGGTATAGCGCGACCTGATTTAACGGCTAAACGCATCAACAAATACGATTTAAAAGGTTGGATCGGTTCACATAATATGCCTGAAGACATCACTAAATGGCGAGCTGAAATATCCGCAGAATTTAATAAAATGGAGACAAGTCGCACGGTAGATGATTTGACTTTGTGTACAATGACACCCTTTGCCATTACCGACGAAAGATCGGAGCAAACACCATTGATGGGGACTGTACAGCAAGTAACCGATAATCTTAAACGATTCAAAGAAGTAGGTTTAACCATGCCGATACTTTGGCCGCCATTTAGTGGTACGCCCGTTTCAAAAACAATGGATGATTTGAATCGTTTGAAGAACGACATTATGCCAAAGGTGAATGAAGCCTAAAACATCCGTTAAGTTTGGCTGTATAAGGGCAAGGTATGTTTCAAAAGTTGAAGCTACCTTGCCTTTTTTATTGGTGCTTTTTTACCAGCGTCGCCGCATTTGCAAACCCATTGCTCGTTGGCTTAGGGCATCTTGTCGCTGCTCTTGTGTAAGCCTTGCAGTGTTGGGTGGTAGATGTTCGTTGAGTTCTGCCAGCGGCACGGTTTTGGTGCTAATAGCAGGGTGGCTTGTGCCAAACCAACGGAAACGAATCATTACACGGTTATAATCACCTTTATCTAGCCAGTTGGCAATTAATGGGTCAGTTTTGCAGACCACAATACGGACTTTGCCGTCAGGGTCAATTTGACCAATATGGCCATTGATGGATGTTTGGTGATAGGTGTAATCCAGTGCGTTATAAAAGCTGTCCATCAATTGCACACTCCAGTATTTGGAGTTAGGCGGTATCTCGCATTCAGCAATCCATGCAGTATTATCATCAATATCTATAACGCCGTGGGTGTAGGCTTGATCAGAAATAGTCGGCAAAGTGGTAGTCACATCCTGCACCTGATTGATGGGCACACGGCGGGCGTGTTGCACATCGATAACATTCATCATTGCGGTGGTCGAGCCGTTAACATAGGCCGCTATTTCAGCCATTTGTTTATCAATACACGCTGGTTTTGGGTGAGACTTATTGATGGGCTTATCAATTCTTAAAATACTGAGTTGTGCATCTATCTCGTTAAGCCAGTCGTAGGCAACTTGGCGCGCCAGAATAAATAGCTTGTCGTTGTTGGGGTCTAGGGGGAACCAATTTCCGGTATAAGCTGCTGGGCGCTTGGGGCTAAAAATAATCTCAAAATTGCCATCGGCTTCAATGTGACAATCGTCCAAATTAATATCAGTCACTAGGGAGGCCGGTGCTTCTTGCCCTGGGTCACCATTATGGAGTTGTAAGTTCACCATAAACACTGAGCCGCGTCGCCCAGCAATCCGATAGCTGCCTGCCCCATGCAAATAGGTAATGCTATAAACCGTATCGGCATTGACGTTAAAACGGCGTACCACGCTGTTTATCAGCGGATACCATTGGGGTTGATCTCGATCGATATGAGGCAGCGTAGCCAAGCCAGAAAATAGCGCCCATAGTAAGGATTCATTTACTTGCGTTAAATCAGGAGCGTTGTTACTTGCGGCCGCGCGCGCGTGTATTGACAAGCCTGTTTCGGTTAAACCTTCGGTAAACTGTTGCCAGTGGGCAGCAGCGGTTGATATTTCTGGCGTGGTATTGTTATTCATAATGTTGCCTCATTTAAATATTTAGCGAATAAAGCGTTTGATGTATTCGCCATAATGTTCGTTGATAAAGGCTTCAGTTAAACCGAATTGCTCCAAAGAATATTGATGTGCTCCGTGCTTGCCTTGTTCGTTTTCTTTTTCGTAGTCCATCATTAATTGGGCTGATTCTGGCGTAAGCACATGACCGGCACGATCATAAATTTCCTGAATGGCGGGCATGGGATTACTGCGTACTTGTTCATATTGAACATCAAAAATTCGGTCATCCAAGCCGAGCCGATCACGGCTTTCTAAATAGCGCTGGCATAACCAAGTAGATTTGCTGACCATTAATTTTGTAACAAAGGCAGGGTCAATATTGGCATTGTCTGTACGCAAAAATTCCATCACTAAACGAATCACAGAGGGTAGGCTTACCATCGGATTACGGTGGATGTGCATTAAAGTTGCCTTGGGGAATGTTTGTAACAATTCATCCATATAGCCAATATTACTGGTGTTTTTAAACAGCCAGCGTCGGTTTTTTCGGCCACCTTGCTGCCATTGTAAATACTGTATTAATGATTTTTGATAGCGATAATTATCGAGGTCTGACGGTGTTTTTCGCTGCCGTAAATAATCTTGATAAGCCAGCGATGGCGGGCGCACAAAATCACCATAATTAAAGGTTAGGCCAAATAACCATAGCTCTTCTTGCACTTCATTTGCGCCATAAACATGGGCAGCGCGCAGTGCTGGGTTGGCATCGTTAGCGGCGAGAAGTTGCTCTTGCGTGTAAGCCGCTGCTATGCGTGGGTCGGGTTCGCCCGCTATTGCATTGGGAAAGGGAGCTGGGTTCACCAATTGCCACATAGTAGTCTTCAACAGGTTGGGATCAACCCCCATCATACGGTGAGTTTTGGTAGTACCCGAGCGGGGGAAGCCGAGGATAATAATGGGGTCGTCAACCTCTTCTTCAAGAATTTCTGGGTGTTTTTTAAGATCAGCCTCAAAACGAAGACGGTTGACTAATTGACGAATAGTTGTGTTAATCGAATGCCGTAAACCGTTAGCGTCAACTTGTAAATCTTGGGCAAAATATTCACGCATTTTACCCAATACAAGGGGTAGGTTTTCATCATTAAAATCGTTAAGCCCTGATTCATCGCGTGCTTTTTGCAGTAATGTTTGCACGTCAAACGCATCGAGTATTTCTTGCTTACTTGCTAGCATATTCAATTACCTTGTTTT
>JBAYQJ010000062.1:0-16461 GCA_041677245.1 Spongiibacteraceae bacterium | reverse complement strand
GCGACTTCGAGACGAAATTCTGGGGAGTATGTTGGTCTGGATTGTTTTGACATAAATAGCACCTAGTTAGTGAGGTAAGTTTATCACCTCTAATTAGGTGGCCAAATTCACTATGCCACTACAGGCATACGAAGTCGGTTGACAAGCTACCGAGGGCCAATTAAATACGCCTCAAGTGCCACAAAATGTCACTCAACTACTACAGATCTATCCTGCAAAGTACTAACACAGAAAACCAGGCAAATAGGCTCCAAGCCAGTCGCAGTCGATGGTTACCACAAACACTTATAGGGCAACAGGGGGCAAATCAGCCCAAACAAACAAATAAATAAACAAATAAGTTGGTTTTTTTATATGTGATGGTAATGTATACAGCGTTGGCGACCTCAAAGAGACGCATCATATAGGCATAGCCAATGGTCGAGCCTGAATAATAAATAACTCAGCAGAGGATATTCTATGCATAAGCGCTTATTACTTACTCCACTTGCAGTAGCAATTGGCAGTACTTTATTCGTACCACAACTCACCTATGCGCAAGACAATACTGCTCGTGGCGGCTTAGAAGAAGTTGTGATAACTGCACGTAAACGTGAAGAAACACTGCAGGACGCACCTGTCGCGGTAAGTGCAATCTCCCAAGAACGGATTGAAAAATTTGATGTCACTAGCCTAGAGCGTATTGCAGCGCTTTCCCCGCAATTTTTTGTGGGGCGCTCATCTAACGGCTCAGGGGCACAGATGACCTTACGTGGTATCGGCTCTAACTCCACGAGCATAGGTATTGAGCAATCGGTGGCAGTGGTTTTGGATGGCGTCTACTATGGGTCGGGACGCGTTCTTAACGAAGGCATGTTTGACTTGGCTCAAATAGAGCTATTAAAAGGCCCTCAGTCTTTATTCTTTGGTAAAAATGCGACTGCTGGTGTTATATCAATAACTTCAGCAAAGCCCACCGACGAGCTTGAAGTTATATTACGTGCTGGGTATGAATTTGAAGCAGAACAAACCCGATTAGAGGGTATTGTATCAGGCCCGCTTAGTGACACCGTGAAGGCCCGGTTATCTGTACGACATAGCGATATGGATGGCGGTTATTTCCAGAACCAGTCTAAACAACAACCCTACAATATCACCGACGTAGCCACAGGAAATTCATTCACGACGGTAGCTCCAGCAGACAACCGCGATGCACCAGGTGAAGTAGAAACGCTGGCTAGATTGACTATTGCTGTTGACCCAAGTGATGAGCTGTCCATGACGCTTAGCGCGTCGATGACACAAGCTGAAGTTCAAAACTCATCATGGAATTACACCGCGTTTAATTGTCCTGGTGGTGTGGGTGGCGTAAACCCCGATCTAAAGTGTGGTGACAATTTTGTCATTACTCAAAACCGCATGCCTTCTATTATTGCAAAAAGCTTACCGTATGCGCGCAGCAATGGTGACCTATTTAATGAGTATGAATCTTATTCATTAACTGCAAATATTGAATATAGTTTTGAGAATTACACTTTAACATCGGTAACTAATTATCAAGATAATCAAAACACTTTTGGATTGTCTGGCGATTTCCAGTCTTTTCCAACACCTACGTTTGCGACAGAACGAAATACCTGGAACGCTTTCTCTGAAGAGCTTCGTTTAGCGTCAATGTTCAATGGTCCTTTCAATTACATGGTAGGTATTCTGTACCAAAAAACTGAAAGGAAATTTGATCAATACGTAACCGCCGGCGGATTAATGGACAGCGGCGTTCAAAACTCACAGCTTACGCATGTTGGTAGCCAGAAAAAAAGCTTTACTGATGGTGAAACAATTTCTCCATTTTTCCAGGTTACTTATGAGTTTACCGATAGGCTCGAGTTAAGTATGGGGGCGCGGTACAGCGATGAGACCAAAGATTCAGAATTCGTTCACCCTTACAATAACGCCGGGCTAGGTGGTATTTGGCGGACAAATGAAGTTGCTCGCGGTGATCAAAGCTTTACCGAATGGTCACCAGAAGCGACCTTGAGCTGGCAGATGCGTGATGACATTCTGGTTTATATAGCCTACAAAACGGCCTACAAATCAGGCGGCTTCTCGAATAGTGGTATTTATTCTGCCGACTTTATGGGTGGTTCGGAATCTGATTTTCTATTCGAGCCAGAAACAGCTTCCGGGTTTGAGTTAGGGTTAAAATCAACACTTCTTGATAATCAATTACGCCTAAACGTTGCTGTTTATGATTTTGAGTATGAAGATTTACAAGTCGACTTCTTTAACTCCCCAACATTTGCTTTTATAACATTGAATGCTGGTTCTGCGAAAACTCAAGGTATTGAGCTGGATGCGGAGTTCGCACCAATGGCAGTCCCTGGATTGTCAGTGCGAGGATCATTGTCATATAACGATGCAGAGTACGACGACTTTGTTGCGCCCTGCTGGGCAGGTCAAACTGTTTCTCAAGGATGTAACACAACAGTTCCTGGCACTAATGGTACACCGGGGCAAGATCTTAGTGGTAAGTCCACAGCCATGGCGCCCGAGATCACTGCATCTTTCGGTGTAAGCTATAGCAATTATCTACAGAACGGCTGGGAGTATGGAATAGCCTTAGATGGCATTTACTCCGACGAGTATAATTCTTCTGGGTTTTCCAACCCGAATGCCATGAGGGATAGTTATACCACCTTGAATGCAAGCATTTCTCTTGCCGGTGACGGTCGTATGTGGGAGCTACAGTTGCTAGGTAAGAACTTGACTGACGAGCACATTGTTTCCGGTGTTGTAGATGGTCCTAGTACGCCTTTGGCTGGCGGTGAATATGCCGACCAAATGGGCTTTACATCTTTACCGAGAACGCTAGCGCTTCAACTTACTTACCGTTTTGACTAAAGACCTACAAGTGCGGCTACCTATGTATATAGTGTAGCCGCACGTTGTCATTGCCTCCAAGCAACTTGAATCATATACCACACTGGTTACACCGGCTCATGAAGTTCCGCTGAAGATGACTTGGTAATCCCTCCCACCTCCCCAGCTATAACTACAGCTACAGCTACAACCTCCCACTATTGCTCAAGCCAACCAAACGAAGAAGCTTTAAAATACTAGTTTTTGTAGTGGAATAGTGAATCTTCCTTAGCTCATAAATACCTCTTATATAATTATCTATAGATATTTAACCGCTCTAAGTTAGTCAACTCTGAAAAATCCCGGCAGGGACACTAACACCTATTTATGCTCATCTAATTTTGTATTATTAACGACATTCAACCAATGTTAGGCAGATAAATATTTTTCAGACTCGACTATTCACTTCAAATAAGATCAGGAAAGAACCCCACTCTCATTTAGCGCCTCAATCTGCTCGTTACTGTATCTCAAAATTTCACTTAACACTTTGGTATTGTCACGCCCAAATGTAGGCGCGGAGAACTCTGGATTGCCTGGCGTTCGGGAAAGCTTCATACGAGTAGACTCCACCACACTATCGCTCATGAGTTTATGCGGGAGATGCACAAAATGCTGGCGAGCCTCTAATTGAGTATCTTTTGCCATATCAACGGTAGAGAGCAATTTGTGCGCCGGAATACCCATTGATTGAAGCTGGTGCTCGACCTCATTGGCCGTAAGATTACGAGTCCACTTTTCAATGATATCCTCTAGGTCATCTTCGTTATTTTTTCTATTTTGAAAG
Source organism: Spongiibacteraceae bacterium (assembly GCA_041677245.1). Taxonomy (GTDB): domain Bacteria; phylum Pseudomonadota; class Gammaproteobacteria; order Pseudomonadales; family Dasaniaceae; genus Oceanicoccus. The sequence continues at coordinate 12,776 of JBAYQJ010000062.1, read as the reverse complement.
GAATCAAAACGAAGGTCCTGCTCAAGAGACGGGCCTCCAATGTGCCGTGCCAGTACACTCCACTCTTGATCATTGCGTGCAGCAATTGCCACCCAGGCTTCTGCCTCGTCGGCCTCCTTCAGGCAACTAAATACACCGCTGGGGGATATTTGCTCATCACGATTTCCATTAGTTGAAACAATTCGACCTGTCGCCGTATAGTCGGCAATATATGGTGCTAAAAATTGAATACCGGATTCTGCTTGAGAGACATCCATCCATCTACCTTCACCGGTTCTCGCTCGATGATCTAATGCCGCTAACAAAGCAGCAGTGGCAAAACGTGGGCCAATAAAGTCAGAATAAGGCCCAAACGGACCAATAGGCTGATCACCCGACCAGCCTACAAGCCCCTGAAATCCTGAAACAGCTGCGCCGATATTTCCATATCCCGCAAAGCGACTGTAAGGTCCAGACTGCCCCATAAGGGACGTACTGAGCATAATAATATCCGGTTTTATAGCCTTGAGTGATTCATAACCCAGCCCCCACTTTGCCATTTGCCCCGGGGAAAATGATTCGATAACAACATCAGCCCATTTCACCAGGTCGCGTATGATAATGCGTCCTTCTTCGGTAGCCATGTTGATGGTCATTCCCAACTTTCCTGCATTGCAGTTTTCAAACAGTCCCGACTGCTGTGGGTCCACTTTTCCATTCGGGAAAGGGCCCATCATTCGAGCCGTTTCAATCCGTGTTGATGACTCAACACGAATCACTACCGCTCCAAAATCAGCTAAGGCTCGTCCCACGAGAGGACCAGCAACTACCCAAGCTAGATCTAGTACTTTGAGATCGCAAAGTGGTTTATCTATTCCATCTCCAGATTTTTCTTGGATTACTGCGGGGTTAGGAGACTGATCAGCCCAGTCCCTTAGTACAGCTGAAGTATCCGCACCAAGCTCTGGCGCAGGACTAATCGGCACGAATCCATTTTCGCAACCAAAAGCAAAGTTTCCTGGTAACTTAATGTTACCGATGACAGTATCTTTTACCTCCTGAAAAAAGTGGCGAGCAGCATGGTGAGGGCTATTAACAAGATCCTGAGAAGTCAGGATTGGTGCAAGCAGTAATTTTTTCTCTATTGCTTTTTCTATGAGATCTGATTTGTTGAAATTAGCAAGAAAAGCCCCCACTTGATCGCGAGCGCGCTCAATATCAGCATCGGTTACTTCATTGGCATGTATTTTTTCCGGCAGAGTCCGCCAATCCCATAGAGCTATGTCGTCATCTATAGCCTTTTCACTAGCCATCCAAGCAATCATATTATTAGCGAAGTTACCTGCAGCAGGTCCAATAGCGAGATGCATTTCTGCCAGCCCATCCTTAAGCTGCCACTTCGGTCGTTTTGTTCGAGAACCACTACCACTTAGATCCAACTGTTTCTTATCCCCTTTTTTAGGTGGAACAATTGAGCCTGGAACAGAAAAATCGGCATGCCCTATCTGTGCGGCTAGGCATGTGCCTAATGAAGTCAGTGATGTAGATTGTTGCGCGGAAACATCGACATGCTGACCAAGACCTGAGCGTAGCCGTTCGAAATGTGCAATAAGTACACCCGACACACCATCAGCAGCGGCATGAAGATAAGCTTGCGGGACGCTGAAGCGTACAGGCGGTTTTATTCCATCGCGACTTAGCAGCAGATAGCCACTAGCAGCCCAAACGATAAGATCTGTTTCAGCATAGTCTGACTTAGGCCCATCGCTACCAAATGCTGATAGTGATAGATAAATAAGACCGGGATTAATCTGACTTAACTGCTGATAGCTAAGTCCCAACTTTTCAAGTTTACCTAGCCCCGAGGATTCGAGAATAAAGTCCGCCTTTTCAACCAGCTGCAACAATGTTTTTCGCCCCTCCTCATTAGTGTAATCACAGACCAGGCTGCGCTTACCGCTACCATAAGCTGCCCAGAACAATGAGTGCCCATCTGAATTCAGGGGCGCCGCTAGGCGAGCTGAGCTTCCCTCTGGCAATTCGACCTGCACAACGTCTGCCCCCCAGCTGAGCGAGCATATGCCCCGCCAAGGCACCTCTATGATCTGTCAGGTCAAGTACTCGATAAGGCTTAAGGAAAGGTTCCATATAAATATCCAATTATTTAATAATTTTTAGTGGGTCGTTTAGTTTTTATTTGTGATAGCGAAGCGTCGGTAACGACAGAAATCTACCAATCATATTTATTGACAGTGATGGAATAAAAAATACCTACAATAGATAACGGCATAAATTTATGCCGACTCCACTTGTGTTATTTTTCAGCTAGATTATGATAAGAAACATAATTATTTCCATGATATTAAATCATGAAATGATCAACTACAAATATTATTCTGCAAAGAATAATGATTTTTTTGTTGCGATCTAATCAAAAAAATCTATCCGCATTTTTTTACTTTTAAATTTGCAAATAATGACGTTGCGACAACATAGTTTCGCTCCATCGTGATAACTTAGTTAATCAACAACAACCTATGAGAAGACCGTTTCGACGGTCTTTATTTTTAACAATAAATTAAAAAAACGAGAAATTACCAGGCACTAATGCTCCTTATTTAAGGCTTAACAACCCCTACCGTAATTTCTCACTTATATCATGAGGAGAACAATATATCATGCTAACTCAGGCTTACGATTACCTGGAAGAGTGTCGGCAACTGCGTAAAATTTTAAATAATTTTTCGAATAAAGACTGGAATCGCCCCACCCAGTTTAAAGACTGGACAGCCAATGACGTAATTGGACATTTACATCTGTTTGATGTTGCTGCCGATAAGACATTAAACAGCGCTGATGAACTACAAGCATTCTTGGCTGATATAAACGCCGAAACAAAACAAGGAAAAACCTTAGTTGATTACACTTCTGAGTGGATGGGCTGTCAGGGTGAGGCCTTGCTAGAACGCTGGTTTTCCTTTGCAGAAAAACTGGCTGATCGCTATTCAAAGCAGACGCCGAGTCGTCGAGTCGAGTGGGGAGGACCTAGCATGAGCGTTCGCTCCTGTATTAGCGCCAGACAAATGGAAACCTGGTCTCACGGCCAGGCTTTATTCGATTTGGCTGGTGCCAATCGGGAAGAATCTGACCGCCTCTACAACATAGCCATTATGGGCATCAATACATTTGGGTGGACTTATATCTCCCGTAAACTAGATATCCCTGAAATTCAGCCGCATGTTAAAATCACCGCCCCTTCAGGCGCAATCTGGGAATGGAACGAAGGCCATCAAGGCTTGGTGAGCGGATCTGCTGTAGAATTCTGCCAAGTCGTCACTCAAACAAGAAATGTACTTGATACCAATCTGCACATGGTGGGAGATGTGGCAAATCAGTGGATGCAGAATGCCCAATGTTTTGCTGGCCCAGCTGAGCCACCACCTAAACCTGGCAGCAGATTTTCTCTAGAACCGAAGCTCAAAGAAACTTCTGATTAAATCGCTAACAAACAACAGGACAAAAACCCCATGCAAAACTGCGGCTCTCGAAAAAAATTATTCTATTAAATTTTTTCTCTGCCTGGATATCAAGTATTACCTGATATCCAGGCAGAGCTGCTTTGTACTGTTCACCGAATCAGGCAACATTCTGTAGATAAGCAATCAATAAGCTCACTACAAAATTATAACTTTACAATGCACTTACCGAGACTATTACCTTCTAACATATCGATAAATGCTTGAGCACTATGCTCTATACCTTCAGTGATATTAACCGGGCTAATGATCTTTTCTCTTTTCAACAGATCAGCAATATAATCTGTTGCCTCATCATAGCGAGGCACGTAATCCGAAAACATAAACCCTTCCGCTCTAGCCCGCTTAGTAATAAGCTCCCAAAGGTTATTAACACCATCATGCCCCTCAGAATGCTCGTATTGTGAAACAGCACCACACAGAACCACTCTCGCACGTTCAGCAATATGACCCAACATCAACCCCAGCATTGAGCCTCCAACATTATCGAAAACGATATCAGCACCCTGAGGAAGTTCTCTTTGTAACTGATCGTCTAATGCTTCCCCAGATTTATAATCAATAACAACATCATAACCCAGCGTATCCAACAGCCATTGACACTTTGCCTTACCACCAGCAATACCTACGGTTTTACACCCTTCAACCTTAGCCAATTGCCCCGCGTAACTGCCAACACCACCTGCCGCCGCATTGATAATAAAGGTATCGCCAGGCTTGGGTTGCCCTATTTCAAACAGACCAAAGTATGCGGTAATGCCCGCAGGCCCTAAAGCACACAGATATTCATACAGCTCAACACCAGCATCTGGAGTAATAACACTCATCAAGTCAGAGCCATCGGCTACACTAAAGCTTTCCCATGCAGTACGACCAACAACAAAACTACCCACAGAGTATTGTTCATTAAGCGACTCAACCACCTCTCCTAATATAATGGACTGAACCGGCTCACCTAGCGGCATTGAGGTCAAATAATTATCATCTGACCCTTCATTCATCCACTGCCTGAAACCAGCATCAAGAGAGAAGTAACGATTGGCGATTAAAAACTCCCCCGCCTTAAGCTGTGGCACGGGATTGCTTGCTAGCTGAAAATCTGAGTCGGAAAGCTTTGCACCTGGCCGACGAGCTAGTAATACTTGCTTATTCATTCTGGTCATATATCAACACCGCATATGTTTTTATAAGAGATACAACCCGAATATACGTCTTCTGGTTGAACGATAGCTAATCATATCGATCAAAAACCCACAAGTAAATAACAAACATTCAGGAATGTTTTATTGAATAAGTTTATTTATAAGATTAAGCTCTTGTAATACCTCTAAATTAGAGGTCCATATCAAGAAAACACCCAATAAGAAGGAAAATAAAATGAAAGTTGCAAATAAAGTCGCCATCATTACCGGCGGTGGCTCCGGGCTTGGCAAAGCCAGCTGCATCCATATGGCCAGCCACGGCGCTACTGTCGTAGTTGCCGACATTAACCAAGAGGCCGCCGAAAAAACCGCTGACGATATTATTAAGTCAGGCGGAAAAGCACTAGCCACTACTATGGATATTACCCAGATCAAAGATATCGACGCGGTTATCAAGCTAACACTAGAAACCTTCGGCAAAGTCGATGTACTGGTTAACAACGCAGGAATCACTGGTGAGCTTAAACCAACCGCTAAAGTATCAGTAGAATCCTGGGATAGAGTTATTAACGTTAACCTTAAGAGTGTTTTCCTCTTTTGCCGCCAAATTATACCTCACATGCTAGAAGCGAATGGCGGCGTCATAATTAACATTGCCTCAACAGCCGGCTTAATAGCAACCTCAGCCGGGATTGAATACACCGCAGCCAAACATGGCGTGGTAGGTATCACCAAGGAAATAGCCTTTGAATATGGCCATGCAGGCATTCGATCAGTAGCGATAGCACCTGGAGCAACATGGACACCCATGGTTGCAGCAATCCCCAAAGAATTCCTCGAATCTAACTCCGACTACAAAAAGACCATGAATGCCCCTGCAGGACGATATGGAAAGCCGGAAGAAATTGCTGCCATGGTCACTTTTTTAGCTAGCGATGAGGCCGCCTTTATTCAAGGAAACACTATTGCTGTAGATGGGGGATTCACTTCAATTTAATGATCAAACTGCTATATACAATAAACCTCCCCCAACAGGAGGTACCGCGCCACCACCTCGGAAGGCTCAATTATTGCCCGTGATTACTAGTCACGGGAAGCATTAGATAACTTCATTTACCTAATGGCTGCAGACCCACTATTTTACACAAAAACAATCACTATGATTTGTTTTTTGTGTAAAATAAGGTATTGTTAATATCGCTATTTTGTAGGCGCTAAAGCCAATCCATCCCCCCTGATAAGGAAACACTATGGCTCGCTTGGAAAATAAAGTTGCATTAATTACCGGTGCTGCATCTAACCCAGGCCTAGGCAGGTCGATCGCCCTAGCTTTTGCCCGCGAAGGGGCCAAACTGATGATCACTGACATCAATGAGGCTGGCTTAGCCGCTACTGCCCGAGATATCGAAGCCCTAGGAGGCAGTGTAATAACACGCACTCAAGATGTCGTCAGCGAATCTGAATGGCAAGCAGCCATAGAGGCCATAGAAACAGAATTTGGTCCACTGGATATCTTGGTAAACAACGCGGGTATCGCCATTCTTCGACCCGTTGATGAAATGACCTTGACCGACTACAACCGCCAAATGGATATTAATATGTCCAGCACTTTTCTTGGTTGTAAGGAGGCTATAAAGTCGATGCGAAAATCTGGCGGAGGCTCTATTATTAATATGTCTTCGGTCGCCGGTCTGGTAGGAATGAGAGGGACAGGAGCCTACGGTGCCAGCAAAGCTGGTGTCCGTAACTTTTCCAAAACAGTAGCCCTGGAAAATGCAAGCCATAACATTCGATGCAATTCAGTGCACCCTGGGGTAATCCTAACCAACATCCAACAAGAACCCTTGAAAAATGACCCCCAGCACTATGACGCACTGGTTAAGTCTTTGCCCATGGGGCGAATGGGGTCGCCAGAAGAAGTAGCAAATTGCGTGTTATTTCTTGCGTCAGATGAATCCAGTTACGTATCAGGTACAGAGCTGGTCGTTGATGGCTGCCTAACAGCGCAATAGCCACTTACGACCCAGCACATCATTTCAACCAAGCACACTTAAGATAGAAGACTTAATAGGAATCCACTATGACTGACTCTAACAACATGCAGCAGATTAAAGCCATTGAAGCGGTACTATTTGACTACGCAACTGTACTAGACAATAAAGACTATGCATCACTAGCCAATATTTTTACTAAAGATGCACAAGTGGAATATGTAGGTATTGATAAATGCGTAGGACCTGATCAGATTCAGGCCCTAGTCTCAACTATTCTCGATAAATGTGCAGCAACACAACATATCATCAGTAATGTCATCATCAACGTAAAAGGTGAAACCGCTGAAGCCAGCTGCTATCTACAAGGCGTGCATGTAGGCATAGGCGATCACGAAGGTGAAATCATGACCGCGTGGGGGCAATATATTGATGAACTGATACTTAGTGATGGCCAATGGCTCATTAGTAAACGCCAACTTCGATTTTTTGGAACACAAGGCGATATTGGTTTACTTTAAGCCATTCTGGCGGCGGCCACGCCAGGGACCCCCTGACTAAGCCGCCAATAATCCAACAGAAAAAATTCCTCGCAAAACTGCTACCTTCAAATATCCCAAGGGACTATAAGCTTATTAGCAGACCAGTCCCCAGCTATATTTCGCGCCTGAGAATACATTGCGCGAATGATTGCGTTTTCTGGATACAACTCTATAAAATGTCCCAAAGTTTCTCGGGCATCCACATAGCAAATTTTCGCACCGAAATCCGTAGAAAACTCACTGACAACATCCATTCCCTGACTAACGAATCTCTGCTTTTGCGCCTCATAATCATCACTAAACATTGCTGCGTGATGCAGCCCACCCCGCCCATTGTCGAAAAGATCGTGAAATGCACTGGGTGCTGCTGATACCAGCTCAACCAACTCAATATTAATATCACCCGATTGAACAAAAACAGCCTTCAACTTAATCGGAAGTGCAGGGCTACCTCGATAAATGTGATTCTCCAGTACACCTTCGCTCCCACCAACAAATGGACCAACACCTAGCCGCTCATGAAACTGATGGCAGGCACTCTCCAAATCGGTAACAACATAGCAGTACTGAACAAAAGCAATAGATAAATCTTTTAAAGGAGTGAACGCACTCATTGAATTACTCCAATTATTCGGATAATTGACCGGACAAAAAAACTAAATAGTCGAAACTAACTTGAGCTAGCCATCAACACATAAGCTATTGCAAAATAAAAATACTAGAACCCTCACACAACAACATTATAAAAATCATTCGTGATTGCTTTTAATCATACCGTATCGTATTCTTTTTAAATAATAGTATATTGTGGGTTTTTACCGGCCTAATTATGCGTACAAAATTGGCCAAAAGAGAAAAATAATGAATAAACTCGAGAACAAAATCATCCTTGTTACTGGAGCTGCCGATGGCATTGGTGCAGCCACATGTAGAGCCATGGCCGCAGAAGGCGCAGTGATCATAGCCACCGATATTAATCTGGAGGGGGCACAGGCTCTCGCAGACTCATTGGGTAACGATGCCATCGCCTTAGCTCTGGATGTTTGCGACGAAAAGGCTTGGGCTATTGCGATCAAAACCACTTTAGAGACCTTTGGACGACTCGACATCCTAGTCAATAATGCCGGAGGTAGTGGTGCCGGCTCTATAGAAGATATATCCGTCAATGAATACAAAAAAGCAATGTCCCTGAATGTGGATAGCGTTTTTATTGGCTCCAAGCTAGCAATTGAAACAATGAAATCTACCGGCGGCAATATCATCAATGTGTCATCTATACACGGCCTCCGCGCCGCTGCCCACGCGGCTTCATATTCTGCAGCCAAAGGTGCGGTGCGCCTACTTACCAAATCCATAGCTTTGCACTGCGCTCAGCACAGCTACCAGATCCGTTGCAATTCAATACACCCTGGCTATGTGCTGACCACCCAACTAGCAGCATGGATTGATAGCACGGATGATCCTAAAGCAACGCTGGATGACTTACTTGCCAAGCATCCAATTGGCTTTCTCGCCAAGCCAGAGGATATTGCCATGGGCATTGTATTTCTTGCCAGTAACGATTCGCGCTTTATGACAGGGTCAGAATTGGTCATGGATGGAGGCTTTGAGCTAATCTGATTTTCACTATTTTTTGACAAAGACTTTCATTGAATATGGACTACGAAAATAAGTTGTGATTTTACCATCTTACTCGCGACGCTTAATCACATTGCGTAGAACTAAACGATCAACTGTTAAATCATGCGTAGTATTAATGGAGCCACCAGTGATTTCCAAAAAATTCTGTCAACTAGCTTAACTATATTTTAACTGACTATTTCGGCTCCTTTTGAACAAACTGAAAATAATAAATGACAACTGACAGCCTACCCGATGACCAAAGATAGCTTTCTGGCATTAAGCCGGACGCCTATCTCTTCTGTAAATCTTCACTAGGACGCAGATCATGGCACTTTACGACAACCTCTTTGAACCACTAAAGATTGGACCGACTGAATTAAAGAATAGAATCGTTCGCTCACCTCACGGAACAGGGCTTGCAGGTGAAGATTTAATAGCCTATCACGAAGCACGAGCAAAAGGCGGGGTGGCGATGTCCACCATTCAGGCAACCGGAATTCATAAAAGTGCCCCCATAGGAATTCCGCTCCATACAGATGCCTGTAAGCCCTTTCTGACCGAAATGGCCGACCGTATCAGACCTCATGACATGAAACTTTTCATCCAGCTTTACCATCCAGGTGCAGGAATGATGGGTATGCCAGAAAACTGGTCAGCCAGCGCAATCCCTAATCCCATAGCCGGAATCATGCCGATCGAAATGACCAGGACTATGATCGATGACGTTGTAGAATCTTTTGCACTCGCTGCGGCAAGAGTCAGGGATTGCGGACTTGACGGCATCGATATCCATGCGTCAAGTGGCTACCTGATACATGAGTTCCTATCACCTGCTCTGAATAAGAGAACGGATGAATACGGCGGCAGCCTTGAAAACCGAATGCGATTCATGTTCGAAGTGATTAAGGCAGTACGAGCAGAGGTTGGCGACTCAATTGCCGTAGGCGTTCGTTTACCGAACGAGGATTATGTCCCTGGCGGCCTGACCGCAGAGCTCAACGCGAAGATCGCACAAAACGTAGATCCCGTGGTAGATTATATCTCCCTCCACATGGGGGCTTATTGGCGCTTTCATAAACTGATCTCACCATCCGACGATCCGCTCGGTGCGGAGATGCAAGCCAACAATATCATCAAACCTTTTATTACCAAACCCACCATGGTCACGGGTCGAATTATGACACTCGATCATGCCAGCTCTATTGTAGCCAGCGGCGAAGCAGATATGGTGTCAATGGTTCGTGCCTTGATTGCGGATCCCAATCTTGTCAACAAAGCCCGCAACCGTGAGGAAAATACCATCCGCCCCTGTATCGGTACTAATATGGGATGCGTAGGCCAGTTGATGTCCGGAGGAAGTCTGGGCTGTGTAGTTAATTCGTCTGCAGGCAAGGAACAAGTACTAACGTTTGAACCCAAAGATCGAGTAAACCAGCCGAAGAAAATTCTAGTAGTAGGCGGCGGCCCTGCAGGTTTGGAATTTGCGAGAACTGCCGCACTGCGCGGCCACCAAGTTGAACTTCATGAAGCGTTGAAAACTCTTGGTGGCCAAATACTCATGGCGAGATCGGCCCCCAAACGCGGTGATGTTGGCACCATAGTTGATTGGTTAGTAGAAGAACTGGAGACCCTGGGCGTTGATATCCACTTGAACTCTTATGTTGATGAAGAGCTGGTTTCACAGATTGCCCCCGATGAAGTTGTTCTTGCTACCGGAACAACACCCCGCACCGACGCAATGCAGCAGACAACTCCAGCAACTGAAATACCGGGTTTCGATTTACCGCATGTCCACTCTTCCTGGGATGTGCTCGGGTTTGGTGATATCACCCACCTCAAAGGGCCGGTGGTTGTTTATGACGACACGGGGACGTTTGAGGCTATCTCGGTTGCAGATATTTTATTGAACAAAGGCTTGCAGGTGACGATGGTTTCCAGAAATGACTCTGTTGGCGCCCGACTCAACTATCCTCCTGTGACTGCAGGCGCTGCAAGAGAACGGCTGTATTCCGGCGACTTTGACTTTGTCGGTTCGCATCACATTATCAGCATCAATGAAGATGAGGTTGAGGTAGGTGTTCTTTTTGCAAAACGAAGTCGCAAAATACCAGCGAAGACGGTGATATTTGTCGGCTTCAATGAACCCAACCGGGAACTCTGGCAATCACTGCAGGCAAATGGCGACAGCCCTCCCGTACACATGATTGGGGACGTACGCGGTATGAATAGTATTCTGACGGCAATCCATGCAGGCAATGACCTAGGCAGACGCATTTAACAATAAAGACCCTCTGGAAGGATCACGCTCTACCCTACAATTGATAAAGAGTAACGCGACTAACTTTTCAAACATAACACAATAACTTACACCAACAGGAGTCACTCTATGAGTCAACGTTTCGAAAACAAAGTCATTATGATCACTGGTGCAGGCTCTGGCCTGGGCCGCGCCGTTGCCGAACAGCTTGCTACCGAAGGGGCCACCCTCTCGCTGTCCGATATTAATATGGCCTCACTGGAGGAAACCAGAGCACAAATCCTGGCTGCCAATGATGCCACTAAAACACTACTAACCACTACCAATGTGGCGGTAGAAGCGGAGGTAAAAGCCTTTGTGGACAGGACCATAGAAAACTTTGGCCGTATCGATGGCCTTTACAACAACGCCGGTATTGAGGGTAAACAAAACCCCATTGCCGACTACAGCTCAGAGGAATTCAACCGGGTTATCGATATCAACATCAAGGGCGTGTTCTACGGTTTGAAGCACACTTTGCCACACCTAGCTAAGCAGGGCTCAGGTGCTATCGTTAACGCCTCTTCCGTGGGCGGCATTCGCGCCGTACCCAATCAGGTCGGCTACGGTGCATCTAAACACGCCGTGGCAGGTATGACACGGGACGCCGCCATTGAATATGGCCAACACGGTGTTAGCATCAATGCTATTGCCCCCGGCGCTATCATGACCGCTATGGTAAAAGGTTCACTGATCCAGATAGGCGGCGAAGATGGCTGGGAAGAAGTGGGACGACAGTTCGTCAGCGTCAACCCTATGCGTCGTTTTGGCCACCCAAAGGAGGTGGCATCTTTGGTAAGCTATCTGCTATCCCAAGAGGCGGCGTTTATCAACGGCGCGATCATTCCCATCGATGGAGGACAGTCTCAAGCCTACTAAACAGATAAAGAGAAAGCTGGTGCGTAGATTAAAACCTACGCACTTCTGCTGGCATTTTAGAACCACAATAAAAGAGCCTAACCCAGGTATTTTTCTTTATAGATTAATCAGCAGATATTTTTCTACTGTAAATAAACTTTGACAATCAAGACAAACAGCAACCCCATACAACGGTTTCTTTAATCTTGAATAATCGCTGATAAAAGCAAGGGATCTCAACGATGAAGATGATCGACGAGCTGTACGCCATTGAAGAAATAAAAAAATTAAAAGCCCGATACTTTCGCTACATGGATGACGGGCAATGGGATCAACTTGCCTTGGTGTTTGCTGAAAATGCTTATTTCGATGCAACTGATGCTGTGCGCAATGGCTGCAAAGACGATTCTTTAGATCAAAAAATGGGTGTCGAATGGATTAATGAGGGTAGAGAAAATATTATCAACTTTATTTCCTCATCTATGCAAGGAACAGTAAGTGCTCATCACGGCCATATGCCTGAAATCACTATTACGTCTGAAAGCACAGCCGAAGGAATTTGGCCAATGAGTGACACTGTACGTAAATACGAAAACGGCAAACAAGTGATGTTTTTAGAAGGTGCAGGCTATTATACCGAAACCTATGAAAAAATTGATGGTAGCTGGTGTATAAAAACATCAACTCTGACACGAATAAGAGCAGTCGTTGAAGAAAACTAGAAGCTGTAACTAAATCTGTGTAACTAGCGAGTTATAAAACTTAGTAGTTACACAGAATTATTTACAGAGCAGAGTTAACCCAAACGT
>JBAYQJ010000061.1:0-17723 GCA_041677245.1 Spongiibacteraceae bacterium | reverse complement strand
TAGATATTAGCTTTATTTTAAATTTACCACTAACACGCCAAAGCTAGGCATCTATTCGTTTTAGTAAGGGTAAAACAGCGCTGATAAGAGTAAAATGACTGCTATGCAGTGCTTAACTAAGATGAACTATATGAATAAAAAAAATGGAAAAGACGGCATGCAACGTATCTTGGCTGCAGCCATAGATGAGTTCTGCCGTGCGGGTTTAGCCGGCGCCAAGCTAGAAGTCATTGCGATGGAAGCCGGGGTTAGCAAGCAGCTAATACATCACTACTTTAGAACCAAACCCGAGCTATATATGGCAGCAATAAACGAGCTGACTGCAGAAGAAATAGCTGGCCTCATTGCGTTAGATTATGAAAGCTACGAACCCGAAGATGCACTACGTCTTTTTTTAACTCATTCATACAATATTTTTTTGAAGTGGCCATTTCTGGCGGGCTTATACAACGATCAAGGTGTGTATAGTGGAGAGCATACGTCCGAGTGCCGCGATTTAGTTAACCGCAGCCCTGAACTGATGACACGTCTGGGCGCGATATTAAAGCAGGGACAAGCCAGCGGTCTGTTTCGTCAGGATATAGACATCAACGAAGTAATAGCTGCGGCTTTAATGGTGGTAATTGGTGGGTTTACACAGGGGCCACTACTTTCATCGTTTACCTCTATTGATTTTTCTAAGCCAGATAACATTCAGTATTGGCGCAGCTTTTCCATCGACTTTGTGTTGAATGCTATTCGCGCCTAGCGAGGAGTATTTTAATACATCTCAGTAACACGGATTTAGCTTGCTATATGCAGGTTCTATATAAAACCGGCGCAATACCTTACAAAACTATTGGCATCAGAGCTAACGAACATAAGAGCTTCCACCATCAAGTGGTAGAGTTACACCATTAATATAGCTGCCACCAGGGCCCACTAAAAACACCACCGCCCGGCCAATATCCAGCTCGGGATCACCCACTCGCCCCAACGGGTTTTGACTTAAAATATTATTCGCCATTAGGGGTTCGTTTGCGAAAAATTGATTCACTTTTTCAGTTCGCGCAAAGGGCATTATCACATTTGTTCGAATACCATCACCGCCCCACTCATTCGCAGCCGCTCTTGAAATAGCATTCAAAGCCGCCTTGGTGGCAGCATAAATACCGCGGTTATCGGCCTTATCTGCTATAGCAATACCCGACGAGACATTTACGATGGCACCATCACCTGTTAAGTACGGATGCGCTCTCCGCATTAAGCGTAAGGCCGCCAAAGGACCAGCATCCCAAGCCCCCTGAATAACAGACTCATCAATGGTTAATAGTGATCCATGTGGAATCAGCGCCGCATTATTGATTAAAATATCAATCGTACCAAAGCTCTCTATAGTACTATTTATTAGCCGATCTAAATCAGCAACCAAGGTCACATCGCAACGAACAACCAACACCTTGGCACCGCGCGCTTGAATTTCTTCGGCCACTCGAACAAGCGAAGCTTCTGTGCGACCACAAATTACAACATCCGCACCCGCATCAGCTAACGCTAGTGCAATGCCGCGACCTACACCGTTGCCACCCCCGGTGACGATGGCAACTTTTCCCGTTAAACTCTTATCTTTATTATTCATTGTTATTCACATCTATAAAAACGCAGCGTCGAAACGCTGCGTAGTTTTGGTTTTTATTGATAGATATTGCTAACTATCACTACCAAACCAATGGCAGCTCACTCACATGCATAACGTTACTCATGAGATATGGAGTTTTAAAACCAGGCTTTAAACGAAACTCCGGCAATCGTGTCAGCACTTCTTTAATGGCAACGTTAATTTCGCGTCGCGCTAAATGCTGCCCTAAACAGCGATGAATGCCGTGTCCCAAACTGATATGTTGGGGGCGACGATCGAGGCGCACCTCCTCTGGCGAATCAAATACCTCAGGGTCGTTTGAACCCAAAGATGTCGACATTGCCACACGATCACCAGCCTTAATGGTTATACCGTGCAATTGCGTATCCTTGGCACAGATACGCATAGTAGTCACCGCAGCATAAGCCCGCATCAATTCTAAAACTGCAATACCAATTTTTTCGGGGTTATCACGTAAATATTGCTGGTCTTCAGGATGCGTAGCCAAATGATGAAACTGATGCCCCAGGTTCGCGGTCACGGTATCCAAACCACCAATAAACAAATTAAAACAATGGCCAAACACTTCGGTTTTGGTCCATTTACGGCCTTCGGCCTCCATATTTAGAGCGTTACTGATCAGGTCATCCGTTGGATTTTTCTCACGCGCTTCAATTTCTTCTAACAAAAAGGCTTTCAGTGTTCGAATAGCATTTTGACGAGCGCCCATGTCGTTAGTGTGTAACAAGTTATGCTCCCAACCGAGAAACTCATTTAAACGGCCACAATCAAGGCCTAATAAATCAAGCACAATGGTACACGGAAAGGGTGTCGCAAAATCTTTAATAAATTCCACTTCACCTTTATCCGCAAAAGTGTCGATAAGCTCATCGGCACGACCTGCAACCTTATGCTCTAACTCAGCCATTTTTTTAGGTGAAAAAACCGGCTCCAACGCACGTCGAAACACAGTATGTTTTGGCGGATCTAATTCAGTTGGGATGACATCCCAGCGCTCACCAATCATACTAGAAAATTCAGAATTACCTTTCTTAATAAAGTCGGTGGTGTTCTCATAAATTTTAATCAAATCTTCATGCCGACGCACAACCCAACCACCACTGGGACCGGGGAAAATATTCGTACCCCAAAATACCGCAGGTCCTTCATGAATCTTTGGAATAATTTCTTTAAAAGGATCGGTATAAGAGATTGTCCGGGTGGTCAGCGGGAACTCCATTGCCAATTCAGGCGGCACATGGCTTGGTAATGTAGCAGTCATCTTACTCTCCAGTCGTGATTATTATGGCGATTAATATAAATAGCCGTCATAGTATATTAATTAAAATGAGCGAGGTAGACTCAAGCTATCAGCAATACCCACGCCACGAACACCCGCTTTGGTAAGCTTATACCACAGTGCAAAAAGGTAATTATGGTCGTCTTTTTCTAAAGCGTGCGCCCAAGCCTTGGATAGTTCATTGGCAGCCACCTATCGACACTACCTTTAAATAAACGACTTTCTTCACTCAGCTCGATATTCATTAGTTTTCTTACCCTAGCCAAGTCATTGTATTAATCGTAATATTTACAGCCAAGCCATCTCAGACATCCAAGTTTCGGTCAAAAGATAGGTGATTAACACCTATCTTGAGATAGCTCGACACAGCAAGTAGGCTTTTGTTGCAATTCAACCACCTAGATAGGTTAAAATAATTTTTTTTAGTGTAAGAATAAACTAATCTTTTGATCAAAACAGATTGGCCTAAATCAGCTTACAACTACGGCCGCCCAAGGTACGCTTGCATGAATTACTGTTATGAATGTGGTACGGCACTTGAAATCAAGATGCTTGAAACCGAGGATACACCTCGACAAGTGTGCCCTGCCTGCCACTGGGTACACTACAAAAACCCTCGCGTCCTTGTGGGCGTTCATCTTCATCATCAGGACAAAATGTTCTGGATGAAGCGTGGCACTCCGCCCAACAAAGGGCTATGGACGTTCCCCGGAGGTTTTCTTGAAGAAGGTGAAAGTTTACAAGAAGCTGCAGCACGTGAACTGTACGAAGAAACTCACATCAAAATATCACCCAACAATATGATCCCTTTTGGCATGTTATCGCTACTAACTATGGATCAGGTTTACCTATCGTTTCGCTGCCATTGCGATAACGCAATTGCTGGAGCAATCACCGAAGAATCGGCAGACTGGGGCTGGTTTAGTGAACAAGATGCTCCCTGGGATGAATTGGCTTACTCAGGCAGTATTGATCAAGTGCGCCAATCCTATCAATGTATACGCAACGGCGCTTTTCCGTTTCGGGTTGGCGTTATTAGCTCACAAGGGATGGTATACAACCACTACCCCTAAATACTGAGCAGAGCGATTATTCAATTTAGAATGGCTGAACCACAGCACAACTTATGACTACTAAAAAGGAAAACACCATGAGCACTTATGTTCTTTGTCACGGCGGCGGTATGGGCGGCTGGATCTGGAAATTTGTTAAACCTGCACTTCTCGCAGCCGGTCACGAAGTTTACACTCCCACCTATACAGGTTTTGGCGAACGCGAACATCTACTTTCTGCCGACATCGACACCAATGTTCATGTCACCGATATTGTTAATGTTCTTGAAAAAGAAGACATCCAGGACTGCATTTTAGTTGGTCATAGCTATTCAGGCACCATCCTTCCTGGTGTTGTTGCCCAAGCGGGCGATCGTATTCGTCGCGTTGTATTACTCGATTCACTGATCGTTCGCACTGGCGAGTCCGTTGTTGAAGCCATGGGACTAATGCCCGCAGAACAGGCGGCTGGTATTGCTGCAGGAGTAAAATCAGGTGACATCCCACCGACTGCCGGTGTTCACACTCAACAGCGTGAAATGGCCAAACAACACCCTATGGATATGTCTGCTGAACGGCAACAATGGTTACTCGACAACTTATCAGATCAACCATTGGCCTGCACCGTCACACCAGTAGCCGTTGGCGCAGAAAAACTCATCGGCAAACCGGTTGATTACGTGGCTGCATCAGATACTATCATGAAGTCATTACACCCACGGGCTGCTGAACTAGGCTGGACAGTACACGAATTAAAAGGGGATCACGCCTTTTTAGTTGGACAAGCCGACTGGACTGCCAAGTTTTTATTAGACTGTGCATAAACCTTTGGGTTCAGGTGTATTGCACCTGAACCCAAACCTCATTACACAAACACGTATAAAAAAGAGCTGGTGACTACGAGCCAAACCAAAACCTGCATGCCAGATTACATGGATTAACCCGTGGTAATAACGCCTATTTTTTTAGCTTGCGCTCATCCAAACCTAAGCCACGACCAATAATCTCTTTCATAATTTCACTGGTACCGGCAAATATTCGAGTAATTCGCGCATTGGTGTACATACGGCAAATTTCGTACTCCTCCATATAACCCGCACCACCGTGTAACTGCACACAAGCATCTACTACACGACCTTCCAGTTCGGTACACAGTAATTTTATAGATGCCGCTGTTTCAGCGCTAAGCTGCTGTGCGTTGTATTCCAATACACACTGATCAACAAAAGTTTGTGTACAATCAAGCTGGGCGCGTAAATCAGCCATCACAAAACGGCTGTTCTGGAATGTACCAATGGGGCGACCAAAGGCTTTACGCTCCATGATGTATTCCATAGTGATATCAAATGCATGTTGAGCACAGGCCAATGAACCAATACCCGCATTCAAACGCTCGCCGGCAAGAAAACGAGCCAAATATCCAAAACCTTTGTCCGGCTCACCCAAGACATTATCTTTAGGTAATTTGACGTTATCAAAAAATAGCTCAGAGGTGTCTTGCGCTTTCATACCCATCTTTTCAAGGGTGTTACCACGCTGAAAACCTTCCATTCCCGCCTCAACCACAAACAAGCCAATACCGTAGCGCTGGTCAGGCACAGTACGAGCGGCAACAACAATCAAATCTGAAATTTGACCATTAGAAATATAAGTTTTTGAACCATTCAGTAACCAATGATCACCACAGTCAACCGCGGTACATTTCATGCCGGCCAAGTCACTACCAGAACCAGGCTCTGTCATAGCTACTGCGAGAATTTTTTCACCAGAAATACAGCCCGGTAACCAGCGTTGCTTTTGTTCTTCAGTTCCCAATTTACCGATGTACGGCGCCACCAACATATTGTGCAAGTTGATATAAAAACCAATCTCACCGTGCGCCATATTTTCTTCATAAATAATTTGCTCGTAGCGCATATCCTCAATACCTGCGCCGCCGTATTTTTCATCAGCCCAAGTCAACAACAACCCCAGCTCGCCCGCTTTGGTGAACGCCCAGCGATCCACATAGCCTTGCTTGCGCCATTTTTCCCCGTGCGGGGCAATTTCATTTTGAAAAAAACGACGTACAGTACGGCGAAATTCTTCATGCTCTTCTTCAAATATTACGCGGCGCATAAGTAATAACTCTCTCTAACAATCATTAAGAAGGGAAGTTTAAATCGGATTATAGTGTCATACCACCAGCAACAGGAATAACTGCACCCGTCACAAATGCGCCAGCCTTCGACGCGAGGTAAATCACTGCTCCAGCCAGATCATCGGCCTGCCCTAACCGACGCCTAGGAACGCTCGCTAACACATCAGCGAGCATGTCATCAGGAATTTGGGTGATACGCGAGGGGAAAAACCCCGGAGCTATGGCATTAACCGTAATATGCTCTGCCCCTAAACGCTTTGCCAACGAACCAGTCAAATGATGTAAGCCTGCTTTTGCAGCCTGATAAGAATAATTCTCTTTAGGGCCAACTCTTAAACCACCCACCGAACCAATATTAATCACTGTTGCTGGCTTAGCCTCACTGGCCGCTGCGCGCATTTGAGGCAACAGCGCCTGGCTTAAAAAAAATACTGACTTTAAATTAAGGTCGACAACATCATCCCAGCCAGATTCGCTAAAATCATCCAACGGCGCATCGTACATAGCGCCCGCGTTATTCACTAAAATATTGAGCTGGCTTTCTTCAGCAGAAAAACGACTCACCAAATCATCAACACCCTTTACTGTGCTGATATCACCGGGCAACGCCAAACACGTTCCCGCTTGTGACAATTCGGCAGCAATAGCCAAACAAGTCTCACTGTTACGTCCAACAATATAGGTTTTAACACCTCGACTAACCAGAGCCTCCGCTATCATATAACCTATACCGCTAGTGCCGCCCGTCACTAAGGCAACCTTTCCAGCTACCGAAAACAATTCATCCATACAATCAAGCCTCCACCGCGGATAAACAAACGCTAACCCTGTGCATCTCCGCTTTCCAGCTCTGCGAGATTATGAGGGATACTCACATAGCCGGGCAAATGCTGACCACCATCAACGTTGATCATCTCGCCAGTAACAAACTTCGACATATCAGAAGCCAAAAAGGCCACTACAGGACCGATATCAGTTTCTGGATCACCTGCGCGCTTGAGCGGGCAATTCTGAGTAGCCATCTCAAGAAAGCCCGGCGAATCCTCAACCAGCTGAGCAAACACTTGTCCCAGGCCGGTAGGCGCAATTGCATTAACCCGCACATTAAAGCGACCCCATTCTACTGCTGCAGTACGGGTCAAACCCATAATCCCCGACTTGGTTATATTGTAGTCGGCGTGCAACCAAGCTCCCACCTGAGAATCGATAGAATTAAAGTTGATGATGCTACCGCCACCACGTTTTTTAAAATGCGGCAATGCCGCACGCATTCCCCACCAGGTTCCCCACACACCAATATCAAGTGTACGCTTTAACATTTCGTCAGTTTTATCTTCGAGCAATACATTAGGTGATAAAGCGGAGCCATTGTTAACCAGAATATCTAAACCACCAAACTCATCAATGGCACGTTGAATCGTTGCTTCAACATCGCTTTTAACACCGACGTCGGCCGACATACCAACTGCCTCTGTGCCAATTTCATCACGAATTTGCTCAGCTATTTCTGCCGTGGCCTTACCATCACGACCTGTAATTATCAGCTTTGCACCATCTTTAGCTAATCGTTTTGAAATTCCATAACCTAAGCCTTTGGCTCCACCCGTTATAATAGCCACGCGATTTTCCAGCAATTTTTTCATATATTCCTCAGGCTCATTCGTATTATTTATCTTGAAAGGTTTTGACTGCCAAGCAGCTCTCGCAAAGTTTATCACAGAGGTATTTGAGTTCTATGGTTTTATTGACCCACAAGCCCCACCAAGTAATAGTGTTCCTACATCTACGACACGTTATTCGCGTTCGCTAACTACCGGTGCGATACAAGTCAGACAATAAAATAAACCCGCATTGCTCGACCTGCAATGACAAGATGACCTTCGACAGCTACTTCTGCTACTTCCTGAGAAGCCACGACGGGACTATCATTTGCTTAAAACTAATATAGCGATGAAATATAATCGCAGAAAATCGCTCCAACTAAGCAATCAATAAACGCATCAAATTCCGTAGCATTGAATCAACAACTAAAATCTTAATCTTCTGGACAGCGGCCAATAACGCTTCATCAACAGAGACTTCTTCTATCACTCAAACCTACTACACTTAAACCGTATTCCAACGCTCAAATAAACAAAGATTGTTTGCTTTTATGCTGTAAATAAACGGATTTTTTACTAACTTTAGCAGCTCGAACGATAGCCTAAATATTCGTAGCAGCATAACCTTTATCTAAAAAGGCTGCAAC
This sequence comes from Spongiibacteraceae bacterium, assembly GCA_041677245.1. GTDB lineage: Bacteria > Pseudomonadota > Gammaproteobacteria > Pseudomonadales > Dasaniaceae > Oceanicoccus. Next base: position 9,365 of record JBAYQJ010000061.1, on the reverse strand, counting down.
GCTATAGCCACTGTTAAACGTTTTTCGTAACTGCTCACTATCGCGATTATCGGGATGATCTCTTAACACTGTTTCTGCACCACAATGAAACTTAATTTACGATTAATTCTGCATTTACCGCCAAACATAACGCAACTTTATAAAGCAGATAAATTTACCTTGCCAAGTCATAAATAGGACGCTATCGTTCATATTTATTACAAACACTACTCACAGGAATAAAACATGCGTTTTAACAATAAAAATATTGTAGTAACAGGTGCAGGCAGTGGCTTGGGACAATCCGTAGCCGTTGGCTTTGCCCGCGAAGGCGGCCACGTATTACTAGTTGATATTAATACCGCCGGCTTACAGGATACGCTACAAAAAATTGAAACCGCTGGCGGCATAGCTAAAACTTTAGCCATCGATTTATCAAGCCAAGCCGCATGCCAAGATGTTATCGCCCAAGCACTAGAATGGGGTGGCAAATTAGATGTATTGTGCAATATTGCCGGTGTAGTGCGCATCGGTGCAATTGCAGATGTAAGCGCGGACGATTGGCAGCTATTGGTTTCTACAAATATGGCGGCCCCTTTTTGGCTAAGCCAAGCGGCTATCCCTGAGCTTATTAAAACTGAAGGGAATATTGTTAATTGTTTATCGCAGTCGGCCCACAAAGGTTCTGCCTACGTAGTGCCTTACAGTATGACTAAAGGCGCTATAAGTATGATGACAAAATCAATGGCGATGGAAATGATTAACGAGCCCATTCGCATTAATGCAGTATCACCTGGTGCAATGCATACAGGTATGACTAGCGCGCACATACCTGAAGGCCTGGATATGAGTTTGTTTATGCGTTATGCCGGCATTCGACCACCCGCACAACCCGATGATGTTGCAGGCATGTTTTTATATGCCGCGTCAGACGATGCACGCATGGTCCATGGCGCTATTTTATGTGTTGACGGCGGCACAACAGCCGACTAACAACAAAAACTCAATATCACTTATTACCACAACCTACACCTGGGGCGAATGATGCGTCACTACCAACATTCGCCCCAGCGATTATCTAACGGCCCCGTATTAAACCTGCGAAGATTATATCAATCACCCTAACTAACACTCTGATGGTAATAACGTATACGCAGCGTGCCATTTTCAAAGGTATAGGTTTCAATACTGGGTAAAGTATTAATACCATCATCAGTCTGTGCATGATTGTAAACATAGGTAGCAGCTTCATTACCATTCACCAAAACTGCTACCAGCTCTGTCGAGCACTTATTACCGTATTCTTGCCACATATCATCAAGTGCCTGCCAACCATCAAGCGGCTCGCTACCTACATACTCGATGGTTAAGCCATTTGGTGCAACTTGACGAAACTCAGCCAACATTTCCTGATACCTGCCATCGCTCCACAAACTGTATTGCGCGCGTAAAAAAGCTTCAATCCTCTCTTCACTCAACATATTACTCATGGTATCCCCCTATCTATTATCTATAGACCCGCCACCTTCGGCATTATTTCTTCAGCAACCCATTGCAGACGTTCTTTATACGCGTCAAAACTATCAATGGGAGGAATTGGTACAATCGTTTCAGTCACGCCCAGCTCACTCAACCAATGACACTGATCAATAATCTTATTAGCATCCCATGCACCTTTGGAGCGAGTATCACCTTTGATTTCGTGATGCGCACCAACGTTCAACATCTCCAAAGCAAAGAAGATACCGATATCTCGACCATCATACTCGGGCTGCGATTTAATAATCTCCATAGCCTCAGGGAATTTTTCAGGTGGTGTTTGAAAAGGCGACCAACCATTGGCGTACTTTCCAACCCTCCGAATGACTGCTGGAGCATCACCACCAAACCAAACCGGCACGCCATTTTTTTGCACCGGCTTGGGGGCAAAGCCTGCATTTTTCACAGTAACAAACTGACCTTCAAACGATGGATCATCTTCTGTCCAAAGTGTTTGCATAACCTGAATATATTCTTCAAACATTCTTCCGCGATTATGAAAATCCACATTCAGCATGTCATATTCTTCTTTTAACCAGCCCACACCATAAATAGGTTCGAATCGACCATTGCTGAGCTTGTCGATAGTCGCTGCGGCTTTAGCTTGGACAATTGGACTTTGCAACGGCAACACAATCACCGAAGATGTTAACCGAATATTTGATGTACACCCAGCTACCCAAGCCAGCGCCACGGCACCATGGAAGTAGTAATCACCCGATAGCGGAATATGTTCTTTAGGCACTATAAAATGCTCACCCAACATGGCACGATGATAACCAAGCTTATCAGCCAGCTGCACCGACTCACAAATCTGGTCAACAGCAATATCATGCTCCCACTGCTGAGTCATTGCCGCCACCTTCATAGTGCCCGGCACCCCAATACAGATTTTCATACCTATTCCTCGCGGCTCATTCAGTTATAATTATTTTGAATAATATCTACAAGCAAAAAATATATATTTTACAGAGCATGTCTTCGCCTTTTCTTCAAAAAGATATGCGTAACTACAATCATGACTTATAGCTACCCGCAGGTAAAAAATATTTTTATTGCTATTTTTATGACCTAGAACTATTTGAAATGCCTTGTTGTTATAAACCTACTTAAATCTATCCTCCCCTACTGAAAAGGACGGCACTCTTAAACTTAACCTATCCCTTTACGAGCGCATAAAAATCAATATAAAACTCTTATGCCAAGTTTTTTGCCTCGATTTAACACGAGGCAAATTACATGCTACATAACGTTGAACATCTAAACCCGCAACATCTAGGGGTAGCGTTTAATACATGCCAAAAACACTATGACAATTAAATCATTAAAAACTAATCGCAGGGATAAAAGCTCTGCTTATTAGCAGCGCGATCTTTCATCCATTGCGACGGCAAAAACCGATCTCCATAGGCCGCAGCCATGCGCTCACACTCAGCCACAAACGCCTGTATGCCTACAGTATCAATAAAAGACAATGTGCCACCCGTATAGGTAGGGAAACCCCAGCCAAGAATTGAACCTAAGTCACCATCGGCTGGGTGAGTTAACACCCCCTCTTCAAAGCAACGAGCCGTCTCAAGTGCTTGTACGTACAAATAACGCTTAACCATTTCATCAGCTGAAGGCTGCTCATCAGCAACAGGATATAACTGCGCCAAACCTGACCAAAACACTTTATCACCACCTTCTGGGTAATCATAAAAACCACCCGCACCACGACGACCAATCCGTTTTTGATCTTCAACCATGGTTTTCATTACATTAAAGGCACAAGGAAGAGTATATTTATCACCATCGGCAGCAATGGCTTGCTGAACAATTTTCCACGGTAATTCAATAGTCAATGCATCGGTTAGTTCCAAAGGACCAATCGGCATTCCAGCCTGCTTAGCCACATCTTCAATCAATGCTGGAGCAACGCCTTCCTCCAACATTTTCATACCTTCATGAATAAACGTCTGGAATACACGACTGGTGTAAAAGCCACGCGAGTCATTGACCAATACGGGAGTCATACGCACCTGGCCAACAAAATCCAATGCATGAGCAAGTGTTTCATCGCTGGTTTCTGAACCAATAATCACTTCGATCAGCGGCATTCTTTCTACCGGCGAGAAAAAGTGCAGACCAATAAATTGACTGGGGCGTTTCGATGCCTTCGACAGTGATGTAATCGGTAACGTTGAAGTGTTACTGGCGTAAATTGCTGTTTCCGGAATCACCGCTTCGGTTTGTCGCGTTACTGCAGCCTTGATGTCAACATCTTCAAATACGGCCTCAATAACCAGCTCACAGCCTTCAAGGTCAGCGTAATCAACTGTTGGGGTAATATGCGCCAACAAAGAATCGGCTTTATCTTGGCTCATGCGTCCACGATCAACGGCCTTTTTAACAATTTTTTCGCTGTAGTTTTTACCCTTTTCAGCAAATTCAATTTTACTGTCTAGCAACACGACATCGATGCCTGCTTTAGCCGTAATATGGGCAATACCAGAGCCCATAAGTCCTGCACCCAGCACACCCACTTTGGTGTAGGTAACTTTATCAATCCCTTGTGGGCGACGGAATAATTTATCAGCCAGACCTTTATTCACAAAACTGGTACGAATGATATTACGCGCCGCATCAGACACCACCAGCTCAGCGAAGCGCTTCGATTCATAATTCAAAGCATCGTCAAATGACATAGCCAAACCTTCAAATACACAATCTAAATTGGCAAAAGGTGCGGGATAATTATCATAAAACTTCGCTTTTAGTTTAGTAAATAATGCATCAAAGCCACCCTTTTGTTTTAGCTCTGCTAAGTCATTACCTTCAGCGGGAACATAATTCGGCTTATCCCAAACACGAACGGCATCAGCATTGCTGAGCACTATTGCCTTTGCTGCGGCGAGTAGCTCGCCGGCATCCACAACCTGATCAACCGCACCCATCGCCAAGGCACTAGCTGGAGACATGGTCGCGCCATCAACAATCAACGGTAACGCTTGTTGTAAACCCACCATCCGCGGCAAGCGCTGTGTGCCACCAGAACCCGCCAACAAACCAACACTGACCTCAGGTAATCCCAAAACAATTTTCGGATTATCAGCAACAACACGGTAATGACAAGCCAGCGCCAACTCAAAACCACCACCTAATGCCAGACCACCCAAGGCTGCAACAAAGGGCTTGCCACAGGTTTCCATAGCACGATGCATATCTATCGAAGCGCGCTGACTAAACGCATAGGCCTCATCCAAGGTCATACCCGCTTCCATTTGAGCTAAAAAGAATTTTAGATCAGCGCCCGCCATAAAGGCGCCCTTACCTGAACAAATAACCGCGCCTTTTACTGCCGCATCATCAGCTACATTTTTTATCACAACCAACATATCGTCGATAAATTCAGGCGAAACTACATTCATTGGTCTTGTTGGGTCATTTAGCGTAATAACAGCAACGCCATCAGCGCCCACTTCGTAACTCATTGTGCTCATAAATAAAACCTACCTTTTTAGATATTCGATTAAAGCGGAATAATGGGGCAATTAGGAGCTGGCTATGCCTAACTCATCTAACAGCGCCGCCTGTAAATCCACCTTCTTGATTTTGGTTGCCGACATGGGCCACTCCGTGACCATTCGCACAAAGCGCGGCACTTTAAAACCTGACAAGCCATTGCGGCAAAATTCAATTAGCTCTTCTTCAGTAACACTCTGTCCGGGGCGAAGCTCCACAAAGGCGGCGGGGACCTCACCATATTTTGCATCGGGTACGCCGACCACCGCAGACAAGGTAACTGCTGGGTGCGTGGTTAAAAACGCTTCAACCTCAACCGCTGCTACATTTTCGCCACCCACTTTTAAGGTGTCTTTTAAACGACCATGAAAATACACATAACCTTCATCGTTTACTGAAGCTAAATCACCAGTATTAAACCAACCCTCTTTATCAAAGCACTCTGCAGTTTTAACCGGGTCATTCCAGTAGCCTTCAATGACATAGCGGCCACTTAACCACAAAGCACCTCGCGTGCCAGCAGGCACAGGCAAATCAGTTTCAGCGTCGCGAATCTGTACCTGAACACCATCCAGAGGCAAGCCACAGGTGCCGTAACGTACTTTTGCACTGTCGGTATACCAAGGCATAATCGGCAAACCTGTACACTCGGTAATACCGTAGCACGACATGATTTTGGCTTGTGGGAAGGCCTTTTCCATAACGGCCAAAGTCTCTTCCGGGCCTACGCATAACAAACCACGTAATAGTGGAATTTTTTCAGCTGAGAATTTTGGATGAGTAAGAATCGGCTGCCAAATCGTATTGTACGCAGGCCACGCCAGAGTAATATTTTCGTTTTCAAGCTGAGCGAGGGCCTTGTCTGCACTAAAATGCATCAACGAGAAAAACGTCGACGCTTTGCTAAAGGTGGCCAACATAGGCAGTAGACTGCTGGCATGGAATAGCGGTAATGCATTCCAAACACGGTCACCATCTTGTATACCAAAACGTTCCGCAATATTCAGCGACACACAAATAATTTGTTCATGATTAATCGGGCAGCCTTTAGGCATTGCGGTAGTACCCGAGGTATATAACATCATTGCGGGAAAACTCGGCTCGACCGCGTCAATGCGCCGCTGCAATTGTTGTTCGGTAGTTTTTGCACACATATCAACAAAGCAGGCTTCATCCATCATGCCCGCAATATGGCTATTTCCCAGCATAACGATGTAATTCAGGTTTGGGGCAGAAGCAATATCCAAGGCCTGATTAGCCGCCGATGCCGATAATTCCGGCAAGGCTTCATTTAAACGCCCAGAAAAATCAACGTGCTCGGCAACAATATCGCTGGTTAGCAACACTTTCATGCCAGAATCTGTTATGACATGACCTAATTCACGCGCCTTAAAGCGACTATTAATAGGGATACATAAAGCACCGATACTGGTTGCCGCTAAAAAGCAGGCAACATTATCAGCCGAATTAGGCATTAATATACCAACGGTATCGCCACGATCAATCTCTAATGCAAGCAACGCCCGAGCAAATATACGAATGCGCTCATCTAGCTGCCGATAACTTAAGCGAAGTTCAGGAAAAACCAAGGCCTCACTATCTGGGTTTGCCGCTAAGGCTCTTTGCAACAAGCTTGGAATAGTATGTTTTTGCATTCTTTTCAGACGTCTCTCGGGTGCAATTTTAAAAAATTTTACAGTTCAAAATATAGCAACCGCAAAACAACCGCACACCTATCGAAAGACGGTTGCCACCGCAAAGAGGCACCCGCCTCTCTCCCTTCAGACTGGCGCAATCTTGGACAAAAATTCGCCACCACACCAACTTAGACCCAGCACCCCCCCCACAAACAACGGTTCGGCGATAGCAATAGTAGACGACGGGGTGTTTTGGCTATATCTTTGATACCTGCCACCTATCTATTGGTGGCTACAGATTCGTCGGCACCAGTGCTGCAAGCCATGTGAACCCGGTAACAACAATATAATGTCGTACAAGCTTCTTAAAACGCAATTGCTACCTCCAGTAGAGGCACATGCGTTACTGCCCCGCCAACGATTGGTCGACCAGGCGCAACAGCTCACCCATCAAAAACTCGCCTTTATACAAGCGGCCGCGGGGTTTGGGAAAACCAGCCTGATGTGCCAGTGGTATCAGTTTCTCAAACAACGGTCATTAGCAGTCGCCTGGCTAAGCATTGATTCATCCGGCCTAAGCCCTATTGATCTACTTGCCTACATTGGCGCGGCGTTAGCCAGCCCCCTGCCTGCCCTGAGCAAACCAGTAAACGCAGCCGTAGAAAGTCGACGCTACCTGACAACCGATGCCCTGATAACCACACTGGTTAATTTATTGGCGGAAAGCCCTGCACCGATTATTTTATTTATTGACGATCTACATTACCTACCCGATGAAAGCTGCGTACAATTAGCGCGCCTGATCAAGCTATCGCCCAGAGCACTACATTTTGTACTAGCCTCACGCACACAAACCGATTTAGGTTTGGCCGCTATTCGGGCTCAGGGGCAGCTGCAGGAAATAGGCATGGAAGACCTGCGATTCACCCCCGAAGAAACCAAAGCCTATATCGAAGATGCCGGCTGGAGCGATGCCGACCTTGACGCCATAAAGCTTTTAGAAAAACGTACCGATGGCTGGATCACAGGCATAAAGCTTGCCAGCCTTGCTTACCGCGCTAGCGACTTTAACTATCAAACACTGCTGCGCTACTCAGGCTCTCACCATGATGTTTCCGACTTTTTTGCGGAACAAGTCTTATCAACCCAAGAACAGGAAGTTAAAAGCTTTTTACTGAAAACATCATTACTGGATAGATTTTCAGCCGATTTATGTGATCACGCCCTGCAAACCCATAAATCCAGAGGTATTCTCGATAGAATTGAAAACTCGGGCTTATTCCTGATTGGTATTGATCGAGAACGACAATGGTATCGCTACCACCCTTTATTTCGAGATTTTCTAGCTCGCCAACTGAAAGATTCCACCTTTCAGAACCAAAATGCATTAATGCAGCGCGCAGCAGCATGGTTTAGCGAGCGCGGCATGCTCGCCGAAGCTATCGATATACTACTTAAAGTCGGAGAAACCGAAAAAGCCGCAGAAATACTTGAAAACTGTAGCCAAGACTGGACCTATAAAGGCCGCATTACGCTGATCATGCAATACATTCAGCGCATTCCTCGCGACGTACTAGATCGCTACCCGACCATATTATTAACTTGGGTTTGGCATTTAATACGCCACCTTAATTTTGAAGACAGTCGACTGTTATTAGATCACGTGCATCTGCTGATAGATACCGCACAACAACAGGGACAATTAAGCCCAGCCAACTACGACGAGCTGCGCCACCAATTATTACACCGTGAAATGACCCTGGCAGCCGCCCAAGACAACACCCCTTTAGTTGAAGAAAAATGCCAAGAGCTACTAAGTTTTTCTGAAGGTAATTTACACCCTTATTTACGTGGCTCGGTTTACTCTCAGCTGCTCTATGCTCAGCGCGAGCAATTCAAAATGCACGACTTAGAAGCGCTAGCCGCCAAAGCACGTGGCGTTCTGGATCGCTCTGGTTACGACTTCGCATTAATTGCCGTACTATCAGTTATCGGCACGTCGTTTTACGCCATCGGTAAGGCCGATGCGGCCCAACAAGCCATTGCCGAAGGCATTGCTGTTGCCACCCACTATAGTGGTGAAAAGTCAGAATTAGTCGCTCTAGCCGAGCTGCCGTTAAGTGCCATTTTATACGAGAGCAATGACATTCAACGCGCCGAAGAAATTCTTACAAGACAATTAGCCAATGCTACTGATTGGGGTTTGGTCGACCAGTTTATAGCCGGCTATGTCACCCGCATCCGGATATCAACCTTGCACGGTAATGAAGAAGAAGCCCAGCAAGTCCTTGACGAAGGTATGGCGCTAGCACTGGATCGTAATTTAGAACGATTACGTTTAGCACTGGTAGCCGAACAGCTGCGGATATTGACAATGGGGCAATCGGTATCCCAGCAACGTATCAACCAATACGGTCGCAGCGCGGGCATACCTGAATCAAACCAAACCGTAATGGCCTCCTCAAATAGTCGCAGCGAAGACGAATACCGAGCCATCGCCTGGTTTCGTATTGCCATTGCCAACGACGATCTTATCGAAGCACAACATCTTGCCAAAAGTTGGCGCCGCTTCAGCGACCTTCGCGGCGCCAAGCAATCGCATGTCCGCTGGAGTATTTTCTTAGCGCAAGCTTTATTTCAGTCCGGCGACCCGCGTTTAGCTCAACGGATATTACGCGATGCCATTGCCATTGCCGCTCCGATGGG
>JBAYQJ010000060.1:0-18420 GCA_041677245.1 Spongiibacteraceae bacterium | reverse complement strand
CTGTGCAACTGTCTGTCATTAACCCCTCACGGAAGGGTGAGGCAGGCTATGGATAAAATGACTTAAAAGCCTTTGCGTGCAAAACGGTAAAAAACATCAAAACTGAAAAAGCTTCAAGCCTGCCTATAAACTTTTAATGCATGCTGCCGATATGACAGCATCGCTTCTACTACCAACTATAGCGCTGTACAACTAATATTAATGGTTTTATTCACAATTCCGTGAGGATAGACATATCGTGCCTATTTTTTATGATAAGAAGAAAATTCAACAACAAGAACGTGAAATTGAGCAACTTCGTGCTGAAAATAATGAATTAAAAGAGCAGTTGCATGCTGTGGAGCATTCACTTACCGAAACACTGGAAGACACGGAGCTATTTAAACAGCGTAGTCTAGGAGAGAAACAATCAATCGGTTTGTATATGGGCTCGCAGCATATGCTTGATGCCGTAAGAAACAATATTGCTGATACTGCGAGCAAATCCATGGCTGATCGTGAGCGCTTAACGGAGTCGATGAGCAGTTATAGCCAAATCCAGTCACTGTTGGATAGCTGCACCAACAGTTTAGGTGGCTTGTGTACCAAGATGGAGGCGATATCAGGAGCGGTAAATGAGCTTAATCAATCTACTTCTCAGATAGAAGAGTTCATCAAGCAAATCAAAGACATTGCTGCTCAGACAAATCTATTGGCGTTAAATGCAGCTATCGAAGCTGCTCGTGCAGGCGAGCAGGGGAGGGGGTTTGCGGTGGTTGCTGATGAAGTGCGTACTCTGGCTGCTCGATCGTCTGAAGCTTCGGAGCGAATAACCAGCCTCACAGAGGTTATTAGACGGCAGACAGATTTCGTTTCTACTAATATTGATGAAAATTTACAAGAGACTATAGCGGTATCGACTACTGAAGTGACCATCAACGATGTTGTTGGTAAAATGGCTATATCCGCCAAGGATATGTATGAGCTTATTACTAAATCAGCTTATGCCACATTTATTCAAACAGTAAAGCTAGATCATATTATGTGGAAGGCTGAGGTCTATAGGTGCATAGTTGGTCAGTCGGATAAAACAGTCGATGACTTTGCCAGCCACACTCAGTGCCGTCTTGGAAAATGGTACTACGAAGGTGATGGTCGCGCGCATTACTCTAGTTTAAGTCAGTTTCAGATTTTAGAAGGTCCTCATCAGGCTGTTCATAATTCAGGTATTAGTGCACTCAATGCTCAGGCTGAAGGTGACCAGAATGCTATGTACAGTGCGCTTCGTTCTATGGAAAGTGCTAGCCAGAAAACGATTGATATTTTAACTAAGCTAGAATCTGCCATGATTGAAACTACTGATAATAAAATCCAGCCATGAATCCAGGCAGATAGTAGTGTTGTCCAGAGGCAGTTGTTTTCGTTTTCGCAAGTGTCTTCCTGGGGGTAAGCAATTGAGGAGCTTAAATGCCCCGAGTTTGTTGGCCCTTACCATCACGAGTGGTGATAGTTTTTAAGGCTGGGTCGATGCCTTGTTAGGGTAACTTTCGGCCGCTAGCTCTTCTGCATGGATAACTTCTTATATGCTCTCAGAAATCCTATCAGCCAATAGATAGGATGACGGCTATTTTATGGTGTCAGCTTGTGGTCGCATGAGCACTAAACTGCGACATTTTGTCACTCCTCAGTACCCCTGTTTTGCTTTATCGTTCGCGCTACATTTTTAACAGGAAATATAGCGCTAATGATAATCCTTCCCCCTGTCTGGTCAATCAACCGCTTGGCGCGCTGGTTTTCGTCTTTGCTTGGTGTTTACGGCAATGATGCATGGAGGCTTGGTTCGAGCGGAACTACAGTTAGAGCGACAGTTGGCCAGTCATGCGTCGATGGAGGAGGTAAAGGTTTGGGGTGAGCAAAAAAATAGTCGCCAAGCCGGTTACACCAACCCTATTAGTATCATTACTCCTGAGGACCTCAAGAGCATTAATGTTGTCACCACTGAAGATATCGTTAAATACGAGCCCAGCTTGGTTATCCGTCGCCGTTTTATTGGTGATGCCAACGGCACCCTCGGTATCCGAGGTTCCAATATGTTCCAGACTTCACGCTCTATGGTGTTTGCCGACGGGGTGCCGCTGCACTATTTTTTGCAGTCACGTTGGAGTGGCGCACCGCGCTGGACCATGGTGTCCGCCAGTGAGATTGCTCAGGTTGAGGTTGTTTACGGGCCTTTTTCAGCAGAGTACAGCGGTAATGCGATGGGGGGCGTGGTGGTGATTGAAACGGCAATTCCACAGCAGCGGGAATTACATATCGATGGCACTTTCTTTAGCCAGACCTTTGATGAGTACGGTTTTGATGACAAGGTAAATGGCTTCAAAGGCTTTATTTCGGCTGGTGATAAAATTGGTGATTTGAGCCTGTACGCTTCGTATAACCATCTGGATAGCGAGTCTCAACCGCAGACATTTTATTACGGTGCCAGCAGTTCCAGCACAAGCCCCACTGCTGTTACCGGGGCGATTGCGGGTAATGACGAGCGCAGTAACCCTCGGCTTTATTTTGGTGATACCGGTGTGGTTGATACCACCACGGATAACTACAAAATTAAAGCGGCTTATGATTTTGGCGATTGGTTTGCCTTACTTAATGTGGCCTACGAAGATCGCAGCGGGGAATCAAGCCAGCCTAACGCTTATGTGCGCGATGTCGCAGGTCATGCTATTTGGAGTGGCGATGTCGTTCAAAATGGGGAGGCCTTTTCAATCCCTTCTAGCCGTTTGAGTGTGAGTGATATGGAGCGGCAGAGTTTGTCGGTGGGTTTCAGGCTTAAGGGCCAGCTAGCTGAAAATATAGCATTGGAAACCAGTCTCAATCAGTTTGAGGTATTAAAAGATCAAACCCGTACTTCCTTGAGCAATCCTAATGACCCCGCGTATACAGAGGATGGCCAAGTAACCGATTACGGAGATACTGGCTGGCAAACTGCGGATATGAAATTAACAGTCGATGATTTTTTTGCCCGCAACCTGACAATGATTACAGGGCTGCGTTACGAAGCTTATGAGTTAAATACCAATGTGTATGACTCGAATAATTACACCGCGGGTAGTAAAGATAGCCTGACCAGCAGCAGCGGTGGTGAAACATCTCTGCTAGCGGCTTTTGTGCAAATGAACTGGGCTGTTGGCGAGCAGTGGGATGTTTCGTTGGGAGGCCGCTACGAAGCCTGGAAAAGCAAGTCTGGTTATTTCTCTGCTGATAATGTTGCCACGCCAGAGCTGGATTTAGAATTTGTACCTAGTCGTGCCGAAGAAAAGTTTTCACCGAAGTTTTCTCTGGGTTACCAGCCCAATAATGATTGGTTGATTCGTTACTCTCTGGCCAAGGCTTACCGCTTTCCGATAGTGGAAGAACTGTTTAGTCAGTACCAAGCTTACAATGCGATTAGCGAGGCCAACCCTGAGTTGGCACCAGAGGACGGTTTGCACCATAACCTGATGTTCGAACGCAGCCTTGAGCAGGGCTATATGCGGGTGAATATTTTTAAAGAAACGATTAAAAATGTTATCGACTCGCAGTTTACCACTCTGCCCAGTGGTGGCTCGCTGTATACCTTTGTTCCAGTCGATGAGGTGGAAACACAGGGGGTTGAATTTATTATCAACCAGGGCGGCTTCCTGTTGCCTTTGTTGGATGTACGCATCAATTTGGTTTATACCGATGCCGAAATCATTAAAAATGTGGTGGATACCTCGATAGAAGGCAATGAATTTAGCCGTATGCCAAAGTGGCGGGGCAATGTGTTAGCGACTTATCATCTGACGCCCAAGTGGGACATTGGTGGTAATATACAGTATGCCAGCGATAGCTACGGCCGCCTTGATAATGCTGATGAAGAAGATAATGTTTACGGTGCCCAGGATGGTTTTTTACGGTTGGGTGTAAAAACCAGCTACCAGTTATCCGATAGCACCCGGTTAGGTTTTGGGGTGGATAATCTAAGCAATGAAACTGCCTATGTGGCGCACCCCTGGCCCGGTCGCACCCTGTACATGAACTTCTCTTACGATTACTAGTATCTAGCCAGAGTTCGGATTAATTTTGATGAAACAACAATCGCTCAATCTGTATCGGCTTATTTGGCGCTGGCATTTTTATGCTGGCGTTTTTTGTTTGCCGCTGGTGCTGGCATTATCCGTTTCCGGAGCAATCTATTTATTCAAACCGCAGATAGACCAATTTGTCGACCAGCCCTATAGGCAACTGGAAGCTGACGGTGTTCGTGCCAGTGCGAATGAGCATATTCAAGCGGCGCTCAATGCCTTGCCGGGTAGTTCTTTTGTTAACTACCAGCTACCGCAATATGACAGTGATGCGGTAGTCGTGAGTCTAAGCGATCAGCAACAAAAAATGCTGGTTTACGTTCATCCTTACACGCTTAAAATATTGAAAGTGGTCGGTTATGAAGACCAGTTAATTCGCCAGGTACGAACCTTTCACGGCGAATTGCTGGCGGGAAATGTTGGCTCAGTATTGGTGGAGTTGGCAGGTTGCTGGGCCATTGTGTTGATTATTAGTGGTTTGTATCTGTGGTGGCCACGCGATGCTAGAGGTCTTGCGGGTATTGTTTACCCGCGTTTGTATCAGGGCGGTCGTTTATTTTGGCGCGACTTACATGCGGTCATCGGCTTGTGGATTTCTGCGTTGGTATTATTTTTGTTAGTGTCGGGTTTACCATGGACTTTGGTGTGGGGCAGCGCGTTTAAAGAGCTACGACAATTGCAGTTACCGGTTGCGGCGCAAACGAGTGAGCATCAGCACCATCCGACACCGGCGGCAAGCTGGAGCAGTGGTCGCGCAGAGGAGGCGGCAGCCTTGGTTGTTACTGCTGCCAAGGCTGATCTTAGCGAGCAGCTATTGGCCAGTGCCGCAGCCTTACAGTTTTCTCCTCCGGTGATGTTGGCTCAAGTAGCTAACGACCCGGATAAGTGGAAAGTAACGTCGGACAATCAAAATAGAATGCTGCGCGACTCTGCCTGGTTGGATGCAAGCAGTGGCGAGGTGGTTCGGCGTGAAGACTTTAGCCAGCTTCCGCTGCTTGATCGTCTTGTCGGCATTGGCGTATCGGCGCACGAAGGTCAGCTATTTGGTTGGTTTAACCAATTGCTTGGGGTGGTTACAGCTGGCGGGCTGGTGCTTATGTGCGTGAGCGGTTTTGTGATGTGGCGCAAGCGCAAGCCAGGCTCTAGCCTCGGTGCGCCACCGGCACTAGCTGCTACAGCCAATGTCGCTGCTGGCAAGGTGGTCACCGCCATAACTTTGCTACTGGCGTTGCTACTACCGGTGTTGGGCCTGTCGCTAATTGCGCTAGCCTTGATTGAATGGTTGTTGCTGCGTCGCAGTGCGCCGCTGCGGGCGTGGTTAGGCTTAAGGGCGGTTTAATTTTACTGCTTGAAGCTCAGGATGAGTAGGCCTGCACTAATAGATTGCGTGGTGTGATAGTTGCGGAGCAAAAGGTGCCGACTTGTACGCTATAACCGTATTCTTGTAATAGCAGGGCGCGGTCAAGTACCAGCCAAACTTCCAACGGGCGCCGGAACAAAAATCGTATTAAATCCAGCGCAGCTACTTGCCAAAATCGTTGTTCGCCAAGCTTTAAGTAATGTGACCAATCGACAGTTGTGGGTAAGTCGATACCTTTCATGTCTGCACTATATCGGCAAAAGTCGCTAAAGCTGGCACGAGCCCATTTTGCCGGTAGTGAGGGGAGTGCTAAGAACTCATCGCTGCCACGCAGCTGCTTTTGTAAGCAGTCAAAACCAAGCCGCATTATTTGTAATCGACTGCGCTGGCGTTGAATCGTAGCGCCTGCGGTTGCGGTTTCCATCACTGCGGTGTGCATAGCTGTTTTGTCGAGTTTCAGGTCGAGGTTGCGGCCCTGTTGCGATAAGGGGGTGTATAGGTTGTGCTGACGTTTGTGGTAGCAGCAGGGAGCGATATGCAGTTGCTGTACGTGATTTTCTACGCAGAGTTTTAGCAGGCGTTCATGTAGTTCGCCGCAGGCATGTAAAGCCACGACTTGTTGCTCTGGTTTGATAAAGTGATTGGCGGCATCGCTCAGCACATCGACGGTATGCGAATGCAGGGCAATATGGCCCCGGTCGGCTCGTTCATTCGCCTGCTGTACCAAACCTGGGTCCCATTCCAGCGCGGTAACCGGAGTGTTGTTGCAGTGCTGCATATAAAACCCCAAGTGAGATTTTCCTGCACACCATTCCAATACTGATAAGTCTGTGGCGCTTACGCAGGCGGTAAAAGCCTCCACTTGCTGCCACTTGCGGCCGGGAATACCTGCATAAAAACGAGGGCTTACTTTGGCCGTGGGTTGATGTTGTAGTGCGGGTATAGCACAGAGTTGCGCTAACTCACTGGCTATGGGTAAATCGTTGGCAAAAAAATCTATCAGCGCAGTGGTGTTTGTGGCCAGTTTATTGATTTGTTGCGGCGATAGGTTCAGTAAGCGCTGTAGTAGAGCGGGGTGTTGTTCCATCCATGGCAGCTTGACTTCATGGAATGCCGTTGGTCGCCAATAGTTCTGTGTCTGTAACAGTGCGGTGGAAAGTTGCTCAAACAGGATGTTCAGGTTTTGTTTCATTACGGTCACGGCTGGGGGCGGGTGGATATTATAGTCGGTCTTGAGTCTGGTGATAGTACACGGGGTTAGTTTAGCGAGGTGCTGATTGGTTTTGTTCTGATCTGGTTTGGTTGTGTGATCCAGCTTCGAAAAATTATATAATTTGCCGCTCTTTTAACATCGACTAGAGTTCCTAAAAAGTCCTTATGCCTTACAAGTTTATTTTTGCTACAGCGATGCTTTTCGGCGTTATTGTCGATTGTCATGCGATAACCAATATTGAAAGCAAGCGTACCCGTGAGGAGGTAAATGGTGTCAAAGGTGAGGTGGAATTTGCCTTTAGTGGCAAATCGGGCAACAGTGATGAGCAATCAACGGAAGCCTCTTTTCGGCTTGATTACCGCCAGCAGCAGCGGCAAATGTTAGGTATTTTGAGTTACGAGCGTGAAAAAACCAATGATGTAGAAACTACTGATAACGCTTTTGCGCACTTACGCTACATTCATCATCGTTCTGATGTTTTTGCTTGGGAAGGTTACACCCAGTACCAGCAAGATGCCTTCAAATCGCTGGATTCGCGCTTGTTGCTTGGTGCGGGTGCTCGGCTTAATGTTAGTCCGCAGGATGAATCTTATCTACTAACACTGGGGCTGGGTGCTTACTATACCGAGGAAACCTACGACCTTGAAGGTGGCAGCTTGCACGAAAACTATGTACGCGCGAACACCTATGCCAGTTTCGTGAAGAGCTTGGGTGAAAATATAACGTTCAGTAATACATTGTATTGGCAGCCTCGCTTTAGTCGGCCATCGGATAGTTATATCTATAACAACTTGGAGTTCAAGATGGCAATTAATACGGCGCTGTCGTTAAAAATTACGATTGAGTCTCAATATGACTCTGACCCGGTTGAGGATGTTAGCAGCACCGACCACAGTTATTACACCTCCTTGGTTTATGAGTTTTAATAGTTGATGTGGTCAAATGGCTCTCCAGGTTTTAAGACACCACGCTAGCTTTTATGGCTACAGCGGTGTCTTCGAGAGGGCTAGGCGTTGATGATCACCGCATCTGCATTGATGGCTGAAATCACGCGTTCGGCGGTATTACCTCGGCGACTTTTGGCTCGACCATTTTGTCCGAGGGTACCCAATATCACTACATCGGCATTGATGTCCCTGGCTACTTGCGAGACAACATCATCGGTGTAGCCTTGCAAGACATGTATTTTTTCGCCCGGCAGTTGAGATTCATTGGCTAGTTTGCCGCGGTCGGGATAGTGCATGGAATCCATGTAGCCATTGACGACATGCAGCTGCGCGCCATAGCCTTTGGCAACCCAGTGGCCGCGTGCGAGGATTTTTTTGTTTAGCAGCTTTTGTTCCGGGCTGGTGGCTTGGAAGTTAACCGCTGCTAAAATAGTTTTACGTTTCATCACTGTGTTGGGGCGTACCAAGATGACAGGGCATTGTGCCGATCTAAACAACTCCCATTTGGATTCGCTAAAAGACAGGCGCTGAACGTAGGGTTTGGTATGCATAGGCAGGAAGATTTCATCTGCTTTTATTCGATCCGCAGTGCGTAGGATGGATTGCTGCCATTCATGGCTCCAGCACACTTCAATCTCATAGCTAAGTCCACATTCGTCCAAGGGTTTACGAATTTCTTCAGTAAACCAATTGGCGCTGCGGTAGAGATTATCGTTTGTGGCACTGCTGTCGATGCTGCTGCGGTCTGTTGTAACCATTACGAATAGCTTTGGTGGCAGGCTGCGAAGCGGCGCGGTTAATATGGCTCTTTCAAAAGCTACGTGGTCATTTTCATTGGGGTCTACAACAACCAGGACGGTTTCTCGATCTGCCATAATTTAAGCTCCTATTATTTTCTGAATGGGTTAAGTTTCAATCTAGCATTATTTGGGCCAAGACTCATTTTATGGCATGCTGAATATCGCTATGTCGATTGGCTAAATATTATACCGTGAGGTAGAAATATAGCTCATGTAACAGTTTAATAGACATTAAGTTTGCTGTGCAGATTATCTTGATATTATGTGACAAAATGACCACAGACGCAGAGGAGGGCTGTAAGTGAGCATTAAAGCGATTATGTCGACACCAGTTATAGCCGTTGAGCGTGATGATGAGTTAGCGCTGGTTGCTGATATTTTCTCAAACACCAAGTTCCATCATTTACTAGTGGTTGAAAATAATACGCTGTATGGGGTGGTGTCTGATCGAGATTTACTTAAGGCATTAAGTCCTAATTTGGGAACAGCTGCCGAGAAACTGACTGATTTGGCAACGCTGAACAAAAAAGTGCACCAAATTATGACACGATCACCGATATGTATTGAGCAAAATGAAAGCATGCATAAGGCAGTGGAGTTATTTTTGGGGCATGATATTTCCTGTATCCCTGTGCTCGACGTTAATAAAATACCGGTTGGTATTATCAGCTGGAGGGATTTACTCCGAGCGATTAGAAAACCCAGCCCCTAGGTAGCGGGGCTTTAATTACTCATTATCTCTGCACATAAAGCTGCATAGCACGCTGGTAACTTTTCGCCAGCTTGTTGTACGGCTAAGCTGGCGACGTCAGCGGCGTTTATCTCCAGGTAATCACACAGCTCTGTCATTTGAACCGCACTGATATTGGTTGAGATGCCTTTGAGCGCATGAGCTTGTTGCGTCAGCATGGCACTGTCTTTGGTCTTTATTGCCTGTGCTATGGCTTCAATAATGGGGGGGGAGGCTTCTTTGTACATGGTGATGATCTTTGCTAATAAACCTTCATTGTTATTCATGCGTTTTAATGCATCGGCTTTTAGCCATACTGGGTGTTGAGCTAAGGCGTCGGTATCGTTAGTGGTTTCGAACGATGCTTGTATTGGTTTTTCGGCCGCCGATACTTTTGCTGTTGGAATTTCTGCTGCTGTTTCGATCGCGATGTCGTTTGATAAGTGCTGTTGTAATTTATTGATCAGGGCGTTTAATTCTACCGGTTTACTGAGGTAGTCATTCATCCCCGCTGCAAGGCACTTATCTTTGTCGCCTGTCATGGCGCCAGCGGTTAGGGCGATGATAAGGATGTCTTTATGACATTGACCGCCTTCTCCCTCACGTATGCGCTGAGTGGCTTCATAGCCATCCATTTCAGGCATTTGGCAATCCATTAAAACCACTGAAACCTGATCGTCATCCGTGGTTGCCCGTAGTACTGCCAGTGCTTCGACGCCGTGTTTGGCGAATAAAATGTTGGCAAAGGTATTTTCTAGTAATCCTGCCAGAACTTCCTGGTTGATCATGTGATCATCGACAATTAATACGGTGCTATCGGAATAAAATTCCTGCTCATTCTGCTCCAGTTTAGTGGCCGCTTTGGTTTTAGCGTCATCGTTAGAGAGGCCTAATGCCCGATGTAAATTGACCAGCGAAACCGGCTTGTCGATAACGTTTATATAGTCGAAGGCTTCATATTCCTGGGCATTGTTGTAATCGCTTGCGGTGCGGGTAACAAAAACTCGCATGATTATTGATGTGCCAGATTTTTGTGCCTGCAGTAATGCACTTATTTTTTCTTGATGTTGTTGGAATAGTTCGTGATCGATTATTAAATAATCAAAGCTTTCAGGCCCTGTATCAGTCGAAGACATTAAAAAGCGTGAGGTGTCAGCCGCAATGCTGGCCTGAGCGCCGCGGTGTTCAACAATTTTGGCAATAGCTGCGGCACTCTGTGGGTTTGTTTGGTAGATGCAGATACGTTTGTTATCGAGTGGTTGCACGCTCTTGGTAACGACATGTTTGTCTGTCAGGCTAAGAGGTATTGAAAAGGTGAATTTACTGCCCAAGCCTTTAGTGCTGCTGGCTGAAATGGTCCCGTGCATCATTTCACAGAGTTGTTTACTGATCGATAGACCCAGTCCAGTGCCGCCAAACTCTCGGGTGACCGAGGTAGAGCCCTGTGAAAAAGCCTGAAATAAGGTGGGTATCATCTCGGGATCCATACCGACACCGGTGTCTTCTACGGTGCAATATAACCAGCTGCAATCGTTTTCCTTGTATTCGGTTTTTGCGCTGATTTTTACATGGCCCGCCTTGGTGAATTTAATCGCATTGCCCAATAGGTTGTTAATAATTTGACGGATTCGATTGGGGTCGGCAGATATCCAGTTGTCGTCAACCTCGGCGTCATCGATAATCAAATCAATACCCTTGCTGTAGGCGCTAACCGATAAGGTATTACAGCAACTGTATATTAATTTCTGTAAATTGAATTCGGTATTTTCCAAATCTAATTTGCCCGCTTCAATTTTGGAAAAGTCCAGCAAATCGTTAATCAGGGACGTCAGTGCTTTGACACTGGTTTCGGCCATTTCAAGGTAATTAGTTTGTCGTGGTGATAGTGGTTCTTTGCGGATCAGGCTCAGCATACCAAACACGCCGTTCATGGGGGTGCGTATTTCGTGACTCATGTTGGCAAGGAATACGCTTTTGGCCTCATTGGCTTGCAGGGCAGTGCTCATAGCCTGTTCCAGCTCGGCGGTGCGCTCCATAACCTGTTGTTCCAATTCTATATTGAGTTGCTCTACGGCGGCTTTTGCTTCTTTTTGCTCAGAGATATCACGGATAATAATCGCGATACAGTTTATTTCCCCAGCGCTATTATTGACCGGAGAGCCGGCAACGGAAACCTCTAGCTCTGCGTTGCTGTGTGCCAGGCACTGAATTTCGATAGGTTTTTTGTATAACCCGGAGCCAACCTCGTTTAGGTAGGTTTGTATTTCCTGTTTGAACGGTTGCTGTACCAATAAATCTACAAAAGACTTGCTGTGCATCTCTACGGAGGTATAGCCAAATAAGCGTTGCGCTGCGTTGTTCCACTGGTCAATTTCGCCTGAGACTGACAGGGTCACGATGGCGTCGGTGGAGCCGTTGATGATCTCCGAATAATGTGTTTCTAAATCGATAACAGATTGCTTGGCGCTTAATGAGCGTTGATACAAAAAGGCGATAAACACGGCAACAGCAAAGATGATGCTGGAAATCAGTATGCCTGATCTGAAATGTTGGTAAATGGCGGCGTCAAGCTGATTGGCACTGATGGCAGATATTAAATAGAGTGAGTGATTACCTGAGCCGGTTCCCATTGATATTTTACGTGCGGTATAAAGGCTAATACCGTTTTCGTTGGGTGTTAATACCTGCCAGTTATTATACGTAGGGATGGGTAGGGCTTCGCCGGTTTGTGATTGCCAAGTGACTGGCTTGCCTAGATCAAAGCCAAATTCAAACGCGGTATTGGGGTGAACCAGGAAGTCCCCACGGCCGTTAATCAGCAAGTTAGAGCCTTGCCCCTGTATATTGCGTACTGCCTTGAAAAGTTCTGAGGCTTCATAGTTTATGATAATAAAGCCGAAAAACTGATTGTTGCTATCATAGACCGCCTGAGCAGCACGGAAGGTGGCCCAGGGGGGA
The DNA here is from genome assembly GCA_041677245.1 of Spongiibacteraceae bacterium. Taxonomy (GTDB): domain Bacteria; phylum Pseudomonadota; class Gammaproteobacteria; order Pseudomonadales; family Dasaniaceae; genus Oceanicoccus. The sequence continues at coordinate 6,327 of JBAYQJ010000060.1, read as the reverse complement.
TCTTCAATTGCACCGAATTCTCGATTAAGGGAAATTTCACTGATATATAGGGTGTTTCTGGGGGCGGCTTTTACCGCTTTAAAATAGTCCGTACTGCCTTTGGCTTGTAGTTGCTCGCTGGGGATGACGCGGATGTCGCCGTATTTGCGCTCGGCTCTTACCAGCTCTATGCCGCGATCGCTGCTGCCGATAAAACGTACTTGACGGATATTGTTATTAGCCCTTAAAAATTCGACAAAGATGGTCTGTAGGCGTTGCTGCCACTGCGATAAAGTGTTGCTATCCTTCGGATCAATACCGTTATTCTCGGTCGCGCGAATAATACCGCTAATAGGTGGTAGGCCTTTGATAAAGCGAACTTGGTCGCGGGCCACGTCTAGGTGCTGTTCGATTAAACGGGCAGCTTGGTCTACCTCGGCCTGATGGAACTCAAACAGGGATTGATGGGTAGAGACTTTGGTTGTTTGGTATAGTGCAGCGGAGATCAGGGCGTAGGCTATAAGAGCGATTAGGAAACCAAGCCAAAAGCGGCTGTGGTTGGTATTGTTAGAGCGAATTGACACGATTTGGCCTATTTCTGAGTTTAATGAAGCTGCAGAATAAAAAATTAGCGTAAATAAGCCACACAGCTTAATTGAAGATGGGTTCACTTGGTATGTGAATATAGGATAATTCTAGGTAAAGGTGTGGCTTGGCGAGAGTATTTGATGAGCTTGCCCGTGTGTTGGATAAACGTCGGTGATAGCGATTTGTTCTATCAAGAGGCTTGTGATTATGCTGCATGTATTAATACTGCAGGGGTGAAATTTGAGTTTAAAATCGTAGTTGGCGCAACGTATGGCTTTGAACTATTTGCGCCTAATGCCGCCATAGTTATAGATTTTTATGCATTTAATTAGCAATTTCTACAGCTTGTTTTAAAGCTCATCCTCAATTTAGGATTTTGCACATGAAGTTATCCGCGAAAGGAATACTTAAGGGTATTATCTATATCGTACTAGCACTAGTTGTCATAATGGTTTTGGCTGTGGTGGCATTAGTTACCCTGGTTGAGCCTAATGATTATCGTGATGATATTAGTCGTATCGCTAAAGAGAGTGCGGGGGTGGAGCTAACGCTGGGCGGGGATTTAAGCTGGCGTTTTTATCCTGTGTTGGGCTTTGGCGCGAATGATGTAACACTGGCTTTACGTAGTGGCGAGCCAGCCCTGATGCAGCTTGATGAGCTGGCTCTCGGTCTGAAAATATTACCATTGCTTTCAAAACAAATAGAGATTGATGAGCTACAAATCGGTGGTCTGAAGGCGAATTTAATCGTTGATGAAAATGGTGAAAGTAATTGGCAGCTAGCGGCGGATAACTCGGCAACAACAGCGGATACGAGTAAAAACGACAAGCCAGCGGGGATACCCGCAGAGCTTGAAAGCCTGTTTATTCCATTGGTCGGCATCCACAACTCCACCATCACCTATCAAGATAAAGCCAGCGGTGCGGATTACACTCTCGACCTGCCTTTGCTGCAATTAAAACACGTTAATCTCAAAGAGCCTTTTAGTATGCAAATGGAAGCTCGGATTAAAGATCAGGCGGGGTTGGATGTCAGCAGTAAACTTGAGAGCCAGGTGTATGCGAATTTATCAAGCGGTCAATTCGGCCTCAGCGAGATGCAGCTGGACGCCGAGGTGGCAGGCATTTTTGAGAAAACTGTGACGGTAGACGTGCAGGGAGATATACAGTTTGATCAGCAACAGGATCAGGCAACGGTTAGCTTACAGCGCGTACAGTTTGCCAACCTTATTGCCCAATTACAGCTACTCGCTACCAAGGTCAGTACAGAGCCGGTGTTTAGTGGGCAGTTAGAGTCAGAGCCCTTTAATGCCAAAGTGTTGATGACGGCGCTGGGTATAGCTGTTCCCCAAACCCAAAAAACAGCGGCGATGAGTCGAGTGCAAATTAAGACCGGTTTTTCCGGTAGCCCGGCAGCCGTCAGTCTGAAACCACTAACGGTTAAGCTTGATAGCAGCACGCTGTCTGGCGAGTTGGCGGTAACGGATGTAACTAAGCAAATTATGCGCTTTGTGATGCAGCTAGATCACATCAATATCGATGAGTATTTGCCGCCGCCGGTAGATGAGAGCGAGGTTAAGGCTGTAGTCAAGGTGAAAGGGGGCGTCGATACCGATTTAATTCCAGTTGAGTTGCTGCGGACATTGAATGTAAAAGGCACGTTTAAGGCTGGTGAGGTGATAGTGAGCTCTATTCCAATCAAGAACATTGCCGTGAACATTCAGTCTATCGATGGTGAGTTGAAGATAAGCGATATCAAGGCCAGCTTAATGCAAGGTAGTTTAGCCGGTTCGGTCGGGCTTGATACGCGTCCGGCACAACCAAAAATTACTGTCGATGTGGGGCTGGAAAATATTGAAATCGGCGATGCTTTGCAGCCCTTCGTTCCAGTGCAGCTGGTAACTGGTCGCACCAGTATGAAAATTGATACCGCTACGCAAGGTAATGATATCGATACCTTGATAAAACAAGCTCTAGGGGAAATTAATTTGAATATGGCTAACACCATTTTGCACGGAGTGAATATTAACCAAGTGGCGTTGGATGCGGTTAAATCTAAGCTGGGTGACTTCAGTGCTTTGTTACCAGATTATCAGGAAAAATTACCCAAGGAATTGAAGCGCGATACACAAATCAATGATTTGTTGGCGACGATGAAACTGGAAGGTGGCCATTTAATTATGCCCACCTTGAAAACTAATACCAGTGAAGGACAGCTGACGGCGAGCGGTGATATTGACCTGTTGAATATGGGGTTTGATTATCATTTTGGCGTGGTGTTGGCGGCCCTCGAAGACAATAAATACCTCAAAGGTGCTCGTTGGCCGGTACGTTGTAAGGGTGGTGTAGATACGCCGGTAATGGATTGGTGTCGGCCCGATAGCAAAGCGGTTAATAATGTGCTGGAGCATGCTGCGGAACAAGCGTTACGTGATAAGGCTGCGCAAAAATTGGGCGAAAAGTTGGGCGTTAAAAATGCTGATGAAGCTGCTGCCAAACAGCAACTACAGAAAAAAACGAAAGAGGCAGAAGATCGTGCCAAACAAAAGCTTGATGAAAAATTAAAAAAATTATTCGGTGACTGAAACTGGAAAGGCCAATAATATCATCTTGTGTAAAACTAACGTTAAGGTCAGCTATTCGTGTTAATACTTCGATGGATTCTAAGGGCTACATTTTGGCTGTCTTTTACCCTTTTGATTGGTACATTTGCTGTGGTTCTCTGCTTGAGGTGGGTTGATCCTCCTGGCTCGGCAATGATTATTGCCTGGGAGATGGAAAGTGGACGCTCAGCTACACATATTTGGCAGCCGTTTGAGAAGTTATCGCCTCAATTGCAAATCGCCGTTATTGCCTCTGAAGATCAAAAATTTCTAGAGCATTTTGGTTTTGATTTTCAATCGATAAAAAGCGCATTAACTGAAAATAAAGGTCGCCTTCGAGGTGCCAGCACGATTAGTCAACAAGTCGCGAAAAATTTATTTTTATGGAATGGACGCAGCTACCTACGCAAAGCATTTGAAGCTTGGTATACATTGTTAATTGAAATGCTGTGGACGAAGCAGCGTATCTTGGAGATTTATTTAAATATTGCTGAATTTGGTGAGGGAGTTTATGGCGCACAGGCTGCGGCACAAATCTTTTTCGGCAATTCGTCGTATGACCTTGACGCAAGACAATCGGCCCTGTTGGCTGCTGTATTGCCCAACCCCAAAAACATGTTGGCAGCGAGACCCTCCGACTACGTCAGTAAGCGTGCCACTGATATTGTTAAAATGGTTTGGCAGATGGGTGGCCCCAGTTACATCAAAAAACTAGATGAAAGCTATTGAATAGCAAGCCCCAATCTTCATTGAGTATTTAATTTAATCAGGCGCGCTAAGGTGTCTGGGTAAAGAGGCCTGAAGTTTCACTAGCTATTTGTGCAAATGACTAGGACTGCCAGCGAAAGTATGAAAATATACCAGGTAGAATGTTTGCTGGCACAGTTTTTCTGGTATTTGCATGAGAAACTTAAGATCACGATAATTTAACGATAAAAGGAAGGTCAAAATGTATAGTCATGTCATGCTCGGGGCAAATGATCTCGATAAATCGAAAGCGTTTTATGATGCGGTACTAGCGGTATTGGGTTACAAGCCGGGTGTGCTTGATCAAAATGGGCGTTATTTTTATATCACTGATACGGGGATTTTTGCCATTACCAAGCCGATTGATGGTGAACCGGCTGGTAATGGCAATGGAACGACCATCGGTTTTGCGGCAAAAACATCGGCTGAAGTTGATGCCTGGCATGCGGCTGGTATTGCTAATGGTGGTATCACTTGTGAGGATCCTCCCGGTATTCGCGAAAATAGTCATATGAAGCTCTATCTCGCTTATTTACGTGATCCTGCGGGTAATAAAGTTTGTGCTATGTATCGTCTAGGTTAATTAAAATGCCAGTGCAAAATTGGCATTGGTGTTATATCTAAAGTGGTTAATGGTAGAAATTGAAACGAGTTTCTGATCTGTCTTTCCATCCTGTTCTCGTGTTAAAAAATATAATAGTCATGTTATCGCGGGTGGGAAGATAGTTTAACATTACACTTGAGTTACCGTATTGTAATGTATTATTGATGACAGGGATCTCACATGAGAACAGCACTGGTTATAGGTGGTACAGGTGATGTCGGTCAAGGTGCCGTAACAGCCTTGTTGGCAAAAGGTTGGTATGTTATAGCTGCCTCACGTAAGCCTGAAAAGCTAACTAAAATTTTCCCCGAAGCTCCACGATTCACAGCCATTGCTGGTGATCTAAGCTCAGAGACCTGTGCTGCACAGCTGTGGCAGTGTGCTATAGCCGTCACTGGTGCTATTGATGCTGTGATAATAAGTGTCAATGCACCTATTGTATTGAGCCCTCTGTTTGAGTGTACTTCAGAGCAATTGAACCAGCTTTTTAATGATAATGTTTTAACTCATTTTAATGCAGCAAAATGCTTTATTCCAAAGCTAAAGCCGGGTGGTATTTTTATTGGTATTGGTGGTGGGATGGCTGATTTTATTGTTCCGCGATATGGTCATATTGCCATGGGTCAGGGGGCATTGCGAAATATGTACCGGGCGATTATAAAGGAGCAAAAAAACAGTGGCGTTATCATTAAACAGTTGCTGGTTTTGTCAGTAGTGAATGGTGCTAGCACGCGAGAGAGTGCCGAGCCTGGCTGGATTACCGATTTGGATATTGGTCAGCACCTGCTGGCAATAATAGAAAATACTGAGAATTTTTCTGATGATATTCTAAAGTTAAAATCACGCAAACAAGTTGGGTTTCCAGAAGATTAAAATAAGCAGGGTCTATTTTGGTGGTTAGTTTGTAATGGGCGAAGCCGATTGTTAACTGCGTATTGAATACAAAAATAAAATTATACTGATGATAATAAAGCTCCGTCACAAGCACTAAAATGAGAGTGACAAAAAAGCTGCTGCCAAGTATTTATTCCGTTTAAATAATTGGTTCGATAGCATCAAGATATGGGTATGCCCATAAAATTATTCTCTGAATTAATACAATCAATTGCAATCATTGTGGAGGCTAATAAATCACCAGGAGTCATGGCTAAATATAATCAGTGGAAAGGTCGTTAACGAGTGGGCAGGTTTTCCATTGCGGCCGATCTAAAGATAGGTTAATCGCTGTGAAAAATTGCCTACGTTGACCATACTAAAGTAAAAATAATGAGGCGCATCGGATGCTAAAAATTAGTAATTTCCTAATCTCACACAACAATTTACTGACGTTGGCTGGTATGGTTTTTATCGCTAACGCCACGCAGGCACAGCCTATTGCCCAGCAGGGTAATTCTCACCGTAGTATGATGGAAGAGGTCGTTGTTACTGCTCGTAAAAAAGCAGTGGCAGAATCGGTACAGGATACCCCTATCGCCATGACGGCGTTTAACGAAGAGCAATTTAAAGCTATTTTTGCTGAAGATTTAGGCGATTTGGGTGCCTTGTCACCCAACGTAGAAATGAAACCCTCCAGCGAAGTCGGTGTGCAAAATTTCACTATTCGCGGCATGGGTGTAAATGGTACAACACCATCGGATTCACCCGCTGTAGGTGTTTTCCAGAATGGTGTGTTTTGGGGTACTAACGGTGTTTTTCAAGGTAGTTGTCACCATTTTATCTTTACGCAGCCACCGTTACCGGCATCTGCTTTTGTTCTTCCGGGTTCAACGTGACCGCTCCGATTGGTTCACAATTTCTCACATCCTTT
>JBAYQJ010000059.1:0-18523 GCA_041677245.1 Spongiibacteraceae bacterium | reverse complement strand
GCTGTCAAATCTGTTTGGTGAGCAATAGCGATCACTTGCGCTTTGGTAGTTGCTTATAGTTGCTTAAATTTTTAATGATTAAAAGGGTTTAATTATGAATCAATATATATTGGCCAGTGATCTAGACCGTCCTGAAAAACATGACGAAGCTAAGTTGCGTCATGACGAAGTCAGCGCAGACCGTTATATCGATGCAGAATACGCTCGTGAAGAGTGGAAAAAGGTATGGATGCGTACCTGGACCTTGGCAGGCATGGCCTGCCACGTTAAAGAGGCTGGGGAGTACATTACGGTTGATCTGGCCAAAGATTCTATTATTTGTGTTCGCGGTGAAGATGATGTGCTTAGGGCGTTTTATAACTCGTGCCCGCATCGCGGTACCCGTATTACGTCAGCGGAAGAAGGATTTGCAGAACGTTTTTCTTGCCCTTATCACGGTTGGCAATTTGATACCGCAGGTGAGATAGTTTTTGTACCTAATGAAGAGGATTATGTTCAGGGCAGCCCGTGTGGTAATAAGCGGCTGAAACAGATCAAATGCAGAGAGTTGTTTGGTTTGGTATGGATAAATATGGATGAAAATGCCGAGCCCCTGGAGACGTTTTTGGGTGATACTGTTGTTCGAGAGCTGGGCTCTTATAAGATGGAGAACATGGTTCGTGTTTTGAATATGACCGCAGATAGCCCTTGCAATTGGAAGATAATCACTGACAATTTTAATGAGGCTTATCATGTTCAGGTGCTACATCCGGGTTTGATTCCCTATATTGAAGCGAACTACAAGTCTTGTCAGTTTGACACTTTTGCGGAAGGGCATAATCGGGGTTGGTTTCCTTCGCATAATCCCTCGTCGCTACATGAAGGCGAAGAGGTGGCAGAGCATTTGGCAGCCATTATGCGGATGTGGGATCTGGATCCTGATGATTATCGCGGCAAAGAAAATCACGCTAAAATTCGTAAAGCGTTACAGCAAGCTAAGCGTGAAAAAGGTAAGGAAAAGGGTTATCTCCACTATGCTGACTATGCTGATTATCAATTCACGGATTATGTCATTTACAATATTTTCCCCAATTCCGTTATCACCGTAGGGCCAGATGGCGTTCAATTATTGCGTCCAAGGCCTCATCCTTCTGGTGATCCTCAGCGTTGTTTGTTTGATCACTGGTGGATGGTGCCAGAGATAGATGGAATTACCCACACTCCATCACCTGCTGGCGGTCCTGATTTGCTTATTGAGGATGCTGAGCATGAAGAGCTTATGTATGGTGAAAAATCTTTAGGTACGACAGCTGATGAGGACCTGAGTATCGCTAAAATGCAGCAGGAGGGTTTATCATCGGAAGGCTATCAAGGTTTTTACTTGCCGCATCAAGAGCGTCGTTTGCAGCGTTTTCATGAGGTTTTAAACGATTACATGTCGAAAGATTAGTAATTGAATAGCTGCCTGTGCGCGACAGTCATTATGCTGTTGCAGCAGGCCAGGCTGACTTTAATTGATAGGGTGTGTTGGTTGTAATATTGAGCCTCTTTATTTAGCGAGATAGAGGCTCATTAACTAATCTATATGTAATTAAAATATGATATGAGTTATATGGATTTATTCGCCATGGAGGCTTTGGAATAATCGTTGCTGAAATAGCCATTGCCCGTCAACTTTTATCAATACGTCATCATACTGTCCTCTAGGACGTAGTTCGGTACCATCTTGCATGATAGCGACTTCGGCAGTGTAGGAGCGAGCAGTAGCTTTATCCCCCTGAACATCAATGTTACCAACAGAGATACTCATAAAAACAAATGGAAATAATTCCATTGATGTGTTCCATGCTGTAACAATATTTTCTTTTCCGGTAACGTTTTCCATGCCGGGGACCACTGGTAGTTGCCAGACAGAATCTTCGGCCCATGTTGAGCCCCATATGTCGGCATCTCTTTGGTTAACACCGTCCGCATAGCAGTCTAATAGCTCACGAATAGCGAGGCGATCTTCTATAGGTCCTGTAAATGACATAATTATACTCTCTTTGATAGTTAGCTGTTATTGTTGCAGTGAATCTAACGTTATTGTTAAGTGGTGAGTGTGGTTCTGTTATAATGGATGCTTATAACTTAGCTATAGTCTCCTGCACCAAAGTCATACTACATAAAAAAAATTAAAACAAACAGACTTGCCTTTTATGTTTTGCGGTGTATAGTTCCTTTAAATAAATTAAATAATACGTGTTTCTATGAATCTAACCAGTAAGCAGTTTTACCTACGTCAGCGTCCTCTAAGCAAGCCAACAGCAGAAGATGTAAGTTTGCGGGAAGTTGAAATTTCTGAGCTAGGGGTTGGCGAGCTGTTAATAAAGAATGAGTTTTTCTCTATTGATCCTGCGATAAGGGGCTGGATGCGAGATGAGCCCAGTTACATGCCCCCCATTGAGTTAAATGCCGCAATACGAAGCTCTACAGTAGGGACTGTTGTTGAAAGCAATCACCCTGATTATCAGGCCGGAGATATAGTATACGGCCTTAATGCTTGGGAGCAGTACAGTGTTTCTAATGGATTTTTCTTAAATAAAATTCCTGTTGGCGATAAGCATCCGCGGCATTACTACCTGAGCGTATTCGGGGCTGTTGGTCTTACTGCGTATTTCGGTATTACTGATGCAGCCAAACTAAAACCAGGTGAGACATTGTTGATGAGTGCTGCTGCCGGTGCTGTTGGTTCGTTGGGCGGACAAATAGCAAAAAGTATGGGCTGTAAAGTGGTTGGTTTGGCTGGTTCTGATGAAAAATGTCGTTGGATTACGGAGTCTTTAGGGTTTGATGCGGCAATAAATTATAAGCAGCACAGCGGTAATTTAGTTGAAGCTATCGCGCAAGCTTGTCCCGATGGTGTGGATGTATTCTTTGATAATGTAGGTGGTGAGATTTTAGATGCAGCCCTACTCAATATTAATGATCGCGCACGTATTGTATTTTGTGGCGCTATCTCTACATACAATGCATCGGAGCCTGTACCTGGGCCTTACAATTGGTGGCAGATTTTAGCGAAAGGCGCGACTGTGCAAGGTTTTCTCGTCAGTAATTATTTGGATCAGTTTGAAGAAGGCGCGAGAGTGATGGCCAAGCTTTTAGATAGTGGAGAGATAAGTTTCAAAGATGAAATAGTTGTTGGTTTTGAGCACACCCTGGATGTTTTCTTGAAGCTTTTTGATGGTTCTAATAAGGGTAAGTTAATACTTCAGCTGTAGTGTTTGATAGATTAATTTATTTTAAATATTTTATCGTTTTAATGTTAGTGCTTGTTTTTTAGTAAAAATAATTTGAATTATTAGGAGAAGGTTTTATGTTGTTTCCAAATAGCCATAAAAAAAAGCTATGTAAAGCAATTAGTGTGCTATCTGTTTTTAGTGGGACTTTAATCTCTCTCCCTTCTCATTCTGCAACAAGTCTTGAAGAGGTCGTAGTTACTGCACGTAAGCGTGCAGAGAGTATTCAGGATGTGCCGGTGACAGTGAGTGCTATTGCTGGGGAAGATATTCAAAATTCTTTTACCCTTGATACAACATCATTGGCACAGTTTGCCCCCAACGTAGTTATGGATAAAATTGAAACGGGCACACCTGGTGGCGGTGGTTTTTCTATACGTGGTATTAGCTATCAAGATGTTGAAAAGGCTTTTGATCCAACGGTTTTGGTTGCTGTTGATGGGGTGCCATTGGCAACGGGCACAGGGCAGGTTTTTGATCTTCTCGACATAGAGCGTATTGAAGTATTACGCGGCCCTCAAGGCACGTTGTTTGGTAAGAACGTGGTGGGCGGGTTGATTAATATCCATCGTCTCAAACCAAAGCTTAATGAAACCAGTGGTAAAATTAGAACGCGTGCTGGTAGCTATCAAAAAGCAGATATCGATGCCCTGTTCAATTACGGTGAAGATACTTGGGCAATGAAATTGACGGCATCATCGTTAAATCAAGGTGAGGGTTATACTAAAAATAGTATCGCTGGTGATATGGGGAAAAATGACACAGTAAGAGTGGGTGCGCATTTCTTGTGGGAGCCAAATGATATCTTCAGAGGCGAAATTCAAGCAAATTATTCTGATATGGATGGTGTGCCAGCTGCTCTGATACCTACAGCCACTAATACGAAAGATGTTTTTTGTGGGATATATCAAAGTCTCGGTTATCAATGTGGTGGTGCCTTGGGTGACCCTGCAAGATTACCTGGAGAGTCTGTTGATCGCCGTAAAAGTACAGCCGATTATATTGGTCAGATGTCGTTAGAAACACAGCAGGTTATCGCTGAGTTTAGTGTTGATATTACCGAAGATTTTACCATGACCTATATCGGTGGCTGGTTAGCGGCTGATGATCAATACGCCGCTGATATGGATGGTGTAAATGCTGTTATCTATCATGTGAATCGTTTCGGAGACTACGAGCAGATTACCCATGAGATACGCTTGAGTCGTGATGCGGGCGATAGCCTAACTTGGCAGGCTGGTTTGTTTTCTGCCTCAGCAGATGCTGAGTCTTATCAGCTAACCCAAGCTTTTTCGACAGATTGGAATCCTTTTGAAGATACAGTGACGTCCTCAGAATCACATTCGATATTCTTTGAAGGTGATTACGCCATGCTAAATGATAAATTAGTATTGACAGCTGGTGCACGTTATATAGTAGAAACAAAACGCATGGATCGTGATGTTACTGATACAAATACTGGTGTTATTAATGTTGGCCCTAATGCGGGTGGTGAGCGTACTGATAACGATATGATTTACCGTTGGGGTGCACGCTATCATTTTACTGATGACCTGATGGTTTATTTTACTAATGCTACAGGTTTCCGTAGCGGTGGTTTTTCTCCACGGGGCTCGACACCAGAAACTTTGGCGTCAGGTTTTTCCCCAGAGACTTTAACCAACTGGGAGCTAGGGGTTAAATCGACGCTCTTCGATGGCCGTCTACAATTAAATGCCACCGTATTTCATATGATCTATGAAGATATGCAAATAGAGGTGTCCTTACCCGCATCGAATGTTGCTACAGCTCAAGAACTGGCTATTAGAAACGTAGGTGAAGCTGAATTTAACGGCGTGGAGTTGGAGTTTAATGTATTGCTGGCCGATTGGTGGCGAGTATCGGGTAATGCCGGTTGGCTTGATGCTGAATATACAGAGTTCAATGCTGATATATATGGTGATGGCATTATTGCTGATGAAAGTGATTTAGAGCTTCGCCGTGCTCCCGAATTTACTTATTCCATTCAAAACGTATTCGATTGGAATGTTGGTGCGGGACAATTGGTTTGGCGCACAGGGTATTCGTGGCGTGATGATTATCAAGCAACGCTTACTAATCATGCTGGTGCTCAAGTTGAGGCTTTTGCCTTGGTAGATTCATCAGTTAGTTATGAGATGGATTCATGGAGAGTTGCTTTATTTGGTCGCAACCTAACCGATGAAGATAGTTATACTCATGATTATGTTGTTAGTCCTGTTCGGCCAACTGCGGGTAGTCCAAATAATGGTGCGCTCTGGAAGTACGGGAATGCTAGATCTCCACGTGAGTGGGGCGTTGAGGTTATGTATACCTTTTAACGCTTAGTTAAATTTAAGCTCTTCGTATATAAACTATATGAAGGGCTTTTTTTTATGTAGGGTTAATATTATTTCAAGCAATAATAGGAATTATTTGATGACCGATAACACAGTTGGGATTAATCGTCGGCAATTACTTTCTGGTATAACTACACTGGGTGCTGCGGCTACATTAGGTGTGGCTTCGGCTAGAGTTAATGCCTCTGAAGTTCGTTGGGATAAAGAGGTTGATATTATTTGTGTGGGCAGCGGGGCGGCAGCACTGACGGCTGCTGTTACGGCTGTGGAAGGTGGTGCGTCAGTATTGGTGCTTGAAAAAGCCGCCGTGTCTGGGGGCACCACGGCAAAATCAGGTGGTGTATTCTGGATTCCGAATCACTTTGGTTTAAAGGCTCGGGGCGTAAAAGACGAGCGTGATTCGTGTATTCAATATATGTGTCGTTATGGATATCCAAACCAATATCAAATTGATCAGCCATATTATGGATTGCATGAAAATGATTACGATAAGATTGCTGCCTTTTATGATAATGGTTCAGCAATGGTCGATTTTGTCAGGTCTATCGGTGCGCTCAATGTAAGAGAGTGGCGTATGTGGGCTCGGGATACTCTCGCTCCCGATTATTTAGAACATGTGGCTGAAAATAAAGTACCTAGCGGTCGTCCTTTGGCTGCAGCCACAGCTTCAGGAGATTATGCTCACGGCTATGGTTTAATCGAGCAGATGGAAGATTGGTTAGCCAAGCATAATACGCCGGTTCTGACTGAGCATGCTGTAACAAGTTTGGTTATGAAGGGCAGCGATGTGGTCGGGGTGCAGGTAAATGCTGAGGGCATTAGCAAGCATTATAAGGCTCGTAACGGTGTCATTTTTGGTACCGGAGGTTTTGCCCATAACGTAGAGTTGATCGATGCTCACCAAGACGTGCCTGTTTATGGCTCATGTGCGCAGCAGAGTGCAATGGGCGACTTTATTGGTATTTCAAAGCCCACTGGCGCACGGCTAGGTAATCTAAGTGGTGCGTGGCGTGCTCAAGTAGTTTTAGAACAGGCTTTGCAGAATAGAGCAGTAGGTACATGTATGTTTGTACCGCCTGGTGATTCTATGATTCTGGTTAATCGCTATGGTAAGCGGGTGGTTAATGAGCACCGTAATTATAATGACCGGACGCGAATCCACCAACAATATGATCCTGTTAATGCTGAATACCCTAATCATTTAATGATGATGGTTTATGACCGTCGTACCGCTGAGTCGATTGGTTTAGGCAATGGCTTGCCTCCTGTTCACAGCAAAGCTGAGTATGTTATTGCTGCGGATACGCTAGCTGAATTGGGTGATAAAATCAGCAAGCGCCTGGCAGGGTTGTCCGCGCGAACAGGCGGCTTTGTGCTGGCAGCTGATTTCAATAAAAACCTGAAAGAGACTGTTGCCCGCTTTAATAAGTTTTCTCGCACTGGCAGGGATAAGGACTTTCAGCGCGGGGATCATGCTTATGATAGAGAATGGCACTTGGTCTGGAGTGATTTTCAAAAAGACAGTGGTCATAAAGAGAATAGCTATCCCAATGTGACGATGCACCCTTTTACAAGCAAGGGGCCATACTATGCCATTATTCTTGCCCCTGGTGTTTTAGATACTAATGGTGGGCCGGTGACCAACGGAAAAGCGCAGGTTATTGATGAGAATAATAATCCTATTGTGGGCCTTTATGGCGCGGGCAATTGTATCTCTAGCGTTACCCGTAATGCTTATGTTGGCGCAGGTGGAACTATTGGCCTTGCGATGACTTATGGTTATATTGCAGCTAAGAATGCTTTGCGTGAACGTTCTAAGTAAAGGGTAGTATTTAATGTTTAAATCGGCCAGAGTTTTGGTTGCCGTTGCAACACTATTGTCGGCATCGATGGTATATTCACAAGACGCGGCAACAGTATCTTTTAAATCGGATATTGTTCCGCTGTTAAAAAGGCGGTGTGCTACTTGCCATATAACGGGTAATGAGCCTGGATTAATATCCTTGGTTCCAAAAAGGGCTTATGCTAATTTGGTCGGTATTGATTCAGTGGGTTCTTCGATGAAAAGAGTTGCTGCCGGTGATCCTGAGCAAAGCTATCTTATGCATAAACTGCTTGGGTCGCAGCTTGAAGTGGGTGGAGTTGGTGAACGGATGCCGTTTATGGCGCCAGCATTAACAAGTGATAAGATAGATAAAATATATCGGTGGATTGAGGCCGGTGCAATCAATAATTAGCTGAAGTGAATGGTTGATAATGGCGCCGCACTCACTATCAACCGGCGCTTTAGATGGTGCAGGTATATACCAATAAACCTGACAATTTTACGATGTTAAAAACATTTAATCACACGCTGACTTCAAGTAAGCCATCGCTTGTGACTCTTATTTCATAAGTTGTTAACGGTACTTTAGTCAACTCACCTTTGGGTTTGCCATCGCGAAGGTCAAATCGTACTCCGTGCAAAGGGCAAGATATAAAGCAGTTTCTAATACGGCCACCTGTAAGCTCTGCGCGTTGGTGGGTGCACATATTTTCGATCACATAAAACTGACCATTAGCGTTACAAATTAATAAGTTTTTACCAGCGATAGTTACAGCCTTATTGCTGTTCTCAGGCAGCTCACTGGCTGCAAACAATGGATAATACTGTTTAGTCATAATTTGTCTTTCACCATAGCTGGTTTTTAAAATTTAGTTACTATGTATAAAACAGAGTAATAACTTATTTTTTACAAAAAGGCTGGGTATCGCCTAAGCTGATACCCAGCAAGGGGTGTTATGCGTCTAAATATTTATCTATCGTTAGGTGCATGTGGCGGATACGACTTTCCTGATAGCTCGCAAGGCTTACAGCTCCTTTTTTAGATGCCAGCATGCCTTTTTGTACTTGTGGCATATTGGCGTCATCTTGGTCGAATACAGGTCCAAGGCCACCTAGTTCTTTTGCTTCGCTAAATGCTTGCTCGGGCCGTAATATATTAAGGAGCGCTGCATCAGGTTTTTTAGTACCCTTGGGGTAGCGCATTAAAATCATCGTATCAAATATACAGCTGTTATGGTCGTCACCATTAGGTCGAAAACGGTAGACAATATTGCCGTGATAGCCAACCCAAATTTGGAAGTTAGGGAATGAGTTATATAAAATAGCATCTTCTAATTCTGACAGTGTTGCATCAGAAAGATCATCACCACTAATTTCTTCAAACATCTTACGGTTGGTTTCACCGACATATTTACGTGCGGTCATATCTTCGGAGATAGAGTGACCTTCAGCGCTATCTACCGCCATTCTACCAGATAGTTCCAGGATGTCGCGCAGTGTATCAGCTTCGGTTACATTTGGCAGATGTGGGCTTGCCATGCCCATTGGCGTAACTGAGCGACTAACGTTATCGCTAAAAGTATCATATTGAGAGTTGGCATCACCAGTAAAGGTTAATATTTCAGGATGCGTAGCTATCGTATGAAAGGACTCCATAAATGCTTCTGTGCCGACTTTCCAGTTGCATTTTACTACACGCTGTACGTGAGCAGCTTTGTAATAATCATGTAAGGGGAAACGGCTGAAGTGGTCGGGTAGTGGAGATAAATAATCTTCAAGAGGTTCTGCGTTTAGATCAAAGTTTATGAATACAAACCCTCCCCATGTTCCTACTTTTACTTGGGGTAGGCTCATGTCTTTTTGATCTAAATGTTTGAAATCCCATTTACATGGTATGCCCTGAAATTCACCATCTAAGTTCCAGGTCGCGCCGTGGAACGGACATTTGAATTCGTTCACGCTACCGTCATCATCGCGCAAAATTCTACCGCGATGCAGGCAAGAGTTAATAAAGCCTTTTATTTCATTGGCTGATGAGCGTGTGACAATGACGGACTCATTAATCACTTCATAAATATGGTGATCGCCTACTTCGGGAATATCTTCTTCTCTGCAGGCTACCTGCCACACTTTTGGCCATAATTTTTTAACTTCTTTTTCATGGAATTCTCTAGAAACCCAGCGTGAAACATCCAGGTCTTCGTCACCCATATAAGGGTTGGTGTTTTCACGAAGATAAGCGGGGACTTCAACGGTTTCCTGATCAAGTAGATCTTGATAGGTGATCCCTTCGCAGCGATTATCATCGCCTTGTTGTCTGACCTTAATTAAATCACTCATAAATAGATTCCTATTATAAAGTTATTTTTAGCGTGAGATTATGTTGACGCCACTAACACCAGGAGCTCCGTACACATGTGTATAAGCGACTGCAGGATTGTTTGGAACCTGTCGAGCTCCGGCTTCACCACGAAGTTGCATACATACTTCATAAACCTGACGTAACCCTGATGCACCTACAGGCTCGCCATTGGCCAGGCATCCTCCGTCGGTGTTGATCGGCATGGAGCCACCGATCATGGTTGCGCCTTCTCGTAATAATTTCTCCTGCTCACCGTGCTCACAAAAGCCATTTTCAGCCATATGAATAATTTCGGTGCCGCTGTCGGTATCCTGTAGTTGTAATACATCTATATCTTCTGGACCAACCCCGGCAAGTTCAAAGGCAGCTTTTGACGCAGTGACGGTGGGGGCATTGGCAACGTCCATTGCCTGTGAAGGACTGAATACCTCAAAGCTACCGTAGTGGCGTGTGCGCACAGCGGCTGCTTTTAAATATAAGGGCTTACTCGTGTATTTTTTTGCAATGTCGGCATTACATAAAATGAGAGCGGCGCCTCCCTCTGCCGGGCTACAAAACATGTACTTGCGCAATGGATCACTGATCATGGTGGAATTAGCTATCTCGTCATAGCTAAGTGCCTGCCGTCGCCATGCAGTTGGGGTTAAAGAGCCGTTCAAAAATGCTTTTTCCGAGACTCTATTGAGGGCGTCGCAGGTAATGCCATGATCGTACATATAGCGCTGTGTTTTCAGAGCAAAGAACTGGGTGGTTAGCATTAGCCCTGTTTCACCGTACCAGTCATTTAATCCCCAGTCTTTAGGCCTGGGGTTGAACGCTCCTCGTGGGTGCTTATCAAAGCCTACTACGGCGCCGACATCGTATTCGCCTGATTTAATGGCACTGTAGGCAGCATGTAGTGAGCTGCCCCCGGTCGCGCAGCCATTCCAGATGTTGGTGAATTGCAGACCGGTTAGACCCAGTTCATTCACTAATGCGTCAGCATTACCACTATCTTGGCTACCACCGTATGCGAACTGTATTTGCTTCCAGTCCAAGCCTGCGTCTTTGAGTGCTGAGCGTACTGCGCTGGCCCCCTGTTGTAAGCCGGACAATTCTGGCGAGCGGCCAAAAGGGTGTAAGCCAATACCTATTATTGCTACATCCACGATTAGCCCTCCTGTAGAGCACTGAAGTAAAAAGTCATAATGTCATTGCCTTGGTCGTCGGTTCGAAACGGCTCTATTTCAAGTTGCATTGGCATACCAATTTTTAAATCTTCTGCACGGTTTGGTTTTAAGCGAGCTTCAACACGGACGCCACCGGGCATTTCAACATACCCTACGCCGTAGGGAACAAATGTCTCTGCAGTTTCGCCACTGTTGTAGGGTGCTTTGGGTAAAAAACTCTGGATGGTCCAGGTCCACAAGGTACCCTTGTTGCCGAGTTTTACGATAGTAGTATCATTACCCCCACAGCTACGACAGTCTTTTTGTGCAGGGAAGGTTGTTTCGCCGCATTGAGTGCAACGACTACCCAAGAGCTGAGGCTCCGGATCTGGCCAGGTAAATAGGCCCTCGTGTATTGGTATTTGTAATTTCATAAATACAGCTCTATTGATGAATAGCTATACCAAGTCCGTCCAATATGGATTCGTGCATGGCTTCTGAAATAGTAGGATGAGCGAATACAGTATGCAGTAATTCATGCTCTGTAGCTTCCAGTTGCTGGGCAATGCCAAATCCCTGGATTTGCTCAGTAACTTCTGGACCGATCATGTGAGCGCCAAGTAATTCGCCACTGTTTTTATCAAAAATGGTTTTTACCAAACCTTCGGCATCATGCATTGCGAGTGCTTTACCATTAGCGCTTAAATTAAATCGCCCAACGCGAAGCTCATAGCCTTTAGCTACTGCCTGTGCTTCAGTTAAGCCAATGCTCGCAATCTGTGGCCGGCAATAGGTGCAACCGGGAATACGCGTTTTATTCAGTGCTTTTACGCCGTCAACGCCAGCAATTTTCTCTACACAAATAACGGCTTCATGACTAGCTTTGTGGGCGAGCCATGGAGGGCCGGCAACATCGCCAATGGCGTATAAGCCGACTACATTGGTTTTGTTGAATTCATCTGTGCAGATAAACCCTCGGTCAGTTTTAACGCCTAGAGTTTCAAGTCCAAGCTGCTGAATATTGCCGCTGATACCAACGGCTAATATCACTCGGTCGACGGTGATTGATTGCTCCTCACCGTTACTATTAAGTATTGCCGTGGCGCAATTTGATGATGTTGTTAGTTTTGTGAGGGTGGTATTAGTTAAAATTTTAATACCACGTTTTGTGAATGCTTTTTTGGCGAGCGCCGAAATTTCCTCATCTTCGGCAGGAGTAATACGTTCCAGGGCTTCTACCAAAGTAACTTCGCTACCTAAATCGTTATAGAGGCTTGCAAATTCAACGCCTATAGCCCCTGCGCCTATCACCAGTAGTTTTTCTGGTAATTGGGTTGGTGTCATTGCTTCGCGTGCGCCCCATATCCGATCGCCATCAATTTTAATTGAGGGCAGATTTCGAGCTGTCGCACCTGTTGCAAGGATAATGTGCTTGGCGCTGCAGTTAATTGTATTGTTATCTGTGGTAACGGCGAGCAGATCTTTATCTAACAGACTTGCCGTGCCTTTGATAACGGTGATGCCATTTTTTTTCATTAAGTAACCAATGCCCTGGCTTAATTTACTGGCAGTTGATCGACTATGCTGGACGAGTTTTTTTATATCAAAGGTAACTTCACCGAGATTAAAACCAAAATGTTCAGCCTCTTTTAATGTGTGAGCGACATCGGCTCCACGAAGCAAGGCTTTGGTTGGAATGCAGCCCCAATTCAGGCAGACACCACCTAACTCTTGCTTTTCGATGAGTGCGGTTTTAAAGCCCAATTGGGCTGCTCGGATAGCGGCAACGTAACCACCGGGGCCGCCGCCCACTACGATTAAATCATATTGCTGTTTAGTCATATTGTTAGCCCAACATGGTCGCGGGTTGTTCGATAAACCCTTTGAGTGTGGACATAAACTGAGCGGCAGTGGCACCATCAATAATTCTATGATCGCTTGAAAGTGTCAGTGTCAGTACAGTAGCGATGACAATGCTCCCATTAGTAACAATGGCTTTTTGCTCTCCAGCTCCTACTGCTAAAATAGCGCCCTGAGGTGGGTTGATGATGGCGTCAAATTGTTTGATGCCAAACATGCCAAGATTGGATACGCAAAACGTTCCGCCTTGAAACTCTTCAGGTTTAAGTCTGCCTAGTTTAGCTCGGGTTGCTAAATCTCTGACTTCATTGGATATCTCGATAAGGCCTTTAGTGTCGCTGGATTTAACGATAGGAGTGATTAAGCCTTCATCGATAGCCACGGCAACGGAGATATCAGCGTGCTTGAATTGCTTAATGGTTTGGCCATCAAACTGTACATTCACTGCTGGGAATTGCGCTAAGGCTGTTGCGCAGGCTTTAACAATAAAGTCATTAACTGAAACTTTAGCCTGTGTATTAGCTGCATTGATTTGTTTGCGTACAGTTAATAAAGCGTCAATATTCGCGTCTATTTGCACGCGAAAGTGAGGCGCAGTTTGCTTTGAGGATTGCAGCCGTTCAGCAATTGTTTTGCGCATGCCAGACATAGCTTGGCTTGTTAGAGGGTTTTCTACTGGAGCAGCAACAGTGGTAGGCTCGGGGGCTGTTTGCTTGTTACTGAGCGAGGCTAGAGCCTCTACATCGGCTTTGCAGACTCGACCGCGGTTACCGCTGTTACGACAGTCGTTTAAGTTGATGCCAAGATCCTTGGCCATTCTTCTTGCGACGGGGGTTGCTTTGACGGCGCTGTCGTCCCGAATACGCTGTGGCTGTGATCGGGGTGCTTGTTGTGCGATTAATGAGCCGCCAGCGTTGCTGACTGCAGTTTCCAAATCATGCTTGGAAATTCGGCCATAGCGACCTGTACCATTAATGTTATGTAAATTAACGCCATATTGCTTAGCTAGCCGCCGTGCAATAGGGGAGGCGTGTAACTGACTATCATCATCGCCAGCTGCGAGTGATGAGAGCGAATTGCTTGTATCAGTGCTTGTTGCAGCAGGCGTTGATTTTAACTCGCTGGTTGCCGCGGTTTGATGCACTGGCTCCGTTGATGTTATTTCAGCGGCCGCTGCTTTGCTTTCCTGTACATCTTCGGTTATGCCTTGCTTGCTTAGGCCGTTTGCGAAGGCTTGGATTTCTGCATCACTGGTTTGTGCGTCAGCCAAGACCCCAAGAATAGCCCCTACATCCAGCGTATCGCCAGTTTTTCCGATAATCAACCGAAGTACGCCGCTCTCGCTGGCGGTGACGGTGTTAACGATTTTGCTGGTTTCAATATCGACAAGATCATCACCGGCGCTAACGTTATCACCAACATTTACATGCCAGTCGCCGACGACGCCTTCAGACATTTCCATGCCCCATTTGGGCATGCTAATAGCTTTAATATCATTAGACATAATTATGCTCCCAACACATCCTTAACGGCTTCAATGATGCGATCCACACTGGGTATATAAGCATCTTCTAATCCTGGTGCAAAGGGTACCGGTGTGTGTGGGGCAGTGACTTTACGGATAGGGGCTTTTAAGCTGTAAAAGCCTTTTTCCGCCACGATGCTAGAGATGTCTGCGGCTAAGCTGCAGCGTTCGTGAGCTTCATCAACAATCACTAAGCGGCCGGTTATTGCTACACTTTCTAGAATGGCTTCATCATCAAGAGGAGATACTGTGCGGGGGTCAATGACATCACAGCTTATGCCTGATTTGGCGAGTTCATCGGCTGCGGCAATAGCACGAGGCACCATATTGGATATGGCGACAATAGTGACGTCGGTGCCTTCTCTGACGAAACTCGCTTCACCGAAAGGAATGGTATAAAGCTCATCTGGTACTTCACACGTTGTGTCGTACATGACCTTATGCTCTAAAAACATAACCGGATCATTGTCACGAATAGCTTGTACCATCAAGCCTTTGGCATCGTATGCATTGCTGGGCATGACAACTTTTAAACCGGGCATGTGGGTTAGTACAGGGTGCAGCATATTGGAATGCTGTGGACCTGCGCGCCAACCAGCTCCGACGGTACCGCGGATAACCATGGGTGTTTTAGATTTGCCGCCAAACATATAATGAAATTTAGCAGCTTGGTTGAATATCTGGTCAAAGCAGACGCCGATAAAATCCATAAACATCAGTTCTGCCACAGGGCGTAAACCATTGTTGGCAGCGCCGGATGCGGCACCAATAATGGCGGACTCGCTGATAGGGGTGTCGATTACTCGTTCCCGTCCAAATTCGGGCATCAGGCCTTTAGTAACACCAAAAACACCGCCATAGGCGTCATCTTGCCCTTGTGTCCCTGCACCGCCTGAGACTTCTTCGCCAATGATAATAACGGTTGGGTCACGGCGCATTTCTTGGCGCAGCGCGTCATTAATTGCTTCCCGATAGGTTTTTATCGAAGTTTTACCTGTAGGTTTTGCTGAAGTATTCATAGCTGGTTCCTTAATAAACTGAACTGTAGACGTCCGCGAGAAGGTCGGTAGCAGGATCTGGGTGGGGGGCAGCAAGAGCTTCTTGCACGGATTTTTCTATCAGCAGCATGACTTCACCATCAACCGCATCAAGCTGATCGTTAGTGAGCCATTTTTCAGTGGTGACGCGCTCGCGGAATAGTTTCAGGCAGTCACGGTTTTTTCGAGCAAGCTTGATTTCATCTTTACCACGGTACAGCTGTGGGTCTCCGACGAAATGACCATCGAAGCGAACAGTCTCAGCTTCGATGGCGCTGGGGCCTTTGCCATCGCGGGCATGTTTAATGGCGCGCTGGCAAGCGTCATAGATAGCGAAAAAATCATTGCCGTTGACATGTTCGGAAGGCATGCCAAAAGCAGCATTTCGCTCGGTTAAGCTTTTACATCCCAGGGCATAATCAACCCCAGTGCCTTCGCCATAACCATTGTTTTCAAAAATAAATACATGCGGGAGCTTAAGTACCACGGCAAAGTTGAGTGATTCTAGCACTGTGCCTTGGTTAGCACTGCCGTCGCCACTAAATGAAAGGGCGATATCTTTAGTACCTAAAGTTTTAGATGCTAAAGCCGCGCCATTACACAGTGGTGGTCCGCCACCTACTATGGCATTGGCACCAATCATGCCCTTATCCATGTCAGCAATATGCATAGAGCCTCCTTTACCTTTGCATACGCCGGTGGCTCGGCCCATAATCTCCTTCATCATACCGCCAACATCGCAGCCCTTGGCTAAGCTATGGCCGTGGCCACGGTGAGTGCTGCCGATGATGTCTTTATCGCTTAGCTCTATACAGGCGGCAACTGCAACAGCTTCCTGACCATTAGATACGTGAACAAAGCCGGGAATATTACCATTTTCGAATTCTTTGATGCAGCGCTCTTCAAACTCACGAATGGTTTTCATCGTGCGATAAACGCGAAGGAGAAACTCAGTTTGATAGGGCATTAGCAGACCTCATTGACAGGTTGATTATTGGTTTCTTAGGACTATACCTGATGTAAACAAAAAAACAAGTATGATTGTTTTGGGGTAAATAGGCTGATTTTTGATGCGGGCTGATTTATGCATGTACAAAGAAACAGCTGTCTGGTAACGTAGGATATGCGAAGAACTAACTGTTTTGAGGATTTTGTTAAAAGTGCCTAAGGAATTACCCCGTAAAAAAGCGCCAGTTGAAAAAGCTGCTAAAAAGACTGCAAAGCCAGCTCGGAACGAGAAGGGTTGGCAGGCTGAGAAGAGTACAATGACCCGAGCGGCAATTTTAGATGCCGCTATTCGATGTTTTATTGAGCTGGGTTACGCCAACACTACCACGGCTCTGATAGCAAATTATGCCGGCGTGTCGCGGGGTGCGATGATGCATCATTTTCCTTCGCGCATGTCTGTAATGAAGGCGGTGATTGAGTACTTGCACGACCTACGGCTCAATGAATATAGTGGTTTAATGGCTGATATCGATAGGCCTAATCGGCGATTGACCATTAAAAGCATTAAAGAGTCAGTTGATTCGGCCTGGAAATATGTCAATTTGCCCTCATTTATTGCCTATGAAGAGTTGTTAGCGGCATCTCGTACGGATGCGGAGCTTCGTCAGTTGGTTGAGCCGGTTGAGAAGGATTTTGAGAAGCAGTTCTTGGAAACGGTCAAGACTGTATTCCCTCACTGGGAAAAACTTGAGGCGCTTGGTGCTGCCCATGATTTGGTGCAGTTCTTAATGAAGGGTATGGCTTTGAGTCATATGTCGGCACGTAAAAACGCCCGTGCAAAAAGGGTGATGAATTACCTTGTCGGTATTTTGTATCAAATATATGAAGATAACAATCTGCTAGATAGCCCTCTGGCGGAGTCGAGGGCATCGGCGAAACAGAGCTCTCAAGCATCGGGATCTCTAACTGGGGCCGAAACGTAGCAATGTATAAGCTCTAAAAGACTTTTAATGATGATATGTTTGCTTAGGGAGGCTTGGTCGTAGTGCTGGGGCTCGTTGAGTTGATCCTCAGCGCCAGTGGGCCAGGCTCCATTGCGCCGCGTATTTATAATTAAGTAAGCGCCATTCCTGTCTAACTCCTTGTTTTTATTAATTTTCCCCTCCTTTTTTTGTATTTATATCGTTTTACCTAAGCGTCTGGGTGCTCGCTCATGTGGGTGTCTGGCTATCTATCCTGGCTGACGGGTCACTTTGTTTGTCGTTGAAAGTCTGGAAAGTAATAAGGGTATTCGTGTCATTACAAGCTTGTCTAACACTAAAGTTTTTGTGATGGAGCCCTTGCGGGGATCTCTTATAGGCAATATGATGCAAATTAAAGTCAGTCAGGATTGTTTCTTGAGTTTTGTCGATGCTGGCATAAACAATAAAAACGCTACAGATAATAATTGAGGTCTCCTATGGGTAAGTTAACCGGAAAAGTTGCATCTATCGTTGGCGCGGCAGGTAAAGACAATATGGGGCAAGTGATTGCCCGTGAGTTTGCTAAGGAAGGTGCAAAAGTTATTGTGTCAGGTCGTAATGCCGATGAACTGAGTGATTTTGCAGGCCAAATTGATGGAGACTGGGTGCTGTGTGATCTTAGTAGTAAGCAATCCATTGATAATATGATTGATACTATTATCGGCTCTTACGGGCGATTGGATATTGCGCTTAATTGTACGGGCTGGGGTTTATTGGTTCCTTTTATTGAGAATACTGAAGAGGATCTGGATCGTATTATCGATCTGCAGTTCAAGGGTCCGTTTATGTGGATGCAAAAACTTGTTCAGGCGATGGAGCCTACAGGTGGGTCAATCATTCAAATATCTTCGGCAACTGCAAAAATAATGCTGGATGATCATGCTGCATATATGGGGACAAAAGCGGGTACTGATCACGTTGTTCGTTGTGTCGCCAATCAATTTGGCTCTAAGGGGATCCGTGCCAACAGTATTTCCCCAGGTATAACTGCTACGCCGATGACAGCGGACGCGATGCAAAGTGCAGCCCTGGTTAAAACCTTTGCAGATTGTTATCCCTTGGGCAGAGTGGGCACCAGTCTTGATATTGCAGCGGCAGCGGTATTTTTAGCTTCAGATGATTGCTTTATGACAGGAGAAAATCTGCAGGTTAATGGTGGTTTATGCCTGAGAAGAAATCCGT
>JBAYQJ010000058.1:0-19251 GCA_041677245.1 Spongiibacteraceae bacterium | reverse complement strand
CAAGTGTCTGCCGTCTAGCTAGGCAGTTGACTTGCTGTTCTGTTAGCTATAATCTAAAACCGATTATCGATTCGGTAGTCGGTTATTTGGCGCAGTGATTACTACGGTCAGTAATGAGCCTCTAGGGCAAGATATTCAGCATAAGGGGACGGTGAATACTTGTAAGTTTTCGAAGAGCGCTGTACCAATTTTTGCCATGCTTTCAGCATGAGCAGCGCATTGAAATATAGATACGCGCACCATAATAATTAATCTCTATAATAAAAGAGGAAAGCATGAAAATAGCTAATAATCATAAACTTGCAGTTGCTATTGCATTAGCGTTAGGTACGACAGCGGTTCATCATTCCGCTCTCGCGCAGGAGGCGGCGAGTCGGGGTCTGGAGGAGGTCATTGTTCTTGCTCAAAAGCGTGAACAATCGCTTCAAGAGGTACCGATTGCAGCTTCTGCCTTTACGGGAGCTGCGCTTGAAATGCGTTTCGCAAAGGACATGACCGACCTTTCCGGGGTAGCCCCGAACGTATCGTTGGAACTGGAGGGGATCTCTAACTACTCTGCTGCGTTTTATATTCGTGGCCAGGGTGTGTTGAACCGCGGAGCCTTTATTGATCCTGCTGTTGCTGTTGTTGTAGATGGTGTGACCGATGGGCGAGTTAGTACGTCATTGGCGGACTTTCTTGATGTGGAGTCAATCGAAATTCTGCGAGGACCACAGGGGACGCTTCAAGGGAGAAATGCCACAGCAGGTGCAGTGCTGGTTAACCATTTCAAGCCCATATAGATGAAGTGGAAGGGAATATAGGCTTCCTAGTAGGTAATTACGGGCGTAAAGATGTAAGCGCGATGATCAACGTGCCTATCCAAGAAGGTCAGTCAGCCTTCAGGCTGGCGGCTAAGTTTACAGAAACAGATGGATTCTACGAAAACACTTTTAATGGTAAATCTGAGGATATCGGAGGGCAGGAGCGTTTTACCGTTATGCCAAGCTTTCAGTTTGAGCAAGAGAATTGGAACGTCACAGCACGAGGTAGCTATAGCCGTTACCGCGATGATGCCACTGTATTAGTTCCTTTGAATTACTGTGGTGAGGATCCAAGAGTCAATCCTGGCTCTTTGCAGAACGATTTGTTCGTCAGACTCGTTGCAACCAGTAATGCTCCAGGCGCAGGCCCCGAGGCAGCTTACAAGTCTTGCGCCAAGAAGCCGAGC
This sequence comes from Spongiibacteraceae bacterium, assembly GCA_041677245.1. Classification (GTDB taxonomy): domain Bacteria; phylum Pseudomonadota; class Gammaproteobacteria; order Pseudomonadales; family Dasaniaceae; genus Oceanicoccus. The sequence continues at coordinate 18,041 of JBAYQJ010000058.1, read as the reverse complement.
TCGAGTGCGTTCAAAGTTAATCAAGATAGAGACCTGGCGGTTGGCTCCGAGATGGAAATTTGGGGTGTAAAGATTGAATACAACTACTCGTTTGATGATCTGGGGACTCTGACCTATGTGGCTGGGTACCAAGACACAGAGGAGCACGGGGCCATCGATTCCGATTCAGGTCCTCTGACGATTCTTCACAATGAGGAAAAGATAGGACATTGGCAGAATTCACATGAAATCCGTTTTGCATCTGAGTTTTCTAGTAACTTTGATATGGTAGTCGGTGCCCTGTGGATGCAGCAGGAATACGATCTCCGAAGAAAAAATTTCCCCAGTCTTGATTCTGCTTTCTCCGGTCAAAAAAACGAGCAGTATGCCTTCTTCGCACATACAGAGTGGCATCTAACAGATAAGTTGACCCTGATAGGGGCTGGCCGATATTCAGTTGATGAGAAGGATTTTTCAATATGCCCTTCTGGTCAGACAGGGTGTATCGGTAACCCTATAAAGGATAGTGAAAAGTGGACTGATTTTAGCCCCAGGCTCGGCGTCAATTACCAATTCACGACGACTTGTTTGGCTATGCCTATGCTGCCCGTGCGTTCAGAGCTGGAGGCTATAATGGAGAAGCAGGGAGCATCTCGGCAGCCGGACCCTATGATCCGGAAGAGAATACGACCTATGAGATAGGGGTGAAATGGGACACGTGGGATAATCGGCTGCGTTTCAATGCTGCTTATTTCAGAACTGAGGCAGAGGGGCTTCAGAGGAGTGTCTCAAGGACTACTCTCAACGATGTAGTGGAACAGGTAACACAGAATGCCGCTGATGCACTATTTGATGGTGTAGAGCTGGAAGTGAATGCTTTGGTTGGAGACAATCTTACATTGAACGCCTCCATAGGCTGGCTGGACGCCAGATATGATGGCTTTTGCCAAGATTTAAATGGCCCTCAACCTAACGATCCTTCTTTAGTGCCTTGTGCTTCCCCCATTGGCGGAGCACAACCCGTGGATCTAACGGATCTACCTCTTGCGAGATCGCCGGAGTGGACCTACCGACTGAATGCTATTTATGAAGCTGAAATTGGACAGGGCGTTGCTGCTTTTTCCCTTGAGTGGGTCTACACGGATGAGCAGATGACCTTAGATCAAGGCGCACCTGCGGGCACAGCTGACGGCCTCGTAAACTTCAATGGAGAGAAGGTCAATCCAATGCGAGATTCGACGGAGATGGTTAATGGGAGCATTACTTGGCGTGACCATGAAAACCGCTATAAAGTCTCCCTTTATGGCAAGAATCTCACCAACGAGCTGTACTACAGAAGGCTTTCATACGCACCCCCAGTCTTAGCATTTGGAACGCTCAATAACCCTCGCGAATTTGGCGTTGAGTTTTCCTACAGTTTCTAAAGATTGACGGTCATAAAAGAGTGGGCACCTTGGCCACTCTTCTACTCTGCAAAATCAGTTAGTCAGAAGAGAGTTCACGCATAGTTTCAGACGTTGCGTGAATTCTCTCTCTAGCTTTACCCGTAATAATCATCACCCAAGTTTCATAAGAATGCTCTGGGTTCGTTGCATATAAGTTTTCCTTATATGGAAAACTCTGGCTAAGGTAGTACGAGAATGAGCAAGAAAAAAACTGATGAAATCAAAAAATATAGTCAGCTTCCTTTCAAGGGGCAAGTGGTTATACCTGGTGTAATGAGGCTTCAGCAATGACTGTTAGCAGTAAGCAAATACCTTCAAATTCTGTTCAGTCTGAGTTGGATCTTGGGCGTGCGTGGTATTCGGCTTTTATCCTTACGCTCTGCTTCACATTTGCTTACATAGATCGCTATGTACTGAGCTTGTTGGTTAATCCTGTTAAGGAAAGTTTATTGCTCAGCGATACTCAGATTGGCCTGATTCAGGGAGTGGCATTTTCGATATTTTATGTCGCTGCGACTATGCCGTTGGCACGTCTTTCGGATACTGGAAACAGACCAGTGATAATTGGTTGGTGTGTCGCTGTGTGGAGCCTCATGACGATGCTTTGTGGCATGGCATCGTCGTTTTGGCAGCTAATGCTGGCCAGAATCGGTGTGGGCATTGGCGAAGCAGGCTTACCGCCTGGCTCAATGACCATGATGGCGGACAGTTTCGATAATAAGCGACTGGCAAAGGCTACGAGCCTGTTTATGCTGGGCCCGTTCATTGGAGGTGGGCTTGCATTTATGGGGGGGTGGGGCGCTTTATGAGCTTAGCGCGAGTTGGACGATGCCGGTTATCCCTGGACTAGGTGAGCTGGAACGGTGGCAGTTGATTTTCTTTTTAGTGGGAGCGCCCGGATTGCTTCTCGCACTGATTGTCGGAAAAACATTAAAAGACCCGAATCCCACTCGGGCGAAATCTAATTCAGATGCGTCTGTTGCGAAATTGCTTAGATTTATACTCAGTGAGTGGCAGTTCTGTGCACTCTATATTCTTAGTGTCGCCTTGATAATCATGGTGCTTAATGCGCATATAGCGTGGCTTCCGGCAGCCATGATTCGGTCACATGGTGTCGACGAAGGGGAGATGGGCATGTTATTTGGGCCGCTGTACTTGGTGGCAGGTAGTGCCGGTACACTCCTTTCTGGCTGGTACGTCAGTCGAGCGAAAAGTGACATGCTGGGAAGAACGCTCACCTTCATGTTGACTTGTACCGTGTTATTGTTTGTTCCCGCGATTAGCGCCCCGCTGGTAGGTAGTTTCTCACTGGCAATGATACTAATAGCGCTTGTAGTTTTTCTAACCAGCGGGATCGTCGCATTATCTTCCTTACCGTTTCAGTTTTCGGCTCCCTTGGCAGTACGAGGGCAGGCTATTGCTGTTCTATCGCTGGCGGCTGCACTTCTTGGTACAGGTTTGGGGCCCTTGGGAATTGGCATGTTGAGTGATTTTCTGACTGATAGGGTGCAACATCCTCTGTCCGTTTCCCTGGCTATCCTCGCTGGTCTTTTGATCCCCGTTATTGTGGGACTCCAATTGATAGTTATTCGTCAGCATCGGTTGAAAAGATTAGACCTGCGGCCGGGTACGTTGAGCGAATCGGTCTCCTAATTCGACCATTGATTGGAGCAGTGCCTGATGAGATGGACACCCCACTAGCGGCATCACAATGTGCCAGACTTAGTTTGCGTGTAACTAAAATCAAAGAGGAGTGTCCATCATAAACAACCATAGCGTAATCAGTATTGATCTAGCAAAGAATGTTTTTCAGGTTTGTTTACTCAATTGTCCCGTGGTGCCTGCCCCCAAATTATGTCTCCCAAATTATGTCCGTGCCAAATTAGAGCGAGTTTAAGGAATGATTTTTGGATAGTAATTAATTGCACCAACATCCAATAAATCACCGAGCATACTGCCGTCGTACACACCTTGAGGGTCTTGTACTGTAGGGTCTTCAAAAGACCAGGCCTGTCGTTTATATGTCCAGTTGTTCGGCTGTAGGCGGTGGGCTTCACGCCAGTGGGGGATGGCGTCTGCATGGAAGCCGGCTAAGTGCAGATGTTGGCCAAGTTCGTAGCGGGCGGCGGCTTCGGCTACTGACAGTGATCGTGGCTGTGAGCGTGCGATGACTTCTTCCTCAGGCAGCACATACGGACTGGCGGTACCGTTTTCTACCCAGTCTTCCAACATTTCCAAGTACAGTTCTGTCTCAAAGCGCATCTTCTTCACTTCTTTTAGAATCCGTGCATGCGCTGGCGTCAGTTGTTTTACGCTTTCCCATTGTTCTATGTCGTCCAGTTCCATCTCGGTAACCGGAGTGCGACCAGGCCAGGAGGGTTCCGGTGGTCTGACAATCACGCCTTGTTCATTGATCCAGATACCGTTAGGTACATTCACCACCCCAAACAATTCACCCATGATATGAGCTTGGTCGATGAGCGCCGGGTGATTGGGTTTGGCCAGCTCTATCCATTCCCGTACGGCATCAGCGCCAGCGGTATCCATTGCAATAGTGACAATCTCCAGCCCTTTGGGGTGAAGGCGCTCCCTTACTTCAGACCAGATTGGCCCATCAGTGCGGCAACCGCACCAGGACGCCCAAGTGGTCAGCAGTACCTTTTTACCGCGCAAGCTAGCTATGTCGAAATCTTTGCCTTGCAGGTCGGGCAGTACCAGATGGGGTGCTTTAGCCGTGGTGAGTGCCTGGCCGGTAAGGGACTCTGGGCCAAGTACCCAGAGGGGGTGTTTCTCATCCTTGATCAAGGGCATCCCCAGTGCTTCGGCAATTACTATGGCATTGAGGCTGTTGTCTTCATTGCGGGTATGAGCTGGTAGGGGTACACATTGCTCGCCTTTGCAGGCACCCTGAGGTTTTATGCTCCAACCGGTTCGCTCTTCGAAGTGCGTGGGGTCAATATTAAGTGTGGTAAGAATCATGGTATTAATCCTGAATTAAAGCGTCGCGGGGTAGGAGGTCAAGCATTTGTTCTTCGGTCATACCTAATTGATATTGAATATCGCGAATGTCCCAATACTCACGCCAGGCGATGATTTTTTGTTGCGCATTAAATTCGAACACGGCACACACACTGGAAAAAATACGCTGGCCGTTTTTTTTCATGGTGACGTGGTCGCGGCGTTCGGTAAAGACAAAGTGGCCACTAGCCGCACAGGCAATAATTTCGCAGTCGCAGTCTTCGTAGTCGCTAAACTGACGGGCCAATTCGGTAACAATCTGATCGCGTCCACGTAGTGGTTTTATCGCCGGTACGTGAACCTGATAGTAGGTGTCTTCGTCAAAGGCCTCGGCAAACTTAACAAAATCAGGTTGTTTTTGGTGCAGTAATTCGAGTATTTCAAGGACGATTTGCTGCTGTGTGTCGTCTGCGATCGTGTTCATAGGCAATACCGTAAAAGGTTGTATTCATGGTTCGATGCTAGGTTGATCTTGTCGGTAGCACTTGTCCAAATATCGGCCTGGCTGATCCGGCTTGGTCGAAATGATTGCTGAGATTATTGTTGCAGGCAATAGCTACCCATATCGCTGAATTTAATCAGGTATCGATGACCGCCAGCTCGTTAATGGGCGATATGTGCTTTATCTCGGCGATACTCATTTTTCTAACACTGCTGGTTACAACTGCCCTAGTCTTCGGTATGACTTTGACGGTTTTTTTCGTCGCAAGCGTTAGGCCTGTGTAGAGCGCCATTGTAAAACTGCCGTTGAATCTTATAACAATAACTCAGGAGTAATGTGCATGACACGAAGCCCATTAATAGTAACTGTCTCGTCCCTTACACTTTGTATGTCTTTTTTTGCTTCGACCAGCTTGGCGGATATAGCCAGTAATGATCGTAAGGCGTCCTCGTTGGAGGAGGTGATAGTGACTGCACGCCGCCGGGAAGAAAGTCTGCAGGATGTACCGGTATCTATTACCGCACTATCGGGTGACAGCCTGGATAAAGCATCAGTGCAAGAGTTGGAAAATCTTACTGCCGTGGTTCCGGGTTTTCGTTTCAGTTATGAGGGTGGGGCCAATAATGTGTCATTGTCTTTGCGGGGATTTGGCATTATCCCTTTGGGGGAAGGTGTGCCGTCAGTGGTAATTTACAGTAATGATGTGCCGTTGCCGAAAGTGGGAGGAAATATTTCTACCTTTGATCTTGCCAGTATTCAGGTGCTTAAAGGGCCACAGGGGACGTTATTTGGCCGCAATACGATTGGTGGTGCAGTGTTGATCTCTCCCAATACGCCGGCTTACGAACAGGAAGGTTATTTGCGATTGGGCGCAGGTAACTACGATGCCAATCTGGTTGAAGGAGCCGCTAATATTACCTTGATTGATGATGTTGCTGCGCTGCGAGTAGCGGGCCAATTACGTCGCCGTGATGCGACGGAAAACAACCACGTGACCAACGGTCCCGATACCAATGAAATTGACCAGCAAAGCATGCGAGTTTCATTACGGCTGGACCCTTCGGCGCAATGGAGTAACAACTTAGTGATGGATTATTTTCATTCCGATCGCAGGCCGGGATCTGATCATGTAGTGGGCTATAATCCTGGCGTCATTATGGCTGCTTTTACGCCTTCATTGGGTGCAGCTATCGCCGGTGCCTATGAGCAGGCGGCGGCTGATCAAGTGACGTCGTTATTGGCCGCAGGTGCACACCAAGTGGCCAATAATTTTCACAGTGATGGTAATAACCGCTCACATCTGGAGCAGACGGAGTTGTGGGGTTTGGCCAATACCACTGAGTTTCAGGGCGAAAACATCACGCTGCGTAATATTTTTGGTTATCGACATGTTTCCAGCACTATTACTGCGAATACTCAGGGTGTGGGTGACATTGATGGCCCGCTGGGGCCGTTGGTTATTTATCATTTGCAGTCGCAGGATGAAAAAGAATACTTTACCAATGAGTTTCAAATCCTCGGTGGTGATGATCGGTTCAATTGGATCGTGGGTGCTTTTTACAGTAAGGACCAGCCAACCAAGGCGATGGGTACCAGTGCGCAGGCGTTTAATTTATTAGGTTTTGGCGTCACCGACTTTCACACCACGGCGCTGGCTGAAAACGAAAACTACGCTGTCTTTGGCCAGCTTAGTTATCCGCTGACCGAGGCGTTAACGCTGAATATTGGCGCTCGTTATAGCTGGGATAAAATCGAAGGCTGTGGTATTGGCGGCTTGTCAAACTTCTTGACTTGGTCCGAGTGTAAAGGCGCAGGGGTGCAATCGGTAAAGGCGGATGGCAGTGCGCCAACCTGGACCTTAGGTCTCGACTATCAATTAAATGATGATATTTTTCTCTATGTGACGCACCGTCGAGGTTATCGTGGGATAAATATCAACACGCCACAGTTTACCTCTATTTTTACTACCGGCGGAAGCGACCCGAGCTGTATTGCGGGGGCTGGGCAATGCCCAGATTTACGCGCGTTTCAGACCATTGACGAAGAGCAAGTGGATGATTATGAACTTGGGGTAAAGGCAGATTGGCGTGTAGGCGAGGTGGCAGTGCGTAGCAATGTTTCACTGTTTTATACGGATTACACCGATGCCGTGCAATTTGTGAGTGTGCGTGGTGCGGTGCCCGCTGGAGCACCGGATGCTCCAACCCGCTCTTCGGTGGCGGTTAATGCGGCTAATATGACGATTCAGGGTATTGAGGTCGAATTGATGGTGATGCCGAGTGATAGTTTATCCTTCACCCTGACGGGTACTTTTGTTGATCAAAGTGTTGATGAGGTGAATGCGCCTGCTATTGGTACTCAACGCTTAACTAAGGACAATGTTAACCTGCCGACGCCGAAGTTTTCTGGCACGGCAATGGCTCGTTATGAGTTTCCAACTCAGATTATGGGGGGGTATTTGTCGGCCAGTGCAGATTACTATTATACCGAGGAGTGGGATGCACAGAGCGGTATCTCCTTGCCGGGTTACGATTTAATGAATGCGCGCTTCGATTTGTCCGGGCTGGTGGATGGCCGGTTGGATTTGGCGCTTTGGTGCCGCAATCTATTGGATGAGGAGTACACCAGTGCCCCGGGAACGTTGCAGGCTTCCTTGCCAGCGAAAACCGCCTTTTATGGCGACCCCCGAACCTTTGGGATGGAATTGACCTATTCATTCTAAGGGGTGCTTATGGCCATTTTTGCGGTTGGCCAGATGGTTACAAGAGAGCAGTGTTAATCTGTGATATGGAATGTTAAATTGTTGCTAACATTTCAATATGTGGCTAGGTCCGTCCGTAGCCGCGATGGGGTATTTGTTCCAGAGGGCGCCGTGAATACGTTTCTGCACAAATACCTCGTCACGTCCACTCAGTGCTTCGGCTTAGGTATGTTGTGCCGCTTCAATGACTTGTTAGGCGATGGGTGTAGAAATTAACAAGGGGTGGTAATGGATAGAGAGCAGCAATTTATTGCTCATGATGCCGCTGGCATCATGAATAGTATTCAGCAGCAGGCGTTTCGTACCGACTCAGAGCTATACAGTTGCCGCGATGCGCAAGCCTCCGCCCCGGCCTATGATATTGAAGTGCATAACCTGGATTTACCGTCCTCGGGCCGCGGGGTGTATTACTCTGAGCGCCATTGTTTTCTTGAATATGTCGCCGTGCCCGAACACAGCCTCAGTGCACGCTATGCTGGTGGTATTGATCACCGTTCGATTGGTCAGTTAATTTTTATTCCACCGGGTGTTGAGCTTGAGTGGCATTGGGAAAAAGGGCTGCAACGTACAGTGACCTGTATGTTTGAAATAGAGCGTATTGCCATGCTGGGTGGTTATGACTGGCGCTGGGACAATATTGACTTACCGACAACCTTTAATATTCGCAATGACTATTTGTTGATGGGGATGCGTAAATTAGGTGAGGAGGTATGTTCGCCGGGTTTTGGCAGCGAATTACAGATCGAAAATATGCTCGCTGTTATGGGTATTGAATTGCACCGTGAGTTTATGAACTCGCGGCCGGTGATAGAGCTTAACCCTGGTCGCTTGTCGACTCGCCAGCTCAACCTGGTACGCAATTATATCTATGACAATCTTAGCGAAGAGGTGAGTATCAACAGCATCGCCAGTCACTGTGGGTTATCTGCACGGGAGCTTTCCGAACAATTTAAAAATACCCTGGGTACAACGCTGCGGCAGTTTGTGGCTAGCGCTCGAGTGGATAAGGCTAAGGTCTTGCTCGCCAATCATCAGCTAATGATCAAACAAGTTGGCTATGGCTGTGGCTTTAAAGGGGCCGCGGCCTTTGTTGCGGCGTTTAAAAAAACCACTGGGGTAACCCCTGCGGAGTATCGTCGGCGTTACTGTTAGCTGTAATCCTCAGGGCTCGTAGTCATCATTGTTCATGGTTGTCACCTGCCATAACGGTTATTTGTTATTGTATTCCAGTGCTCGATAGTGAGCTCCGGTAGTTACAATGCTGGCTTGCTGAGTGTGACCGGTAAGCTTCGCAGGCCCCGGAGTGCACTGGTTTGAGAGGTCTTCCAATGCAGTTTATTCGATGTGTCGGTGAGCTGGAGATCGGGGTAGCGTCGCAGTAGTGCGTTGATGGCGATCTTGCCTTCAGAGCGAGCCAGCCAGACCCCGAGGCAAAAATGGATGCCGACACCGAAGGCGATATGCTTGTTAGGGTTACGGCTTATATCCAGTTGTTCGGGGGTGTCAAAGACGGTTTCATCGCGATTGGCGGAGCTTAAAATGCCGATAACTTCGGTGCCTTTCGGTACCAGAGTTTCACCGATGTATAGATCTTCGGTAGGAAACCGTGAGGCGCCGTAGACCACTGGGCTGGTAAAACGCAGCAGCTCCTCGATAGCGGAGTCAATCAGCTCCGGGTTGTCGCGCAGTTTGGTGAGTTGCAATGGACGTTCCAGTAGCGCCAGGGCACCACTGCTGATCAAATTAACACTGGTTTCATGCCCGGCAAACAATAACAGGAATACCATGCCGAGAATTTCGCTGTCGGTGAGTTGGCTGCCCTGATCATAGATATTTATCAAGGCGGTCACCAGACGGTCATCCGGTTGCTGCCGGCGGAGTTTGATCACCCGTTTGAACAACCGCGTCATGCGCAGCATCTTCGGCAGCACCATCAGTTTCCTCAGCCCAGACATGGACGAAACATCGAATGAGGTATTAGTGAGCTGATGAAACTCAAAGCACTCTTCTTCGGGTATGCCCAATATTTCTGAGATGACAGTAATCGGTAAGGGCCGGGCAAAATCTGCTACCAGGTCAACCTGCGATTTGCCACTCATGTTGTCGAGCAATTGTTCGGTAATGGTGGCTATACGGTCGGCCATCTCGGCGACCATTTTGGGGGTGAAAGCCTTGTCGACCAAGCCGCGTAAGCGTCGATGCTCAGGGTCGTCTTTTAGCATCATAATGTCGAAAGACCCCGCTCGCTTCATTAACCAACGCATTGGCCTGGGCATATGCCTGGACATGTCGTTGGAGAATCGTGGATCCTTGTAAACCATGGTGACATCGTTATAGCGGGTTACGATCAAGCCATTTTTACGGGTGAATTCAGATTTGATCGCAGTGACCGGTGCGTTTTCCCTGAGCTCCTTATAGATGGGCCAAGGGTTTTGCTGGATGTCAGGGTTGGCAAGGTTGATAACGGCGAGATGGGAGAGGGTGGCGTTCACGATAAGCTCCTATGAATGATCTGCTGTGGTTAGCGATCGTACATGTCAACTACGGCTTTGTTGCCCATGGCTAAAAATTGTTTGCGGGGCATAAATAGCAGCATCAACTTCATCATGATGGATGAAAATCCTGAGCCCATAGACGGTCGGACGTTAATTTCTTTGCCGAGCCCTGCCAGTGCAGCATCGACCACCACGCAGGGATCTACCGGCTGCATTAATTTAGTCGGCTGTTTGCCTGCGGGCAGGGAGTCGCGAAAGCCTGGGGTGTTAACTGCGCCGGGCATTACCGTGGTCACATCAATGCCATAGGGGCCCAGCTCGGCCCAGAGGCCTTCAGCGAAGACACGGTCAAAGGCCTTGGTGGCCGCATAGGTAACAATAAACGATGAGCCCATTTCTGCGGAGCCGGAGGCCATAATAATGATGCCGCCGCGACGCCGCTCAACCATGGCGGGGGTCAAGCGATGTGCGAGGATCAGGGTTGAAGTGCAGTTAACCGCGATTTGCGTCAGTTTGGTTTCCAGCGGTACCTCCAGCCAGCGGCCGACGGCGCCGATACCGGCATTGGCGATCAGCAGGCCGATTTCAATTGCAGCAACTGCATCAATCGCCTGATTGAGCGCAGTAGTATCGGCTAAATCGACCACACAGCAGCGGATGTTGATATGCGGGTAGTTAAGGATTAATTTTTTTTCGGTTTGTTGCAGGGCATCGGCATTGATATCAAACAGTATCAGTGACATGCCCATGGCGGCAAGCCGGTCACAATACGTTGCGCCAATACCTTCGGCAGCACCGGTGATGAGAGCCCACTCACCGTAACGTTGTTTATAGTTTAGATCTTTTTGCATGGTGTAATGCCTGTTGGCAATTTTAGGAGGAGAATATTTGTAGTGCATTGGTGACCCAAAAATCCTGCGCGAGTGCTGAACTCGCGCAGGATTTTTGGGTTAACTATCAAGCAACGACAATACGTGCTGATGCCAGATTGGTAACGCGCCGACATGTCGCGTTGATATCACCCTGACGATGAGAAGTCACTCGTGCGGTGGCGAAGTAGGTGCCTGCTTTATCGTAACGGTGCTGAGTGCTTAGCGAAACGTTGGTTTGAGTTCCGTCGACTTCACCGTGCTCAGGAAATTTCCCCATGCCATCAAAATCCCATTCAACATCAATGATGGTGCCGGCATTGGGTGGCACCTCGGCTTGCATTGTCAGGCTTACGGTTTCACCGGCGCTGATTTCAGCGCGCAAACTGCCGTTAGCCGCAATGGAGACAACCGGCTGAATACCGCCGCGTTCGCTAGCTGAGGCTGGCAGAGTCACGCGACCATCTTCAAAGGAGAATTGGGTGGGAGCTGGGTAGTTGCCGTTTTCTACCCAATCACATAAATCCGCCAGACACTGTTCAATAACTGGGCCGTAATCGATAAGCCAGGTGTTATTGGCTCGGGTGGCCGATGGCGGCGCAAACATTGGTGGTACGTGCTCGGCATTATCGGTCCAGCGCAGGCAGAAGTTCTCGGCTGCTTTTTCTTTGCCTTGAGCCTGCTCAACACCACGTTTGTAAATCAAGCCCTGTGGTGGCCACAGCGAAGCGTCATGAGTGTGGTGAACCCACATTAATTTACCGTGGTTGTAGTCGCCGGAATAGGCTACGCCCATTAAGGATGATTGTAGTGGTAAACCGTGTTGCGGGTAGAGTGGTGCACCGTCGATGCGTAAGAAATCATTGGAAGGGTCATCGGAAATATGGTGACGGTAGGAGTAGCAAAAAGCGAGGAAGGCGTGGTTGTCGATGTGGACTTTATCGCCAGCTTCGACCCCAGTAAACCGCTGCAGGTTTGCTTCGCCATGGCCATCACAGAACATCACATCGGCGGCAAAATTCATACAGTATAGTTGTCGGCCCTTGGCTTTGCCGCTGGTCACTTTGACGCCGGTACCCAGCAGGTAGCCAGCAGGTAAGCCTTTTACCTCTATCGCAATGGGGAAGTCGGGTGCTTTGGAGGCCATCAGCATAGCCATCGGTTTGGCCTTGGCGTACTCGGGGCCGGCGTAGCTGGGGCTTTGCAGTAACTCGCTGGCGGTGATGACTTTGGTGACGCTCAGTTCGATATCGATCAGGTCGTTGTTGACCAGGTTCGGATGGTCGAAGCCAACGTAGCCTGGCTTGGTCCAAAAGTTATTAAAAAATTCAGCGTCTTCTTGTTGCAGCATATCGGCGATGGAGGTCCATAGCCAAATTTGCCCCATGGGATTGGCAATCATGTATTCATCACCGCGGGGATAACCCAGTCGGTATAAATTATTTAGCTCTTCTCGTTGATGGGTATTTAAATCTTCAAAGGGATTACCGCTGCCGCCGGGTTGCATGGCATCGATCACGCTGGAAATTTTGTCTCCGAGCACGCGCTGCACGTTGAACATGCAGCCAAAGTGAACAGGCTGCTCAGTACGAATTCTATCGGTAGAACCAAGTTTATCGATGGTACCGCCGCCCATAAACGGCATCGCGCCTTGGTATACATCCTGGCCGTTCTCAAAACACAGCGGTGAGCGGCGACCGCCACCGCTGCCGCCCCAAACGTAGGAGTAGGCAGGCATTGCCCCGTAAATCTGGGCGGCGACGAATTTGGACAGGCGCGCGGACTCAACGCTGGCGCGATGGCCGTAGAGGGTGGGGTCTTCACCGGCGCGGGGGTCAATATCGTCGCCGATATGGCCCGAGTTAGACTCCACCATAAAGCCGCCTAGCCGCGCGATTAGCGGCAGGCCGCCGATGATTTGCCCTTGCAGTCCGATAAAGGCATCTTCGTGCCCAGCGTGTGCGCCTTCGATGGGCTGGAACATTCTGTTTTGGTAGCCTTCCTGGGCAGGGAAGTAAAAATTGAAGCGGGTATCGCAATCGGCAAAGCCGCCGTGAATATTGCGATGTGGAATGGGTTCTTGCCGCCATTCATCGCGGTCAATATAAGGCTGGCCAAAATAACTGTCGGTGACTTGATAATCATCTAGTCTGATGGTCGCCTGGGTGGTTAGGGGGGCTGTCGTCATGGGGTTATCTCCTGAAGGATTATCCGTATTAATTGCGTCAAATAGGTCGGCTATACTGCTGCGGTGGTTGGTTTTTTATTGTTCATGTTTTCACCTGGGGAGCTAATAAATTACTAGCTTAAATAGGTAATTGGACAATACAGACAAATATTTAAATTTACAATAGTGTTTAATTAATTGATGGTAATTATGTCTGTTTGTGATTGCTATCATTGTTCTGCGCAGTGACAGCGGCATCGATCATCGCTATAATTGGCGGCTGCAAACAACACTGGGGCTTAGCTCCGCATTGTTTTTAACGCTCATAAAATCTGAATCTACTGAATGATGAAAACAGACAGTCAATTGACAAGAAGACGGGGTCGCCCTAGCTTGAATGATGGCGAGGCGGTATTAAAAAACTTATATCGCGTGGCTTTTTCGCATTTTTTCCTCAGTGGTGTTGAGGGGGCCAATATGCAGTTGATTGCTAAAGAGGCGGGTGTCTCCAGACAGATGATCCACAATCGCTTTGGCAGTAAAGAGTTGTTTTTTGAAGCGGTACTGGAGAGCGGTCAGGATTTTCTACGTGATAAATTTGTCTACCGAGGAATTATTGATATAAAGGATCCGTGGCTGCTATTCAACGATTTGGGTCATCAGATTTTTTCTACCTTTGTTGATCCGGATAATGTGGCTACGTTCAGAATGCTGGATATAGCCGTATTTCGACACGCTGATGTGGCGGTACTGCATACAAAATCTATCGAAGAGGCGTATAAAACATTTGGCAAGTTGCTCAAGGATATCGCTAAAGAGCAAGGGCTGGATATTAAAATTGAAAAGGGTGCAATCAGGGATTTCCTGTCAATGATTCGTGGTTACGCGCAACCGATTATTCAGGGACGTGAAAAGACTCCGTCAATAAATGCGCAGAAAAAAGAAATAAAAAAAATCGTTGCCAGGTTTTTAAGAGGGCTGGGATTCGGCGAACAACCAGTTTGATCGCCAAGGTATCAGCGCAGCCCCATCGTGTGCCTAGCTAAGATACTTACGTACTACCGGTACCATTGGCGTGCTGCAATTGATGCCGCCATCCACCTGAAATAGCGAGCCATTGATATACACAGCCTCGTCTGAGGCTAAAAACAATGCCATCGATGCAATGTCGTCGGGTAAGCCCAGTCGTGGTGAGTTATGAATATCCAGAAAGGCTTGTTTCATTTCTTCATTGGCCCAGCGTTCCATCGCTGGGGTGCGAATAACGCCGGGCACAATGCCATTGCAGCGAATACCCTGCTTGCCAAAGGTAGCGGCGATCGATTGCACATACCAGTTGACGGCCGCTTTAGTGGCGCCATAACTGAACTGGGCAACTTCACCATGCAGGGAGCTACTTGATGAGGTAAACAGAATACAGCCATCGCCGCGTTCGAGCATATGCGGCATGGCAAATTTAGCCGCCAGTACTCCGCCGAGTACATTGGTTTGCATGCGGTGATGAAATACCTCGGCATCAAAGGTGAAAAAATTGGAATCCTTTTTTGACATCACCGGGTCGGTGTTGGTGGCGTTGTTAAATAGTACGTCGAGGTGGCCAAAGGTATTTATTGTGGTTGTTACCATGTGTTGCAGTTGTTCTTCATCGGCTACGTCGATAGTCATTGCCAGCGCTTGACCGTTGGCGGCAGTGATTTCATTGGCAACGGCCTGGGCGGTTTCTGCATTTAAATCTGCTACCACAACTGTGGCACCTTCGCTGGCAAAACGCAGTGCTGAAGCGCGGCCAATGCCACTGCCGCCGCCGGTGATAATAGCTACTTTATTATTTATTCTTCCCATGATGTTAGCTCACTATTATTTTTGATAAAAAGTGTTAAGTCGGAAAACTTAAAGACGTTCGTTGGGTGATATCCCGCTTTTTTGTTTCAGATCCTCGGTATCCAGATATTCACGCCAGTGGCTAATAAGTCCCTGGTCATTTAATTGGTAGACTGCCACCATTGAGTGGGGCATGGGTTTACCACGAACCACGGCCTGGTCGGCACGCTCGGTCATCACTATATTATCGGATGACACCATGTGTATGATGTTGCATTTGTTGTTGGTGGCAAAGCTCATCTGTCGTTCAATTTCCTGACGCAGCGCTTCGCGTCCCTTAATGATCGGGCCGCCGGGAACCCATAGTTGCCATTCGGCATCTTCGGCCATCATCGATAAAATTTTGTCCACCTGCGGGCGTGAGCTGTCGCTGCCGTCGCCCCAGAGGTCACAAAACTCCTGAATAAAATCTTCCTGTAATTTACCCATTGATCATTCTCGCTATATTTATTAGTACGGTTTCGCTGCTTCAATTATTCACTGACGATGACTCGCGCTTGCGCTACATTGGGGATGCGAAGTTTGCTGGCAGTCATGTCGCCTGTTCGATGTGAATGTACCATGGCCGAGACATAATAGGTGCCGGGTTTTTCATAGTGATGACTGGTTTTAAGTCGGACGCTGGTTAAGCTACCATCTACTTCTGGCTGTGAAAACGGGAATTGTCCACTGCCATCAAAATCCCACGCCACGCTGATTATTTTTCCGGCGGCGTTGTTGACGCTGGCACTCACTTCAAGGTTGACGCTTTCGCCGATGCGGATTTCGGCGCGGCTGCTGCCGTTGGCGGTCACTTGCACCACCGGTTGAATGCCTCCGCGCTCTTCAGCCGTCGCCGGCAGGCTGATTTTTCCATCGGCATAGCGGTGCTGGGAGCTGATCGGTTTGATGCCATTTTCAACCCAATCCACCAGGTCGGCGAGGGACTGTTCGGTGATGGCAGTAAAATCGATTAAGCGAGTAGCGCTGGCGCGATTAGGTTCGGGTGGCACGATGGATGGCGGACCGTGCTCGGCATTTTCATTCCAGCGCAGGCAAAAGTTTTCGGCCGCTTGTTCGGCGCCTTGCGCGGCATAAACAGCGCTGGCATAAAGCAAACCATTGGCAGGCCATACGGAGGAGTCGTGAGTGTGATGGATCCATAGCAGCTTGCCCTTATATTGGCCCGAATAGCAGTTGCCCATTAACGAGGACATATAAGGAATGGGATGCTGTGGATAGATCGGTTGATTGTCGAGGGTAAGTGATTCAAATTGCTGTTCGTCAATCGCGTGGTGGCGAGCATAATAGCAAAAAGCCAGAAAGTGGCGGTTATCGACGTGGACTTTATCGCCAGGTTTAACACCGGTAAAGCGCAGTAAGTTGGCATCGCCCTGGCCATCGCAGGCAAAAATATTGTCGGCGATACCGGTGGTATACAGTTGACGGCCAGCGGCTTCACCGGAGATGATTTTCACCCCGGCCCCAAGTCGGTAGCCGCTGTCGAGCCCCTCCAGTTCGATCGCATAGGGCATGTCGTAGGCGGGGCCGGCACCACCTATCATTGCGGCAAAAATCCGCATGGTTTGGTATTGCGGGCCGGAAAACTCCGCCTGTTCATTGAGGTCTCTGCCGGTAACAATACGTTTAACTGTGGCGGTGGTATTGATCAAGTCGCTGTCGACTGCCTCGGGCATATCATGGCCGACATAACCCTCTTTGCTCCAGAAGTCACTGAAATAGCTGGGGTCATCGGCGACCAGCGATTCGGCCAATGATGACCACAGCCAGATCTGGCCCATGGGTTCAAGAATCATGCTCTCGTTGCCGCGTGGAAAACCAATGCGGTAGAGTCGGGCCAGTTCTTCGCGCTGGTGGGTGCTCAGTGTGTTAAAGGGGTTGCCGCTGCCGCCGGGGGCCATGGCATCAACGACCTCCAGCAATTTTGTTCTACCCAGTAACCGCTGCACGTTAAACATCTGGCCAAAACCGATGGGTCCACCACTGCGGACTTTATTATTGTTACCGGGCTCTGCAATTTCGCCACCACTGGTTGAGGGCATGCAGCCCTGCCAAACATCCGGGGCATTTTCCAGACACAAAGGTGAGCGACGGCCGCCGCCACTACCGCCCCAGACATAACAGTATTGCGGGGCATGACCATAAATTTGGCGGGCAATAAATTTTGAAAAACGGGCCGCTTCGGCGCTGGCGCGCCAGCCGTAGAGGCCGGGGTCTTCACCGGCTTTGGGGTCAACATCGTCGCCGATATGGCCCTGGTTTGATTCCACCATATAGCCGCCCATGCGTTCACTCAGGGCAATCCGCTGGAACATTTCTCCCAGCATACCGCCACCAAAAGCCACTTCATTACCGCCATTGGCACCTTCCAGCGGTTGAAACATGCGCCCGCGATAGCTGCTAGTAGCGGGAAAATAAAACGCAAAGCGGGTGGCAGTGCCTTCAAAACCGCCATGGATAAAACGGTGGGGGGAGGGCCGTTGTTTTATTTCATCCTGATCAATATAGGCCTGGCCAAAATAGCCGTCGGTAACTTGATAGCCGTCGGCGCTAATGGTCGTATTGCCATAGAGTACGGCAGTATCAATAGATTTATTAGTTGTCATAACAGTTGGGTTGTCGGGCATAGCTGCCTCCAATCTATGTCTAATTGTTTATTATTATTCCTCCCGCTGGATCGCGAGAGCTGATTAAGTTGGCATATGTGTAACAGTATCGGCTTTGATTTGTTGGGTCAATTATATTTTACATATATGTATATTTAATGGTTTGTTAATTAAGTGTGAGTATTCAGTCTTAACTTCCTCTTTCTCTCTGTAACCATGGTTACAGAATTTCAATTCAGGCTTCACCCCGCAGTCCCCATTGATAGTGTTTGGCTTTATCCTTACCTGCATAGGGGGTGGTGATATGAGGAGTGTCAGGAAATAAAAATAATAAGGTTGATATAGAAGGGCTGTACGTTTTGGATAGTTAAATTCAAT
>JBAYQJ010000057.1:0-19485 GCA_041677245.1 Spongiibacteraceae bacterium | reverse complement strand
TTACGGGGTCATGCCTCAATGCCCAGTTCGAGTGGCAGTTTATTGGGTCAGTGAAATTTATAAATTTTAGACGCTGGTCTGAGCCGTTTGGTTACTGGCTGGATAAAATAGGGTGCTTTAAAGTGTGATAATTTCTGCCTGAAAAGTTCGAAGAGCTCGATATTTTTATTATGGGAATCCTCCATGGATTCCACAAAAGCAGCTGGGTTTTCACGATGTTTGATTTAATGTTGGGTGTGTCGGCGATTTGGGCAAGTTTATCGAACGGGTGTTGGGCTGGCAGCGATATAGGATTACTTGATAATGGGGCGAGCTATTATTTATTTTGAAATCCTCTAAAAACTTTACAACAGTTAAACAAATTTAGTTGCATATTAAGACGGTCAGTCTCACTTTAGTATTTAAAAATAAAATCTATTCGGTAAGGAGAATAATAATGAGTAATGACCAAGCAGAGTTAAACGCCTTTGCTCATCAGGGTATTGTTGATTGGGTTGCCAAAAATCTGGGCGCAACGGTCACTAAAATAACCCGACAACGTCGCTGGCGCCCCGTGTGGCAGGTCGACGCTGAAAAAGACGGTAAGCCTATGCCGCTCATGTTTAAGGGCACTCGTCCTGACAACTCAATACCCTACCCTTTAGAGCATGAATATCGCATGTTGCGTGTGCTAGAGGACAACGGCATACCTGTACCCACCTTATACGGTATGTGCCAGCAACCGCATGCCATTGTTATGGGCTGGATGGAAGGTGGCCGCGACCCAGGCCTTGTAGTTGAAGCAATAGAAAGCAAATCTGAAATGAATCCTGAGCGCTGGCAAGCCAGCCTGGACTATATGGAAATACTGGCCAAAATTCACAATATAGATCCTGCGCAATTTGTCGCAGCGGGCTGTGAAATGCCAACCAGCGATCACGATATAGCCATGAACGGTTATGAGCGATTTTACCAGATGTATCTCGATGCGAAGCTAAGCGATCCCTTCCTCGAATTTGTCACCCAATGGTTGCGCCGCAACGTGCCTAAGCATAAACCTAAGGTATCGTTTGTAACGGGGGACTGCGGACAGTTCTTATCTAAAGGTTCAAAGGTCACTGTTTTACTGGATATGGAAGCCGGCTACCTCAGCGACCATGCCAGTGACTTAGCCTGCTTTAGAGGTCGCCACCCAGTAGAGAATATGGGTGATGTGCGCGCGCTATTTGATCACTATGCCAAGTTCTCTGACCAGCCTTTAGATTTAGATGCCATTCGTTTTTACACGGTATTATTCTTAGCTTTGGCAGTGTTTACCCCGCTATTTTTTGTGGTAGAGCCTACGCCTGGTGGGGACTGGGTTGAGGGCGCAATACAAGTGGCGTTTATTTCCCGTCGAGCACTCGAAGCACTAGCAGAAATTATTGACGTAGAGCTTGATGAGATAGAGCTGCCTGCCCCACGCCCCGCACCCATGGAAAATTACGCACTTGATAAACTCAGTTTTGATATTAATAATTTATCCCTCACAGACACCTTTGCTGATTGGCAGCGCAATTCTATTGCAGGAGTTCCTGAATACCTGCGCAATCAATTTCACTACGGTGCGTGGGCACAGGAGCAAGAGCTCGATGAACTGGTCGAGATCCTAGGATATCGTCCAGTCGATATCATCGAGGCCAACAAAGCCCTAACCAGCTTTGTAAAACAGGCGGGCCCTGAGCACGACAAAGTACTCACCAAGTTGTTCCACCGCCGTTATCTACGCCAATGCCATGTGATTACAGGGCCAAACCCACCAGAAGATCATTTGGTATTAATGAAAGTAGAGCCTCTCACATAACTAAACAAGGAGTGCACCGTGAGTCTTTAGTGGCTTAATTATTGAATAAGCCGGCAGTAAATTGCTATACAGCCAGGTAGCCTTCGACACGATGATTAATTGTGCGTGCTCGGCATCCCTATGAGTGGTGTAGAGGGACTACCGGCAAATGGATGCCGGTAGTATTAAGGTGCGGTAAAACAGTTTGCGCTATCTTTTAGCTTGTGCGACTAGTTGATAAATACCTGCGCCGTAGGTTTGCAATTGTTCCAAACTTAAATTTCGGAATGGGGTCATGGGGCAGAGACTAGTGGCTATATCCCAAAACGGTTCTATTTGCTCTTGTACTTCGTCAACACTACCGCAGCAAACGAAATCTAGTACCATTTCGTCTGGAATTTGATTCAATACTGAATCCAAATCGCTTTGGCGCAAGGCGGCTTCTTGGCAGATTTTGGCTTCTTTTAAATAGCCGTGTAAGGAGAATAAGTCTTCATAGGCTTTCATCCCGGCGTAGTAAGCCACGGTGGGGCGGGAGTCATTTATAGCTTGTTGGCGGTCGTTATTAATGGCTACCCAAGGCCAACAGTTAATTTCTATATCTGCGCGAGCGCGGCCATATTCCTGTAATGATTTTTCAATTAGTGGTTGAATTACTTCTTTGTTGTAGCGTTTAGTCCATAAGGAATGAGCTAGCAGACCATCACCTTGCTCTAAACCCAGTTTGGTCATCTTTTCGCGCATCGCGCCAACCCAAATGGGGATTTTTTCACGTACTGGCGGCGCGGTAACAATCATTTCTTGATAGTCAGCTTTATAATAAACTCCATTATATGGCTGTAAGCCTTTATGTGAGCCAGCTACAATGTGGCGCACCGCGGATATAGTGTCGCGCAAATGGGTCATTAATTTATAGTTGGGTAAACCATGCATGCCGATAGTGGTTGCTGGCAATGAACAGCCCATACCTAGTACAAATCGACCGTTGCTGATGCGGTCTAAATCCATCGCGGCAAAAGCCGTTTCAAATGGGCTGCGGGTGGAGGCCACGGTAACACCGCTGGCAATTTTTAAGTGATTTGTACCGCAGGCAACTGCAGCTAAAGGGGCAAATGGAGGGCCGTAAAGCTGCAACATAAAGACACCTTCAAAGCCGGTGTCTTCCATTTGTTTACCCATAGTCATTAGTTGTTCACCGGAGGCCATCGGTAGTACCCCCCAGTATTTACGTTCTTGACCGATAGCGTTTAATTTTTGAGACATTATTATTCCAACTATTAGCAAAATAATTATTATACCATCTTCTAAAAACACTGCTATAAAAGAGATTGTTTTCTGGACTGCGATAAAGATATTTGTTTCACTGTTGGTAAAAATGAGGATTAAATAGTGACCCAACCCCTGATTGTTTTTGTACATGGTGGTCAACATACCAAGCAGTGTTGGCAGCCCACCATCGATGTAATTAAAACCTTGGCGCCAGAAGTGAACACTCTTGCAGTTAATCTACCCGGTCATGGTGGCGAGCCGGGTGATTTGGCAACGTTGACTATTGCTCAATGTGTTGATTCAGTGGTGAATAAAATACAGGCATACGGTGCGGAGCGAGTAATTCTGGTTGGGCATTCTATGGCCGGCATTACGATACCGGGTGTGGCCGAAAAATTAGGTGCACAACGTATTCAACGTATGGTGTATTTGGCGTGCTGTATTCCCCCGCAAGGTAAGCGGGTGATAGATACTTTACATGCGCCAATGAATATAGTGGCTTGGTTGGCGGCAAAAACAACTAAAATATCTAAACCTCTACCGAATTGGTTTGCCTCTTGGGTGTTTGCGAATGGTGCTACTAAAGCGCAAAAGCAATTCACCCATAGTTGTTTGTGTAACGAAAGCCCTAATGTGACCATTGAGCCCGTTGATAGAAGTGATTACCCCGATGTGCCTGCCACCTGGATTTTGCCGTTGCGTGATCGGGCGGTAAACCCTGCCTTGCAGCGCACGTTTATTGAAAATATTGGCGGTGTAGACGAGGTATTAGAAATTGACACCTGCCACAATGCAATGGTGAGTGAGCCGGCGGCGGTGGCTAAGATAATATTGAATAGTTGTTATTTGTTGGCAGATCGATCTGGCTCGTAGGAGTAAATCATTGCCGAAAAAGTTTGCATAATATTATCCCAGCAAGTTTTTGTTTGCACGCGTTCGGCTTCGGAGACTGATTCACAAGCAATGTTTGCTACTGACTGCATAAGCGCCACAATATATTCCAAGGGTATGTCGAGGGATTGATGTTGTGGAATGGTGTATTTGAACGAGATTTCAACTTCTTCGGGAGTGTCTAAATATTCAAAAAAAGCGTAGATGGAGTCACGCACCATTTGTTGCTTTAGTTCCTGTTCAAACTGCTCACCACGGAGGGTAAAGCAGTGAGCAGCTTTTGGGTAACGTTTAAACAAGTCGGTGCAGACAGCATCGGTTATATCGCCATGCTTTTCGGCAGCCTGTTCGAATGAGGCGTAAAGTATTTCATTATTTGTCATGGTTTTTATCCTCATAAGCGTTGCCTGAGTCAAAATTGACTCCGGCATTACCAAGGGGGCCGATTAGGCCCAGGTGATTGGCAGGCTCATAGGTTGAATAACGGGGCCTAAAGAACTGCTGATTTTTGCTCCTTGTTTCAACCGAAATTGTGGGATAGCTTTAAACACCTCTTCCATGGCGACGCGAAATTCCAATCGAGCTAAGCGTACACCTAAGCAATGATGGGGACCGCTGGCAAAGCTTACGTGCATGGGATTGCGGTCCAGTTTCACTGCGTGGGGTTCGTCATAAGTATCGGCGTCACGATTTGCGGTGGTTGTACACATCCATACGGCATCACCGGGTTTCAGGGTCACGCCTGCTATGGTGGTTTCCTTTGAGCAAACTCTTACAGTGGTTACTGGACCAAATACGCGCAGTAGCTCTTCGATAGCTATACGAATTTTGCTGGGGTCTTCACGTAAAATACGTTGATTATCCTGATCTTCAGCAAAGTGGCGAAAGAAGTTACCAAGGTTAGCGGTAACAGTATCCAGTCCGCCAATAAAAAAGTTAAATGCATAACCGAGTAGTTCGTCGTCGGTCATTTTTTTGCCGTTTACCTCAGCGTTGATGGCAAAGCTGATTAAGTCTTCGCCGGGGTTAGCTTGGCGCTCTTTAATGACCTCACGCAAGTAGCCTGTTACTTTGCGTACACCGTCCTGCATATCTTCAATAGTTGCTGCCTGTAGTAAAAGAGCCTCCCATTGTAAAAATTCTTCTAGGCGCTCTATCGGTAGCGCCAATAAATTTAGTACCACTGCAATTGGGTAGCGGGAGGTGAACTCTTTAACAAAATCACACTCGCTGTTGTCTTTGAAAGTTGCAATGCAATCAATCGCTATTTGGCGAATGTTTTTCTCAAGTGCGTTGATGGCTTTGGGTGAAAACATAGGTGCAAGCAGTAGGCGGTAAAAAGTGTGCTGTGGGGGATCTTGTTCGGCAGGCACTAATTCCCAGCTTTCGCCAACTACTTTGGCGTAAGGCGTAAAACCTTTGTTGGTAAAGTGTTCAGTATCATTATAGATAAGTTTCATATCTTCCTGGCGGCGGAATAACCACGCACCGCCCATGCCAACGGGTAAGGCGTTACTGGCATAAATGGCATCAGGTCCTTCACAGGCTTCAGGTACAATCCGAGTAAAGGGATTTTCGTCGGTAAATGCGCCCATCACTAGGGGGAATTCCTGGATTAACTCTTTGGGAATATGATCGGGTGTGACAACAGGCTCTGGGTTCAACATGGTAAGACTCCTGGTTTTATTGTTAATATTTTAAAATTTTGGTTCTGGGTTCTTAATCGATATGGCTGATTTTGAACCCAGTGAATACTATCGAGACTATTAAAGAAAAATCGCCAAGTTGGGCATGCCGAGTACACTTTGATCCATCAGTACCTCGCGGGTCACTAGTTCAAAACTACGACCTACACGGCGTACACGGTCACGTCGTTCAGCGCTCAGTAGGTGATAATCTTCTTGATAAAAGCGGTTACGAGTCAGTAATAAATAACTCACTACATCAAACTCGTCGGGTACATCGGTTTGCCATACCGACACATTGGTTACAAAGCGACGTACGCGGGAGGCAGGGTCTTCCGACCATGCTGATTTAGTGTTAACCAGGCGGTGTACACGCATAGCTATCGAATTAAAGTCTTCATCCATGTGGCCAATGGTGTCTGAAAATTCGTTATCGCGATTGGCACGACGCTGGGTTTGACGTACGGGTATAAAGTAGCGTAAATCCGCGGCTAAAATATTTAGCCATTCTGCCAAACGGTTATGATCCAGCAGGTAGGAATCCAAGTGTAAAAATCGCTGCACTTCGTAATGGGTGAGTGCATCGGTGGGTTCTGGAATATCAATTGCCGGAATATCGAACGGCGCCTTTTTTTCTAATGTAGAGTTTTCAAGTGTTGTCATGGTTTGTTCCTCAATTCTTTGTTAGTCAGGGCTGCAGGACGCGTTATTCGACCATCATTCGGTAGTATTCTTGCCACCAGCTCCACTGCGCGTCGTCTTTACTAAATCCTTCGTACACATTGCCCTTGTCTGGCCAGCCTTCAGGGCGTTTAACACCAGCAATCGCCTGGTATTTCATGGTCTCAGTGCGGCCCATTCTGCCTCGGGCAGCCTGCGTCATATGCGGCCAGGTATCGGTATCATCTTGCTCAATAAGGCCGGAGGTACCGCCGGTTTGCACGGCCACCTGGCGAATCAGCTTTTTGACGTTGTCAGGAGTGCCTTTTTCACATAAGAACCATGTTACCCACTGCAGTTTGCCGGGGCCTTTAGGATTGATAGCGTGAATTAAATACCCTGAGCCTAAAGTGCCATCAGGCAGTGGTGCGTAAACAAAGAGTAAATTTAGGTTAGGGAACATACCGCCTACCTGAGGTGGTGCTACAGCGGCAACATGTAGTTGCTCATCGGTGAGTTTTTTCTTCATGGCTTCGAATTGCTCATCAGTGTAGATGCCTGGAGGTGGTAGTTTTTTCAGGCGCTCTTCGTCGGTGAGAGTGTCGTAGTCATCGTCACTATCCAGTAGCATTTTGAAGGTGCTGGCAGCTGATATACAACGCAAGGCGTTGCCGTTATCCGTGACGTTTATGCCGTACATGGCGGGTGCTGAATCATCGGCGCTTGCACCGTCGCTACCAAAGTTACCTATCTCAATTTGCGAGCGATGTAAGGTTAATACATGAAAACCATCACAGGCTGACTGCTCCCCTGCGGTTTTCCAGTTGGCGTCTATGGTCAGGCGCTGAACAGGTCCTAGTATTTCCATGCCTCCTTCAGTTTTACCAAACATGATGTCATAGTAAAACTTCATTTCACCCAGCTGCTCATCCAGCGGCGCGGCATCGTGGTTCCAGTTGGCAAAAATTAAACCGTGATAGAGTTCTACTTTGGCTTTTTTAAGACCTAGCTCTTCCTTGCTATAAACGTCTCCGTGCATTTTTTCTTTTTCAATCGGCGCGCCAATAAAGCTACCGTCGGGGCGAAATGCCCAGCCGTGGTAAATACATTGATGAGAGTGCGCATTGCCCGATTCAGACAAACATACATGCATGCCACGGTGTGGGCAGACATTTAAGTTGACATGGATATTGTCTTTGCGGTCGCGGGTAACAATGACTTCATCTTCACCCATATCGCGTACCACAAAATCACCGGCTTTAGGTATTTCCGTCACATGTCCAACTAGCAACCATTTCTGACGAAAAATTTTGTCCATTTCTATGTCGTATAGCTCTGGATCAGCCATGGCGCTAAGGGATACTTCGCGCGTTTCCATGTTGAATAAATCTTTAACATGTGTCCCATCGGATAAAACGGATTTGGTTTTTCTTAACATTGTATTGACTCCCTCATGTACTTGTTGAGTGAACATATTCGACACTAAGTGTATAAACTGGTCGGTTTGATGTCAGCACTTTCCAATCCTATTAGATTGTCTGTTGATCTAAATCAACAAAGCGTTTACTTGGAAAGTGCTTTTTAAGGGCTTAGAGGCGAGTATTATCAGTAATTAATGGCGCTATTTGGTTTGGGGGACAGATATTTTTTCCGCTTATCTATATGAAATATATAGATTTTTTTATTTTTGACAGGGCTGTATAAATTGCGATGACGATGGCTATTGTTGTTTTTCTATGATGTGTTCACTTTGAACACTAATTGCCTATATTGTCTCATTTTGTTAGTGTTGGATTGTCGTTACAAATGGTGCTTTGGTAGGCCTTAATAATTAACAAGTGGTTTGAGCCTTCGCATTTCGAATGAAAGGCCTCATAACAATTAGGAGATACGATGAAATACACTGACTATAATCAAACAATAGAAAAAGAATTATTGGGTCGCGCCCGTGAACTCCAACCATTGTTGCGTAAAAGGGCCCCAGAATTTGATGCGAATCGTCGGATTAGTGAAGATGTATTCAAAGAGTTGAGTGATGCAGGTTTTTGGGAAATGGCATCGCCACGCCGCTGGGGTGGTTTGGGCACATCATCGACTACCATGGCACGGGTGGGTGCTGAATTGGGCAAAGGCGATCCATCGGTTGGCTGGGTTTATACTGTTTTACATGGCACTACTTGGGTTGCAAGCTTGGGTCCTGATGCACTGCAAGAAGAAATTTTTGGTAATGGTAAGCATCCCACTATTTGTGGAGCAGTAACGCCGCCAGGCCAAGCCCAAGAAGTAGATGGTGGTTATATTGTGAATGGTAAATGGGCGTATTGTTCGGGTTCACGCCATGCCGATTGGGGGCAATTTGGTTGTAATATTGTGAAAGAGGATGGCACGGTAGAGCCTGGTGGTAATGTTTACATCCCGATGAGTGAAATAGAAATTGAAGATACCTGGTTTATGGTGGGCATGAAAGGTACAGGTTCCGAAACCTGTGTTGCCAAGGATATTTTTGTACCTAAGAGTCGTTTTTTTCATATTGCTAAATTAGGTATCGGTAAGCACGAGGCTGGTAAAAAGCATGTAGGTGAGCCATCAGATTATTGGCCATTTATGCCGTTTTTGCGTGCAACTGCGCATGGCATGGTAGTCGGTGCTGCTGAGGCTATGTTAGAAGAAGTGGTTGAGACGTCGAAAACTCGTCCAATTGTTTATACAAATTATACGCGACAAGCTGATTCCGCTTTGGTACACGGAAAAATGGGAAATGCCGCTGCAAAAGTGGCAGCCGCAAAATTGCTGATGGAAAAAACCTGCGGGCAAATTGATTCAATGGGCATTACTCGTATTCCCATGACAGCGATGGAGCGCGCGCAAAGTAAAGGTGAGGGGGCGTTTACGATAGATTTACTGGCGCAAGCTGCCGATGAATTGATGTTTTTAGCCGGCTCGAGTGCGTTTGCCGAAAGTAAAGCTATTTCACGTTATTGGCGCGACCTAAACGTAGGTGCAAGGCACGTTGCTAATTTACCTTACGTTGGCTACGAAATCTTGGGTAAAGCATTGGTCGGATTTGAGCCCAATATTACTCCTGCTGATTTTATATAACTACAATATTAAGTCGACCCCAACTCCGGTGAATTCTTTGTGTTGGGGTCGGTTTAAATATTATTCGCTAAATTCGCCCGAAAAGCCTCCAAAGCAATCAGCTGCAGTGTAGCTACAACTGTATTCACGTACGTTGTAAATTTTTCCATCGCGTAGTTTGAACAGAAAGTGGTAGGCGTTTTCGTATAACTTGCCGTTGTTCATTTCTCCGTATGATTTTGCTTCTACCGCGACTTTATCGTCCTCGCCCATTATGCTGACAATCCAGATTTTTAGAGGAGCTTTCATTTGTGCGGACATCCCGCCAGAGGCAGCGGAAAATTGGTCTTTACCCCACTTAAAGTTAAAAGCGGCTGGTTTTTGTAGCATCGATTCAAACAAAAAATCATCGGTTAAATAGGGTAACATTTTTGCTGGGTCAGCATCATTCATTAGCTCGAAATAGGTTTCTACAATAGCTTTATTATCCTGTACGCTCATGACGGCTCCAAATTAATTGATGATAAGTACAAGTCAACATAACGGCGGAGTTGACAAGGTGCAAACGAATTTGTTTGACACAAGTAAAAGGATTGCTAGGTTTAAGCGGCTAAGGCATCGAGAATAAAACGAATTGTAGATTCGCGCCATATTTGAATGCCCGTTGAGTTTGAAAAATCTATGGAAGACGTTTCGGACATAACCTTTTGGTTTAAAAAACAAGCCGTGATGAGGTGAAATATCATCCAAAAAATGATTTCAGGGTCCAATTCGGGTTTAAATATTTTTTGTTCGGCACCTGCTGATAAGGCCGGGGCAATTATTTTTTGGATGTAGGTGCGTGTAGATGGAATAAAACTACTTGCTTGGGTAATGTGTTTTCCACCGTGTAAGGCTTGGTCGAGGGTGAAAGCAGTATAGCTGGGGTGTTTGATAAATTCATCAAAAATAGCGTTTATAAAGCGTTTAATAGCTTCGATTGGTGATAAATCAGTATAGGCATCCAGGTTTGTAATTATTTTCATGTCGTTTGAAACTTCTTCCAGGATGGCGCAGTACAATTGATTTTTTGTTTTAAAATAATGATAAATAAGTTGTTTGGTTACGCCGGCATCGCGGGCAATATTTTCTATTTTAGCGCCATCAATACCACGCAGGGAAAACTCTTTTTCTGCAGCAATGAGAATTTTGTCGATAGTCTTGGTTTTAGTTTTATTCATTTCATTCCGTAACTAGCGCGTTCTAAATATAATCGGCCGCTGGTGATTGCAATCCAGTGGCTTGGATCGATAAGAGTTGCGTTAGTCTTGCCTTTGAGAAATCAAGAAGTATTGCCGGTTGGTAATAAAGGGTCGCTGTTAAACGACCTTATTACGTAAGAGTTTGCACTTCTTTATTTTTCGGAAGCTTTCTCTTCAGCTATTTTTTTTATGGCAGCCTGAATACCACCCCAGACAGTGGTGGTGTTACCCCATCCTGCGTAAAATGCTAGTTGTAGAGCTGCTTCTTCTAGCTCTTCATTGCTTAATTCGTTGTTAAGAATTGCTCCGCGGACTTGTATTTCAATTAAGTCTGCCCGGCCCAGCATGGCAGTTGCTCCGAGCACCAATAGGCGACGGTCGCGCACGGATAAACCGGGGCGGCTCCAAATTTCGCCAAATAGGTGACGTATGGTCTCGCCAACAAAAGGAGTGTCTGCCGCTGGTTTAGACATTTCGGCAACGCCTGGGCCGTAAACGGTATCCATCATGTTCAAGCCTTTTTGTAATAGCTCGTCTTTAGTGTTATCACTCATAGTATTCTCCAATAAAAAGTGTGGTGTGTGTTTTGTTAATGACTAAATATTATCAGCTGCGATAATAATATTTATATATTCTCAACTGATTAACAGTTTTCCTAACTCAGCTCTCCCTGTAAGGCGAAAGCATAGCTTTTTTCTTCTGAGCGTTCACAAATGCGCCAACCCTGTGCTGTGCGTATAAACTTGTCGATATACCATAGGCCAAAATGGGTCATAGTCAAACTACCATCTTCCTGCGGTACCGTCATGGGGTTAAAACAAAGTGTTTTACCTGTAGCAGTATTGCCAGTAATACGCACAATGCTGTTAGCAATCATGTGTTGTCTTCCAGGAACTTTTGGTAATGCGTCTTTTAGGAAGGCTTTGGTTTCTTCAAAGCTGACGACGGGAAAGCCAAAAGCGGAATAATCAATTTTGGCATCGGGGGTAAAGATATCGTTAAAGGCGTCAATGTCTATCGTGTCGACAGCATCGCAGTATGCATTGAGTAGGTCGTTAATTTCAATACGGTCAGAAATTTCTTCTATCGATAGGGCCATGGTTATTCTCTGTTATTAAATTAGTTGAATAGGGTTATTAGTATAGCGAGGGCCTTAAATATTTACGAGGCTACACGTGAGTAGCTGAATGTTGTAGTTGGACGATGTAAAGTATAAGTCATGTCAGTAATTTTTTAAAAATTATCGCCCGGTTTGTGAGTAGAGGATTCGCGTGTAATGGTTGTGCCGAAATATAATTACTTGCTATGGCTAGGTCATTAATATTTTCGCTTATATCGGAAGAAGCGGTCTGCTTTGTTAGATGATTTTCGCCTGCCTAAAAACCAATGCCGAGGCTGATGGAAAATAAATTATTGAACTTTGGCTCATGATTCGTCCTCGCTTAAATAATCGGTACCGCTTTTGCCTACATGCGAAGTAGGATTGCCGTTATGTGACAATTCGCTTCTGTTTCATTAGTTCACTATTAGCATCAAAATCACAGGTTTCATCGGATCCAGCGACGGCCGAAGTCATTGCTATCGGAGGTGCGATTTATAGGTGTAGCTTAAGTGGCTGGTACTTAATGACAATGATTGAACAATTTTATATCAAAGTGTATAGTTTTGCCCGATAAATCATTAATTAAGGCGTATGACTTATGGTTGGTGGGTGAATTGGTGCCAGAGGGCTGTTTGATCAGTTCGGGACTTATGCCTGCTCAGCCGGATTAGTGATCCACAGAGGGGTTAAAAGAGGCTACGGAGGTCGAGCGTATTGGGCTTGAAGCTTTAGCTCTATATTGTTTTATCGCTTTAATAATTCTAACAGTACCGATAGCACAAACACTAACGAGGTTACCATGCAAACATCTGAAACCGTAATACCCGATCATGTCCCTGCCGAGCTGGTTGAAGTTTTTCCATTAGTGATGGGTGCTTATAGTGACAGTAACCCTTGGGAGGAAATGGTACCTGCGGCCTGTGAAGGCCCGGCGGTAGCTTATGCCACTAATATTTATCCGGGTGGTGGTCCCGCTTGGATTATGCGCCGGAATGAAGACTTACGCGCCCTATTTATGGATACTGAGCATTTTTCCAGCAAGGGCTATAGTTCTTTCTCGCGTCTTGTTGGTGAAACCTGGAACCAGGTGCCAACGGAGCTTGATCCACCGGAGCATACGCTGATACGTGCGGCACTTAATCCACAATTCTCGCCGCCGATGATGGCAAAGATGGAGCAGGATATTCGCGCTCGAGTTAAAAATCTAATCACTGGTTTTAAGGATCGGGGAGAAGTGGAATTAATGGGCGAGTTTGCGTTTCCTTTTCCGGTCACTATTGTGCTCGATTTAATGGACTTGCCGCAGGATCGTATTGATCAGTTTCGTGCTTGGGAGCACGGTTTACTTCATTCCAGTGATATTGCTGATATGCAGGCGGCGGTGCGAGGAGTGACAGGCTATTTGCGAGAGATAATCGAACAACGCAAGGCTCATCCTGGTAATGATTTGATCAGCGCTGCGATAAAAACCGACATTAAAGGGCGTAAATTTACTGATGATGAATTACTCGGTTACGCCTTCAATCTATTTATTGGCGGTTTGGATACGGTGACAGCAAATATTGGTAACCAGGTTCGCCACCTCGCCGGTAATCTTGAGCAGCAACGTTATTTACGCGCCAATCCTGCGAAAATCGGTGCGGCGGTTGAAGAGTTTATGCGTGCATTTGCTGCAGTTACCACGTTTAGAATTTGTATCAAAGAAACTCAAATATCAGGGGTGACAATTAAGCCTGGTGATAAAGTTGCGATGAGTACAACCTTAGCTGGGCGTGATGCGGAGTCTTTTGAAAGCCCGCATGAGGTGCGTCTGGATCGTAAACCAGCTCACGCATCATTTGGTTATGGAAGTCATTTTTGTTTGGGTGTTCATTTGGCCCGTCGAGAATTACGCATCGCACTGGAGGAGTTGTTGCGGGAATTGCCGGAGTTCACCATTAGGCCGGGTGCGGTTATTAGCAGCCAGGTCGGCGGTATTATTCAGCCTATGACATTGCCTTTGGTCTGGTCATAATAATAGGGTCAAAGTTATTTTTTCATTAATGGGAGGGCTGCGTTGGTGGTGGTGTCAAGAACCCCGCGATGATTGATCTCTTTAGCTTGCGGCTATTGTTGATACTAGTTGATTGTCTAGTGATCATACTGGGGCCGCAGTTACTCTTACAATTCCGAGTCAGAATAAAATAATTAAGGAAGTTTTAATATGAGTACTATGTCTCCTGTAAAAGGTTTTGCTGTTGTTGTGGCAATCGCCGTTGTTGTCATCATCTATCTGGCGTTGGCGCATTATTTTTCGATTGCTGAATTTTGGGTGGGGTTTTTATGGCTGTTCTATTGGGCTGGTATTGAAGGGGCAGACTTAAAAAAAATAGATGCATCCATTATCGGTGCGTTAGTGGGAATGTTGGTTGGATTTTCGCTTCGTATTTTACCTGTTCAGTTAGCGGATGTGGTGGAGGTAGTTAATGTTGGTCTGGTGATGGCTTTGGCACTGGTGGTCTTTTTAGTTTATTGCAGTGTAATGGGCTGGTTGAAACTACTAGTTAATAACGCCACGATGTTATTCCTTACTGTTTTTACTATCGTTCATATACAGGAGCATGGCGCGTTTTCTAGTATGGCTGCGGCTTTATTGTTGGCGGTGGTGTTTTTTGGTGGTTTATTTTGGGTAGGTATGTTTTTCAAAAAAAGGGCATTAATAAAAGCGCCATCTTTAATTGATTAGTAGTGTGCTGATTTTTAACCTTTAGCCGTATTGAGTCGAAGTAGTAATGCGGCAGGATTGTTCACTGACTCTGAGCGATCGATTATTTAATTGAGCAAAGTGATAAAAATGGCTGGCAGCAATTATTAAGTTGTTGCCGAAACGTTTTTTTCCGGTTGCATAGATAATCTCTGATGGCTGCTATCAGCAGGGTTCATTGTATGGATAAACCCTGCTTATGTATGATCTACCGGTTTAGTCGTAATCGCTTAAGATCATTCTTGCCGCGTTGCGGCCCGCAGCCATTGCTGGGGCGTTGGTATTCCCTGATGGCAGCTCCGGGAATATTGACGTGTCAACCACTCGTACATTTTCAATACCTCGTACCCGGGTTTGAGGGTCGACCACTGATGCATCATCCGAGCCCATACGACAGGTGCCGGAAACATGGTAGGCGGTTCCGCCCAAGGCGTGGTATGCCTCAAGAATGGCTTCGTCAGTGTTAGCATTAATTCCCGGTTCGAGTTCATTTACCAGAAATGGTGCTAGTGGTGATTGTTCGGCGATTTTTCGTATATATCGAACCATCGCGATTGATGCGGCCTGATCTTCAGGGTGTTGCAAATAGTTGGCTAAAATATAAGGTTTAACTATAGGGTCTTTTGAGGTGATATACATTTCACCTTGTGACTGTGGGTGCATATGGTAGCCGCCGATGGTAAAGCCTGGTTCCTTGTCCAGTTCCGGTCCGTTAGGGCCTTTGTGCATTGTGTAGAGGCCTGCGCCCAGCTGACAGTCAGGGCGTGAGAGACCATCACGCGACTTGATATAGGCGATCATTTCCTGGGCGGCATTGGCCATTGGGCCACTATGAGTAAGTAGGTAACGCAGCATATTCCAGATAAGTTTGAGTCCCTGAAAGTCTCCGTTGAGGCTGCCTTTGGTAACCCGGTATTTTAATTGTAGATAATAGTGTTCACGTAGGTTCTGGCCAACCTGGGGGGCGTCATGAACGACGTTAATACCCAGTGGTGTCAGTTTTTCGGCTGGGCCAACACCGGAAAGTTGTAGTAATTTGGGTGACTCTATAGCGCCCGCTGATAAAATGACTTCTCGCTGGCAGTTGATAATTCTTGTGCCAGCCGAATCGCGAATCTCTACGCCGATGGCCTTTTTGCCTTCAAAAATAATTCTGAGTACGTCGGTACTATGTATCACTGTGAGGTTAGGTTTGGACATGGCCGGGTGTAAAAATACCTTGGCGGCACTCTGGCGTTTGCCTTGCGATATATTACGTGGTTGATAACCAGCGCCGCCCTCAGCGGCTTCGTTGGTGTCTTTTACTCTCGGTGTGCCAGCTTGTTCGCTTGCTTCGAGAAAGGCGTCGCATAATTGGCGGGCATCTGGGCCGGCATCATCGACTGGGTGGCCGGTAATTTGTAAAGGTCCGCCCACACCGCGCTCATCGGTGGCACCAAATTCGTGATCTTCATGGGCCTTTAGGTGAGGCAGCATATCCGCCCAGCTCCAGCCCGTGCAGCCTAGATCATTAGCCCAGCGGTCGTAATCTGAGGCGAAGCCGCGTGCATAGACCATGCCGTTAACTGAGCTGGAGCCGCCAATAGCGCGACCTTTCAGCCAGTTTTCTTTACCCCGATTACCGCCTTTGTTGATGTCGTAAGACCATACATGTTTGTTGTCAGGTGACAGCAGCTTGCCGATACCGCGTGGCATTTGGATTAGAAAATTATTATCCATGGGGCCGCTTTCAATCACTAGGACGCTATGCTTCGGATTGGCTGAGAGTTCAGCTGCCAGTACGCAACCGGAGGAGCCAGCGCCTACAATGATGAAGTCTGCAGTATCAATCATTTATTAAAGCCTTTATGGATCAGTTAGCAGTAAAATACAGAAGTGTTAAATTAATCGATCGGAAGGAGGATAGACACCTACCTTTTTATTGCCTGCGATGTAAATGTAGCATTACCACAGAATAAGTGCATAGATGGCTACAGATTTTTGCTTTGAGGGCTCTGTTGTCAATAATACGGTGTTATTGTTTTTCCTGGTTGTCTGGTGTTTGTGCTTGTTTCGTTCGCGCTAATTGTGGGCGTGCGGTGCATGCTCAAACATAAAAATTATATACCTGCATTTGACTGGCGTATTTAAGGTTGTAATTGCGTGTTCTACATGGATTTGTCGATGGCAAGCACAAGCGTTTACCAACCGTCAGCAACAAAATTGGCATTTGTGTTTAATTTTGTTAGCTTACCTGCAGGAATTTAAACTTTGTATAAACCACAATGGGATACTCTCGTGACGACAAAAGAAATTTCAAGTCTCGATCAAATGGCAAAAGACTTTTTAGTTGTTAGTGATACTTATACCGGTACGCTTACAGATTCTTACCCTTATCCTATGTATAGAGAGTTGCGTGAAAATACCCCCGTTAAGGATGGTGACATTTTGGCTGAATATAAAGTGCCAAGCCAGGCCGATTACGCTATGAGCGGCCGCCCAGTGATGAGTGTCTTTAAGTACGATGATGTTATGTCGGTGTTTCGTGATCCGCTAAACTGGAAAAGCTATATCAATGGGGATGGCTTTGGTGCTGCAGTCGATAATTTAATGTTTACGGCAATGGATGGTGAGGAGCACAAGAAATTTCGTAAAATGTTCCAACCACCGTTTCAGCTGCCCGTTATTCGTAGCATGAACGAGTCGTTGATTCGTCCGATTATTAAAAACGAATTTATTGATGCACTAAAACCGAATGGTAAAGCTGATTTGGTGCGTGAGTTTTCGCTGCCGTTTCCCGTACGTGTGGTATATGCTATTTTTGGCTTTCCTGATGATTCTGAAGCTTCGATGAAGTTTGCTGGTTGGGCACTGCGTATTTTGGGTGGTCCACAAGTTGACCCGGAGGTATTCAAGGTAACTATGCCTGCGGCTATGGAGGCAGGCCAGCAATTATTTGAGCACGTATTACCTATTATTCAAGCGCGCCGTGCTGAACCTGAGCAGCGTGACGATTTGATTGGCTTTTTGCTGAATGTAGAAAACGATGGTGTTAAGTTTACCGATGTTGAAGTCGCCACATTTGTACGGATGTTATTGTTAGCTGCCGCTGAAACTACCAGTCGTAGCTTTGCTAACATGTTGGTGCAATTGTTTGATAATCCTGAAGTGATGGAACAAGTACGTAATGATCGCTCATTAATTCCGCAAACCATTACTGAAACTATGCGCTTGGAGCCGGTAGCGGCTTATTTGGCGCGGATTGCTGATAAAGATATGGAGCTTAGTGGTAAAAAAATTCCTGCGGGTACGGCAGTATCTCTATGTATTGCAGCTGCAAACCGAGATCCGAGTAAATATGAGCGTCCTGATGAGTTATGGATTAAGCGCCCGATGCGTCCCGTATTAAGTTTTGGTTTTGGTGCGCATACCTGTATGGGTATGCATATTGCCAAGGTTGAAATGGAAGCGGCTCTGGATATGTTGTTAGATTTGCCTAACCTGCGTTTGGATCCAGCTTATCCTCGACCAGAAATTCGTGGTATGCAGCTGCGTGGCCCGGATGCTGTTCACGTATTGTGGGATACTGAGTAAGTTACCTGGGGTGTTGTATAGCAACACCCCAGCCGCCTTTTTACGGCATCATTTTACGCACATCAGCCATTTGTGGTTGGTGGGCTAAATGGCCGCCATCACAGCAAATAGCTTGCCCTGTAATATAAACTGATTCATCGGATGCTAAAAAAGCGGCTAAAGCGGCAACGTCTTTGGCTTCGCCAAAATTCGGCGTTAAGATATGCGGACGAATGAACTCGATTAATTCGGGCTGGGCTTTCATCGCTTCCGTTAAAATAACCCCTGGTGTAATCGCATTGCAGCGCACTCCTTGCTGCCCGTATTGCACGGCAACATGCTGGGTTAATGAGATGATTGCAGCTTTAGAGGCCCCATAGGCGGTGCGTACAACATCTCCTACACGGCCGGCATCAGATGAGGTATTAATGATCGAGCCGCCGCCGGCGTTAATTATGTGGGGGATAGCGTATTTGCAGCCTAATAAAAATGAGGTGACATTGATGTTTAATGTGGCGTTCCATACCTCTAGCGGAATTTCGGTAACGGTGGTGTCTTGCGCCATAATGGAAGGAGCCGTTAGTGCTACATTATTATGCAAAATATGTAATTCGCCAAAATGGTTGATAGCGCTGTTCACTAAGGCTTCAATAGAGGCTGCATCGGAGGCGTCGTATTGGATGGCAATAGCAGCATCACCGAGTTCGGTGGCAAGTATTGTGGCTTGTGCAATATTCAAATCTCCGATGATAACGCGAGCGCCTTCAGCCACATAGCGGCGAGCGCAAGCTGCGCCGATACCGGTGGCTCCGCCAGCAACAAGAGCTACTTTATTTTGAAGTCGAGACATGGTTTTTCCTTATTCTAATGTGGTTTTTGGGTCGTTTTTAAAAAGACTTATTTGTTGTCAAGAAGAGGCGCAGGCGTGGGGTGTCGCTTGTGGGTGTTATTATTAATGGAGCCGGGGGTTTTAGTTTATTAACCCTAGTTTGCGTGCGCGTTCAACAGCCTGAAAGCGGCTGCGCGTGCCGAGCTTGTCAAATATTTGCTGCATATACCATTTAATAGAGCCTTCAGTCATTCCCAGTCGCTCAGCTACTTCGCGGTTACGCATCCCCAGGCTTACCTGCAGTAGCACTTCTATTTCGCGATCGCCCAGCTGCGAGTAAATCACATCGTCCTCTTGAGTGTCTACATCGTCGCTTAACTTGCCACCAAATGCTTCTAGCAATGTCATTGCATATATGTCGGTAGGGTGACTAGATCCTGCTTTGGCTTGGCAGCAGTTTTCTACCAGGGTTGCGATGGCAGGGCCTTCGTCAACAAAGCTGCGACACATACCCATCGGAGCGGCAATGGCAATGGCATCGCGTAATATCCGTTGAGCTAAACGCGGGTCGCCGGACTGAAATAAAGCTTGCGCTAAGAAAATACTCCAGCGGACATGCGATTGCTTGGCGCCG
>JBAYQJ010000056.1:0-19592 GCA_041677245.1 Spongiibacteraceae bacterium | reverse complement strand
TGGCTAAGTTGGCGAAAACCATCAAAACCGTGATAGCTTCCCATGCCGCTATGTCCTATGCCACCGAGAGGCATCGAATCTTGCAGTACATGCGCTGCAATATCATTCACTACCATCCCCCCAGAAACAGTTTTTTGCTTGATGTGGTTGATATCGTTGCCTGATTGACCGAAAAAATACAGCGCTAGCGGCCGTTCACCCTGATTGATGTGACCGATCACCTCGTTAATATTTTCATAGGTTTTTACCGGGAATATAGGCCCGAAAATTTCTTCCTGCATACAGAGAGTGTCAGTGGGCGGGTTAATGATCAGTGTTGGCGTTAGTTTGTTATATCGATCTTGTTGCTGGGTAATTACGTTATCACTCAAGGGTATTATTTCGGCACCGCTGGCCTGGGCATTATCGATATAGTGACTGAGGCGTTGGTGATTGCGCTGATTAATGACCGAGGTATAGTCCGGGTTGTCGCCAAGTGTGCCAAAGTTATTTTTGATAAATTGTTTGCTGAGGTGAATAAATTCTTGCAACCTTTGTTGGGGAACAAAAATATAATCCGGTGCCAAACAAATTTGTCCGGCGTTAATGGTTTTAAATGTGAGTGTCCGTTCAACGGATTGGGCTAGATTGGCATCGGAGCCAATAATGACTGGGCATTTACCCCCCAATTCGAGTGTGAGAGGCACCAGATTTTCTGCGGCTGCACGCATAACGTGCTTGGCAACCGATGGTGCGCCGGTAAATATCAGATGATCAAAACCCTGTCGGGTAAATTCTACCCCGGTATCCTTGTCACCGTTTATCACTGCGACTTCGGTCGGGTCAAAGTAATGCTGAATCAATTCGTCGATCAGTAACGATGTTTGCGGTGTTAGCTCCGAAGGTTTGATCATTGCTCGGTTGCCTGCTGATAAAGCATTGGCTAAGGGCGAGAAACTTAATTGCACTGGGAAATTCCAGGGGGATACAATACCGACTACGCCGACGGGCTGATAAAATACATGGGCTTTGGCACCTAATAAATTTAGCGGGAATTTTGCCCCGCGATGTTCTGGTTTCATCCATGAGCGGGTGTGCTTTTTACAGTACTTGAGGCTATCAATAGGGATTAGTATATCCAATACCACGCTTTGAAAATTTGAGCGATGACCAAAATCATCATTGAGTGCCTGTGCCAGTTTATCCTTGTTGCTTCTTAATAGGTCTATCGCCCGGTTCAGGCGGTCAATGCGTAAGTTGGCATCGGGGAAAGGATCTTGTAAAAAGCTTTCTCGTTGCCGCTTTAGTGTTTCGGTAATTTTCCCTTCACCGAGCTCTGCAGGCTTGTTCATCGGTTTGTCAGTAGGCTTAGAGGTCTCGGTGATCACGTTGGTTCTCCGTACTTTATTGCTGGGTGATAGATGTTTTGCTGGATGTTTGCTGTATGATTTTTTTTGCTTGTTTCAGATGGGGTAAGTCCAGCATTTTTCCGTCGAGTGCTACGGTGCCAGTATCGGCCTGAGCAAAAGCTTGGCAAACACGCTGAGCGTAGTCAATTTCGTCTTGGCTTGGCGTGAAGCATTCATTGATAACCGTAATCTGGCTGGGGTGTATAGCTATTTTACCGCTAAATCCTTCTTGTCTAGCGCGCATACATTGCTGACGAAGATTGGTTTCATCGAGGAAGTCACTACAGATACCATCGACGGCTTGCAGGTTGGCTGCTGCGCAGACTAACAGGCATTGCGCGCGATGCATTTGATGGATTAAGAAGTGTGCACCGGCCTCATCTTTATTGCAGCTGGCACCAATGTCGGCAGATATGTCTTCGGCTCCCCAAGTCATACTACTGAACCGTGGCGATGCATCAGCAAAGGTTGACTGGTTAAGGCTGCCGCGTGCCGACTCCACTACGGTCATGATTCTTGTCTTGCCGATGGGTATGTTGTGCTGAGTTTCGAAAGCGCTGAGGTAGTGGTCAAGTGTTTCAATATCCTTGGCGCAATTAGGTTTGGGTAAGAAAATACCGTGGGGTGCTGCCGCCATTACTGTTTTTAAATCCGCTAGCAGGTGCTTGGTTTCTATCGCGTTTATCCTGACCCATAGTTGCGATGTTGAGTCACGACGGTGTGCTTGCAGGTGTTGGCTTACCAGGGTACGGGCGACAGCTTTACGTGATTCTGCCACTGCATCTTCTAGGCAAAATATCAGCGCATCAGCGTCCAGTAGTGACGATTTAGTTATTTTTTTCTCACTGTCACCGGGAACAAACATCCACGAACGGGGTAGCATATTGGCTCCTTAATTATGATTGGACTTTTTTAGCAAAGCGATGCGGATAATTGTGCATACTGGTTCGTCATGTTGATTAAACACACGGTGCTCAAAGGTGACGATGCCAGCATCGGGGCGTGAGGCGCTGTCGCGTTTATCTTTGATCATAGTTTCTACATGTAGAGTGTCATTAATGAATACCGGTTTTGGAAATTTCATTTCACCAAAGCCAAGATTAACTACCAGTGTCCCCATGGTAGTGTCCTCAACAGAAACCCCGCAGGCGAAAGCTACGGTATACATACTGTTAAATACCCGCTGACCAAACTCGGTTTGTTTTGCGTATTCTGAATCCAGGTGTAGTGGTTGGGGGTTGTGGGTGATAGCACAAAACAGCACGTTATCTGTTTCGGTAACGGTGCGCCTTAATGAGTGCTTTATGATAGCGCCCGTTTTGGCTTGGTCGTAATAGATCCCTGGCATCACCTAGCTCCTGTTATATATGACTCGGCTTAAAAAATATTTTATTGAGTATTGCTCAATAAAAATTGGTTGTCAAAGATCTAGTGTGTTTTGATTGCTTTTATTTGGCCTTTATTAAAATTTATCAATCGTTAGTATGCTCTACGTT
This sequence comes from Spongiibacteraceae bacterium, assembly GCA_041677245.1. Lineage (GTDB taxonomy): Bacteria > Pseudomonadota > Gammaproteobacteria > Pseudomonadales > Dasaniaceae > Oceanicoccus. The sequence continues at coordinate 16,708 of JBAYQJ010000056.1, read as the reverse complement.
TCTTGACGTTGTAGAGCGGTGTTTTTATGTATTTGATTTACTCATCTTTTATCGCATAAACTTGCCACCCATCCATTCACCTATAGTAATAAGAATTCCACTATGCTTAGTTTTATTGGCCTCTTTGCAGGTTTGGCTCTATTAGTTTATTTCGCTATTCGTGGCATGCATTTGTTGGTGGCCGCCCCTCTGGCAGCTTTAGTGCTTGCGTTGACCAGTGGCTTGCCCTTGTTTTCTCAGTTGGCGATGGAAGGGCAGGCGAGTTATGTCGCTTCGTTTATGGAGGGCTTTACCAGCTTTTTTAAAGATTGGTTCTTTATGTTTTTGCTGGGGGCGATTTTTGGTAAGGCGATGGAAAATAGTGGTGCCGCCGAAAGTATTGCGCACTGGATTATCAGCCATATCGGTGTGAAGCATGCGGCGCTGGCATTGGTATCGGCTTGTGCGATTCTTACTTATGGGGGGGTCAGCGTTTTTATCGTCGCTTTTTGTGTTTATTCCATGGCCCTCAGTTTATTTCGGCAAGCTAATTTGCCACGCCGTTTTATTCCAGGGGTGATTGCTTTTGGATCTATTACTTTTACTATGACCTCGGCTGGCTCGCCGGAAATCCAAAACTGGATTCCAGTTCGTTATCTGGATACGTCTCCCTATGCTGGTTGGGAGGTAAGTATTGTGGTGGCGATGTTTATGGCCAGTGTGGGCTATGTATGGATGCGCCGAATGCTTCAGCAGGCGGTAGCGCGCGGCGAGCAATTTGAGTCGAGGGAAACGGACCTTGTTGATCAGGAATCTAAATCCTTGCCTCATCCGCTGCTTTGTACCGTGCCGTTAATCGCCGTACTTGGGGTGTCTTTTTTCTATCACCAGCAGTTGGGTACGTCTGCTTTGATTGCGGCTTTATTCAGTGGTCTAGTGTTGACTTATCTCTTGAGTCATAGGTATTTTAAAAGTCTCACACAACCTTTTACCGAAGGGGCTACAGGGGCGTTGTTAGCACTTGCTAATACCTGTGCAGTAGTTGGTTTTGGTACGGTGGCTAAAGCGACGCCTGCGTTTGCTGATGTCGTGCAGATCCTTACCAGTATGCCCGGTGGTGGTTTGTTGGGGGCTGCTGTTGCGATCACTGTCATTTGCGGTTTGACGGGCTCTGCCTCGGGTGGCCAGTCTATTGCTTTGCCCTTGTTGGCGCCGTTTTATGTCGGTCCGGATGTGGCGCCTAGTCATCAGGTTGATCCTGACGCGCTCCATCGAGTGGCTTCGATTGCCTCCGGTGGGCTGGATTCGCTGCCACACAATGGTTATGTGGTAACGCTGATTCGTGCTATCTGCGGTGAGTCCCATCGAGATGCTTATGGCCCCTTGGCTAAACTCACGGTTGTTGTTCCTTTTTTCGGTTTAATATTAGCGTTAATAGGCTTTGCGTTATTTTACTAATGCTATGTTTATGGTTCTGCGTTGGTGTCCTTGAGGTCAAGCCGGGTCGATGAATCGGCAGTATTCTCGGGGCGTTAGCCCCGTCCACAATTTAAAGGCTCGGGTAAATGAGCTGGATTCTGAAAATCCTACAATAGCCGCTACCTCTTTTACCTTGAGCCGTTCTTTGACCAGCTTGGTCAGGGCAATGTCGCGGCGAATATTTTCTTTTATTTGCTGGTAGTTGCTGCCTTCGGTTTTTAGTTTCCGATGTAGGGTGATTGGCGTTAAATGTAATTGTTGAGCTATCTCTGTAATAGTCGGGAAGGTTAACCCCGGTGTTGTTATGTTGTGGTTAAAGTTTTTAATAAGCTGAATGATGGTATGGCTCAGGCTGTTGTCATCACCAGGGATGGTCATTAAATCTGCCGGTGAATGCATTAAAAAAGTGGTCAACTCACTTTTGCTGCGTACCAATGGCAGGTTCAGATACTCGGCATTGAAAGTCAGTTGATTTTTATGGCTATTAAATCGATGGCTGCCGGGGAATAGATAGTGCAGCTCAGATGAGTTAGTGGGCTTGGAGTAGGTGAGAGCCGTTTCAATCAAGGGTATTTTTCGGCCAGTGAGCCAGCTGGCGAATCTGTGCCAAGTAATTAACCAAAAATCCTGATAAAAATGTTCTGGATCTAATTCTGGCGTAGTAAATACCACGCTGAGGTGGGCTTGGGTTTCTGATTCGATTAATTCTTTGGTGATATCGTCGGTAATATAATTATAAAAGTGTGTACCCAGTTGTAGGGCTTCACGCAGGTTTTTGCACTGACTTACCGATTGCGCCATCAGGGTAAACGCCCCTTGTTTACAGGGCGTGGGGGTAAAGCCCATAAACTCGTCGGCCAAGGTTTCCCATATAAGTTGTACCAGCAGCGTCATTTGGTTATCACTGACTCGTGACAGTGGGGTGCTGATCAACCGCGGGTTGATACCTGCTTTCATCAATAAGAGGTCAGGGTTATGCCCCTGGCGCACCAGGCCGCCTAAAGCAGCTTTGACCTGATGGATAGATATCGTGGCGATAGGTTAGTTCTCGTTACTTTTTGGGTTTATATGGCGTATTAACTATCAATTATAGCAGTCGGGTGATATTTTTGGTTACTTTTTATGACAGGCTTTGCTCTTGGTTTTATCGTTGTCAGAGGATAAAGTAATGGACAGTTACATTGTAAGGACCAGTTTGTCAGTAGTGTGTTAATGATCGTCGCTCATCAATCGAGCAAAACAGCGGATAAAGGACTTTTCTTGACCGCCTGAAGCCGTGGAGCGAGCCTGTTATACTGAGCTGTAGTTGATAAGGTGGTACCTGTCCATACTCTGTGCCCGCACTCGTTATGTGCGTGTTATAGCTAGTGACTAAGGTGCCAGCGAAAGTCAACGAGTTATCATGCATGTGAATTATTAAAGGAAATTTAACGATGAAATTTACTACCTTATTATTTGAAGTCACAGACCGGGTCGGTGTATTAACGGTCAATCGACCTGATGCCATGAATGCATTAAATGCTGTTGTGATTGATGAGCTATCGGCATTTTGCGATGCAGTGGTAGATATGGATGTGGACTGTGTGTTGGTGACAGGTGCAGGTAATAAAGCCTTTGTTGCCGGCGCAGATATTAAAGCTATGTCAGAGCTATCTGAGGATAAAGGCGAGGAGATGGCGCACATCGCTCAGGAGGTTTTTCGTAAACTGGAAGAGTTACCTATTCCAGTAATTGCCTGTGTTAATGGTTTTGCACTGGGCGGTGGTTTTGAGTTGGCATTGGCCTGTGATTATATTATTGCCAGCAGCAAGGCTAAATTTGGTTTGCCAGAAGTGACTTTGGGTTTGATCCCAGCTTATGGTGGCACTCAGCGTTTACCTCGTTGTGTGGGTAAAGGTATAGCCAGCCGGATTATTTTAACCGGTGATATTTACTCGGCTGAGCAAGCTTTACAGTGGGGTATAGTAACTCAGCTATGTGAGCCTGAAGAGCTAATCAAGCTTGGGATGAAGCAAGCGCAAACTATTTCATCTCGCAGTGGTTCTGCTTTGGCTTTGGCCAAGTGCGCTATTAATCAGGGCTTTGATTTGCTGCAGCAAGATGGTGAAAAACTAGAGGCTGAGTTGTTCCAAAAAGCTTTTTCCTCTGAGCAGAAACGTGAAGGTATTGCTGCCTTTATCGAAAAACGTGCGCCAAATTTTAACTAAAATTGGCTGCTAGTAGTATTTGTTTAGCAAGATGAATTTAATTCATGTCTGTATGGCATTTACTTAGGCTAAAAACTCCGTGGTAGGGGGGGCTTGATCCACCGATTTTGGCAATCAGTTCAACGAATTCTTTGTGTTCTGGGTCATTTTGGTGGAATAAGTTCCACCCCACAGTTGATAGTACGGCCTTAAGTTAGTGTCATTCAATTCATACCCAGTAAAAATATTAATCAGTAAATAGGTAAAGATAGAATATGAATATTGACGGTAAAGTAGCGATTATAACTGGTGGTGCATCAGGTTTAGGTGAGGCGACTGCTCGTCGTTTATCAGCTTTGGGTGCCAAAGTCGTCATTTTTGATATGAATGCAGAACGCGGTGCAGCGCTGGTTAAAGAGCTGGGTGATTCCGTGCTTTTTCAATCGGTAAACGTTACTGATGAAGCGTCTGTGCAAGCGGGTATTGCAGCAGCGGCTGCTGCTTTTGGCGGTATTCACATTTGCTGTAATTACGCAGGTGTTGCTGATGCGGCTAAAACACTCGGTAAAGAAGGTGCGTTTCCGTTAGCGTTGTTCCAAAAAGTGATTAATATTAACTTGATCGGCACCTTTAACGTGTTGCGTTTAGCAGCTGAAGTGATGGCTAAACAAGAGCCTGTTGGCGAAGATGGCGCGCGTGGTGTCATTATTAATACGGCTTCTGTGGCGGCCTTTGAAGGGCAAATGGGTCAGGCAGCTTATAGCGCATCTAAAGGTGGTATTGTTGGAATGATGTTACCTATCGCTCGTGACCTGGCCAATTTTGGTATTCGAGTCAACACCATTGCTCCCGGCTTGATCCACACGCCAATGATGGAAAGTTTGCCTAAAAATGTCGTTGAAGGATTGAATGCCAGTGTACCTAACCCCAAGCGTTTGGGCCGCCCTGATGAAATTGCTCACCTTGCGCAGTTTATTATTGAGAACGACTACATTAACGGTGAAGTTGTTCGTATGGATGGCGCGATCAGAATGCAGCCTCGTTAATTTGGCTCGCATTATCTACCGCGGTTTACCTTTAAAATGGTGTAAGCCGCTAGTACAGAGCTACGGTCTGTAGATATTTTTTCAGCATTAAAATCATAGTGAGCTAATTGTATCTATTGGTATTAATGCTGTTTAAAAGGAATAGCTTTGGGCAAGTTCTTTAAGCTTATTGAGGGAATATGATGGAAGCATATATTGTAAGTGCCGCTAGAACGCCTGGTGGACGTAGAAAGGGTTATTTAGCAGGTGTGCACCCAGCAGACCTAGGGGCAACTGCACTGGATGCAGTTGTTGAGCGTGCTGGCATTGACCCTCAATTGATTGATGATGTTATTGTTGGCTGTGTCACTAAAGCGGGAGAGCAGTCTTTTGCCATAGGTAGAAGTACCGTGCTGGCTTCGCGGTTAATTCCGGATTCAGTACCTGCGATGACGATTGATCGTCAATGTGGCTCATCACAACAGGCGGTCAGCTTCGCCGCTCAAGGAGTGATGTCAGGAACGCAAGATATTGTTATCGCGGCTGGTGTGGAGAGTATGACGCGGGTACCAATGGCTTCTGATTTTAGCTTGCATGCTAAAGCGGGTATTGGTGAAGGTCCATGGAGCAAAACCATTTTAGAAAAATACGGAGTAAGTGAATTTAGCCAATTTGTCGGCGCACAAATGATTGCCGACAAATGGGGCTTTAGTCGTGCCGATATGGATGCTTTTGCGCTCGAAAGTCACCGTCGTGCTGCCGCGGCAATTAATGCTGGTGCTTTTGATCAAGAGTTTGTACAAGTTTTTGCTGACTCCAACCAGCAAGACGAAGGTGTGCGTTTTGATGCATCGATGGAGTCAATGGGTGCATTGGACCCGATTATTGATGGTGGATCAATCACTGCAGCTAATGCCAGTCAAATGTGCGATGGCTCTGCTGCCATTATGGTCGTTAGCGAAGCGGCGTTAAAACGTCATAACTTAACACCCATTGCTCGTGTTCACAGTTTTACTGTAACCGGTGGTGATCCAGTGATGATGTTGGCTGAGCCGATCAATGCAACACGTAAAGTATTAAAGCGCGCGGGTATGACGCTTAACGATATTGGTCTGTTTGAAGTGAATGAAGCATTTGCCTCGGTACCGATGGCATGGCTGAAAGAGTTGGATGTCGACCCTGCCAAGTTAAATGTAAATGGCGGTGCAATTGCGCTGGGCCACCCTCTGGGTGCTAGCGGTGCCAAGTTGATGACAACGATGATTTATGCACTTAAAGCTAGAGGTTTGCGTTACGGTTTACAAACCATGTGTGAAGGCGGCGGTACAGCCAACGCAACTATCATCGAAGCGCTTTAATGGCTGTTACTTGATGGCTGTACAGATATCGCTACAAGTCAATCAATAAAATCTTCCCCCGGCACTTGTTGCTAAGTAGCTATGGCTGCTGGGGTTTGCAGCTATTTTTTGAAGTGAGGACGACCTCACCGCTCTATTTTTATCGAGGACGGCCTCGCATTTAAATGAGGTGCTTATGAGTTGGTTTGTTCTTGTTGTTGCAGGTTTATTAGAGACAGCTTGGGCCATTGGGCTTAAATACTCTGAAGGCTTTACACGTTTTTGGCCAAGCTCTATTACAGTCGTTTTATTGATAGTTAGCCTGTGGTTACTTAGCGTTGCGATGAAATCCTTACCGGTAGGTGCGGCTTATGCTATTTGGGTTGGCATCGGTGCTGTTGGTACTGTGGTGCTTGGTATAGTCCTGTTTGGTGAATCGGCGCAACCCTTAAAGCTGCTTAGCTTGGGGCTTGTCGTTGCAGGCTTGGTCGGTCTCAAATTGACCGCATAATACTAACGCAGTTTGTTTTCCCCTTTTGTTAATTTATACAGCGTGGTGTTCGTCGACCTGTGCTGTGTTTTTGTATGGATACGCTATTTTTATCATCCCATATGTTGTTGTCATAATTGATCATAATTGCCCATCGCTTTAACCTTTTTGATCCCCGCCAGCGCCCACTTTGTACGGTTTAATCATATTGAGTTTTACTTAAACCGGTCCATTGTGAGGAATGAATTATGAAGAAAATACTATTAACCAGCGCTCTTCTGGCGGTAACTACTACGCCGCTGGTAATGGCTGATGACTATCAATTTAACAGCGAGAGTGCTTCGGCTAAATCCAGTGCGTATACAGAGTTGAGGCGAGGCGGTGTTTTTTTTGGCTCGGCCGTAGCAGGTGCTGTGTTAGCAGGCCCGATTGGTATGGCAGTGGCCGCTATTGGGGGTGTGTGGTTGGATGAGCAAGTTGAAAAAGCAGCGGTGCTAGAAGCGGTAAGTGCTGATTTAGCGGTCGATTTGAATGAGGCAAATTCACAGATAGTTCTGTTAGGGTATCAGTTGGATAAAGCTGAACAATCATCCGCTAAGCATGCGCAGCTTGCCTTGGATCAATTACAGCTCGAAATGTTATTTAAGACAGGTAGAAGTGAATTAACCTTATCAGGCAAGCAGCGTTTAGTTTTATTGGCTGACTTTATGAGTAAGTCACCTGCGTTGGATATTCAACTTGACGGTTACGCCGATCCCAGAGGGGATGCGGAGTATAATTTGTCATTATCTGCTGCACGTGTCGAGTCGGTAGTTACGCAATTAAAGACCCTTGGTGTAGCTTCGGAGCGAATTAGCAGCTTTAGTCACGGTGCTAGCCAATCGCAGTCACAGCAGGGTGATTACGATGCTTATGCGCTGGAGCGGGTGGTGCGGATTCAATTACTTAATAATAAATCGATCACCGATAAATCAAGTTCGGTAGCCCAGGTGACGTTGTCGCAGTAGTTGGGATTGCAAATAATCAGGTTTAAGATCGACAGCGTAGAGCTATAGTGATATCCACAAATCAAGTAACCCGGTCATTAATCCGGGTTACTTGATTATGGATTATTTTAAGTGGGTAAGTGGATAGTAAAAAATACGCCACTTGCATCGTCACGATTGGCTGCGCTGATACTACCGTGGTGGAATTGAACAATCAAACTAACAATATATAGGCCGAGCCCAAGGTGTGAGGAATTCTTATTTTGCTCTCTTAGCGATACCATATTATTAAATAATTGACTGCGCATTTTTTCCGGCAATAAAGGGCCGTCATTGCTGACGGTGATTTCAATGTATTTATTGTGGTGCGACAGGGTAAAGCCAATTAATCCATTTTCTGGACAAAAACTAGCGGCATTGTCAATAAGCTTATCTAGCATTTGAACCAGTAAATCGGGGACTGCCTGAATGGTGTAATTAAATCCATTACTACTGCTAAAATTAATGCGGTGTTGTGGATAAATATCTTGATACGCAGCGCTGACACCGCTTAGTAATGTGAATAGATCGATAGTTTCAAGTTCGGCATTTTCGATGCTGGCTTCAACGCGGCTGGCCTCACTCATGGCGGTTAAAATATTGCCAAGGCGTATGGCACCTTGTTTGGCGCGCTGCTGATATGTTTCACTGTGCGGATCCAGTGGTTGATTATTTAAGTTGTCTAGCGAAGAGTGAATAATCGCCAGCGGTGTGCGTAACTCATGGGAAAGTTTGCGCGATAGTGTTTGTAAATACTCGGTGTAATCGCCAATACGCTGTAATAGCTGCGCATAGTTACGAGTGAGGTCGCCTATTTCGTCGGCGGCGCGGCTGGTCGGAAAGTTGTCGAGTAGTTTGCCATCATCGCTTAATACCTCGGTTGCGGCACGGCTTAAACGTTTGATTCGCCAGGATAGCCAGGAAGTGTAGCCCAGTAAAGCAATGGCTACCAAAATAATGGCTCCCAGGCTAAGAGCTAATAATTTATTGAAGGCGTTATCAGATAGGGCTGCTAACTGCTCACTGCTTTGTTCTGCAACTACCACACCAATAATATTTTGTTTGTTAGCTTCTGTCGCCTCGGCCTTATTATGAAAAACTGGGACGGCGACGGCTAAAATATTTTGGCTGCTATGTTCGGGGTCTTTATACCATCGACTATTACTGTGACCATCGAAACCGCGAATAACTTCTAGGCGCTCGCTAAAGTTAGTGCTTTCGCTATATTGGGTTTTGAGGTGAATATTTGAGTTGAGTAAAAACCGGTAGAGTTTTTTGATGAGCCAGTGACTATTTTCGGTGGTGTCTCTTTGTTCTATCGCTTTAGGCAGTTCAATTGTACCTGTTTTGGCTAGTAGCCAATAGTGGGGCTCTACTACATTGATACGTTGGCCGGGCTGTTCAAATATATCTAGCTGCTGCTGCAGTGCCGCTGATTGATAAATATAATAAGGGGGACGTGAATGTGGCGCGTTAGCCATAGGGCCGTAGTAATCTGTAGTGTGATTGTTGCTGGTTTCCTTGTGTTCACTATTATTGCTACGAATATTATCAGCATTTTGATCAATAATATAAAAGCTCAATCTGCCGGCTGCCAGCTCTGTTGGCAGTGATACCTCTAAATCATAACCGGCTTCGGTGTCTTGCCAATAGGCATTAATTTTAGATTCGCGATAAATACGGTTAGTTTCATTGCGATAACGCGCGATGACGTTACCCGGTGCCGAGGTTGTGAATATATACTGGCGGCCACTAGCGGCGATCACTGCAATACCATCACCATCGTCAATTAGCGATTGAGCTGGATTGTTATAAATAACGTTATTATCGATGACCTGAAAGTATAAAAATAATTTTTTATTGTGGATGGCACTGCGCACTGTTACTGATTGCTGCGGGTTGTGAGCGGCTTGGTACGGTATCGCTGGGATCGATTCCCAGCCTTCGCTGTAACCATCTATCCACAGTGAGGATGCTAAAGGGTGAAAATAAAGGGGGGTGAAATGTTCATCGCTGTTATAGGTTTGCAGTAAAGCCGCTTGTTGTGACAACACCGAGGCGACGGCCTTGGTGCTTGCCATTAAGGTTTGCTCTTGGCTGGTACGAAAAATATTATCAACTTCGCGAATATATTGGCAGCCAGCCCAAGGTAAACAGAGCAATATGATGCTGACGCAAAGTAGTTGTTTATTAAGCGTCATACTGCTTTCCAGCGATAGCCCATGCCATAGGCGGTTTCAATGGCGTCAAAGTCTGCATCTACGGCTAAGAATTTTTTTCTTATGCGTTTTACATGTGAGGTGATGGTGTTGTCATCGAGCACTACATTGGCGGCATCCATGAGTTGCTGACGATTCTTAACATGGCCCGGGTGGCGGGCCAGTGCGTAGATAATCCAAAACTCAGTGACGGTTAGATCGATATTGAGGTTATTCCAGCGGGTGTTCATGCGCTCTTTATTGATCATCAGCTTGCCATGGCTGATGATATCTTCCTTGAGGGAAGGGGCTTTTAGAGCATCTACACGGCGGAACAGAGCGACAATACGCACCATCATCTGTGCTTGGCTGATGTCTTTGGTCAGGTAGTCGTCGGCACCCAGGCGCAAGCCGGAAATGACGTCAAACTCACTTTCCCTCGCGGTTAAAAATACGATGGGTAGCTCGGGGCTGCGGCTGCGTAGCTCTCGGCATAAGTCAAAGCCACCTTCAATTTCATCACCCAGGCCGACATCAATAATCGCCAAATCTGGCAGTTGTTGTTGAAAGCCTCGCAGTGCCGAGGGACGGTCACTATAAACGCTGACCAGGTAGCCTTGCCGGCTGAGTGCGTCACGGTAATTGGCTGCAATAGTCGGTTCATCTTCCACGATGGCAATATGCCTGGCCATGGTTTATTCCTGTATTTGTAATCGTTGGTTACATGGGTTGTTGGCTAAGTGGTGCGTCTGCTGGCCGCTGACTTTCACGGGGGCTTTATTGTAGCTTAGCTAATGGTGTAATAGTGGCTTTGTCATAATTCGCCACAATTGCTCACTTGACCGCCATATTAGCCCCACCAAATTGCCGCAGTTGTTTGTCTTACTAAAGCCTCAAAGGGTTGCTTGAGCAATTCGTTTCATTTAAACGGGGCTTTTTATGTTTATATTCAGACGCCATCCCAAGCGAGTAGTTCTTGAGGATTATTGTTTAGGTTATACGCGAAAAAAATCGCGCCGCTGGCGTTATTACTCGTTGACGTTGCTGCTACTGATCATTGGCTTGCTGGCTTGGCGTTCAGCGCAAGCGATGCCGGCGCCTGTTGGGTCGCAACCCGGTTCGATATTAAGCTTAGAGAATGAAGATGTCAGCTTGGCGGAAGTTAAAGCTGGACAGTTATTGCTCAGTGGTGATGGTGCTGGTTATCGGCGCAGTGTGATGCTACAGGGTGCTGTGCATTTTCAGATCAGTGGCATGATTGCTCAGGTTAAGCTGAGTCAGCGCTTTCGTAATGATTCAACCGCTTGGGTGGAGGGGGTTTATGTTTTTCCGTTACCCGAACAGGCGGCGGTAAACCGGTTGCGAATGCGAGTGGGCGAGCGGCGTATTGAGGGCGAGATAAAAGAAAAAAAACAGGCAAAGCAACTTTATCAGGCGGCAAAAAATGCGGGTAAAAAGACCGGTTTGGTCGAGCAGCAACGGCCCAATATATTTACTACCCGTGTTGCCAATATTGCCCCCGGTGAGACGGTTGAAATCGAGTTGGAATACAGTCAGAAGGTGGCATACGATCAGGGCCAGTTTAGTTTGCGTTTTCCGATGACTATCACTCCACGCTATATACCCGGCAAGCCTTTAATTCCTCGGCGCGAGGAGCCAGGTCTGTATCAAACTGCAGCGCAGTCGTTGTTAACGGGAGCTATGGGCTGGGCATTTAATACCGATCAAGTGGCTGATGCCGATCAAATTAGCCCCTGGTTATCCCCTGAAGTATCGAGCGTGAAGGCACCGATTAACCCCATGGCTATCACTGCTGAACTGGATATGGGTATGCCGTTACGAAACATCGACAGCGCTTATCACAATATTGTCTTATCCCGACAAGGCAACCGTTATAAGCTGAGGCTTAGCGCGGCTAAAGTCGCTATGGAGCAGGATTTTGTGTTGAGCTGGCGTCCGGTGACAGGGGCCGAGCCAGAAGCGGCGCTGTTTGCTGAAATCCTGCCAGTTGAGCTTGCAGCAGATGAGTTTGCTGCCACACCGGATCCGTCAGAGGCTTATATATTGATGATGTTATTGCCTCCTGTCATGCAGTCGCAGGCGGAGGGGCTGGCAAAAGAGGTTATTTATATCATTGATACCTCTGGCTCCATGGATGGAGTATCGATTCGTCAGGCCAAGCAAAGCCTGCTGCTGGCGATGGATCATTTACGCCCACAGGATCGCTTTAATATTATCGAATTCAATTCAAAAACCTTTCCGTTGTTTGATCAAGCTGTTATCGCTGATAGGCGCCACCTGCAACAGGCGCGTGATTACATTCGCAATATTCAGTCTGGTGGTGGTACTGAAATGCTAGCGGCACTGCAGGCCGCTTTTACTGAGCCGCAACAGTCAGCATCAGCTATCAGGCAAATTATTTTTATCACTGATGGTGCGGTAGGTAACGAGGAGGCATTGTTCAAAGAGATTCAACAGCATTTAGGCAATAGTCGGTTGTTTACCGTAGGGATTGGATCAGCTCCTAATAGTTACTTTATGCGTAAGGCGGCTCAGTTTGGCCGAGGTACATTCACCCATATTGGTGATATCAATGAGGTACAGCCAGTGATGTCGGCGTTGTTTGCCAAGCTAGATAGACCAGTGATGAGCAATATTACTTTGACTTGGTCGGATGGCATTGATGCGGAATTGTACCCAATGAAAATACCCGATCTATATCAAGGTGAGCCATTGTTAGTCAGCGCTAAGCTTAGCGCTCTAAGTGGCAGCGTATTAGTGGAAGGTGATGTTGCTGGCCAGCACTGGAGTAGAAACTTAAGTCTCACAACTAAACATCAGCAGCGCGGTGTCGCTACGCTATGGGCCAGAGAAAAAATTAGTACCTTATTGGATGAAAAGATAGCTGGCCGTGATGAAGCGCAAGTAAGAACTGATGTATTAGCCGTAGCTTTACAGCACCAGTTAGTCAGCCCTTATACCAGTTTTGTGGCAATAGAGCAGCTTATCTCTAGAGAGGAAGGGGAGCCGCTGGCTTTGTTGCCGGTAGTGAATGCCAGCCCTAAAGGTCAAGGGGCGCAAAGTTTTGCTTACCCTAATACCGCGAGTCGAGGTATGCAGAGTATTGTCTTGAGTATGGTGATATTACTACTAGCGTATTTAAGCCGCTTGTTACTACAGCGGAGGTCATAGTATGAAGAAAATGTGGAAACCTTCGTGGAAGTTATTCAATCTGAGTCTGCTGTGTGTTGCGGGTATATTGATGAGCGATGGGCTGTGGGTTTATGCCAAGGCCGAATTGGCACAGCTGTTAATAGAAAGGGCTTGGCAGCAAACCTTAGATAAGCAGGCGTCGGTTAAGCCGTGGCCATGGGCTGACACTTGGCCTGTGGCGCGATTACAGCTGGATCATTATGGTGTGGATTTATACGTGCTAAACGGTATAGTCGGCAGTACGTTGGCTTTTGGCCCAGGGGCTATTATGGGACAAGACTGGCGGGTAGATTCGCCAGAGTTTATTGCAGGCCACCGCGATACCCATTTTAAATTTATGCGTGATTTAAAAATAAATGACACGCTAACCTTGGGCAATGTATTTGGGGTCAAAACAAACTATCGGGTTGTTGAGCTGTCAATAGTAGATAGCCGTCAAGCTGAGTTATCCCCAGCCTTGTCTGGCTCAGAGCTTACGTTAATAACTTGCTACCCATTCGACGCTATTATGGCCGGCGGGCCATTGCGTTATGTCGTTAAAACTGAGTCGCTTGACCATAACAATAACAGATTGCACAGTTGGAGCTTATAACCGTGACTAATATGCAGCGCCAATATATTAAATTGTATAAATCTCTTTCGCCGCAGCAGTTGGTGCAGGTTGAAAATTCGGGTTGGCGGCGTTTTGCTGCCGATGGTTCGAAACAGCGGGTATTCTACCCCAAAGTTTATTTATCTTATGCCGAGCAAATAGCACGACAATGGGATGCGGTGCAATTTGAGCGTGGGTTTGTGGTGAGTTTTAAAATCTGCGCCGAGGTGCTGCATCGCTATGAGATACAAACTGTCGCTTACGAAGAGCACTTGGAATACCGTGTGCCAATAGCTGAGCTGGAGTTTTTTAATCAACAGATTATGGGCAAGATTGAACTGGTATCGAGCTTTTGTTCGGAGAGTGCCAGCACGTGGTTGCCAGCGGTGAATGCAAAGGCAGTTGCTACCGTTTAAATGTTGCTAAGCGTTAAGGCAGCCAGATTTCGCCTTATGTACTGATAAACTTGACGATCTCTGGCTGTATTGTTGTGCTGTTTATTCTTTGTTTTGGTCGATCTGATTGCGTAAGTCACGCAGAAAGTTCTGAATTTTTTCGCTATTTTCTGGGCCCATACGCCACATCAGTTTTTCGATATCACTAGCTGCCTCAAGATTTTGATCGGCGTATTTGTACAGAACTCCGGGCCGTTTCAGGGCGGGGGCCTGCTCCAGTGGTTCAGTGGCTAGCACCTGACTGATGGTTTGCTTAAAGCGCTGGTCGAAACTACCAGTTTTGCCTTGTTCTTTATAGGCTTGTTCTAGTGCTGGCAGCCATTCGTTGTAATATCTAGCTGCTAAACTGCTATCCATTGCGGTGACAGTGTCAATAACTTCGTCCATTCGGGCATAGTTTGAGCTTGCAAGAGTCGATTTATCGTCAGTGCTGAATTTGCTCATAGGGTAATCGATAGGAAGGTAGCGCTTGGGCATTTTGCCATCGGCGAGCAAGTCAACAGTAAGTACCCACTTGCGTATTTGTTCGTTGGGCAGCAACCACTTGGATAACTTGGGAGCGAAGTCGGTAACAGCGCTTCGTACCTGTGGGTCACTGTTTTCCAAAGATGCTGGTGCAGGAATAATAGGGTCTTCGGGCTCAATAACTACGCTAGGTTCTTCTACCGTCTCTGCGGGCTCTGCTGTTTCAGGCTCGGCAACAGGTATAGGCGGAGCCTGCACTACCGGCTCTTGGGTTACTGGCTGGGGTTCGTTGCTGCTATAGAGTTGCCAGCCGATGATCAGCGCAACGATGACAATAATACCGATGATCAATCCTAGCGTGTTCTTGTTTGGCATAATATACCCCTTTAGGAATGGTTTATTTAAGATGATTGTACTGTCGGCGGATAAATATGCCAGCGCTGTAAAATATATTTAATTCGACTGCGCCTGGCTGCTGTTATCCGGCTTTTTGTAAGCGGTCTCAGGTGCCGCTAATTAATTATTGATATGAAGAATTAGTCAATTCTTGCCAAGGGAAGTTCAGGCTTGGGTCTTAATCCAGCAATGTGCGATGAAGTGAGACCCGCTCTACACAACACGAGTATTAACATAGCATCAATGATCGCTTGTTACAGCCAGTCATTCAATAAGATGCCAATACCAATTCTGTTAATCGAATGGTCGTAATCAATGAGGCTTTCGCCGTAACCATTATAGTATTGTAGATAGCCTTTAAAGCGATCGCCCATGGGGAAGGTCCAATCTAATTGGATTGCTCCTTTATTATCGCTGCGAAGATTGTTGGTGAGAGTGATACCCAGTAATTGTTTTTTGTACTTGTAAAAAACACTGATATCGCCATAGCCGGTATATTTTAGGATGTCGGGGTTATCATCATCGTCATCATCTTCGGGAAGCCGGTACCAGGCGCGCCCAGCTAAAACGAGGTTGCCTTGTTCCAGAGTGCCGCCGCCGACAATTCTATTCCAACTTCTCGACAGTGGATCATCGCGACCATTGGACTCATGATTAAAGCCTAGGGTTAAAATTCTGTTGGTAAACCCCAGTACTTCAAATTTAGTATTCCAACTTAAAAATAGCTCTGGCTCGTAGTTGGTTTCTCGAAAAGGGGCTGATTCCTCATTGTTGTAGACCTGCCACCATGATTGCTGCGAATAAGCTGCCCAAAGGTCACCGCCGAGCACACCTTTAGCTACACGGGCTTTAAAACTTATCTGCAATTTGGCTTCTACTCGATCAACGTCGCCATCGGGAAAGGTGGCTTTGAATGATTCCTTGTTTGGGTTGGAGTTATAAGAGGCGTATAAAAGGTAGTTGGGTCGATAAGACGAAATGGTAAAAGGGTTGTGCTCGGCTAAGCTCTCTGTCGCTATACGATCGGATAGTGCTTGCTCAGCACTGTTTTCTTCAGGTACCTCAGTGTCGACAAGTTCTTTGGCTCGATTTTGCGCTGCTTGCTGTTTGCAGTAGTTGCGGAGCTCGGCCACGGTTTCGGGGCCCTGAGCAAGCTGTAATTGCTGCAGTAAACAGTGCTGCTTATCGTCTATGGAGACGTCGGCAAAACTGCTTGCGGTATTGAATAGTGAATATAAGCCTATCGATATCAATGTCAGGCCGGTAAATCGGGTCACGTATGTTTTCCTTTGTGGTTGTGGTCAGAAGGTAATTGAGTTTGGTTGTCATTTTTGATTATCTAAGTGTATTAAGCTAGATAAACCGGAGTAGCTCAAGGATAAAATAGAGCTTATTGGTGAATAGGTTGTCATTCGCTGTAGCGTCGACAATAGTTGTGCTGAGTCAGTTTCGTTGCTAGCCTCACTAATAGCTAGTTGAGTTAAGCTTTTCCAGCAAATTAAACTTGGTTGGTTCGTGGTTGTACAGGTTACATGAGAGTTGAGTTATGGAAAACAAGGCAAAAATTCTTATATTACTGACGATAAGCTTAATGCTATCGGCTTGTCAGTCAGATAACGAGCATTTTTGTGCCCGTTATAGCTATCTTTATAACCAGTTGCTAGAGCCGGGGGTGCCGCCTTACGCCGACATGAAGCGGCAGTTGCAAGATGAGCTGAGTAATACCCAAAAAGATCAGGCTCAGGCCAAATTTATGTTGTTTGTGTTGGAGGATTGGTATTCGGAGATAAAGCCCGATGGAGAGACTCCGCAGGATTTTTGCCTGCGGATCAAGCGCTGGCAGGCTTATCGATAATAATATAGAGGCG
>JBAYQJ010000055.1:0-20670 GCA_041677245.1 Spongiibacteraceae bacterium | reverse complement strand
TTCGTTATGGGCGGGCAAAGGCAAGCTGGCTGAATCCAATGCAGAACAAGTACGGCAAGTACGGAAAGTCATTGAAGGTTTGGGGCTCGAAATAGCAACACCTGATGAAGCGCGTGAAATACTACAATTAAAAGGCGGGGATCAAGTCGGGTTCTAAGAGTCAATCACTCTTAATCGTTATTATTCATGGAATTTTGACAACCGACAGCCTCAGCGCCAACACAGCCCACAGAGCTGTAAGTCATGCCTCCATGACCGCTTATTTAAAAAATATTAGCGACACTTATATTGGCTCTGTCACAAATCCTTACCCGCTGTTGCGCACAGCGGGTGCCCTTATGGAAGGTGATATTCTCTCCCGGATCAACACCTCTCATAATACCGACCACCAAACTATCCCCCCACACCATTAGAAAGCCCCATCATCCTACAGCCCACAGAAGAAACTCAGCAAATCATGCTTGAAGAATAAGTCGCTTAAAATATTTTCATCAATGGCACAGCTGCCATCATATCGCCTTTTATTTTAATCTTACCCGTCATTAACGCCATCTGGGGGTTCATCTCCTTAGTTAATATTTTGGAGAAGACTTCTGTAGTAGCTATCACTGTAATATCTACTTCATTATCGTCAGCTTGAATAGATGGCGGCGTGGTATTTCCGTCAATAATAATTTCCTTATCATCAAGAATCAGCTTGATTTTTTTGCCAAAAGCATCCATTTGCTCTGCCTTTTTTTCTATCTCTGCTGCAACTTCTTCAAATAGGCTCATAATATTCCCTGTATTTAATATAAATTTAACAAAAAACTTAAATATCCCATACCAAATTTTTCATCTGCAGGATAGGCCCTGCTGCAATCACCATATCTGCACGATTTTTTCTCCAAACCATCTTTAATTTTCTTACAGAAAGATTTTTTATCGCGGGCCTGTTTAACAACCAAAGCTTATACGGTGACGAACACACTCCCGAATATCAGGACTTGATGATACATTTAGAGACTGTCTTGAAAGGAATTTTTGACTGAATGCTGCCCCGGCAGCATTCAGTCAAAAATAAAGTAAACCTACATAACGGCTATGCTCCAAGAGCTAGCCGTCACTCAATATCAATTTAGGCCAACGTTGCCGCGACAGCAGCAATTTCAGCCCGGGCTTTTTCAAGATTGTTTTGACAGATATCTTCAGCCATCAAAGAGCCCTCCATTGTCACAAAGGTCGAGTCCAGACCAATAACACCCAAAACATTTTGCAAATAGGGACGTTGCATATCCACTGCTGCGCGCTCAGGCGCATCGTAACTACCGCCACGAGACAAAATAACCAAGGCAGGCTTATTGTTTAATAAACCTTTCACGCCGCCATCAGCAT
The DNA here is from genome assembly GCA_041677245.1 of Spongiibacteraceae bacterium. Taxonomy (GTDB): domain Bacteria; phylum Pseudomonadota; class Gammaproteobacteria; order Pseudomonadales; family Dasaniaceae; genus Oceanicoccus. Next base: position 19,296 of record JBAYQJ010000055.1, on the reverse strand, counting down.
AGCCAAAGGTCACACCCACACGCATGACCTGATCCAACCACGCCTTCAGTGACGCGGAGATACTCCAGTTATACATTGCCGAACCGATCACAACAAAATCGGCCGCTTTTAATTCAGCCACCAATTCTTCAGAGATAGCTATTTGCTGACGCTGTTCATCAGTCAACTGATCACCCGGCGTACGAATGATACCCACCGTTGAGCTATCTAACACCGGCACTGGATTATGAGCCAGATCGCGAACAGAAAATTCATGCGGCGTATCTTGTGCTTTTAACAGTTCAATGAACTCAGCGGTGAGCTGTCGAGTGAACGAACCCTCAAGACGAGCGCTAGATTCAAGTACCAATACCTTTGCCATGTTTACAATTCCTTTAGAATGATAATTAACTTTATGCCGTTGAAACGGTGGCTGCGACTAACAACCCTCCGCATAATTTTAAGCTAGACGCGCATAACGGCCACGAGAGAATGCCAGGGGCGCCTTGCCTGAATCATTAAAGTCCAAAACTCGACCGACCATAATAATGTGGTCTCCCCCTTCGTACTGATGCTCAATCTGACACTGCATCACCGCAGCACAACCCGCAATCACCGGCACACCTTTAACACCCTCTGAGAAGTCAATGTCGACGAACTTATCCCCCCCTTTTTGGGCAAAATTACCCGAGACGGCCTCTTGGTCCGACGCCAGAATATGTACATTCCAGTAGTCTGCGTCCATAAAGGCGTTATAGCTGGTGGATGTTTTACCTATACTCCACAGCACCAAAGCCGGATCCAGAGAAACAGAGTTAAAACTGTTCGCTGTTACACCATATAAATTGCCGTCTGCATCTTTACTAGTGATAACAGTTACACCGGTAGGAAATGAACCCAATGCGTTGCGAAACTCAATCGGATCAATGTCAGCCATCGTAAACCCCTAACTCTCAATTGTGTGGTCTATAGTTATTGATTTTCACTATTTCTTATTTATGCTTTTACAAAATTACGCCATCATTGCGTAAATCGGTAATCGCTTCTGAGCTTAAGCCGCATTCAGTTAACACCTCGTCGGTGTGATAACCTAAAGCCACTCCGGCAAAATCATAGCGCGCCTCACTGTTTGAAAACTTCACCGGGCTGGCAATCTGTCGCAACGTCTCACCGGTGTTGCAAGGAACATCAACAAACATGTTTCGATCATTAAAATGAGCGGATTCACTCACTTCATTCATATCCAAAACCGGCTCTACACAAGCATCCAATCCAGCGAAGGTATCACTCCAATGCTGGAAATCTTTTTGTCCAATCAACTGCTGCAAATCGCTCTTCAATGCCTGTTGAGCCTCAACCGATTGATCCGCCATGCGCTGTGACCATTCAGGTTTCCCCAGTACTGCAAACAACGCAGTGAAAAATTTGGGCTCCAATGAGCCAATAGACAGATAACGGCCGTCCGCCGTTTGGTAGTAATCATAAAAACTACCACCATTAAGCATCTCCGAACCAAAACCTGGAGCAACCCCCGATGCCAGTGCTTCAGCTCCGCAAATAGCTGTCAGCGATAACGCTGCATCCGACATGCTCACATCCACATGCTGCCCCTTACCAGTACGGTAGCGCTCAATCACCGCAGCCATAATGCCCATTACCCCGTGCAAACTGCCGCCTGCAACATCAGCTATCTGCGTACCCGATAGCACTGGCCCGGTATCCTGACGGCCACTGAAACTAGCCAAACCCGACAAGGCTAGATAGTTAATATCGTGCCCCGCACGATCTTTATATCGCCCTGTTTGGCCATAACCGGTAATGGAGCAGTAGATCAACCGTGGATTAATTTTCGCCAGTGCATCATAGCCCAAACCCAAACGCGTCATCACGCCAGGTCGAAACTGCTCTACCACAATATCGTAGTCAGCAACTAATTGATGCACGATGTCGAGAGCCGCTGGCTTTTTCAAATCCAGCGTTAACGAACGTTTATTGCGATTGATCGAGGCGTGAGCTGCAGAGCTGGTACCGGCTTTGGGCTCCAGATCGCGCATCATGTCCCCCCGGCCTGGGGCTTCAACTCTAAGCACCTCCGCCCCCAAATCTGCCAATATCTGTGTACCAAAAGGCCCCGGTAGCAATACCGAGAAATCCAAAACTTTAAGACCTTCTAAAGGACCAGCCATAACATTGCTTCCAACTATTTATTCAAATTAATATTTAAGTTAAACGGATCAGTATTTTTCCGTTGTTCTTACCTTGATATAGAGATTCTAACGCTTGCGGCGCGGACTCTAGACCATCCAGCACCTGTTCGCGGAAAACCAACTCCTTATTCGCCAAACATTGCGCCAGATAACGAGATGCCTCGTCAAAACGCGAAGCATGATTAAAAATCACAAAACCCTGATGGGTTATCTCTTTGACCAACAGCAAACGCTCACGACGCGGAGCCTGTGGAGTCGGATCCCAGGAGGCTACTGCAGCAGTGCCTACCTGAACATGCACCGAACGGGCATTCAGCAGCTCAACCACCCCATCGGAAATCCAGCCTCCCGCCATATCAAAGTAGCCATCAATACCTTCAGGACATGCCGCTTTCAAAGCTTCCTGCCAACCTTCTTTCTTATAGTTAAAGGCCGCATTATAACCAAATTCATTCAAGCAGCGCCCAAGCTTTTCATCACTGCCGGTTATACCGATAACACGACAACCCCAGCGCTTAGCCAATTGACCAACAATACTGCCAACACCACCAGCGGCTGTAGAAACCAAAATCGTTTGACCAGGCCGAGGGTTAATCACATCTTTTAGCGCAATGTAAGCCGTCAACCCCACGATTCCCAATAGGCCTATAGCATTTTGTATCGGGCCAGTGGCAGGATTTATTTTCCGATCAATTGCATCGGCATCGACATGCGCATATTGTTGCCAACCAAACCAACCGCTAACAAAATCACCCGCCTTATATTCAGGCAAAGATGACTCAATCACCTCACCAACTGCCAATGCCTTCATCGGCTCACCTAAAGCAGCATTAGAGTAATTTTGAGCTTTACTCATCCAGCCTTTTTGGGCGGGATCGACCGACAGATAATGATTTTTAATAATAACATGGCCTTGCTTACAAGGTGATAAGACTTGTTCTGCAAAACGAAAATCACTTGCCTGAGGTAAACCCCTGGCCCAGGACGCCAACAAGACTTGTTTGTTTAAAATATCCACGACAAATAAGTAACCGATTCAATATGAAATAAAAAAAGGGGGGGGACAACTCAAGAGCTTAAATACAACCACACTTTGCCCTCGCAGCTTTGTATAAAAATCCTAGCTATAATTCTCTATGTTATATCGCCAACCCTAGCGCGTAAAGACTGACAGCTTACACTAACAGCATCGGCATTAACCACTGCCAAGTAGACACTCGTTAACTAACACCCCGTGGATCTGCGTATATAAAATGACTACCTCACCCCAAACAAAGTTAAGCAGCCGCGTGGACAACCACCTCTCAAACGACCCTGCAGTTAATATAAGACTTACTTGATAGGAACCACTCCTTTAACAGGTGATAACTGAAGCGAAAAATCCGGGGATTGCTTGATGAAATTCTTAGCAAAATACTCCAAAAAACGCGAATTTTTTGGCGCCAACTGTAATCGGCTTGAGTAGAGGCCGTAAGCTTTTATAGGCTCAATCGCTAACTCCGGAAGTAATTTCACTAACTCTCCACGCTTCAACTCCTGCGCGCACTGAGATTTAGTCATCAATGAGATACCCAAACCCTCTTTAGTCATCTGTTTTATTGCCACAGAGCTGTTTGCCCAAGCGCGAGGTTTAACACGCACCAAACGCCTGGATTCACCGCTTCCTAAAGGCCAAATTGGCGCGGAACGAGAATTACTTAGCATCAAGACATGATGAGACTCTAAACAACTAATAGAATTCGGCTTACCATAAGCCTTTATATAGGAGGGACTCGCCACCAACACTAACGGTAGCTCGAATAATAGCCTGGCTATCAAATTAGAATTGGGCAGAGGGCCAAACTTAACAGCAATATCAAACTCTTCTCCAATGATATCGACCTCACTGTCAGAAAATTGGATTTCTAAATTGACTTTTGGGTAGGTTTTCAAGAACTCGGAACATAAACTTGCTACCGATGCTGAATTGAAGGCAATAGGTAATACTACCCTTAAGTTACCCGAAACCTCTTCCCGAGTGGATTCGGCTGAAGCCTGAATAGTGCGCACTTCTTGAACAATGGCCAATGATCTTTCATAGACATCGCGACCGACCTCGGTTAAACGCAACTGTCGAGTATTACGCTGCAGCAGCCGCACACCCAAATCATCTTCCATCTGTGATATTTTACGGCTAATGGTCGATTTTGGAATCCCCATAACCCGTGCAGCTTGCGAAAAGCTTTCCGTCTCTACAACTTTAGAAAACATCATAATGGCATTGAGATCAATCAATAGCTTCTACCTAATAACGTCTCGGGGGCATTGTTCCATATATGAAACAGTGCGTTCAATAATATCTGGTATCTAAGTAAAGATTTTACCATGCTTATATGCAATCATGGATAACAGACGATTATAATATACGAAAACACGATTAAATTTCTCAAATTATCTAGTAGACACCCAATGACAATCAAGAAAAAAGCAATTGAAGCCAATGCGGTAGACACCCTTTTTATTCAAGCAGAGAAAATGGCATCTGACTTTTCGATGTTCCCCGAGCAGGGAGCATTAAAATCTGCCGAGCACATAACCGGTCTATTAGATGAGCGCAAAGTGCGGAACCGTCTGCGTCAGCTACAGCGAATGGATGTTGACCAGTACATCAAAGAGGTAGTACTGCCAACACAGCACAATAAACGTCCCAGCGTAAAAGAGATCATCGGACGACTCAACGGGAAAATCATTACCTACAAGGAAAACGGCCCCTTATACAGCGTCGAGTTTGAAATAGCGTTCCCTAATGGAATGCGTCGCATCGGCATTATCGGCCAGGACCGTAAATCTAATAATGGCGCCTGGATGCCAGAGCATCACCTACAAGCTAGCGAGCTGATCCATCACTTTACGGAAATGTCACTTCCCATCGTTTTTTTGATTGACACACCGGGGGCAGACGCAGGCGAAGCAGCCAATAACGACAACCAGGCTCATTCAATCTCCAGAATGATAACTGAGAGCACCGCAGCAACAGTACCCACAGTGGGAATCGTCATCGGCATGGGCTATTCAGGCGGCGCTATACCTATGGCAGCGGTCAATATCCTGCTTTCCGTACGCGACGGCGTATTTAACACCATCCAACCTCAGGGTTTACAAAGTATTGCCCGAAAATTCAATTTTTCCTGGCAAGAATGTGCCAAGCACGTCGGCGTCAGCCCAGAAGAGCTGCTGAACAATGGCTGTATTGATGGCATCATCGACTACACACCACTGGATGGCGATGAGCGCGATAGAAACCTGCAACGCGCCATTATCTCCTCGATTGAGGCCATAGAGAACGCAGCGACCGACTTTATGTCGACTAACGAGGGGCTTCTAGAGCATTATAATCGGCATTTAGATCGCTATTTACACCCTACAGAATACCAACTAGCACTGCAGGTCAAATCCCCGTTCAGATCACCGATTAACCCCCCAACGTCACAGCCCAATATTTTCGGGCTCTGTTACCGCTATATGCGCTATTTGGGCTTACGTCGACGCATTCACTCTATCAGCACAGCAGAATACGGCAGACTATCAAAATACAATCTTCCTGAAGGCGATTTACAAGGCCGATTGGAGCAAGATCAAGCCAAGCTATTTAATGCATGGATAGAAAATCCTGACAAAATCGCCTACGACGACGAGTTAACCAAGGAGTGGAATAACTATATAAACAAGCGTGAAGAGCTATCGAGTGACCGCAATAAAGTCGCCAGCCTCTTATTAGGGAACCCTAAAGACAACTACCAAAAAGCAAAAAAAGCTCTGTTATTTAATTTAGGTTTTACCCTATATAACCGCTGGAAGAGCAATGCGTCTTACAACCTAATCGCATTAATCAAATTACTCGAAGACAAAGAAAGCGAGCAATCAACAAACTCTTGGCCAGTATTTGCAGAAATGGACGTCATGGATATCATCATCCATGAAGAGTTTCGGGATAACTTCGCCCAGCAATGTAAAAACATTCTTATTTTTGATGCACTTTATAACAATGTGGTCAGCAACCTTGCATCCATAGCCAAAGAGGCCATGGATAACAGAAGCCTGTCAAAAGAATCTGTTCGAGATCTACTCGACAAATCACTCTCGACGGTGATTCAAAAAACAGACTCAAAAAATCATGATCAAAAAGAGTTTGAGACTTGGCTGAAATATATGACCTCGCAAAAAAATCGAGGTGAATTATTACTCAAGGTAGAAGAGTGGAAAGGCATTGGCTTTCCACAAATGAATAGCAGCTTATTAGTAATTTTGACCTATTTCTTCGAAAACTTACTCCTTGAGTATTACCAAAGCGCTGAAACACGCAGCTTTAAAGGCGCTATAAACCCTGTCCGTATCGGCCGCAAGAAAGACTTCTGGAACCGATTGGTGATGGGCTATCGCGACCTGTTAATTCAACATGTACTGAGCGAAACCAAACGACAGGTTAAATTATCAACTGATACAATCATCGATCACTTTTTTACTGATTTTACACAACTCAACGCCAATCGCGTCAGCTCCAATCCAGTTAATTTCCCTGGCTTTCGGCAAGCCATTGAATCCGCCATCGATAAAGGGCAAGACCCCTGCGGCTTGTTAACAGGTATTGCCGACTTCAAATCTAGCTCAGATGAAAAACCAAAGCGTATTGGCTTAGCAGTATCTAATATTTCGTTCCAAGCAGGTGCTTTCGATATGGCAAGTGCAGAAAAATTCTGTCATTTGCTGGTTGAATGTGCCAAACAAAAACTGCCAATTATTTGTTTTATCAGCTCAGGCGGCATGCAAACAAAAGAAGGCGCTGCAGCATTATTTTCAATGGCCTCTGTCAACGATCGAATCACTCGCTTTGTCGTAGACAATGATTTACCGATTATCATTTTTGGATTTGGTGACTGTACCGGCGGCGCGCAAGCCAGTTTTGTCACCCACCCCTTAGTGCAAACCTATTATTTTTCAGGCTGTAATATGCCCTTCGCCGGGCAAATGGTGGTACCCACTTACCTACCCTCTACAGCAACACTTTCTAACTATTTATCGACTAACCCAGCTTCGATGAACGGCCTGGTAAAGCACCCCTTTGCGCCTGAGCTCGATAAAAAGTTAAAGGAAATTGACCCTGGCATTCCGTTACCTGCACTAACTGTCGAGGGCATTATCGAAAACGCTTTCGAAAAAATACTGCCTCAAATGGTGCCAATTGAATCAGATATAGTGATCAACCCAGCATCATTAATGAAACCCGTCAAAAAAGCACTTATTCATGCGCGCGGCTGTACCGCAGTAAAACTGATACGCAAGGCTCACGAAAATGACATTCAGGTCGTGCTGGTCGCCTCTGACCCGGATATGACTGCAGTACCCGCAAAAATGCTCAAAGAGAGCGACCGCTTGGTTTGTCTGGGGGGCAACTCATCTGACGAGAGTTACTTAAACGCCCACTCTATTTTACAAATCGCTGAATACGAAGAAGTCGATGCCCTGCATCCAGGTATTGGATTTTTATCTGAAAGCCCCTCTTTCGCCAGCCTTTGTGTTAATCATAAAATCAATTTTATCGGGCCGAGTGCTGCCAGCATGATGACGATGGGCAACAAGTCGAATGCTATTCAAACTGTGCAGGAGTGTAATGTTCCCGTTGTACCAGGCAGCGGCGGCATTCTCATTAATGCAGAGCAAGCGGCAGATATCGCCAACACCATTGGCTACCCGGTTTTATTAAAAGCAGTACATGGTGGTGGCGGCAAAGGTATTCAGGTAGTTCAATCTGAAACCGAAATGTACAAGTTCTACCATCAGGTCAGCACTGAAGCACGAGCAGCTTTCGGTAATGGCGACTTATATTTGGAGAAATTTGTCACCTCAATGCGCCATATCGAGGTACAGCTGCTCCGCGACAGCCATGGCCACAGTTACGTATTAGGCTTACGTGACTGCTCGGTACAGCGCAACAACCAAAAAATTATTGAAGAATCCGGCTCTACCTTACTGCCAAACGAACTGAAAGAAAAAGTGCTTAACTATACGTTAGCCATTGCCGATAAAGTGGACTATGTTGGCGCTGGCACCGTGGAGTTTATTTACGATTTAACATCCAACTGTGTTTACTTCATGGAAATGAATACACGACTACAGGTTGAGCACCCCGTAACGGAGGCCACCTCAGGGATTGATATTGTGCAAGCGCAGTTCCAAATTGCCTCTGGCATGAGCATTGAGCACATCAAGCCCCAAGAGACCGGCTATGCAATCGAAGTCCGTGTCACGGCAGAAAAAGTCGTCGTCGACCGGGATGGAAAAATGCAACTTATTCCCAACCCAGGCAAAATTGAAAAATATAGCATGCCTCTTCGTGACGATATCGAAATCATTTCTATCGCCGATAGCAATATTGAGATATCACCTTATTATGACAGTTTAATTGCTCAGATTATCTGCCGCGGCAAAGATCGAGAGGACGTCACCAACAAGCTCTATGCCTACTTGGACACCGTAATTATCGAGGGCATTCCGACAAACATCCCTCTACTAAAACGCATCCTAAAAGATAGCACCTTTATAAATGGCAACTATGACACTAACTACTTACCCACGTTTATGTCAGGACTCAATACTGATGAGCTGATGGCAGAAATTGACACGGCGACAAATGCTACTGGTGTTATTGGCTTTGATACTGATTCAATTCGAGTTGCCGACAGTCATCAACTAAAAGTATTTTCTACTATTTCTGGTATTTTCTACACAGCATCCTCACCCGCAGAGCCAGACTTTGTAACCAAGGGTGATATTGTTACTACAGGCGATTCGTTAGCCTTAATGGAAGCAATGAAGCTGTTTAGTCAGATTAGTCTGGATCAATATAATCAGTCTGGTGCGGTCTTATACCCCGCTGACAAAAAATATCGCATCGAGCACATCAATGCCAGTAATGGACAACAAGTTAGCAAGGGCGATTTACTCTTTATCGTGAGTGAAATACAGTGATATGCACGACGAAATTGTCGTTTTAGCAGCCCTTGTTCAACTGTATAAGCCCACTCAGCTCAAGATAGCTGAATCGATGGGCATTCAGGTCACACAGGTCAGCAACGCCATTGAGTATATTAAGAATGTTTTTGATATTGATATTCAGTGGCGTGGCAACCAAAGTAACGGTTACTACCATATTGTTGCCTGGGGAGGGTTTGAAACAGGTAAAAAAATTCGGCGAAAACTTCACTTATTAAATATTGATAGCTACCGAACTAAAAAAATCTTGGTGTTCGATTCAGCTCCCAACATAAACGAGTCTCGCCATTATCGGCAATGCTTAAAACTTGAGAAACTTGATACTGATAAAGCCAATGCTTTGTAATACAGCAATAAATAGAATTAAATATAAGGCCTGATAACTATCACTATCTTCGTCTCAAATATTATATGCCTTGATGTTTTTACTTTTTTAAACACTAGTGTTGCTAGTGGACCAAGATCCACTCTACAGCTCAATCAGTTAACCGGCTTATGATCATAATCAGCAGCCAGGCCAACTAATAAGGATTATTCCCTATGAGGGCTTTAATTTTATTAACACTTTTCCCCTTACTATCGATAGCGCAGACTGCGATTAGCGATAGCACCGCCACTACAGACTATCAACCCAATGATGCTCAACCGAAAAACGCTCAGAAGATCACAGATCGTCAAACCATGAACACCCTGCCTTCTCACCCTCATCCAGAAAAGACATTGACACTGGATGCCGCTGCTGAAAAATTCGACCGACAATGCGTACAAGCTACGGGCCAACATGCGTTTTGTAGCTGCATCAAGTTAATCTCAGTTTTCGGTTTGGATTTTGTCAGCTATGTCACCATTGCTACGGCATCAGCCGCTGACCTTGATACGGCAAAACAACTAGCGCCTAAAACATTATCTGATAGCTATGATGCTGTTTTATTAAAGCGGGATCAGTGTACGACAACCGACTGACGAATAATGATTGAACTAATCGCGAGATTTTTAGCGAGAGGATTTGGGATAACAGCTAAATTTCGTGCCACCTACGGCAAAAACAACGACCTTTGGCTCAATAGCTAATACCTGCCCAACAGCTATCAATACACATCACGCCGATAGCGCTCCTCGGCCTGCAACTGGTTAAGTTGCTCATCACCCAGCACTTGCCGTAGCACCACATCCACGCCCTCGGCCATACCGTGGCGGCTACCACACACCATGATAACAGCCCCCTGATCAACCCAGCTCTGCAGCGATTCACTAGCCCGCAGTGCATCCTGCACATAAGCAGGGTTTAACGGGCACCTTGAGAAGGTTCTATGTAGCTGCTGTAAATGCCCACTCTCCTGCCACTGACGAATCTCATCATCGAATATACGATCGGCCCGGGGACAGCGCTCGCCAAAAAACAGTGCATTCTTATGCAGCCCAGCCTGTTGACGGGCGCGCAGTATGGCACGCAAACCCGCGTAACCTGAACCATTACCGATAAGGATCAATGGCGTATCCTCCATCGGAGCATGAAATAAAGAATTAGGATGAAACCGCAGCTGAATGGTGGCGCCAAGCTCTGCACCGGCGGTCAACCAGCCCGAGGCCAAACCAAACTCACCACCATCACTGCACTGCTGACGTACTAATAAATCCAAATAACCATCGCCGGGGAGTGAAGCGATAGAATATTCACGTGCGACCAACGGCGGCAAGGTGGCGAGCCAAGATTCAAATGTCATCGTTGTTGGCTCTGGCCAAGCGGCGGGATCCAACGGGATTTGCCGGCTAGCCAGCTGATCAATGGGCACCGCAGCGGCAAGCTGCCAATGCCGCGCCAAAACAGCATACAACTCAGGTGCATACACCGGCATAAACTCGACGATATCCCCAGCCTGCCAAATCGGCATCGAGTTCTCGGCCATAGGTGCTAATTGCAAATGCATCAGCGCCCCACCAGGGCTGCCAACATTTAACTGATGGCGAGCATGCAACCGCCAAGGTTTAAATACCGCTACATCATGCACACCAGCTGCAAGCCGACCTGAATCAATAGCTATACCAGCACGGTGTAACTGCGTTTCCCAGCGTTTTAACGCCTCCACATCACCCGGTTCATGTTCTACTACCGGAAACAAGGAAACCGCTCCTCGCTGACTAAGACCCCGGAACAGGGCATGACCAAAACCACAAAAATAGTGATAGCCTCGGTCACCCAATGCCAGCACTGCAAAATCAATATGTGAAAAATCTTGTTGCGGGCCAGTAAGAAAACGACGGGCAAAACGAGCCCCGTTATCCGGCGGCTCTCCTTCCCCATAAGTACTGACAATAAACAACACCGTAGAACTGGCCGCCAACACCTCGGCATCCACGCTATTGAGCGGTAACAAGGTAACCGGTTCGGCTGTAGATGCCGCTAGCTGACGAGCAATATCTACCGCGGTACCACTCTGACTAGCGTAAGCAATCAGCAAATTAGACGAATCGTGAGCAGCACTGTCTGTCACTAACACATGAGGTCGGTGACGGTGCAAGCAGACCCAGCACAACAAACCATAAGCGAGCAATACAGCGGTCAGCTGTAACAGTTTTTCTAGTTCAATCATCTAGCTAGCGTATTGGCGTGGATTTATGGTGACGGCAAAATTGTAGGCGGGGCAAAGCACCAACCCTCATGCTAAAAAAACCTCGACCTTAGCCGAGGTAACAAGAGACCTACAAATATAACCCTGTAAATACTTTACTGCGGCAATACTTCCAACGTAGCGATGTAAACACCTCGACGTTTAGTCGCGGGAGTTTTGCCCTTACTATCTTCATACTCTGCTTCCAGCCAATACATACCAGCATTCGGCCACTCAATGCTTACAATACCTTTTTTGTCGGCAACAACCGTCAACTCATCCTGGCTATTACGATAGTGCATACCACCACGGATCACTGTCACTTTAGTACCAACGGCTGCCTCGCCGTCAATATAAAACTGGAACTTGGCAGTCTCACCATTAAACAGATCATTCGGATGAGTAATCGGTTTCATCTCCAAACCTTCATTGCTCAAGGCTAAAACCTGATTGCTGGGAGCACCCGCCGTAACAAAAGTTTCTAGACGTCGAGAGGACTGACTAACATCTAAATTTTTAGCTTTTTTGGGAACGCTTTTTTCAAAGTCACCCGGTGCTGGCATTTGACCACGAGCAGGCCAGAATTTTCTTTTGCCGTCGGCATCTTCCCAGCGAGCTTGTAAATTATTACTCGCGGAGAATACTTTATAGGTGCCTTCTTGCTTTAATTCCAAATCAAAGGTGCTGCGGTGCTTACCTACATGGGCATTTTGCATAGCAACGGTTTTACCATCAGGGCCGATAACAGTTAACATCTCTGGTTTTAATGGATGATGATCAAAATGAAAAATATCATTCGATACAGCAGCATCCATGGTTACCCAAGGTTGCTCACCAGACAGAACCGTAGCGGCAGGCAGTATCCATACTCGGTGGGCTTGTGCGGCAATAGAAAAAGTCAGTGCCATGATCATGGCTAAGACTGCTTTAGTTTTCATATCAGATCCTTTTAAGAGAAGTTATTAGTGCTGTTAAAAACACATATTTAGTACAGTTATTTTGATAGTGTTAATTCGATGAGGCCTACTTCAGCATCCCCTTTTGCCGTTAGGGTTTGTGAATTTTTTACCGGCCATGTAAAGGGAATATTCAATAGCTCACGACCGCCCACCTCTCTGACGACCTCAACATATAAACGATAGTCACCGCTGGGCAAATCAGTAGCAACATCGCTCATCTTCACTTGATGTGTACCCGGTAAGCGTGTTGCTCCAGTAAAACCATCGGCAGGCATATCAAGACTGCGACCACTGCGACGCCACCACTGCCGTAAATCCTTTAGCCACTTTTGGCCTTCGCCTTCTTTGTCGAGCTGATACCAGACGGCAAGATTAGTAATCGCTTTACTGTCTTGATGTTGCAACCAGGTAGCCACATAAGGGCGGTGATATTCGGCAACCTCCAACTTGGGGATATCAATGCTGAGAGACATATCTGCCGCGTACGAAAACGTGGATGCTGCCAATAAAACCATGCCTGCGAAAGTTGAGTGCTTAATCATGCAATATACCCTGTCATATCCAAAAATCTGTTTAAAAACTAACTTTGGCAATCAATAAATCGTAGCCACTAATGGACGAATAAAATAATCAATACTAGCGGGATAACCAAACCCAACCCCACCATCGGCCAAGTACTAGGCCGCTGCCTTGAGTGTCGGTACAACAACAATAGACCGCTGAGACAAAATACTGCACAGGCTATAGCGAATACATCGATGAACCAGCTCCAAACTACACCCGTATCACGGCCTTTGTGTAAATCGTTTAGGTATGCAATCCAGCCACGGCTAGTACGCTCATAGATTAACTCACCCGTTTGCAGGTCTAAGCTCATCCAAGCATCCTCACCCGGCCCTGGCAGCGCAACGTACAACTCATCCTCAGACCACTCCCCCCTCACTGATGCGGGAATGTAGAGCGACAAATTGGTATCTAGCCAATGTCGCAACGCCTTGGGTAAACGGCTTTGTGCCGCTGTAGGTATTTCAAGGGCCTGCAGCAGCGGTACTGGCAGCTCCGCCTCAATTTCCTCAGTAGATATTGAAGCCGGAATAGTCGCCGCATGGTTTAGCGTCACCCCCGTCAAGGCAAACAGCAACATACCAATAAGGCAGATCGCCGAGCTGATCCAATGCCATTGCCGAACCGTACCTAAAGACCAACGGCCAAGATACCAGCGAGACGGCCAAAAACGTGCAAACACCTACAACCCCCTCTACTGAAAGCTTGTTTTAATTAAACCCACTCCGAGCCTGCCACACGACAGCAGCAAACCCAAACACCGCATTCTAAATGAAAATGATTATTGTTACAATTTCGATAGGCAATATAAATGGAAAATATTAGATCAGCAAGATCCCCAGCCTATAACAGCCAAAAATTGCTTACGAGGACAAATAAAAATTACTGCGGGTTTTGGATAAAACCAATATGAAAATATCTTATTATTAAAAGCACCTGCAAGCCAACTACTCAACCACAACCAGCCAGGCTTTAGGCCTGCTTTATTAACCCTTGATCAAGCGCGGGTATAGGGCTATCCACTACTGCAGCGATAGCGCTTATCATTTCCAGCTCAAGTGTCGTAATGTTCCCGTCAAAGCAGGCGCAATCAGCCAATCCTTTAAGCAAGCGCGGTTTTATCAACGGATAACAATCAGCCAAGATATTTACCGCACTAATAAAACCCTCTAACCGACACTCCTCTTGAGGGAGCAAACTGAGGGTATAAAGCCCAGCGGTATTCGCACCTCGAGCAAAGGCGCCATTGATTTTATCGCTATCATTATCACCGTAATAACTAAACAACGATAAGACAATTTGAAACTCTTTACTAACCTCTGTGACGGTTTTATAGCGCGGCCGACTGAGCTTAACTTTTTTAAACTCCGGATCCAGATAATGCCTAAGCAGCTGATATAAACACCACTCAAATACTTCAAATTTTTTATCGGCTCGAATCAGCAATAAGAGCGTTTTACAAAACACTTTATATTGCTCTGCCGACATACACTTTAAAGCCGGCATGGATAACTCTATTAACGGCAAACGCAAGGCTTTATCCAATGCTGTAATTGTTGGCTGCATATCAACAGCCTGAATGGAAAGACCTGGAATATTAGCAAGATCGATATACTGTAACTGCTTATCTATAATAGCCTGCTTATCACTAAGCAATAGCGTACACATAAGCGCGAACGCACCGAACGGGTCGTGAGCCTGCGTTATTAATGCCGAGGGAATAATACTGCCGGAGGCACCTGCCGCCGCAATGTCGGGCTGAGAAAAAACAACATCAGCAACCCCTGCCACTGCAGAAAACGTGGTTGCTGCGCCAGCTGTATCTTTTCGCTCCTCTGCCTCAATCGCAATTGGCTCACGGAAAATATAATCGCCATTCCAGCGAGGCTGGATACGTAGTATTCGGTCCTGCAAGGGTGGATGGGTAGCAAAGAAACGATTCATTGAACTCAACGGCTGCCCAAAAAACAAATGACTCATCTCGCTGGCTTTAGTCGCCGTTAAAGTCGCAGCAGGTTGATAGCCGCCGATAATTTTTAGCGCATCAGCAATACCATCAGGGTTGCGGGTAAACTGTACTGCCGAAGCATCGGCTAAAAACTCGCGCTGGCGGCTAACTGCAGATTTAATCCAATTGCCAAAAAAACGCCCCAACCAGCCAATCACCAACAAAGCGATACCCAGCACCGCCACCCGACCATCTCGGGAGCGCCGCCCTGAGGAGTTACCAAACCATGAACTCGACCGATGAGGCAAGCTGCCACGCAACAATACTTCACCGATCAGACCGATAAATAATATGCCATGTAATATAGCGATCAAACGAATATTCAAGCGCATATCACCATTTAAGATATGACTAAACTCGTGTGCGATGACACCCTGCAATTGTTCGCGACTAAACTGATCAACACAGCCACGGGTAACACCAATGACCGCGTCGGCCGGCGTTGAGCCAGCGGCAAAGGCATTAATACCCACTTCATGTTTGAGTAAATATACCTTAGGAACAGGCATGCCAGAGGCCAGCGCCATCTCCTCTACCACATTGAGCAAACGCTGTTCTTTTTCATCGTCTGTGTTTGGCAGAATCGGCTGGCCACCTAATTGCTCAGCAACTTTTTTGCCGCCACCAGATAGCTGTGCCCATTTATAAATAATCACACAGCCAACAACCCCGCACACCCCGAGCGAGATCAAACCAAGTCTGGACCAAGAAAAATAAGCGTTGAGACCTAGGCGCGGGTTGTAATTCAAGGTTTCAACGGCCTGCTGATAAGCAACGTAGTTACCCACGCCCTGCTCTCCCAGCAACCACAACGCTAACATCAACAAGAGGTTGGTTAATAAAATCAAGATGACAACGGCGGCAATAAACAGCGTCACTAACAACTTAGTACTGCGGCGCGCCTGATCCTGCTCAGTGAAAAAATCCATAGCTGCTATATGCCCTACAACGATACGCCATCAATTAAGCAAAAAAACGATCATTATTTAAGCTCGGTCAAACCAGGGCAACCGAGCTTAAAATGACACTTTAGGGGCTACCTGAATTTGAACACCGTCTTCAAACTCCAGCAACGAGGCATCACTAGGATGGCCAAACTTAGCGGCAAAGAAGATAGGGGGGAATGACTGTCTGTAGGTATTATATGCCATCACCGCATCATTAAATGCCTGACGCGAAAAGGCCACGCGATTTTCAGTCGTAGTTAACTGCTCCGTTAGCTGCATCATGTTTTCGTTGGCTTTTAATTCAGGATAGGCTTCCACCACTACGTTGAACTTGCCCAAGGCATTGCGCAAATTACCTTCGGCACCAGCCAATTGCTGCATCGACGAGCCACTAGAAGGATCAGCTGCTGCATTTTTTAAGCCAGACATTGCTGCGTTACGCGCATTGATTACCGCTTCCATGGTTTCACGCTCATGCTGCATATAAGCTTTTGCAGTTTCAACTAAGTTAGGGATTAAATCGTAGCGACGCTTGAGTTGCACCTCTATTTGCGAAAAAGCATTTTGATAACGATTTTTAAAAGTGACTAACTGGTTATAAATACTGACTATATAAAGCACTGCAGCAATCAGCACTACCCAAAAAACAATACTTGAAATACCCATTTAAAACCCCTATTAATTCGCTAACCCGGCTGATTTCCCAATAAACACCGCCAACTTGTCAGCAACTGTTGTTAATACATCATAGTGTAGTTACTAACAGCCTGGTTTGTCTGTGGCTAAATACAGTTTTTAGACTCAGGACACGCTTATTTCGTTGTAAGTACGCGTAACGCGCACAATGCGGTGCGTTCTAGCAAAGCATAGCCGCGGCAAGAATTTATTCATGAACCAGGCTTTCAAGAGCATTTTATCTAATAAAAACAGCAGCGCCCAATAATTCCTGCCAGGGTTTAAACTGAAAAGAATTCATTGGGCGCGATCGTTACAACCAGTCACTATAGGCTCTGGAGTATATTTTATATACCCTAAATCCTCAGTATTGATAAGCTACTTTCAAGCCTACAGTACGCGGGGCACCCACAAAGCGGTTTTCACCCAACGCCCCCAGAGTAGAGCCATAATACGCATACTCTTCATTTTTCAAATTTTTGCCAAACAAGGCAAAGGTCCAGTGCCCACCAACATCGGTGAAGGTGGCGCTGGCATCCCAAAGCGTATAAGACGGCTCTTTGACTGTATTTAAATCATCAAAATACTGCGAACCGGTCTTGCTAACAGCCACTCGTAGAGCCACCTCACCAAGATCCATCACCGAGAGATACCAAGTACCCGAGGCACTGTAGGATTCGTCAGGCACCCGAGTAAAGTCCAAATCCTTTGCCAAACCTGGATCAGCAATGCCATCACCATCCACATCAAACCCTGCATAACTGTCGAAGCTCGCATCGGTCAGACCATAACTGGCCGTCAGTACCAAACTATCCAGTGGCTGGTAAATAACATCCATCTCCAACCCCTGTATGGTGGCTTTGGCAGCGTTGCCAGTGGATTGAACGACACCGCTACCTGTACTGGTAGGTACGATCACCGTACGCTGCAAATCGTCATACTTGTTGAAGTAGATAGCGCTGTTAAAACGCAGGCTTTTATTCAGCAGATCACCCTTGTAACCTATCTCATAAGCCGTCACTTCCTCTGCATCAAAAGGATCAATATTATTGATAGTGTTACCGCGCATACTGTAGCCACCACTGCGAAATCCCCGGGTAGCACTGGCATATAGCAGCTGACTATCACTCGGCTGCCAGGTGAGGCCTACTTTGGGCGAGAGGTCATTCCAGTCAGCATCCTGGGTTACACCCAGGTCACAACTCAATGACAAGTTGTTGATAGGGTCAGCTAGCGCCAAGTTTAAAGGGCAACTCCCGAAAGCAACGGACTGTGCCTCGATGCTTTCGCGAGTGTAGCGGCCACCGAGCGTCAATGTCAGCGTCTCATTTAGGTGAACATCGACTTCGCCAAACAAAGCGACAGAATCCTGATCCAAGTGGCTACCAGAAGCAATCACCGCGCTGTGATTATTGATATCGCGCCCTTCACGATAGTCTTGTTCGGATTGGAAAAAATAAGCCCCTAACGTGTATTCGTAGGTTTCTGAGTGGGTGGAAGCAAAACGCAATTCCTGTGAAAACTGATCTTGCTCCATAATCAGGCTGCGATTAAAACCACTGAATTCCGAGCCATCGAAATCAGTCAGATTATCAACACTGACATCGCGATAGCCAGTAATACTGGTTATCATCCCCTGATCAAGCTCCCAGTCTACTTGTAGCGTTGCCGACTGCACGTCATTTTTCGCTGTACCCGGATTATCGAGACGGATATCCCACCAATCATTAGGCTGGCGAAAATTAACCTGGGTATAAGGTAAATTGCCAGGCACTTCGATACCGACTGCTGCTTGTGAGTCACCATCTTCGCTATAGTCCTCAAAAATAGCTGTCAGACTCAATCGGTCTATCGGGGTATAACTTAATGTACCGCGTACCAACGTACTGTCGGACTCACCAAAGTCTTTACCGCTATACGTGTTATTGAAATAACCATCCATACTCCGATCCAAAACAACCAACCGGCCGGTTAGCTTGCCATCAATCAGCGGGCCTTCCACTGCCAAAGATATATCTTTGCGCCCATAAGAGCCTACTACCGCTTCAGCCGCAAAATCAAATTCATCGCCAGGTCGCTTGGTCTTAACCACCACGGCTCCGCCGGTGACGTTGCGACCAAATAAGGTACCCTGAGGGCCACGCAGCATTTCTACGGATTCGATATCAAAAGTATCCAATAGCGAGCCGTAATTAGCCCCCTGTGTCAGGGTAGTTGTCACCCTTTTAAAAATCGATAGTAACAGAGATCAGGGGGCGGTTATGAGCAAGAAATGGCCCGTTATTCGAGCGAACGCAAAGAGTCAGTTTTAAAGAAGTT
>JBAYQJ010000054.1:0-20885 GCA_041677245.1 Spongiibacteraceae bacterium | reverse complement strand
GTAGTTGTAATGAATGTATTTTCGAGAACTGTCGGGCACTAAACATATAGGCGTTCAATGATTAAAAACAGAACACCAAAGTAGGAGCATTATAAATAAAAATATAGTTTTATTTATTCGAGGTGTCTATATATTCCCTTTAGTATTTGGTAAGGATAGATTTCGATACAGCAGCCTTGGATGTGCCGAGTGCCAAAGTGTTGTATCCAAGTGATGCTCCATTGAAAAAAATATTCGAAGTAAAACAGGCTAGCAAATCAATTTAGCCGACCTTGAACGCGTCGGCTGATTGAGATGTTATGCGTCTACAGAGGCTCAATATTTAGGCCTTCCAATATCCTGAAGCGTAAGTTAGCTCGCTGATGTAACCTGGCTTTGTTTTTAGTAGGTTCTTGATCGCTTTCGTCTGGCTGGTTTCCCCAGCTACAAATATTGCAGGGTTGCCATCTCTCCATGTCATATTTTCAAGGCCTTCAATTAAAGCGTTTTTGTTTAGGTTGTCATTAATAAGCCATTGCACTTCTACACCGTTGGGGGTTGCAATAATAAGTTTATCCTTTACTGTCGGCACCTGAAGAAAAGCTGTGCCAACAGCCGTTGCGGGTAATTTTTCCATAATGGCAGCTGCGGCAGGCAATGCTGTAAGATCTGCCATAATTAAATGCCAGTCTGCATGATAGTTTGTGTACTTTGCCTCACCAGGGCCTGCGACTCCCAAGTAATCGCCCGGCTGAGCATTCTTAGCCCAGTTTGTCGCAAGTCCTTCGTGGTCGTTAACGGCAAAATCTACCGTCAATTCTTTTGTTCGGTTGTTAAAAGCACGCACAGTATAGGAGCGCATCCACTGCTTAAACCCTACATAAATGCCGAGCTTTGGTTTGGTTTGTCCTGGGCTAGGAAATATAGCTTTAAAGTGCGCACTTTCCTCGCCAGATGGAAAGTCGTTTAGATCATCACCTCGTAAGACGATACGCCGCATATGCGGGCCCATATCCTCAATATAGGCGACTTGTGTCATTCTCATTTTTTTCATATTCGTTGCCCTCTGTTCTTTGTTTAGCCAGCCATAAATTTTTCAAGTCGGGGTTTTAGCACCAGTGACATCATCAATGCCATGAACAACCCAAAAGGTAGGGCTGCAATAAAAGCCTGTTGCCATGCGGTTACAAAGGCTACCGTGCCTGTAAATCCTAATAAATTTACCGTAGTACTTGCGGCCAATATTGACTCCATAAAGAAGGCCATAAAAAAGCCAGTCATTATTCGATTGAGAGTTTTATTAGTGTTAGGTATGACTCGCTGAAGAAATTTGCTGGTGAGGGTCATAAAAAGTAAGCCAGCTGGAGCCATGATCAGTACTGCAATGGCAAATGATGAAAGCCAGTCAATCCAGAAACTTTCCCTGACGCCTACATTCATGTAGGTCATGATCCCTGTCAAAGTGCCTCCAATAAAACTTATAAGACCGCCTAGTACTAGAATTTTCTGATACAGCGGGAGTTTCCGTGAATCAGTTTTCATAATAGTGTCTGACATGTGTTTTTCCTCTAAATCTTGAATTCGCGTGTCACTTGGTTGATAATATCAACTATAGTAAATGTAGTTGATATTGTCAACTACTGTGATTTGAGGTTTGTACCATGTTCAATGCCATCACGGTCGAGGCGACGTTTCATTTAGTCCACGCAATCAAGCAACAACTTAATAGTCAACTGGAAACCCAAAATCTGGGTATTGCAGCTATGCACGTACGAGTCTTAAAGGTTATTGGTAAATTAAATTCTTCTACGGCAATTGATATTGCAGGCCTTTTTAAGCGTGACAAAGCGCAGATTACTCGTTTAGTTAATCAGCTTATTGATCAGGGGTTTGTTCAAAAGAAGCCTAACCCTGACGACAAACGGAGTCAGCTTCTGGAATTGACCCCAGCAGGCCAGGTTTTACAAGAAAAATTACGGACGCTATCTGATGGTATGGAAAATCAAATGACTCAGGGCATTGAAGCAGAGGATCTGGATACCTTTACGAAGGTTGCTCAGAAGATGACAAGAAACCTAACACTTTGAGTCTTCCGTTAGGTAATGGGTAATAACGACTAATAAGGGGAGGCACCGCTTTAGGTGTTTTAACGTGGAGTGGATGCCACGATCAAGGTATTTACATTCTCGGCAGGCATTAGCTCGATCACGTAATACATAACGGAATACTCTCGTCTTTGAACGTAGAATAGGAACAGCAACAAATTTATAACAGGTTGGTCAGTTTTAATTGACCACTATGGTGAGATAATTATCGTTTTGCTATTGGGCGCAGTAAACGCAGGGCTTCAGAAGTAGTAGCCTAGGCATGCGCTGCATCGGACACGTTTCAGGTTTTGTAACTCTGTTATTAAATTAGCAGAGGTACGGTGGGTTAAGTATCCAACCTCCGCACTAAAAATAGAAAAAGTGCCTATTCTCGGTACTCTCAGTAATTTCCCCCGGTACTCCTGGTATCGGTACTCTGATGAAGTGAATGTTTAAGATATGCGAATTAGCATGCCGAATTAGCTGATTTTTATCGAATAGAATGAAAATAATTTATTTTTTCTTTTAGGCTTTCAAAGCTAATCGGCTTGCCAATAAAATCATTGGCTCCAGCGTCTAGGTACTCCTGTTTTTCATCATCCTGTGCGCTAGCGGTCATCGCTATGATCCAAGGCTGCACTGTTGATGAATATTGGTTTCGAATAGCGATCGTTGCTTCCAGACCATCCATTTCTGGCATTTGCCTATCCATAAATATAATGTCGTAAGAGTTTTGTAGTTGCGCCGCAACCGCAGCTTTTCCATTCGGTGCCTGGTCGGCTGTATACCCAATCGATTCCAGTAACATTACGGCAACTTCAATATTCATTTCCGAGTCATCGACCACCAGAATTTTTAGATCGGCAGTATTTTTCTGTTCACTGACTAAGATAGGTTTATCTGCATGCGGTATGTTTAAGTCAGGATCGACTGCCAGCAAAGGTAAGTAAAAATTGAATATACTGCCTTTACCCCGACGGCTACTGACTGTCACCTCTCCACCCATCTGCCGGGCTAACTGTCGAGAGATAATTAAGCCTAAGCCAGTACCACCGTGTTTTTTAGTATTAGATTCATCTACCTGTGCAAAAGGTTTAAATAGTTTTTCCTGATCCTTTTCGGTAATACCCATACCGGTATCGACCACGGAAAAACACAAGCGGGTAGCTCCATCAGCAATAACTGGTTTAACCGTTAAGGTGACTTTGCCGCTATCGGTAAATTTAACTGCATTGCTGAGTAAATTTAACAGCACCTGCTGGATACGGATATCATCGCCTATGATATGTGTTGGCAGCCCGTCAAGGTACTGCAGCTTAAGCTCCAGATCTTTCGCGCGCGCTTGAACGTCTACCAGAGATACCGCATGACTCACAATATCTTTAATACAGCAGCTGCCCACAGCTATCTTCATTGCGCCGGCATTTATTTTTGAAAAATACAACACATCGTTAACCAGCCTTAATAGCAATTTGCCATTAACAGAAATTTTATCCACTAGGTTTTTTTGTACAGCGTTTAAATTTGATTTTTCTAATAATTGCGTAACACCGATGATACCATTCATGGGTGTGCGAATTTCATGACTCATGGACGCTAAAAAACGGCTGCGGGCGTTACCTTCGGCCTGAACTTGCACTTTCTGCTGGTGCGAATAAAGTACATAAATCGCCAGTGCTGTTAAAACGATACCCAATCCTATTATCATGCCTGTACGCAACATTAAGCTAGGCTCATGATTGCACAGCGCTAAAACCCAGGTGCCGTGTGGTAGCTGGATTATTGTAGTCATGTCCGCTTGCTCAAAAACCTGAGCATCCCCCCAAAATATATCGCCTTGTTCACCCAAGCCGTGATGCCCCTTTAAGGCGTATTCGTATTGGCCGGGTAGCTGCAGCAAACGTAAATCAGCATAGAGCTTATCCACACCTACCAACAAGGTAGCCATGCCCCAAAAATCGCTATCAATGCCTTTTGGCCACTCATCTCCAGCGTTAGCTCTGCCTGTTGCATACAACTGTTCTGGGTTAAAAATTCCTGCTTTGGTAAAAATAGCTTTGCGTACTACCAGTGCTTCGCCGCCTTGAACTAAGGTCAATGGGCCTGCCACAAAGACCCCCCGCTGATTAATTGCTTCAATCATCTGTTCGCGCCGTTTATCATCTTTAAGTAAGTCGTGTTTGTAGGCGCTGGCGTTGATTTCCATTTGTGTCATGTAATTAATAATGCCGCTTGGAGCAAGCTGCAGACTCATAACATTGGGGTTGTGATCCTCTAAGCGTTCAGCAAAAGTTAGAAAGCGACGGCCAAATTCTTCCTTCTGCGGCTGTTCTGAGCCATATATATCTTGATTGGCATGAACAAAGGCCTCCATTGAAAGAATCAATGTCAGGTAGCGCTCCAATGTTATTTCTATGGTGCCCTTAACATTGTCCAGCTCTCTGGCCATCAGGGCCTCACGCTTAGCCATCGACTGTGTATAGTCGACGTAGCTGATTAGAGCTGTTAGCAACAGTCCGAAAGCCAATAAAGCAATGATTGGTCGGGTGATATTTATCATAAGAAACGATCGCCGCTTGATAGCCCACGTTATCAATTATTATTGTAGATGATTCTACTTTGATCTTTAGGTATAGCAAATGCGTATTAATACCGAGAACGTAATGCTAAGTGGGGTTATAAGGGTCATTTAAGATGGGGGTAAGCCGCAGCATGGTCTTGTTGTGCTCAGATCAGTGCCGATAAACGGATATCCGCTCCTAACACGCGTACCAGTTTGCCCTGTTGATCATGTATAGGTACTGCTACGGTAAAGCAAAATGCCGCGGTTGCCGCAGAGCGATACACTTCAGTGATATGTGCGACATCATTATCCCGTACGGCACGAAACCAATGGCGCTGACTCCAGTTTTTACCACGGGCAAGATGGCCGTCACTAATCGCAAGATCACTGGAGAAAACATTGTCACTGAGTTGGATCCCATCGCCTCCTACTACATATAGCAATTCAAGCCGGGGGTCATTATCTAACGCCTGCTGCAGCGCTATATTAAGTTGCTCTCCACGGCCATTGATCATCACCACGTCTCTGGTCAGTCGTTCGACTGCGGCCTGTGCCTCGGCGTGCAGCTTGAGCTTAAAACCACCCAGTCCACCTTCGATAAGCTCATCACTCCGTTCGTGGACAGATCTAGCGAGGTCGCCTATTTGCACGGCATTTTGCAGCATGTCACCTGCCGCTGCCGACACTGTATGTACATCCCGGTTCATCGCACTGATAGCTGCGCCTATTTGGCTGGTGCCGGTGGCAATGGAACTGACTTTGAGATCCAGATCATCCATTGCTACTCTCACTCCGGCCAATTCGCTTCGCATACCCTGCATGCCTTTTTCACCAGCATGAACTGCATTTTGCATCTGGTCGCCTGCATTATTTAGCTGAACCATTTCGGTGCGAAACTGATCAATGATGCTCGCGATATGATCAGTAGATTGTGTTGTGTGCAATGCCAGATTACGTACCTCATCCGCCACCACGGCAAATCCACGGCCGTGTACGCCGGCTCGCGCCGCTTCTATTGCTGCATTCAAAGACAGTAAATTGGTGCGCTTGGAAATATCTGCAATCACGGCGATAACCTGTGAAACCTCTTCAAGCTGCGACGGCAAGTCGATAATTACTTGTCGTAATTGCTGCTCGCTGCCACTGATGCCACTGATGTGTTGCAATACATCATCACTAACTGTCTCGCATTGCCGCAAAGCCCCTGAAACCTGGTTAGACAGCACCGACATGTCGGTTGCACCCGGCACCAGCTCTGCCTCCAGCGTGGCGGTTACTTCTTCGCTGGTGCTGGCAATAGTCTCCGATGCTTGAGAGAGATTTTGCCCTATAGCCTCTGCACTGGACGAAAGCTGACGAAGCGAAGGAGCGTAACCAGCGATAGCGACAGCGGCTGAAACACTTTGACCGACGCGTTGGTGTAGATCCGCAAGAAAGTCCCCAACTGCCAAATCCCGAGCATCATTACTGCTGAGTTGCCGAGTTAAATCTCGAGCTTGTAGAATCGACTCTAGCTCTTGAATTTGTTTGTTGTCCTTCCAGCGCCGTTCGAATATACCCATATATCGCCCCAAAAATAAACTGTTAGAGCTTATACCAGCAATTACAATGCCAGCCAGGCGATATAGAGGAGTAAGAATACGAGAATACTAAGGGATAGGCATTGCTTCAAAGTATTAACAATCTATTCTGACTCTTCGTACAAAACGGCTGCTGTTTGAAACATTAACTTTCATTCGCTTCGGCGTTTCATCGTCGCCTTGTAAGCCTTGCTGCCTTTCCTTTTCCCCGCAGCAATGACAACTACAATGATCGTCTTATTATTTACTTCGTAGGCCAAACGATAACCGGCTTGGTGAAGCTTAATCTTATAAAGGTGATTGTCACCAGAAAGTTTAGTATTTAGTACTTTAGGATTTTCAAGTACGGCTCTAAGTTTTTTAGTAAGCTGAATCTGAGCCGTTGCACCCAGTTTGTTCCATTCTTTCAGAGCTGATTTCTTGAATTCCAGCTCATAGGGCATTTATATCAACCTTAATCGTCTTTTCATGTTTTCTGTCTTCAGCAATGGCTGATAGTTCTAAATCATCTATATGGTCCATTAGAATTTCGTAGGTAGCTGCAGGCACGCAGTAGAAAACGGGTTCATTTCTATTAAGTACAGCCACTGGTTCACCATCGCCACTCAGTGCTACTTTCATCGGGTTGGCTTTAAGCTCGGTAATGCTGGCTGCAGCTTCTGTCAGTATGCGGGTTGTCATGCTATAACCTGTGCGGTAAAGTGGTCTTTAAATCGGTCTTTGTTCTAGTCTTAAAGATTAACACGGCCAAGCATAATCCCCCAATGCAACAAAAGGCACAGTGGGCTGGACGGCCTACACTCGTTTTGGTTGCCCCTCAGCAAAGCGTTATATTTTCAAAAATCCCGGCATGACTATCTTATGAGTAAGCATTCTACAAATATTATTGCATGCACAATCTTTGCTCTTTTGGCATTTGCTGGAAATTCTGTCTTATGCCGATTTGCATTGGGTGAAAATACCATCGACGCTGCAAGCTTTACAGCTATACGACTTGCATCGGGTATCACTATCTTAATAATCGTAGCGACGATGACGAAAAAAACCAAAGATGTCCGCTCTAAAGGGAGTTGGTTAGCCGCAAGCATGCTATTTACTTATGCTGTGGCTTTTTCATATGGGTATATTTCTTTAGACACCGGCGTTGGAGCGCTAATCCTATTTGGCGCTGTTCAGATAACTATGGTTATAGTCGGCCTTATCTCAGGAGAGAGGCTTCATTACTCTGAATGGCTAGGGTTATTCATTGCCTTTTCAGGTTTCGTGTATTTAGTTATTCCTAGTTTGACAACGCCATCGCTAACAGGATTTATCCTTATGACTATTTCGGGTGTGGCATGGGGGCTTTATACGCTGGTAGGGAGATATTCAAAACAACCCATTAATGATACTGCATATAATTTTTTACGAACATCTCCATTTATTTTTGCTTTAATGATTTTTACATTCAAGACTTCTCATATAACTCCAGAAGGTATTTTATTAGCCGTTTTATCGGGCGCTATCGCTTCTGGAGCAGGATACGCTGCATGGTATGTTGCAATAGGGGGGCTTTCTGTTACGCAGGCAGCTGTTGTTCAGTTGTTTGTTCCTATAGTTGCTGCAATAGGTGGGGTAATATTTGCTAGCGAAATAATCACTCTACGTCTTGTGGAGTCATCTGCTTTAGTTCTTGGTGGAATTCTGACTGTAATACTTGGAAGAAATTATTTTGTATCGCGGGTATGAAAAAAACATTAACAAACTTATGGAAAAGTATGGTTGAAGCGGGGCAGTAAATATTTCTTGCACCCTTCAAGTTAGAGTGTCTGTCCGCAGTACTTGCCTTCACCCAGTGCTTGCCTCGCACCATTAACGTACATAAAAATATCCCCATCGAGCAGAATCAATAGACAGCTTCCAATAAAAGATTAATCAAAACTTTTAACAAGCCTAATATACTGGCTTTTAAAGCCTGTCTTTCATTAATTCAAGCAATAATTATATATTCAACCGCTTTGTTCGTCATGGCGCAAGAATTGCTATCTAGTATTATAGTATTTCGAAATAACCAGAGATTAATATACCGATAGAGAGGATTACCATGGCCGATCGTAGCTGGATGTTGAACCGTTCTGCCATTGCTTCAGCAAAAGCTTGCATCGAAATAGTAAAAGAGGAGCTAGGTGTTCAGCTAAAGTTGTCACACCCTGAATTTATAGAAATTATTGCGGAATATTGTGAGCTGACAGAATCAGAAGCATTAACCGCGGCCTATTTAGCACTCTTGGCCTTTACTGATACTGACGCAGGCTACGCTAATATTGCGGTAATGCCTCGCCGCATACAGTCTAAAGCTGAGCCCAAACCTTCAGCGCCCTCATTGACTGAGCAGGTCCAATATCATGGTAAGGACTATCCTCGATTTGATGCATCAGGCAAAGAGTTTCAAGGTTTGTACCGTGGTGCCGCTCGGTACGGCTGAACACTACTCACGCAGATATAACCATCCATAAAAAACCGTTAACCCTTGATAAGGGTGAGAGTGGGCACGGTTAAAAGAGACCAATAGATATTCTTTTTTATCTTCCAAATTATTACGTGTAAAAATCAATACACCAAAAAACCACAGCAATACATTGTGATTATCAGAGTGAAATGAGGAGCCCTCTGAGCTTAACTGTCCATACGGTTTAACGTACTTACAATGACACTCTATGGTGCACAGGTACAGAATCAGTGCATTTTTTACTTTCTTCCTAACAATATTTTAATATCCAAAGGCTCATTTTATTATTAACTATTTGATAAGTATGAGTTTTTTATAATTGGCACATAACCTGCTCTATTCAAGTTGTTCGTATCCTTGGAAAGTCGAGCACTACAATTTAGATTACCAATAGAGAGCTAGGGTTCCGATTACGTTTTAAAAACGTAGTGACTGGTCCGAGAGCTTTCGACCTTAAAGTTTAAGGTTACACGGCGGGATAAAAGCCCGGGAGGCCACATGGCGATTTTGCCAAGGGTACTCCATGTGTAATTAAACAAACTGTAAAGGTGACTTCCAATGAAAGCCTCAGCCAAAAAAGTAACCGTTCTACTGTTTTCCATCCTGATGTCTACCAATGCTTTGGCAAAAGACAATTTTAAAGTCTGCTGGTCTATTTATGTGGGCTGGATGCCTTGGGCTTATGGCGCTCAAGAAGGCATAGTCAAAAAATGGGCCGACAAATACGACATTGATATTGATGTTGTGCAAATCAATGATTACGTTGAATCAATTAACCAATATACAGCCGGTCAATTTGATGCTTGCACTATGACAAATATGGATGCTTTGACCATTCCAGCAGCTGGTGGAGTCGATAGCACGGCATTGATCGTTGGTGATTTCTCTAACGGTAATGATGCAGTTATTTTAAAAGGTACGGATAACTTAGCGGACATCAAAGGCCAAAACGTTAACCTAGTAGAATTGAGCGTATCTCATTACTTGTTAGCGCGAGCTTTAGACACTGTAGGTTTAAGTGAAGCGGATGTGAACGTCTTTAATACCTCTGATGCAGACATGGTGTCTATTTATGGTACGCCAGATGTGACATCGGTTGTGACTTGGAACCCATTGGTTAGTGAAATCCTTTCCATGCCGAAAAGCTATAGTGTCTTCGATTCTTCAAAAATTCCTGGCGAAATCATCGATCTGTTAGTGGTAAACACAGACACCCTTAAAGCTAATCCTAAGCTAGGCAAAGCTTTAGTCGGTGCTTGGTACGAAATTATGGGATTGATGAGTGGTACCAATCAAACAGCGATTGATGCACGTTCTGCTATGGCTGAATCATCTGAAACAAATCTAGAAGGCTACGATGCACAGCTTTCCAGCACAAAAATGTTCTACACACCACAATCTGCTTTAGACCTAACCAACAGCAAAGCACTGTTCTCGACGATGAAAAACGTTGCAGAGTTTTCTTTTGAACATGGAATTCTAGGTGATGGCGCACCAGATGCGGGTGCTATTGGTATCGAAATGCCAACGGGCGTTTATGGTGATTCAAGCAACATCAAACTTCGGTTTAACCCAACTTACATGCAAATGGCGGCTGACGGCGTACTGTAATGTCATCCACATAAATGGCGGATTTTCTTCTTTCTCAATCATTTTATAAAAAGAGTAAGAATGGAGGCCGCCAACATGGAGTGTAAGTATGAAAAAATTTATAAATGCTAAGCCCAATCGAACGAATACTATATTGCTCGGCTTGTTGCCTTTTGCCCTGTTGATCCTGGTTTATATGATTGGGTCAGATGCACGTCTGGCGATTAACCCAAGTGATAAGCTGCTGCCATCCTTTAGCCACATGGGTGAATCGATGATGCGCATGGCGTTTGAGCCGAGCAAACGCACCGGCGATTACTTGTTTTGGCAAGATACCCTAAGCAGCCTAACAAGGTTGGGTGCGGGTGTTTTGATTGCTGCTTGTATTGGTTTGCTAGTTGGGGTTCTAACAGGATCTTTGCCTTTTGTTTCTGCGTCTTTTTCGCCCCTGCTAACGGTTGTTTCGCTGGTGCCTCCTTTGGCTTTATTGCCCATTTTGTTTATCGTGGTTGGACTGGGTGAAGTCTCGAAAATTGCTTTAATCGCCATTGGCATTACGCCGTTTATTGCGCGAGATATTCAGGGGCGAACGCAAGAAATTCCCTCTGAGCAATTGGTCAAGGCACAAACCTTAGGTGCCAGTACCAGCCAAATTTTGATTCGAGTGATATTGCCGCAGATTATGCCAAAACTGATCGACGCGGTTCGCTTGTCGTTAGGTTCTGGTTGGTTGTTTTTAATCGCCGCAGAAGCCATCGCTTCGACAGATGGTCTGGGTTATAGAATCTTCTTGGTGCGTCGTTATTTGTCTATGGATGTAATCCTGCCTTATGTGGCGTGGATTACCTTGCTAGCTTTCCTGGTGGATTACTTGCTGAGTAAATTAAATCAGCGACTCTTCCCTTGGAACTATGAGGTGAGCTCATGATGACTGAAAAACAAGCGACCATAATTCAAGCGAAAAATCTTGGCAAACGCTACGGTAATGATGTGATTTTAGAACGGGTGAGCGTTAACGTGGAAGAGGGCGAGTTTATAACGCTAGTCGGCGCTTCTGGTTGCGGTAAAAGTACCTTCTTGAAAATGATATTAGGCATCGAAAGTGCTACCGATGGCGAATTGCTGTTAGACGGAAAACCTATTCCTGATGAGCCGGGTTCGGATCGGGGTATTGTTTTTCAGCAATATTCTGTATTTCCACATATGACGGTGTTGGAAAACGTGATAGCCGCAAAAGGTTTTCAAAAACCTTCTATCTCAGGTTATTTGTTCGGTAAAGAAAGAAGGATAGCCAAAGACGAAGCGACCGAAATGTTAGAGCAAGTTGGCTTAAGTCATGCGCTAGGTCGTTACCCGCACGAATTGTCTGGCGGCATGCAACAACGCCTTGCTATTGCACAAGCATTAATTTGTAAACCGAGAATATTATTACTGGACGAACCTTTTGGAGCTCTTGATCCGGGTATTCGTGCTGATATGCACGCTTTAGTATTAGATCTATGGCGTAAACATAAACTCACTGTTTTTATGGTCACCCATGATTTAAAAGAAGGTTTTTATCTTGGCTCTCGTCTTTGGGTATTCGATAAGGTTCGTCACGATCCCCATGCACCGAATGCCTATGGCGCATCTATTACTTATGACTTAATGGTGGGCCAAACCTCTACGCCACTTTATAAAGAAATAGATAATCGCATTCGACCTATTCCAGCAATCAGTATCGATGCTGTGTCAGTTCCATTGGAGAATAAATAATGAATAGATACGAAACTATTATTCCAGCCGCGAGCCATTGGTCGTTACGTGTACGCCGGGGTACACAGATCACCCTGACCGACTTATATGGTGATGCCAATGTCGGCATGGTGTTTTACAACCCAGAAAACCTGTTAGAGCGTTACAACGCACCAGATACCTTAAAAGGTCAGCACACTTTTAAGCTCACGAAAGGTCATTGTTTGTATTCGGATATGGGGAGAATTTTTGCTTCTATTGTTGAAGACAGCGTTGGCTGGCATGAAACAGTGAGTGGTAACAGTCATGCATCTCATATCGAAGCCAAGTGGGGTAAGCGAGACTATCAAAGAGATCGCAATGGATGGATGCAAAACGGTCACGACGCCATGTTAGTGGAAATGGCAAAATACGGTTTGACGAAAGCGGATATCACTGCGAACTTAAATTTTTTTAGTCGTATTGGTACCGATGCTGAAGGTAGCATGTCCTTAGTTGAAGGCAATAGTTGTGCTGGTTCCAGTGTGACGTTGCGCTTTGAAATGGACACCTTAGTCATACTGCATACCTGCCCGCATCCATTAAGTACAGCAAAAACCTATCCTAAAAAACCTATTTCCATAGTGTTAGAAAAATCAGCACCAGTTGCAGAGGATGATTTTTGTAAATTATCTCGCTCAGAAAACGAACGCGGTTTTGCCAATAATGATCTTTATTATTTTGCGAAAGAGGCTTAAGTCATGATTAAAGAAAGTCTGTTAAATGCCGCATCCGCAACACAAGCCTTCAACATTGATTCAGGAGATTATTTCATTGCTAAAATCGATGCCGGTAGTACGTTTCGTATTGTCGATTTAGAAGGCAATCAAGCCGCCGATACATTGTTTTATAACGCTAATGATCCAGCAGAACGTTACAGTGCTGCCGATACTATACGTGAGCAAGGCAACGTTTATTTAACTGCAGGTACTAAGCTTCGCTCTAACGAAAATAATGTGATGATCGACATAGTTGCCGACACCTGTGGTCGGCATGACACCTTGGGAGGTGCTTGTGCAACGGAAAGTAATACCGTGCGTTATGATTTAGAAAAACGCTGTATGCATGCTTGCCGAGACAGTTGGATGCTTGCCGTTGCTGAAAACCCTGAGTACGGTTTATCGAAGCGAGATATAAGTCATAACATAAATTTTTTTATGAATGTTCCGGTAACGGAGGCCGGTGGATTAACCTTCGAAGATGGTATTTCTGCACCGGGAAAATATGTCGAAATGATCGCAAAAATGGACATCATTATTCTTATTTCAAATTGCCCGCAATTAAATAATCCATGTAATGGTTACAACCCAACACCTGTGGCGTTGTTGGTGTGGAATTAATAACTGAGTAACCGTTTAAATCATTCAAGTTAACTCAGTGGACGACCACTGACGTATTATTAAACCGGGACGACCCGGCGAAGGTTGAGCCATGTTTAAAAAAGTACTGATCGCCAACCGTGGTGCTATTGCTACACGTATTATTCGTACACTTAATAAGATGAACATTGGATCGGTGGTTGTTTATGCCGAGTCCGATGCTAAAAGTTTACATGTAAAGCACGCCGATGAAGCTTTTTCATTAGGGGAAGGCAGCGCCAGCGAAACCTATCTTGATATGGATAAAATCCTAACTATTGCTAAGCAAACCGGCGCGGATGCGATTCACCCGGGTTATGGGTTTTTAAGTGAAAACGCCACCTTTGTGCGTCGTTGCGAAGAAGAGGGGGTCGCTTTCATTGGTCCAACCGCAGAACAGATGATTGAATTTGGTTTAAAACACCGAGCGCGAGAATTGGCACAGCAAGCTAATGTGCCCTTGCTGTCTGGCTCCGAGTTACTCACCTCATTAGACGAAGCCTGCCAAACCGCCAAGCAAATCGGCTACCCGGTGATGCTAAAAAGCACAGCAGGCGGTGGTGGTATCGGCATGCATTTGTGCCATGACGAAAATAGCCTGCGTGATAGTTTTGAATCTGTGCGTCGTTTAGGGGCTAATAATTTTTCCGACGATGGGGTGTTTCTGGAAAAATTTATCCGCCGAGCACGGCATATCGAAGTACAGATTTTCGCTGATGGTAAAGGCAAGGCGTTAGCCTTAGGCGAACGGGATTGCTCTAGCCAGCGTCGTAACCAAAAAGTCGTCGAGGAATGTCCGGCACCAAACTTGACCGATGAAGTACGTAAACAGTTGCATCAAACTGCGGAGTCTCTGTTGTCGAGCATTCACTATCGTAACGCAGGAACGGTGGAGTTCATTTATGACATGGACACGGAAAAATTTTACTTCTTAGAAGTCAATACGCGTTTGCAGGTTGAGCATGGTGTTACTGAGGAAGTATACGGCGTGGATTTAGTGGAGTGGATGATTCGTCTTGCAGCCGGGGAAGACCTTGGCCTAGATGACAAGCGTCAGAATCTAAAAGCCAAGGGTCACGCAGTGCAAGTGCGTATTTATGCGGAAGATCCTTATAAAGATTTTCAACCTTGCCCTGGTTTATTAAGTCAGGTTTTTTTCCCTGAAAAAGTTGGCGCAGGCGTTCGTATCGACCATTGGGTAGAAACCGGAATTCAAGTGTCGTCATATTTTGATCCTATGATAGCCAAAGTAATTGTTCATCAGGATAACCGTGAAGCGGCGTTCAGCAAACTAAAAACTACGCTTGATGAATGTGTATTATACGGCACAGAAACCAATCTTGATTACCTGAAAAATTTAGTAATAGATCCGGTGTTATTACGTGGCGAAGTCAGTACACGTTATCTTAATGAGTTTATTTATCAGCCACAGCGGATTGATGTGTTAAGTGGCGGCACACAAACCACGCTGCAAGATTTCCCTGGTCGTCAGCATCATTGGAATGTAGGTGTTCCTCCATCTGGCCCGTTTGATAACTATCATTTCCGCTTAGCGAATCGTTTGCTTAACAATGCAGATGCGGCTGCCGCGATGGAGATAACGCTTCAAGGGCCCAGCCTGAAATTTAGTTTTGATACTCGCGTGGTGATTTGTGGTGCTGTGATTGATGCCAAAATAAATGAACAAGCGGTTGAGCAAAATCAAGTCGTTACAATCAAGGCGGGAGAAATCTTGACTCTTGGACGAATCAAAGAGCAAGGTGCACGAAGCTATTTAGCGGTGGCAGGTGGCTTTGATTGTCCAGATTATTTGGGCTCTAAATCGACTTTCACCCTAGGCCAATTTGGCGGGCACAATGGTCGTGCTATTCAAACGGGGGATGTGTTGCATAGCTTTCTTGCTGGCCTAGAAAACACATCGGTTACATTGCCAAATGAATTGGTGCCTGTGCTTGGTAATCAGTATGAATTGCGTGTTATTTATGGCCCTCATGGCTCGCCTGTTTTTTTTACACCACAAGACATAGAAATATTTTTTAGTACCGCATGGGAAGTTCATTATAACTCTAGCCGTACAGGCGTTCGCTTGATCGGCCCGAAACCAACGTGGGCGAGAAACGACGGCGGCGAAGCAGGTTTGCATCCGTCTAACATTCACGACAATGCTTACGCTTTTGGTAGTGTGGATTTCACGGGTGACATGCCAGTGATTCTGGGACCAGATGGCCCATCGCTTGGTGGTTTTGTTTGTCCTGCTACGGTTATTACAGCGGACCTGTGGAAACTTGGGCAAGTTCGCGCAGGCGATAAAATCCGCTTTGTGCCTGTCACTCTGGAAGACGCAGTCGCGTTAGAAGCGGCTCAGAACAATGGCTTGCAAGAGTTGGTAGCCTTTGAGCGAGAGATTACACCTTGTAACGCGCCTCATTTAGAAGGAACGCCGATCCTGAAAACTTTATCGGCGGATCGGTTTGGTGATCAAATTGTTTATCGCGCGGCTGGCGATCACTTCTTGCTGGTGGAATACGGTGAGCAAATACTCGATATTCGTCTGCGTTTTCGTGCCCACGCATTAATGCAATGGCTAGAGAAAAATCCGTTAGCCGGCATGCGCGAACTCACACCGGGTATTCGTTCTCTGCAAATCCACTACGACAGCCAACGGTTGAGCTACACCGACTTGTTGAATCATTTGGAATCCGCCGAGCAAGCATTAAGCACCCAGCTTGATGAGCTGACTGTACCGTCTCGAACAGTGTATTTACCGCTTTCCTGGGATGACAGAGCCTGCCAAGAAGCCATCGATAAATACGCTCAATCGGTGCGTTCTAATGCGCCTTGGTGCCCGAGTAACCTGGAGTTTATTCGGCGTATTAACGGTTTAGACAGCATTGACGATGTGAAAGACATTCTGTTCAACGCGAGCTATTTAGTAATGGGCTTGGGGGATGTCTACTTGGGTGCGCCCGTGGCAACGCCGGTTGACCCGCGCCATCGTCTTGTTACTACTAAATACAACCCTGCGCGAACTTGGACCGCAGAAAACTCCGTGGGCATTGGTGGTTCTTACCTTTGTGTGTACGGCATGGAGGGTCCAGGTGGTTATCAGTTTGTCGGTCGAACTTTGCAAATGTGGAATCGTTACCGTCAAACCAGCGCCTTTACCAAGCCTTGGTTATTACGTTTTTTTGATCAGATTCGCTTTTACCAAGTGAGCCACGAAGAGCTGGATCAAATTCGTGAGGATTTCCCTCATGATAACTATCCGATTCGTATCGAAGAAAGTACCTTTTCCCTCGCGGAATATCAGGCCTTTATCGATGCAAATAGAGGTAGCATAGACGAGTTCAAACAAGTCCGTAATAAAGCTTTTGAAGCAGAATTAGCAAGCTGGCACGCCAATGGGCAATTCCATTTTGACATGGAGGAGGCGGAGTCGGTTGCCTCGGATGTAACCTGGAGCGAAGACGCTGTGGTCGTCGATAGCCCAGTGTCTGGCAGTGTTTGGCAAACCCAAGTGAGCGAAGGTGAACAAGTGCAAGCAGGGCAGCTATTGGTGATTTTGGAATCCATGAAGATGGAAATTCCTATCTATGCACCATCTGCGGGGATGGTGGCGGATTTGTTATTAAAAGACGGCAGTCGTGTTAATGCGGGTCAAGCGCTTGTTGTTTTAGAAGAGCGCTTGAAAGAATTAAACGCCTAGGGAGTAAAAAATATGAATATGCAATTAGAAACAGAAAACGAATTGGATA
Organism: Spongiibacteraceae bacterium; assembly: GCA_041677245.1. GTDB lineage: Bacteria > Pseudomonadota > Gammaproteobacteria > Pseudomonadales > Dasaniaceae > Oceanicoccus. The sequence continues at coordinate 3,712 of JBAYQJ010000054.1, read as the reverse complement.
TGGGGTTTACTGCACTGCGTAACGCCTATAAAGCAGGTACTGTCACACCAGAAAGTGTAATGGCAGGCATCCGTGAACGTGCAGCCGATTATAAAGAGTACAATATTTGGATTCATCTGTTAACCGAAATGGAGCAAGCATTTTGGTTGAACAAGTTAAAAGACAAAGATCTGGCATCGCACCCTTTATGGGGTATTCCGTTTGCCATTAAAGACAACATTGACCTAGAAGGTATTCCGACTACAGCGGGTTGTGTAGAGTTTGCTTTTACACCAACAAAATCCGCCAAAGTGGTGCAGCAGTTGATCGATGCAGGAGCGATTCCCGTCGGAAAAACCAATCTGGATCAGTTTGCCACCGGCTTAAATGGTACTCGTTCACCTATGGGTGCCTGCCATAATTCGTTCAATTACGATTTCATTAGTGGTGGTTCAAGTTCTGGCTCGGCAGTTTCGGTTGCTCTGGGTTTAGCGAGTTTTAGCTTAGGCACAGACACGGCAGGTTCGGGGCGTATTCCAGCGTGTTTCAATAACCTCGTGGGTGTGAAACCAAGTATTGGTTTGTTGTCGGCTACGGGTATGGTGCCAGCGTGTCGCAGTTTGGATTGCATGACGATTTTTGCTTACAACACGGACGATGCCAATATCGCTTTGGCAGCAGCAGAAGGTTTTGATGCGGCAGACGGTTACAGTCGCCCCAATCCATTTGATAACCAGGCTCGTCATTATGGTCTGCGTACTGGCGCATTAAAAGTCGGTGTGATTCCTACTCATCAATTAAAGTTCTTTGGTGATGAAACTTATGAAAAAGCTTATCTGGAAACGCTTGAATTATTAAAAGCCCAGGGCTTTGTATTTCAACAAATAGACTACGCCCCGTTCGATAAAATCGCACAGTTACTTTATGAAGGCCCTTGGGTGTCGGAGCGTTATGTGGCAACACAGCCTTTAATAGATGATAACCCAGAGGCGATTTTCCCTGTAGTGCGTGACATTATCGCTCCTGGTGGCAAACCACCAGCCACCGCTTTGTTTAAATCGCAATATCGTATTAATGACTTAAAACAAATTTGCTTGGCGCAAATGGCCGAAGTCGATTGCCTGCTCACACCAACCGCAGGCCGTCATTTTACCGTGGCTGAAATGTTGGAGGAGCCAATCAAATACAACAGTGAATTGGGTTACTATACTAACTTCATGAACTTGATTGACCTTGCTGCCATCGCTGTACCCACAGTGATGACAGACGCCGACATGCCCTTTGGTATCACGCTCGTTGGGCCGACCTTTAGCGACCGTATGTTGATGTCTATTGCTAACCGTATTCAACAAGCCTTACCGCTTAAAAAAGGTGCATTGAAGGTGATGGCAAAACCAAGCAACATAACACCAGTGGGCAATAATCAAAGCATAGATGTGATGGTGTGTGGCGCGCATTTAGAGGGCCAGCCTCTAAACTGGCAATTAACAGAGCGTGGCGCAACCCTAAAAACCAAAACTACCACAGCGCCTGTTTATCGCATGTATGCCTTGGCAGGTGGCCCACCATTTCGTCCGGGTTTAATCCTTGAATCTGGAAGAGAAGAGGGGATAAGCGGTGAAGCCATTGACGTGGAAGTCTGGTCAATGCCTACTGAAAACTTCGGTAGTTTTGTCGCCGGTATACCTGCACCGCTAGGCATTGGCAAAGTTCTACTCGCTGACGGTAGTCAGGTCGCTGGATTTATTTGTGAACCTTACGGTATCGAGGGCGCACAAGACATCACTCGTCTAAAAGACTGGAGAGCCTATTTAGCTACGTTGAACTGAATTAGGGAGAATTATAAAAACCACCAGTCTAGAAATAGAAAGGTGGTTTTTTTAGATAATGACAGGCGTTGCCTCTAAGCCAAAAACTGAGCTAGTGTCGGCAACGCCTTGTCTATGTGGCGGTTACAATTACGAGGCTTTCTTTAGGATAGTATTCAGGTCTTGTTTGGCATCACCAACGGCTTTAAGCTGAAACTTGTCCACCAATATATTCAATAAATTGGGTGTGAGGAAAGCTGGCAGGGTTGGGCCCAGGTGGATATTAGTGATCCCCAGAGATAACAGGGTTAGTAATACAGCCGCGGCTTTTTGTTCAAACCAAGAAATAATCAGTGAAAGAGGAAGATCATTCACGCCACACTCAAAAGCCTCTGCCAGTGCCAGGGCAATTTTCAGTGCGGAATAGGTGTCGTTACACTGGCCAAGATCCAATAGGCGAGGGATGCCGTTAATATCGCCGAACTCCTGATTATTAAAGCGGAACTTGCCACAGCCCAAGGTCAAGATTACGGTGTCCTGCGGGGTGTTTTCTGCAAATTCGGTGTAGTAGTTGCGGCCAGCGTTAGCGCCATCGCAACCACCAATTACAAAGAAGTGTTTAATCGCACCTTGCTTAACTCCCTCAATGACTTTATCGGCCACACTCATTACGGTGTTGCGGGCAAAGCCGTTGGTAATAAAGTTTTCGATGTGGTCAATATCAAAACCGGGTTGTGCCAATGCCGCCGCAATGACGGGTGAAAAGTCTCTGTTTTTAATGTGGGTTACACCCTGCCAACCGACTGGGCCGCTGGTAAAAATACGTTGGGAATAATCGTTTTCAAAAGGATCCATCAGGCAATTGGATGTCATTACCACTGCGCCGGGGAAACTGGCAAACTCTTGTTTCTGGTTCTGCCAGGCGGTGCCGTAGTTACCTGCCAGGTGTGGGTATTTTTTTAGCTCGGGATAGGCAGTGGCAGGCAGTAATTCGCCGTGGGTGTATACATTAATACCTTTGTTCTCGGTTTGTTGGAGGATGGCTTCTAAATCCACCATGTCGTGACCACTGACCAAAATACACTTGCCTTTGATCGGAGTCGTGCGCACACGGGTTGGCTCGGGGTGTCCAAAGCGCTCGGTTCCGGCTGCATCCAGCATTTCCATTACGGTAAAGTTTAACTGTCCTACGCCCATTGCGGCTTCCAGCAAGGCATTGAGATCGGTTGGACGAGTGGCCAGAAAATTGAGATAACCCATCATCCCTGCGTACACCGCGTTGCTTTCTTTACCCAGCTCGTAAGCATGGTGGGCGTAGGCGGCACAACCTTTCAAACCATATAAAATTAATACGCGTAAACCTATGACATCATCACCAACACTGGCGCGGTCACTTTCCAGATTGGCTGTTTCTTTTTGGGCCAGCCATTCATTACGGTTTGTTCCCGGATTCCAGGCTGCGGCACCCTCTAGTTGCTTTATGGGTTTACCGGATTCGGTACAGGCAGTTTCGTACAAGGCCTTGGCTTCGGCGCGGACAGATACGGCTTCTGTTACCAGCTCATCAAAGCGAGTTGCATCAAAGTTAACATTGGTCAGGGTGGTAAACAGGGCGTGATTGACGAAGCGGTTAACACGCTTGGAGTAAGCGCCCAGCTGCGCAGCGAGAGAGCCATACATGGCAATGCCTTCTACCAAATAAGTTAGCACATCCTGTAACTCTGCAGTTGTGGCACTTTTACCGCACATGCCGCGTACGCGACAACCATCAGCGCGAACGCTGGAGCGGAGGGTCTGTTCACATTGAATACAATACATAAGATAGTCCTTGCCCGGCGGCATCGTTGTTCTGTTTGTTCTAGCCAAATCGCCCTATTACAGCGCGGCGAAACTCGGATGTACGTTACTCCCACTCCTTAATGTTG
>JBAYQJ010000053.1:0-20887 GCA_041677245.1 Spongiibacteraceae bacterium | reverse complement strand
TGGTGGTGACGGTGAGTTGATCGGTGTCACTGACTCGGCAGTAAAACTTAATCGGCCGGCAGCAGACATAGCAGTCTTCAGTGTATTCGCTGTCACCTTCGCTACTATCGATTAAAGCCTCAAAGTATTCGCCGCAGTAAGGACAGGTCACATTTGTGCTGACTAAGCCTAGCATGTTAAGGCTCAGCTCTATTGAGTTCGCCCTCTACGGTTAAGTACATCCGCACTAGGTGAGCGAGTGAGTTGGCGTGTAGTTTTTCCATCACGCGGGCGCGGTGGATTTCTACAGTACGTTGGCTGATATCCAAGTCAATGGCGATGACCTTATTGGCTTTGCCCTCTACCATAAGTTTCATGACATCGCTCTCTCTAGGGGTGAGGTTTTTCATGCTTTCGAGAATAACTTGCCGCTGCTGTAGGGTTTTTCTGTTTTCTTCATCCTGCTTGATGGCGGTGCTGATTTTATCGAGCAGCAGTTGTTCGCGGTAAGGCTTTTGTACAAAATCAATCGCGCCTTGTTGCATAGCCTCAACTGCCATTGGTACGTCACCGTGACCGGTAACAAAAATAATTGGGAGGATGGAGTTTCTTTCGTTGAGCTTACGCTGTAGTTCCATGCCGTTCATGCCGGGCATGCGGATATCCAGTACGATACAGCCGGCCATATCTTGGTGGTAAGCGGCTAGAAAGCCATCCGCACTAGCGAAGGCTTGAACATCTCTACCGATGGACTCTAGCATCATCTGCAGGGAGTCGCGTACCGCATCGTCATCCTCAATAATATAAACGTGGGTGGGGCTTTCCATGGTTGGGCCTCAAATTTGTTGCGTGAGAATGTGTAGGTATAGGATATATCAATCTGTGGGTAAACACATGCGCTAGTATTTATACTTATATCGGCTGGAGTAAGGCTAATCTACTATGACTTGATTGATTTTAATAGGGGGGAGGTACGGCCTTATTGGATCATAAAATTGGATCAGCGCATTAGATAGCTGGGTGGTGTTCAATTAATGTTGCTGCATCGATAAGGGTAATTATACAAACCAAAAAGGATAGAGGTGATAAGACAGCATGACAGAATTAGCGGAGTTACCGCAGGGCAATAGTTTGGAGTATGTATTGTTGGTCGATGATAATCCGATCAATTTACAAATTTTATATAAAACCTTACAGGGCAGTGGTTATAAATTATTGATTGCTAAAGATGGTCCCTCAGCTATCGATATTGCCACAAGGGTGAATCCGTCACTTATTTTATTGGACATTATGATGCCGGGTATGGACGGCTATCAAGTCTGTGAACTTCTCAAGAAGAATCCTGCTACGGCGGCTATTGCAGTGATATTTTTATCGGCGCTGGGAGATAGTGCTGCAAAAGTGAAAGGTTTTGCGGTTGGCGGTGTTGATTATATCTCCAAGCCTTTTCAGGCTGATGAGGTTGTTGCCAGGGTTCGTAACCATATCAAAGTGCATCGATTGGAGCGTCAGCTAGCCCGTCGTAACGTCGAGCTTGAGTCGGAAAATTTGCAAATCCTCAATGCGGTGAGAGAAGGGATTGTCGGCTTGAATTGCGATGGGCGTATTACCATGCTGAATCCTGCTGCAACCAGGATATGCGGCTGGACTGAGGCCGATAGTTTGGGTGAGCAATTAACTTCGCTGCGTTTGTTTGATGTTGATGAAGATGAGTGTGTTCCTGAGTATCAAATATTTCCGTACCCGAGTTATCGACTGGGGCAACCTGTACACAGTGATATGGAGTTGATGCGCTGTCGAGATGGCCATTTAGTGCCGGTTGCCATCACCTCTACCCCCAGGGCTGAGGGGGGGGCGGTTGTTGTATTTCGTGATATTAGTGTGTGGGTCGATAGTGAAGAAGCGTTACGGCTGGCTCGCGAAGAGATCGAGTCGCAGCGGCAAAATATTGCGCATATGGAGCGGTTGAGTACCACCGGGGAAATGGCTGCAGGCATCGCTCACGAAGTAAATCAACCTTTGACGGCGATAGCTAATTATTCTCGGGTAGCGCGCAGAATGCTTGAATTACCTGAGTTCAATAAAGACAAACTGATTGGTCTGCTCGATAAGTTAAATGCTCAGTCTGAGCGTGCCTCTGCGGTTATTCAGAATATGCGCAGCTATGTTAAAAAACCCAGCCCCGGTGTTGCTGATATTGATATGAATGTCATGATCAGAGGCGTTATAGCGCTGGCGGAGGTGGATTCAAGGATTAATAATGTGGGTATCAATTTTGAGCCGCAGGTTGATATACCTTCAGTGAGTGCGGATTTAGTGCAGGTTCAGCAGGTAGCGTTGAATTTGATTCGCAACGCGATGGAGGCGGTCGCTGCGAGTGATAATCGCCAGCAAGATGTGGTGGTTCGAACCGAAGTGAAAGCAAATAGTGTTTACGTCGAAGTGGTTGATCGTGGTGTGGGTGTTGCTAAGGGTGAAGATGAACAATTGTTTTATCCCTTTTATACCACTAAAGCTAATGGTATGGGGATTGGTTTATCGGTATGTCAGTCGATAGTACAGGGTCAGGGTGGAGAGATCGGTTTTAGGCGTAACGTAGAGGGAGGCTGTACATTCTATTTTTCGTTGCCCGTTGTAGAGTAAGCAAGATGCTTCGCGAATGCCGCGAAGCATCTTAGTGACAGCTTAACAGCGGTTCACTACCGGAATGTTGGCGCCGGTTACAGCTTCGGCATCGCTTGAAGCTAAAAACAACATAACTTTGGCCAGTGCCGCCGGTGATACCCAGGCAGAAAAGTCGGCATCTGGCATATCAGCACGGTTGGGCGCGGTGTCAATAATGCTAGGCATTACCGCATTGATTCGAATCCCCTGATCTTTAATTTCTTGAGAGAGCGATTCAACAAACCGTGATACCCCGGCTTTTGATGCCGCATAAGCACCAAGGCCTAGGTCAGATTTCACTGCCGCGCCTGCACTTACGCAAACAATGCTGCCACTCTTTTGTTCTAGCATAAATGGCAATACCGCTTTAGAGGCAGTAATAGCTGTTTTTACGTTCAGGCTGAAAAGAAAATCCCAGCTATCGAGTTCATTATCATTAAAGGTTTCCCAGCGAAAACCGCCGGCAATATTAAATAAACTATCGATACGCCCAAAGCTTTCGTTAACTTTGGCAATAGCGGCGTTGGCGCTATCTTTGTCGGTCAAGTCAACGTCACCGAGTAATAGTGTTGATGCGGGCAATTCCAGCGAATCAAGAGTTGGAGCTGGGGCGCGATCAATCAGTGCGATGTTATAGCCTTTGTGTACGGCTTGTTGTGCGGCCGCGCGACCAAGGGTGCCAAAGCCGCCGGTGATAATAATAGTTGGAGTGTCTGCGCTAGGTTTCATAGTCTTGGGCTTCTTCATTGGTGAGTGTATGCAGATTGGTTAATCGAGGCTTAAGATAATGCATCAGCAGAGCTGACTACAGGGCGGCTTTCGCGGGTTCCACGGATGGTTTTTTGCGGTGTAACAGGGTCATAGTGCGCCAGCATCACGTGATCCTCCGCCACTGAGATCAAGTGGCCAACAAAAGGCATGTCATCAAAACGGTCGGGAATACGGTAGCTAACAATATCGCCCGCTTTGAAAGTATCGGCATCAAAATTAAACTCAAATGGACAGGCTTCGTCCTTGTCTGTGATTTGATCTTTCATGGTTTTATCCATTACCCATTTATATTATTAATAGAGCTGATGATTGTAGGATATTGAGCGTTGCTAGGTCGAGCATTTTAACTTTTGGTCTGGTTTTCTAGCCATATCGTGACAAGTTTTTAGCCCGTGCTAGCATTTATAATCCCCCTTTATGGCTATCTATCCTGAATAACGCTTGCGCTAGCATTGATTTTTAACAATCGCCACACTAGAATTACACAGATATTATAAGCATGGCTATTAAATGTATAGTTATTAAATGTATAGTTATTAAGTGTGTAGTTATTACTGGGCGGGTTTGAAATTAGCCATTATGGAAGACAATATTGGATCAATGATGGCGGATATCTCCCGTCTGCTGCGTCGCTCGTTTAATGCTAAAGCCAAAAATATAGGTTTAACTCGCCCGCAATGGCTGGTGATTTCGGTGTTGCACCGTCATGAGGGTATTAATCAAGGGGGCTTGGCCGAGCTATTGGAAGTAGAGCCGATAACCCTTTGTCGGATGATTGACCGCTTACAGGACGCCGGTTTAGTTGAGCGCCAGCGTGACCCAGCCGACCGGCGCGCCTGGCGCTTATTTTTAACGGCCAAAGCACAGGAGGTGCGTCAGCAGGTTTGGCCTTTGGGTGCAGAAGTTATGGATGCGGCACTGGAAGGAATATCTGCGCAAGAACGGGAAGCTCTACGTAGTAGTTTAGACAAAATTCGACAAAATTTATCCTGCCGACCTGACGAGGCAGCCGCTCAAGCTGCCACTGACTTAACGTCAACACCAATCCCTGATACAGCCAGCCAATTACAGTCCAAATAGTATTAATTGTCGGAGAATAACCTTGTCACGATCCTTGAATCATTACGTGTTGATGCTGTCCGTACCGGTCATACTGGCTGTAGGTGGCGTCGCTTATTACCTCTCTACCTCCCAATATGTTTCAACAGATAATGCTTATGTTCAGCAGGATAAAGTATCGGTAAGTGCCGAAGTGGGTGGTCGTATTGTTGAGGTTGGCGTGCGGGAAAATCAAAGGGTGGAGGCGGGTGATTTGTTGTTTCGTGTCGATTCAGAGCCCTATGCGCTGGCTGTTGCGGAGGCTAAAGCGGTAATAGCGACTGCACGAGCTCGATTAGAGAAGTTAGAAACCGCTTTTATAACCGCTGGCGTTGAGATTGAAGCGGCAGAGCAAGATGTTGATTATTATGAACGTGAGTACAAGCGTCAGTTGGAGTTAGAGAGGACTCGGGTAGGTACTCAGGTGGTTTTACAGGCTGCAGAGCATGATTTGTCATTGGCGCGCTCGAAGTTGTCGATGGCAAAGGCAGAAGCGGCAGAAGCAAAGGCGGCATTATCGACGGGTGGGGCTGTGGATGGTGTTAATCCTGATGTACTCAGTGCACAGGTTAGGCTGGATCAGGCCCTGCTTAATTTATCGCGGACTGAGGTGCGTGCCCCGGTCAGCGGTGTCGTGACTCAGGCTGACAGGTTACAGCTGGGACAGGTGATGATGGAGGGCTTATCTGCACTGAGCTTAGTCAATAATGATGTCAGCTGGGTAGAGGCGAATTTTAAAGAAACCGAGCTTGAAAAAATGCGTATCGGGCAAACTGTGGATATCACTATTGATAGTTACCCGGATTTATCCCTCACCGGTCACGTTGAGAGTATAGGCGCTGGTACGGGGTCTGAATTTTCAATATTACCCGCACAAAATGCCACTGCTAATTGGGTGAAAGTAACGCAACGGGTGCCGGTACGCATCGCTATTGATGACAAGCCTTCCCGCCCTTTGATTGCGGGGCTTTCGGCTTATGTCCGAATCAATACCAAGCAATAAGAAGTTGCAAAATAATACTGTGCGGGAAGACAAACCACCACTGGAGACAAAGCATCGTGGTTTGCTGCTGCTGGCGATAATAGGTGTCTCTATTATTCAAGTGATGGATATGACCATCGCTAATGTGGCTTTGCCGCATATGCGTGCAGGGCTTGGTGCCTCATCGGAAAGTATTACCTGGATTCTGACCAGTTTTATTATTGCCGGTGTGATGGTTATGCCGATTGTTGGCTGGGTGTCAGATCGCTTTGGTTCACGACCGGTCTTTATTTGGGCCGTGGCCGGTTTTTTACTGGCGTCAATGCTCTGTGGGGCGGCTACATCGCTAGTTCAAATGGTGATATTTCGAGGTTTACAGGGGATTTCGGCTGCTTTTATTGGTTCGATGACCCAGACTATTTTGTTTGATATAACCACTACTCGTGAGCAGCCAAGAGTCATGTCGTTGTGGGGCATGGTTATCATGATTGCGCCGATAATGGGCCCGCTTGTGGGTGGGATATTGACCGATGCTTTCAGTTGGCGCTGGGTTTTTTATATCAACCTGCCTATCGGTATTCCCACGTTGGTTATTCTAATCTGGTTACTGCCGTCACGACCGATTGTACCGCGTAAGCTTGACCAGTTTGGTTTTTGTATACTGGCTGTAGGGTTGGTGTCGCTGCAATTGCTGCTAGATCGTGGTCAGCACAAGGATTGGCTGGAATCCTGGGAGATTATTATTGAGCTGCTGATCGTGCTTGCAGCGCTGTGGGTTTTTTTCGTTCATACCGTTGCGACTAAGCGTCCGTTGTTTCCTCGGGAGCTAATAAAAAATGTAGCATTTGTCAGTACCTTAAGCTTTATGTTTGTGCTGGGAGTTGCCAATGTTTCTATCGCATCGATATTACCCACTATGTACCAGACTGTTTTTGGTTACAGTGCTTTTGATACGGGGGTATTAATGATGCCGCGGGGTTTTGGTGTTTTGTTGGCAATGTTCGTGGCGGGAAGATTAGTCACTAAGGTGGATATTCGTTACCTGATCGTCGTTGGTTATATCATTACCAGTGTTGCTATGTACCAGATGTCGCGCTGGACATTACAGATGGATAGCTGGCTGATTATTACCTCTGGGTTTATTCAAGGGCTGGGCATGGGGCTGGTGTTTATGCCGATGAATTTAGCGGCGTTTTCAACGCTGGCGGTGGAGCACCGGCCTGACGGCTCCAGTTTGCTGAATTTAATGCGTAACTTGGGAGGGAGTTTTGGTATTTCTGCCATTATTACTATGTTGGCGCGCAATAGTCAGGTCAGCCACTCTGACCTCACTGCCAATATCACTATTGATTCCTTATCAAATAGCGATATTGTCGCTGTCGCAGAGAGTATGGGGCCATCCTATGCCACGGGTATTTTGCAGATGCTAGATATAGAGATAAATCGCCAAGCTTTGTTTATCGCTTATCTTGATAATTTTTATGCCTTGGCCTTTATCGTCTTTGGCATTGCATTATTACCGTTGTTATTAAAACCGATAAGAATATAGCTAGCTGCGGGACCGAGTAAAGATCGGGCGTCTTATGGATTTGTATGCGTCTCATCACCGATTTTTTAAAGCATAGCAGAGACCTGGCTGAGTAGGATATTTTCAGTCCGGGTGATGGTTTTGTGGTGCCTAAGTCTCGGTTAGGAAGAGGGGGGGTTAGTGCGCCGTTTTGATGCTGGTTTTTTCGCCGGTGTTTTTGTTGATAGCTGGGTTTTATGGTCTGCTTGCTCGATCCAGAATAAGGTATCAATATAAGCGACGAAGCGATTCAGATATTGCGGTGATAAATCGCGCATATTCGTCAGGGCGCGAATAGCCAGCATATGAGGGTTGAGTGGGCCGGGCTCTTCTGGGCGCTCTTTAATCGCGTTGCTAACGACATTGTGGGCGCGTTGTTTAACTTGCGATTGACGGAATTTGCGGGCCGATTTCAGCTCGGTTAGTGGAGGTGAGGCTGGAGCAACAGGGCCAGCAGAGGCTGTGTCACTATTGTTGTCGAATAACGATTGCTGTAAATCAAGCTCCTGTTGGCGCAGATAATCTTCAAACTCATAACCGTCCGATGAAGATTTACTCCCGTATTCTTGTTTTGTCAGTTGTTGAGTAAGTGCTAGCAGGGGGGCATTTTGCTGCTGATGTTGTGCGTTGCGTGCGAGCTGCTTTGCCAGTCGTTGTAAGCCATTAAAATTGTACTGGTGTAGCAATTGCTGTGCTGATGCGGCTGCAGCGGGAAACTGCTGGCTAAGCGTGGCAGCGGTTGTATTGGCGCGGCACTGCGCTTTAGCTAATGTATCTTGGTAGTCGCGCAGGACTTTGGCCGCTTTGGTGATGATGATCTGTTGAACCGGTTGTCGTTGCTGCTCGGCGCGCTGCAATAGCGATTCGATCAGTCGAAAGCGTAGCGGGTCAAATAGTTGGGCACGGCTTGCCTGCAACTGTGTGGTTGCAGCTCGAAGGTTTGCAAGTTCAGTGTCAGTTGCCATAAAACCCCTAAAGTTGAAGCGGTTCAAGTAGCGCGGGGGTTACCTCTGGGGGCTGTGGCGCTAAAGGTTTAGGCTCAGTTGGTTTAACCTCTTCTGGACTGGCTTTTGAAATGTTAGCTTGCCCTGCCTGTCCCTGCGATACGCGAGGTACCGGTGCCAGTTCAACGCGACGGTTTTGTGAGCGACTCTCGTCATCGGTATTGGCGGCGACCGGTTGCTGGGCACCAAAAGCGGCGGCAAACACTAGTGTTGGCGGCAGCCCGGTTTCTATCAGCGCACGGGTAACAGTGAGTGCGCGCTGGGCAGATAAATCCCAGTTATCCTCAAAGCGGTTATTGCCTTGCTGAATCGGCAAATCATCGGTAAAACCACTGATCATTAAGAGTTGATCGTGCTGGTCCAGGTACACTTGCAAAGGGGTGACCAGTGTTTGTAAGAGCTCGCGCCCTTCGGGCTGTAACTCGGCAGAGTTGAGCGCAAATAATACACTGCCGCTGATGCCGATGCGGCCATTGCGTAGCGTAACGCGACCAGTGGCGAGTGGGTCGGCTAGCGCCTGCTCTAACTCGTGTCGGCGTTGTTCTTCTACTTCGCGCTTGTCAATTTCTTGTTCCAGTTGCTGTGAGAGTTCCAGCTGAAAGCCCAGTGCCCACACCAGTAGCAACACAAACACACCGACCAATCCAGACATTAAGTCACCAAAGATGGCCCAGATGGGTGGTTCTTCTGCAAAACCTTGGTCAAGTTCAGACATGGCAGATCCTAAACAGAGGTAGCGGCAGGTGCTTCATGACTTGGCGCCTCCTTCGAGTCAGGGGCTAAAAATGGCAGCTCAGCCTGGGGGTGACTGAGGTGGCGTAACTGTTCGATAATTTCCTGCTGCGATACCATGCTGTGGTCAATAATTTCGCGGGCTTGGGCGATGTAGTAACTTAGCTGCTCGTCGCTGCGCTCGGTGGAGCTTTGTAGTGCTTGCTCAATGCTGTGGAGGTTATCGATTAGCTGGGTATTGGATTCATTAAATAGTTGTACGCCCACGCCAAAGGCTTCACTTAAACTCGACATTTCAGCTGTGCTGCCGGCAAAGTGATCGACGATAGTCGACAGTTTTACCACCTCTGAATCGACGTGTTCGCTGAAGTTGCTGCTGATCGTGTGCAGCATATCCGTCGATGACTGCACCATGGTTTCAATCGCGTCACGCTGACCGTTGGATGTCTGGATCAACGAGGCCGACAAGGTATTAAGGTCTTCCATAATGCGGCGACGGTCTGCCAGCAGGCCGTTGTCCCGCTCGATATTCTGGGCGATTTCGTCGCGCATACGTGCAAATACTTCGGCGGCGGCGCGGGGTGTTTCTGAGGCCGTTTCAATCAGCCGCGTCATTGGTTGTTCCAGTGCCTGACCCAGTTCAGCCAAGTGGCTGGCGACGGTAGCTTGCAGGGTTTCCATACTGGCGATGGCAGCATTGCCGCGAGCAGCTTCATCATTACGCAGGGCGCTGAGTTCGGCTGTTAAAGCGGTGGTCATTTGCTCCATGCGGCTATTATGGCTGTTAAGCCAGTTAGTCTCGGTTTCTACGCGGGCATTGACTAGCTGCTCAGAGGATTGCAGCAGTGTACTGATTTCGCTCAGTAACTGGCTGGCACTGGCGGTATTGGCGGCGGTAAGTTCCCCGGCAGTTTGTTGTAGTACCGCGTTGGATTGATCGAAGGAGGCGGCCCAGTGGTCGAGCCTTGCCTGATCGCTATGTTTTTGCTGCTGTGCCCAATCGCTGCTGGCTTTAGCGAAAGACTCCAGCAACTGGGTCGTGGTCGTTTCAAAGTGCTGGGTCAGCCCCTGTAGTGAGCTGCCTATTTGTTGGATGAGTCCCTCGCTGGTTTGTTGTTGTGAGCTGAGTCCGGTCTGCCATGCGTTGCTGACCTGCTCTGAGGTAGTAACGAAGCTTTCATTCAGACTGGCTAATTGCTGCCGTGAGGTTTCGGTTAGCTGTTGTTGGCTGGCTTGTACCTGTTGCTCAATGCCCTGCATCATGGTTTCAATAACCGGCCGGATACTCTCGCCGGAGAGCTTGGCACTGGCGGACAAGCTTTGTTGCAGTGACTGATCTACGGAGCTGGCGAGTTCGGTAAAAATTGTTTGCACTGAGCCATTGAGCTCATCCTGTCTGGCGATGAGTTGTGCGCCTACTTCGTCACTCATGCGTTCCAGTCGCGTGGCGAGTACGGTGAGCTTTTCCGCGACGTCAGGTAGTGCGTTGGCTTGTAGCTGCATTGCTTTAAAAGCCTGGTCGCGGTTGTAAACAAGGGAGAAATCTTGCAGAACACTGCCGGTTTTTGCATCTAACTGGCGTGAAACCATTAACCGTTCGCGTCGGCTTAAGGTCGAGATAAAGCCTAGCATGGCGGAGGCGGCGATGCCGGCAACTGAGGTGCCAAAGGCCATGCTCAAGCCTTTAATTGGTGCTGCAAGGCCAGCACGGATAGCTTCTAGCTCGGTGGTGCCCTCTAGCGCCATGACTGCGCCCTTTAAGGTGTCGACCATGCCGGCAAAGGTGCCGAGTAAGCCCAGCATCACTAATAGACCGATAAGATAAGGCGCTAAAATTGGCGCGGGCAGGCCGATATGTTCACCCTGAATACGCAGGCGCACACTGTTACGCAATGATACTGGGAGTTGCTGCAGCCAGTCGTCCAGTGCGGTCACCTTCTCGGTTTGATTTTGCAGTGCGTTAGCCAGGCTGGTGCTGGCCCGCTGGTAGCCTAATAATTCAGTAAAACCAACCAGATAAACCGCGCCAATCACCACGGTGACGCTGAGAGCCAATAAATTAGAGCCTACAAAGGCCGAACCCATCCACAGCACCACGGCGGCGCCCAATAAAAAACCTGTAATTGAAAGTAATCTGGTCATTATGTTGATGTTTCCTCGGTATCTAATGCTTCGGCTAAAAAGGCTTCGACCAAACCGAGTACCGGCTGTAAACGGACCTCCAGTTCGGCTAATAGTAAGCCCTGCATCTCGGTATGGTATTGAGCCAGCCAGCCGCCGGGCTGGGTCCACAACGCTGAAAGGTCGCTATCGCCTGCATCGGCAGCAGTTTGTAGTTGCTCCTTACACAGGTAGAGAAACCGTTTTTTTAATAGACGTGGTATCGCGGCGAACAACTTGCGGCTGTGGCTGGACAAGGTGTTACCCAGCGCGGTGTCGAGCGCAGCCAGCTGTGCTAGTGACTGAGAATAGTTGCTTAGAGTTTGCCGAATATGCCCACGTAGTTTGATAATCCGAAAGTCCATATTGCTTTGGTGCAAAGAATAGAAGCGCTGGTAGAGTTCAAAGCTTGCTGCCGGATCTTGCAGACTTTGTTGATTAAGCTGTGGCAAATTAAAGGGCTGGGCACCGGTATGGGTGACGAAGCTCTTGATGATAAATTCAATCAGGGTTTTACGGGTATCTAAAAACTGGCTTTTTACGCAGCTGTTGTTGCTGTTGTCTAGCTCGGTAACGGTTGTTTTCTTGAGCTTGCCCAGTGCCTCTGACAGGCTGATAGATTCAGATAGATCGATCAGCTGACCTAGTTTATCGGCAAAATTTCGATGTGTTATATCGACATCCGCAACGCCTTGTTCGCGCAGAAAGTGGATAAGCCGAGAACCTTGTGAGGCAGCATATGCTGAGGGTTGAGCCATAAAAATCTACATTAATACACCGCTATTTACTGCGAGCTTTGGTATTGAGCTATAAGCTGGCTGATCCCGCTTGCAATACCGACTTGATCTTTAGGTGACCTGACGGCGGCGGGTTGCAGGTGCTGACAATATTAAAAAGCAAAGAGGTCTAGACAGGAAGAACCCAGGCACTTTCACTGTGCATTTTTGCCCGCCATTATCGCTAATTTGGCGTCGAATTCAAGGATTGATCGAGTAGGGTGCAGGCTGGTTCATATGCTAACCGGCGCTTTGTACGATATGAACCAGTGTTTCTATATTTTTTTCCAGTCCGCGGTTGTCGGGGTATTCCTGATAGGCGGTGCGTAACAAGTCCAGTGCAGAGGCGTAATCGGCGCGGTCAATAAACAATTGCGCCTGCGCTAACAGGGCCTGTTCGCGGACGCTGTTGATGGTCTGCGCGCGGGTGTAGAGTAGCTCTGCGCGAGTGGCTTTGTTCTGTTCGGTCAGTACTTGCGCGTGGGCGATTAAAGCTTCGCCATTATTAGGGTTGGCTTTAACAGCCTTGCTATAGGCTTGCTCAGCCTTATTTAGATTACCCCTGGTGCGGGCAAGCTGGCCGCTGTGTAAATAGAACAAGCTACGCTGATCCTCCGATAGAGACGCCAGCTGTGGTTTCAGAGTGTTTAATAGCTCGTCGACATAGCGCCATTGCTGTTCGCGACCTAGCCAGTTTAGCACCGGGCTGATCTGTTGCATTTGCCAGCCCCCTTTGCGGATGCTGTTGCTTAATAGCTGCGTGGCCCGCGGGTAATTCCCCTGCTGGATATGTAGCTGCACTGCGACGCGGATATTGTCGGCGCTGCTATCGCCCAGCCGTATTGCCGCCTCCAGGCTGCTGATAGCGGTTACATAGTCTTTGCGGTCTAGGGCGATGTTAGCTCGGCGCAGCCATAGTGAGGTTTTATCTGGCTGGGTTATAAGTATACGCTCCAGCAGGCTGTTGGCACTGGCAAATTGTTTGTTTTGCAGCAGTGCAGATAATAAGCCTTCTTGATAGTAGATATTGTCAGGTTTCAGCATCAGTGCTTGTTGATAGGCGGCGCTGGCAGCCCAACTATTGTGCTTGCGTAAGTGTAAATAAGCTAGCTGACCGTATAACTCAGCGGTACCGCCGCCTAAGCTGATGGTGGTTGTGAGTGCTTGTTCGGCTTTATCCCATTGCTGCTGTGCTAAAAACAGCATGGCTAAGCCTTGGTGGCCACGGACAAAATCGGGTAACTCGGCGAGGGCGGTGTTTAGGTCACGCTCGGCTAAGTTAAAGTTTTTTTGTTGTATCGCCAGCTGCGCGCGGATAAATAGCAGCGAGGGGCTGGGGGCTGGTTCAGGAAAGTTTTGCTGATGTGTTTGTAGTAATTGCAGTGCTAGTGAATATTGTTGTTTGGTTAGCAATGGCTTGAGTGTTTGTAGCAGCTCAAACTCTTCGGGTAAAAACGGACTCTCGCGTTGAGATAGCGGATGAAGAGTGTTGCTCAATACTAGTGGTGCCGGTGCTATGCTCAGCTTAAATTCATCTGCCGTTAATAGCGTGCTGTTGCAACACAGGATCAAGCCTATCGAGATGTTAATAAGGTTAGATAATATGTTATTACGCATAATCAGTGATCACTAAATTCCAATGGCCAGTTGAAGCTGGCGCGTACTGCTACACCGTCTTTTTTGGGGGGGGTGAAGCGCGTTCGTTGTATGACGTCGGCAATAAGTGGATTTATCTCAGTATGGCTGCTGTGCAGAATGCGTTTTAAGCTGGCTTGGCCGTTGCTATCAATCAATACTTCTAGTTGCACCTCGGTGGTATGAATGCCACGGTTGCTGAGAGCTTTTGGGTAGCGAATGTTGAGCTTGGTGAGTAGCCGGGGGCGCTCGTCAAGATCATCCAGCGAGAACACATCGCTCCACGCCAGATTCAAACTGTCGGTTAAAAATTGACTGTTATCGAATGGCACTAGCGGGGGTGGTGTGATATCAGTCAGCGTTAGCTCGTCACTTAGATGTAATTCGCCAAGCTCTATTGCTGCACCGCTACCACTAGTGGTGATGGAAATTTTAGCCGCCGTATTGTTCGTGGTTTTTTGCACGGACGGTGGCGGTGGCGGTGGTGGCGCTAAAGCGCTTAATTTCACTTCGCGCACGGTATAACCGTCGGGTTTTATCAGGTCTTGATTTTGTAGGTAGAGCAAGACTGCCATTAATAAGGCAATTAAACTACCGCTGGCGCCGAGTGAAAGCCAGCGTGGTTGCAGTAAATATTTAATCCGGGTTGTATTTTCCATCAGGAGTTTTTGGTCGCAATGTTCACGTTTTCTGCACCTGCGAGTTTGGCCTGATCGATAACTTCTACCAGTAATTCGGTCATTACGCGTTTATCCGCTTGAATAATAATCGGCTTTTGTTTATCTCGAATTAACTGTTGTATCGTGCTGCGCACACCGGCAATGCCAATATTGGTATTGTCATAAATCACTTCACCGCTGGTAGTTATGGCAATGATAATGGCGTTGCTCTCCAGTTGTTGTTGCGATAAAGCTTGCGGCTTATCAACTTTAACGCCGGTCTCTTTAACAAATACGGTGGTGACAATAAAAAATATCAACAGAATAAATACCACATCCAGCAGTGGTGATAAATCAATGCTATGAGGATTTTGCTGTTGTATCCGCTGCTCTAAGCTGGTGCGCATTGTTGCAGCTCCCATAGCTGCATCTGGCCACGTAGCCAGGCGATCATCAGCCAGCCGGGGATCGCTATTAATAAGCCGACTTCTGTGGTGAATAACGCATCGGCTATGCCGCCACTGATTAAGGTCTGCGTATTCATTGCAGCAACTGATAGCAGTGTGAAGGTTTTGAGTAAGCCAGTAATTGTGCCGAGCAAACCCAGCAGCGGTAGTGCTGTTATGGTGGTTTGTAAGCAATCCAGCCAGCTATGGCTGCGGGCGTTCCAGCTAGTGTTTTTTTGCCGGGTAAAAATCAGCTCTAACAGCAGTGCATAACAAGGTAGAGCGCAGACTAAAATAAGCCAGACGATGCTATTGCTAAAGAGTGATGGGAGTAGATTCATTATTACTTCTCCGGTAATTGCAGTGGGCCAAGTTTGATGGCGGTGGTTTCCAATTGGCTGTTGTAATTGCGGATATGGCGTGACAGTAGTGCGTGCAAAAGCAGGGCGGGGATGGCAACGACCAGTCCCATTTCGGTGGTGATCAGGGCTTCGGAAATACCACCGGATACTGTGCTAGGGTCGCCGGTACCAAAAATAGTCATCATCTTGAAGGTTTCTATCATGCCGGAAACTGTACCTAGTAAACCCAGTAGTGGCGAAACTGCGGCGGTAACGGCAATCGCGCCTAACAATTTTTCCAAGCGGTGACGGGATTCCAGTAAGCAGGCAAACAAGCGTTCGTCGCGTTGTTGCGATACTGATGTGTCGAGTGCGATGGCTAGTAACTCGGCTTCGGATCCCTGCAATTTTTTTTGTAGTTGTTGTAATTCGGTGGTGGGGTTTTCGCCTTTCGTTATCGACTGGATACGCTCGATCAGTAGTGTTTGTAATTTGGGTAGACGCCATAATTGTAGCGCCTTACCCGTGGCGATGATCAGTGCAACCAAAGCGAACAGTAAAATAGGTGCGACCCACAATCCGCCTTTTTGAATATGTTGAAAAATAGTTTCTTGTTGGTCGGCAATTTTTTGTGCGCGATCAATGGTTGGGTCAAAAACAATGCTACCTTGTTGTGTGCGGTATAACTCGGCTAGAGCGTTGAGACTGTTGGCTTTAAACAGTTGTGTGACGGTATATAGGGGGGTGCCTGTGGTTGAGTTGCTATCTCGGTTGACTAAACCTCCGCGCTGTTGTTCGTGTTGCCAAAACCAGGACACGGGACCGATAGTGATGATTTCTGCGGGTTCGATCGCTCCCTCAGGTAGAACTATTTTATGTTGTTGCCAGGTGGGTTGTAGCTGCTGTTTTTTGGTATCGATAGTCTGTTTTATTAGCGCTAGACCAGCACTGATATTTTTGTTGATGGCATTTTTTTGCTGATCAGAAGCCGAGACTTTTTCGGCGAAATCAATCAATAAATAACGTTGGTATTGTTGTTGATCCTGCCATTTTTTAAGCCGGCTTTGTAAGGTTTGCAGCCCTAGTGTTTGCTCGTCTATTTTTCGTTTTGCTAACACAGCTTGCTCACGCAATTTGGTGACTGATACCTGCTTTTTATGCAATTTTCGATAAAGCTCAGCGCTTGCTTTAGCAATGCGTTGTTCGCTGGCTGCCAGCGCCTGCTGGGATGTTTTGATATCCTGTCTTAGCGATTCGCTGACTTGCGCAATATTCTGGTCAACTATTTGCTTGGCAGTATTACTAGCAATACAGCTGTTGCTATAAAGGCTTAGTGACAAGCTGAGCGCGAGACCGAGGTGATGGCAATAAGGTTTCATGGTGCAACTTCGGCTGGTGAATGGTTTTTATGCCGCTGCTCAGGGGGTAATAAATCGTCACTCAAACTGCCACGCAAGTCGACCGGAAGTTCAACAAAATCGGCCATCGATTGGTTGTTTAATATTGCGACGACTTTTAGTAGCTCGTCTGTATTTAGCCCGGCAATACCGTCCTTGTTGTGCCACTGCCAGCCTTGTGCTGTGCTTATGCCGTAACCGGCGTACTGACCGCTGTTGTCGATGTACCAGCCCTGCGAAAGACCGAGATAAAATTGCTGTACCTGTATCTCGGTATTATCGATGGTCATTATGGTTTGGTTCAGGGCAATGCGGTTTTCAAAATTCTCCAGTTGTGCCAACAGCTGTAACACTTGCTCTAGTTGCTGGTTGTTGTCGTTAGTATGGTTGCCGCCATCAAAATTGTTATTGACGTTATCCAGAGTATTTTGCCATTGCTGTTGCAGCGGGGGAGGCAGTCGATGTTGTAACTCCAGAATATTTTTAAAGTAACTGGCAAGGTTTGATTCGAGTGTTTGTTGATTTTGCTCAGCATTAATTTGTTGTTGTAACAACGCGGATCTTTTTTGTTCGACATCACCGGTGCGCTGTTGGTCGTTGTTTAACGTCTTATGCATCGCAGCTTGTTCTATGTCTAATAACTCTAGCTGTTGTTCAAGTATGGCCTGGCGTTTTAGCCATTGGGATTCCAGCTGGCTGCGTTGTTGCTCTGTTTGTTGCCATTGTAGGCAAAGGCGATCCAGTTGGGCGGGGAGTGATTGCTGCGCGCTGCTGATGCTGGCTGTGGATAGCAGAAATAACAGCAAGCTGTTAATGGCCCGATGCGGCGTGCAAAAGGTCTTTGCCGGTTGTTTTTTTATGATTTGCTGGGCTGTGGGCATGGCTTTCAACTGGGTTGGTTTGTATTTGGATTGATCAAAATAAAAAATAGTACAGCTTTATGTGTTGATAATGCTAATGATAATGGTTATTATTTAGATTATCAAGTGTGGGGGTGAGCCACGCACATTAATAAATAATTTGTTTGGGGTGGGTATGTTAAAAGCAGTTAAGCGGATTGTTGCCATCGGTGTGGTATTGGTGGGGGTGGCTACGCCGCCGGTAGTAATGGCGCATACGCCATACATCGTACCGGCAACTTTTGAGCCGCTGCGTGGCGGTATAGTGACGCTGGATGCTGCCTTTGCTGAAAAGTTTTTTGTGCCCGAAATAGCCATTAGTGATGCAGAGTTTTATGTCGTTAATCCTGATGGTAAAAAATCCAAGGTCGATAGCTTGTATGCGCTGGCTTCTCGGGTAGTACTGGAGCATAAGCTGGAGCAAGATGGTACTTATCGTTTTAGTACGGGCCTTCGTACTGGTCGGATATTTCGCGTGTATGAGCAAGATGGTAAGCGTAAATCCTTAATGAATACGAAGGATAAATTACCCGCTGGCGCTATTCTGGTTGAGCATTTTCAGACGCTGACTCGCTCCGATACCTTCGTTAGCAAAGGTGCCCCCAATAAAAAAGCTTTGGATGCTGAGCGTAAGGGTTTGGAGCTGGTGCCGATTACTCATCCTAATGAATTATTTGTCGGTGATGAGTTTGCATTTGCTGCACTGTTTAATGGCAAGCCGTTAAATAAAGCTGAAGTTGATGTTTACTTGGCTAAATATCAATTTGATATGGGTAAGGCGCAGTTCACAGTGAGGGCAGATTCTAGTAAAAAAGACGGCAAACTGAGTTTTATCCCCAAGCAGCCTGGCGTGTATTTATTACGTGTCCGTCATCGCACCGATGCGCCTCAAGGTTCAAGCGTGCCTGTCTACAGTTACACTTATTCGATGGTGGTAGAGGTGGTGCAGTAAATTATTTAAAGATAAATAAACTTAAAAGGTATTTATGATGAAAAAACTCCCCCTGTTAATAGTTGCGGCATTTGCTACCGCCGCTAGTGGACCTGTTCTGGCCGCTGATAATCAATATGCGCAGCAAATTTATATTGATAAATATGACCAAAATAATGATGGGAAGGTGACAGCGGCTGAGTTTCAGGCGGCGCGCCGAGCTAGTTTTGATTTAACTGATGAGGATCGTAGTGGCGATGTTGATGAAAGCGAGTATGTGCAGGAGTACGCCAATCGCCTGGATAGGAAAATAGCGAGTGAGCGCAAAGCGCACATCAAGCAAACTCATATACGCTTTAACTCATTAGACAAAGATGAAAACAAACAGATTGAATGGACGGAATATCAAGCCTCGGGTGAGTACAGCTTTAATCGTTACGACACGAATAAAGATGATGTTATCAATGATGCCGATGCAGCGCCTAAAAATACTTGGGAGCAATCTCCCAATGGCGTTAATGGAGCGGAAGATAAACCTGATGAGGACAAAACTAAAGCATCTAAACAGCGGTTGAGCTCTCAAGAGCGCGAGAAGATAAAGAAAAAAAACTCTCAGCGCGTGATTTACATGCCAACAACTCATAACTTAAAAGGCATGTTAGATAAATATGATAGCAATGAGGACGGTGTTATTACGAAGGAAGAATTTACTGCTGTCCGTCGTGGCGATTTTGATAAAACTGACGACAATGGCGATGGTTGGTTAAGTGAAGATGAGTATGTCCTAGAGTACGTTAATCGCTTGGATTCGAAAATTGAAACTATGCGTAAAAAGCAACTAAAACAGGCAGTAATTCGTTTTGACGTATTGGATAAGAATGAAAATAAGGCGATGACATTCGAAGAGTATCAGATATCGGGTATGAAAAGCTTCGCACGTTACGATGGTAATAAAGATGGTGTGGTATCCGCAGCTGATCCCAAGCCAAAAGATGATGTCCATCATGGTGTTAAAAATACCGGGAAGGATAAAGGGTGAGCGGATAGGGCGAGTATTAGTTTTTAACGCACGGCTTATATTTAGCGGTGTTTTAGGTAGTCGTTTATTTAAACGCTGCCATATCAGGTTTTAGTTGTCAGTTCATGGGGCCTGTTCTTAGGAATAGGTACAGGGATAAGTACCCTCTGCACTTGGGTGTCATTACACAGCGGTAGCGACCCTGAGCACGCATTTGCGTTTGCTGATTTGCGACAGTAAAGCAGGGAAGGCCCTGTGGATTGATGACTAATCTATATTGGTTATTTTCTTTAATTATTTTTTAGGTAAGACTATGCGTGCTTTGTCGGTATTCCTGTGCGGTGTGTTTGTATGCGGTGCAGTTCAGGGATCGGCGCAACAGCCCCTGCTTATTCAAACTCACCAGCAAGGCGTTTTAGGGACATCGCTGGATATCAGTCTTTATGTAAATCCAGTTGATGCACAAATATCACGGGAGTCAGTGGCCTCTGCAGTCAGTTATATCGCTGAGCTGGAAAATATTCTTTCGACTTATCGTGCCGGTAGTGAAATAAGTCGCTTGAACAGTGCGGTTGAGCTGACGCAGCCATCTGCGAATTTGCTGGCAGTGCTTGATCATTGCAATCATTGGTTTAAACAGTCTGCGGGTTTTTTTAGCTGCAGCTTGGGTAAGCTAAAAACCTTATGGCAGCAGGCGGATGAATCACAAGTGGTGCCCGACCGGGTGGCAATACGAAACTTAGCGAGACAGATTCACCGGGTTGCTGCTATTGATGTTGGTCAGCGACCGTTGAGGCTTGAAGATAATATCCAAATTGATGCTGATGGCCTGGCCAAAGGTTATATCATTGATCAAATCTTTAAATATTTAAGAAATCACTTACCTGATGCCGTTGCGATTAAGGTGGATATCGGTGGCGATGGGCGTTACTGGCGTGCAGATAAAGTGCGACAGCCTGAGTGGCAGGTGACGATTGCAAACCCAAATCAACTCGCTGATAACGGCAAGGGCTTGGCTACAGTTGCGCTTAATGATAGGGCGATTGCCGCTAGTGGCCATAACAGTCGTTATTTCGAAATAGATTACCGGCGATTTAGCCATATTATTACACCGCAAGATGGATGGCCGATGTTTGATGCGCCCGCGGCATTTGTTATCGCCAAAGATGCGACAACTGCAGATGCAGTGGCAACAGCATTGAGCGCACAGGAAATGACCGCAGGCATTGATTGGGTAAATCAGCTCGAGGATGTTGAAGCTTTACTTATATCGCCTCAGGGCCTGCAGCTCTCTTCTAAAAACTGGTCGAGTTATAGTCGCGGTAGTAATGCCTCTAGTACAGTATCTTTCAAACTCAATATTGATTACTCCATCCCTAATATTAATACCAGTGAATACAATAAGCCTTATGTGGCTATTTGGATTACTGATACTAGTGGCAAGCCAGTGCGCAATTTATTGCTACTCGGCGAGAATGAGCGTTGGGCGCATGAAAACACGCGCTGGTGGCGCAAAATAGGGCGGCGTAATGCCAACCTATTAATGGGTATTTCCAGGCCAACCCGCCAACCAGGAAACTATAATTTATCCTGGGATGGTAGTGATGACTTTGGTGAATACCTTGCTGCCGGGACGTACACCCTACATGTGGAAGCTGCTCGAGAGCAGGGTGGCCACGAATATAAAAAAGTGGTTTTACATTTATTACAGCAGCCTTTTGAACAAACATTGGAGGCCTCAGGGGAGGAGTTAGGCGTAGTAACTTTGCATTATACTCCGGTTTATAAGTAATAAATTTTCCAATACCTTGTTACTGTGTTTGTGTTT